>NZ_LZIC01000030.1 GCF_001667185.1 Mycobacterium sp. 852002-50816_SCH5313054-b | reverse complement strand
CGCCGTCCACGCGCGCATTTTCAGTGAGGCAACGACCCACCCTTTCGCGCGCATTTCAGATGAGTCAACCCGGTCGGGGCCCGGTGGCATACTCGAACCTATGTTCGATGAAGCCGCTCGTGCCGAGGTGACTGCCCGGTTTGACGAGATGATCGAGCGTCACTGCCCGTCGGCGACGCCGGAGTCGGCGGTGCTGGTGGAGCGGATCTGCGCGGCGTCGCGGGCGGAGAACCGGGCGGCGGCCGCGCAGCTGGCTGCGATTCATGAGTTGTTTCGGTATCGGTTGTCGCGGTGCTCAGAGAGTGAGGCGTGGGCGATCGACACGATGGAGGCGGTGGCCGCCGAGATCGCCGCGGCGTTGCGGATCAGCCAAGGCCTGGCCGCCGGCCGGCTGCGTGATGCCCGGGCGCTGCATGAGCGTCTTCCCCGGGTGGGTGAGGTGTTCGTGGCCGGCGACATCGACTACCGGCTGTTTAGCACCATCGCGTATCGCACCGATTTGATTGTCGACGAGAAGGTGCTGGCCAGCGTCGATGCCCAGTTGGCGGCCGGCGTGGCGCGCTGGCCGTCGATGACCCGGGGCCGGCTGGCCGCCCAGGTGGACAAGATCGTCGCCCGCGCCGACGCCGATGCGGTGCGTCGGCGCAAAGAGCACCAGGTCGACCGAGAGGTGTGGATCGGTGATCGGGTCCAGGACGGGCTCGCCGAGATCCATGGCAGCCTGTTCGCCTCGGATGCCCACGCGTTGGACCGGCGGCTGAATGCGTTGGCGGCCACGGTGTGTGCCCACGATCCGCGCAGCCGTGAGCAGCGCCGCGCCGACGCGCTGGGCGCGCTGGCCGCCGGGGCGGACCGGCTGGGCTGCCGCTGCGCGCGCCCGGATTGCGCGGCCGGCAAACGCCCCGCGGCTGGCCCGGTGGTGATTCATGTGATCGCTGAGCAAGCCACCGTCGAGGGCACCGGCACGGCGCCGGGGTCCGAGGTGGGCGCCGACGGGCTGATCCCACCCGAACTGGTGGCCGAACTGGCCGCCTCGGCCAAGCTGGTGGCGCTGATCCACCCCGCCGACGCTGCGCCCGAAAACCGGTACGTGCCCTCCCAGGCGTTGGCCGATTTCGTGCGGTGTCGGGATCTGACGTGTCGCTGGCCCGGCTGTGATTGTCCCGCGGTGCAGTGCGATCTCGACCACACCATCCCGTATGCCCAGGGCGGGTTGACCCACGCGTCAAACCTCAAGTGCTACTGCAGAACTCACCACTTGATCAAGACATTCATGGGCTGGGCCGAACAACAGCTGGCCGACGGGACACTGATCCTGACCTCCCCGGCCGGGCACACCTACGTGACCACCCCGGGCAGCGCGCTGCTGTTCCCCAGCCTGTGTCAATCCGTCGGCGGGTTCCCGGCCGCCGAGGCCGACCCAGCCCCCGAGGACTGCGGTGAGCGCACCGCGATGATGCCCCGCCGGCGCCGCACCCGCGCCCAAGACCGCGCCAACCGCATCGCCGCCGAACGCCGACAAAACCGCGACGCACGTCTGGCCCGACAACCGACACGCCGCGACTACTTCGCCCTGCCGCCGCCCACCGGAGACGAAGAGCCACCGCCCTTCTGACGGCCGGTCAAGGATTTACCCGGAGGCGACTGCGGACAGCCGCCACTCGCGTCGTGCAGGATTTCCCCATGCCCGCGTCGCTACCGCCGCTCGCCGCCGAGGATCACGTCTGCGACGCCTGTTCGGTCGATTACCTGGGCACGGGGATCGACGACGCGGTCGCCGTCATCGCCGGCCTGCCGGGCGCGGTCGCCGACGCGATCGGCGCGGTCGCGCCCGAGGCCCGCCGCGTGCGGCCCGCCCCCGAGGTGTGGTCGGTCGCCGAGTACCTGTGCCATCTGCGCGACGTCTACGTCAGCTTCACCATCCGGCTGCACCGCGTCCGCACGGAGCACGAACCCGCCTTCGAACCGATGTTCAACGACCTGCGGGCCCGCCGCTTCCGGTACAACGACTGCGACATCGAGGCCACGCTCCACGAACTGGCGGCCGGCACCGCCGGCTTCCGCGACGAGGTCAGACGCACAAAAGACTGGGGCCGCGTGGGGAGCCGATTGCCGGGCGAGCGGCGCACCGCGCGCTGGCTGGTCCGCCAGGCGATGCACGAAGGCGTCCATCACCTCGCCGACATCCGCGGATTTGGCTCTGAGCTGGTCGTCCCCTAGACTCTAGGGGTTGCCTTGGGCAGACCTCGGCCGGTGCGAATCGGCCCTGCGTGCCTTTCGGTGACAAAGACCGCGCATGTCAGGCTTTTGGGTTCCTCCTGCCGTGCACACATGAACCAGGTCAGGAGATCGAGTGATTCAGCAGGAATCGCGGCTGAAGGTCGCCGACAACACCGGCGCAAGGGAGATCTTGTGCATCCGGGTGCTGGGCGGCTCGTCGCGACGCTACGCCGGCATCGGTGACGTCATCGTCGCCACCGTCAAGGAGGCCATCCCCGGCGGCAACGTCAAGCGTGGCGAGATCGTCAAAGCCGTCGTGGTGCGCACCGTCAAGGAGCGCCGCCGTCCCGACGGCAGCTACATCAAGTTCGATGAGAACGCCGCGGTGATCATCAAGCCCGACAACGACCCGCGCGGGACGCGCATCTTCGGACCGGTCGGCCGCGAACTGCGCGAGAAGCGATTCATGAAGATTATCTCGCTGGCCCCGGAGGTGTTGTAGATGAAGGTCCACAAGGGCGACACCGTCCTCGTCATCGCGGGCAAGGACAAGGGCGCCAAGGGCAAGGTCTTGCAGGCGTACCCGGAACGTAACCGCGTGCTGGTCGAGGGCGTCAACCGGATCAAGAAGCACACCGCGATTTCGACCAACCAGCGCGGCGCGCGGTCGGGCGGCATCGTCACGCAGGAAGCGCCGATCCACGTCTCCAACGTGATGGTGGTCGACTCGGACGGCCAGCCCGCCCGGGTCGGCTACCGGGTGGACGAGGAAACCGGCAAGCGCGTCCGTATCTCCAAGCGCAACGGCAAGGACATCTGATGACCACCGCAGAGAAGACTCAGCCGCGCCTGAAAGAGCGCTACCGCAACGAGATTCGGGATGCGCTGCACAAGCAGTTCGGCTACGGCAACGTCATGCAGATCCCGACCGTGACGAAGGTCGTCGTCAACATGGGAGTCGGTGACGCCGCCCGCGACGCCAAGCTGATCAACGGTGCGGTCAACGACCTGGCGCTGATCACCGGGCAGAAGCCCGAGATCCGCAAGGCGCGGAAGTCGATCGCGCAGTTCAAGTTGCGCGAAGGCATGCCGATCGGAGCCCGGGTGACCCTGCGCGGGGACCGGATGTGGGAGTTCCTCGACCGGCTCACGTCGATCGCGCTGCCACGTATCCGCGACTTCCGCGGCCTGTCGCCCAAGCAGTTCGACGGCGTCGGCAACTACACGTTTGGACTGGCCGAGCAGTCGGTGTTCCACGAGATCGACGTGGACAAGATCGACCGGGTCCGGGGCATGGACATCAACGTCGTCACCTCGGCGACGACCGACGACGAAGGACGAGCGCTGTTGCGGGCCCTCGGCTTTCCGTTCAAGGAGAACTGAGCAAATGGCGAAGAAGGCATTGGTCAACAAGGCCGCACGCAAGCCGAAGTTCGCGGTGCGCGGCTACACCCGCTGCAGCAAATGCGGCCGTCCGCGTGCGGTGTACCGCAAGTTCGGGCTGTGCCGGATCTGCCTGCGCGAGATGGCGCACGCGGGCGAGCTGCCCGGTGTGCAGAAGAGCAGTTGGTGACAGGGGACTAACGATATGACGATGACGGACCCGATCGCGGACTTCTTGACCCGTCTGCGCAACGCCAATTCGGCGTACCACGACGAGGTGAGCCTGCCGCACTCCAAGCTCAAGGCCAACATCGCCCAGATCCTCAAGGCCGAGGGCTACATCAACGATTACCGCACCGAGGACGCTCGGGTCGGCAAGGCGCTGGTGGTCCAGCTCAAGTACGGCCCGAGCCGGGAGCGCAGCATCGCCGGCCTGCGCCGGGTATCCAAGCCGGGTCTGCGGGTGTACGCGAAGTCCACCAGCCTGCCGCGGGTGCTCGGCGGCCTGGGCGTGGCGATCATCTCCACGTCCTCGGGTCTGCTCACCGACCGTCAGGCCGCCAGACAGGGCGTGGGCGGCGAAGTCCTCGCGTACGTGTGGTGAGGGGAACAGATGTCTCGCATTGGTAAGCAGCCGGTTCTGGTCCCCACCGGAGTCGACGTAACGATCGAAGGCCAGAACGTCTCGGTCAAGGGCCCCAAGGGCTCGCTGAATTTGACGGTCGCCGAGCCGATCACGGTGGCGCGCAACGACGACGGCGCGATCGTGGTCACCCGCCCCAACGACGAGCGGCGCAACCGTTCGCTGCACGGGCTGTCGCGCACGCTGGTGTCCAACCTCGTCACCGGCGTGACGGAGGGTTACACCGTCAAGATGGAGATCTTCGGGGTCGGCTACCGCGTGCAGCTCAAGGGCTCCAACCTGGAGTTCGCGCTGGGCTACAGCCACCCCGTGGTGATCGAGGCGCCCGAGGGCATCACGTTCGCGGTCCAGTCGCCGACGAAGTTCACGGTGTCGGGGATCGACAAGCAGAAGGTCGGCCAGATTTCGGCCAACATCCGCCGCCTGCGCCGCCCCGACCCGTACAAGGGCAAGGGCGTGCGCTACGAGGGCGAGCAGATCCGCCGCAAGGTCGGAAAGACAGGTAAGTAGTCATGGCTCAAAAGAAGGCTGAGACCGCCGCGCGGAAGCCGGTGGGGCAGAGCGTATCCGCGACCCGGCGCGTCTCGCGGCTGCGCAGGCACGCGCGGCTGCGCAAGAAGATCGACGGCACCCCGCAGCGTCCGAGGCTGGTGGTGCACCGCTCGGCGCGGCACATCCACGTGCAACTGGTCAACGATGAAAACGGCACCACGCTGGCGGCCGCCTCGTCGATCGAGGCCGACGTGCGGGGCCTGGACGGTGACAAGAAAGCCCACAGCGTGCGGGTGGGCCAGCTGATCGCCGAGCGCGCCAAGGCCGCCGGCATCGACTCCGTGGTGTTCGACCGTGGCGGATACACCTACGGCGGACGGATTGCGGCGCTGGCCGATGCCGCGCGCGAGAACGGATTGAGTTTCTGATGACAACTGGAAGGACCGCATAATGGCGGAACAGTCGGCCGGCGGGCAGGGCGCCCCGGACAGCCGCGACAGCCGGGACTCGCGCGGTGACCGCGACGGCCGCGGCCGGCGCGATGGTGGCGGCCGCGGCGGTCGTGACCGCGACGGAGAGAAGAGCAACTACCTGGAGCGGGTCGTCGCCATCAACCGCGTGTCCAAGGTGGTCAAGGGTGGACGGCGATTCAGCTTCACCGCGTTGGTCATCGTTGGTGACGGCGCCGGCATGGTCGGCGTCGGATACGGCAAGGCCAAGGAGGTCCCGGCCGCGATCGCCAAGGGCGTCGAGGAGGCTCGCAAGGGCTTCTTCCGCGTTCCGCTGATCGGCGGGACCGTCACGCACCCGGTGCAGGGTGAGGCCGCCGCCGGCGTGGTGCTGCTGCGCCCGGCCAGCCCGGGTACCGGTGTGATCGCCGGCGGCGCGGCGCGCGCGGTGCTGGAATGCGCTGGGGTGCATGACATCCTGGCCAAATCGTTGGGCAGCGACAACGCGATCAACGTGGTGCACGCCACCGTCGCCGCGCTCAAGCTGCTGCAGCGTCCCGAGGAGGTGGCCGCTCGTCGCGGCCTGCCGATCGAGGACGTCGCCCCGGCCGGGATGTTGAAGGCGCGGCGGGAGAGCGAAGCGCTCGCCGCCACCCTTCCCGCGGGCGCGGCGGTCCGGGAGGGAACGGCATAGCCATGAGTCAGCTCAAGATCACCCAGGTGCGCAGCACCATCGGTGCGCGCTGGAAGCAGCGTGAGAGCCTGCGCACGCTGGGGCTGCGGCGGATTCGCCACTCGGTGATCCGCGAGGACAACCCGCAGACCCGCGGCCTGATCGCGGTGGTGCGTCACCTCGTCGAGGTGGAGTCGGCGCCCGAAGGGAAAACACAGTGACCATCAAGCTGCACGACCTGAAGCCCGCGCCTGGGTCGAAAACAGCGCGCACCCGCGTCGGTCGCGGTGAGGGCTCCAAGGGCAAGTCGGCCGGCCGGGGTACCAAGGGCACCAAGGCGCGCAAGAACGTGCCGGCCACCTTCGAGGGCGGCCAGATGCCGATTCACATGCGGCTGCCCAAGCTCAAGGGATTCCGGAACCGGTTCCGCACCGAGTACGAGATCGTCAACGTCGGCGACATCAACCGGCTGTTCCCGCAGGGCGGTTCGGTCGGGGTGGACGAACTTGTGGCCAAGGGTGCCGTTCGCAAGAACTCGTTGGTGAAGGTCCTCGGCGACGGCAAGCTGACCGTCAAGGTCGACCTGACCGCGCACAAGTTCAGCGGCAGCGCGCGCGAGAAGATCACCGCCGCGGGCGGCTCGGTCACCGAACTGTAGTCAGCCCAGCTGCGGAATGACCTCCGCGGCAAGGCGTTCCATCTGCTCGCGGTTCTCTGGCACGTCGACGCCGACGGGATTGAGCAACACATACTCGGCGCCTGCGTCGATCACGTCGCGCAGCCCGCGCGCCACGTCGTCGGGTGTGCCCGACACCGGCACGTCTTCGACGCCGGGCATGTCGCCGTAGATGCGGTGCAACCCGGTAAGCACCCGCTCGCGGGCCCGGGACGCGTCGTCGTCGACCATCAGATACACGCGTTTGCCAATCGTGAAGCCCGCCGGGTCTTTTCGCTGTTCGGTGAGTTCGCGGCGCACCACCGTGACGGCGCCGGCGAAGGCCTCGGTGGTCGACGAGCCCGCGCCCAGAAACGAGTCACCCAGGCGCACGGCCCTGGCCAGGGCCTTGGGGGCCAGCCCGCCGAACCAGATCGGCGGATGCGGGCGCTGCACCGGCTTGGGTGCAATCGGTAGGTCGTCGACATCGCGGAACCGGCCGTGGAACGTCACCCTGGGCTCGTCGGACCAGGCCGCCTTCATCAGCTCCAGACCCTCGGTGAAATACGAGATGTACGTGGCCTTCTCGACGCCGAATGCGTCGAATCGGCGGAAGCCGCCGCCGGTTCCCACGCCGATGTCCAGCCGTCCGTGACTGAGCCGGTCGACGGCCGTCGCGGCCGAGGCGAGCTGGAGCGGGTCGTGCAGCGAGGTCACCAGGACGGCGACCCCCAGGCGCAGCCGCTCCGTGCAGGCGGCGCAATATGCCAGCAGCTCCAGCGGCGCCAGCAGGGGTGCGTTTCCGATGATCTGCTCGAGCACCCAGCCACCCTCGAACCCGAGCTCCTCCGCGCGGGCCAGGTAGGACCGCATGCCGGGCGCGTCGAAGCCGTCGTAGTCGAACTGGGGGATGGCGATGGAAAGCCTCACCCGACCACCGTACGGCGGCCGATCGGTACCCTGCACAGTATGTTCGGTTTCCTGCCCTCGCTTCCCGGCATCGATGACGTCCGTGCGCTGGCCGGCCGGGTGGATACCGCCCGCCATCACGGTGTGCCCAATGGCTGCGTGCTCGAGTTGGACCTGCGCTCGGTGCCGCCGGAGACGACGGGCTTCGATCCGCTGGCGATCGTCACCGGGGCCGGCCGGCCGATGACGCTGCGCGACACCGTCGCGGCGATCCACCGCGCCGCCGAGGACCCCCGGGTGGCCGGGCTGATCGCCCGCGTGCAGCCGGGCGCGTCGCCTCCGGCGGCGGTCCAGGAGCTGCGGGCGGCGATCGAGGCCTTCAGCGCCGTCAAGCCGTCCCTGGCGTGGGCCGAGACCTATCCCGGCACGCTGTCTTACTACCTGGCCTCCGCGTTCGGCGAGGTCTGGATGCAGCCCGCGGGAAGCGTCGGGCTGATCGGCTTCGCGAGCAACGCGATGTTCCTGCGCGACGCGCTCGACAAGGCGGGCATCGAAGCCCAGATCATCTCGAAGGGCGAATACAAGTCGGCGGCAAACCTTTTCACCGAGCATGGCTTCACCGAGGCCCACCGGGAGGCCGTCACCCGGATGCTGCAGAGCCTGCAGGACCAGGTGTGGCGGGCGGTCGCCGAATCGCGCAAGGTCGAGCCGGATGCGCTCGACGCGCTGGCCGACCGCGGCCCGCTCCTGCGCGACGACGCGGTGGCCTCCGGGCTGGTCGACCGGATCGGATTCCGCGACGAAGCCTACGCCCGGATGGCGGAACTCGCTGGGGGGAAGGACGTTTCGGACGAGGAAGAACCGCCCCGGCTGTACCTCGCGCGTTACGCCGGGGCGGCCCGGTCGCGACTCGCCCCGCCCGTGCCGTCGGTGCCGGGGCGCCGGACCAAGCCGACGTTCGCCGTGGTCACCGTCGACGGCAACATCGTCGGCGGCCGCGGCGGACCGCAATTCCTGCCACTCGGCACGCCCACCGCCGGCGCCGACACCATCGCGGCGGCGCTGCGGGAGGCCGCCGCTGACGATTCGGTATCCGCGATCGTGCTGCGGATCAACAGCCCGGGAGGGTCGGTCACCGCGTCAGAAACCATCTGGCGTGAGGTGAAAATGGCACGCGAACGCGGCAAGCCGCTGGTGGCGTCGATGGGTGCGGTCGCCGCGTCCGGCGGCTACTACGTCGCGATGGCAGCCGACGCGATCGTGGCCAATCCGGGCACGATCACCGGCTCGATCGGCGTGATCACCGGGAAGCTGGTGGTTCGTGATCTCAAGGGCCGACTGGGGGTTGCGTCGGATACGGTGCGCACCAACGCAAATGCCGACGCCTGGTCGGCCGATGCGCCGTTCACCCCCGAGCAGCGGGCGCATCGAGAGGCCGAGGCGGACCTGATGTACACCGACTTCGTGGAGCGGGTAGCCGAGGGCCGCAAGCTGAGCACCGAGGCCGTGGATGTCGTTGCCCGGGGCCGGGTCTGGACCGGCGCCGACGCCGCCGAGCGTGGCCTAATCGACGAACTCGGCGGCTTGCGGGCGGCGGTGCGACGCGCTAAGGCCCTCGCGGGCCTGGACGAGGACACCGAGGTGCGCCTCGTCGGCTATCCGAGCTCGTCGCTGCTGGACCTGGTGCGGCCCCGGGCGTCGTCCCAGCCGGCCGCCGCGTCGCTCCCGGATGCGCTGGGCGCGCTGCTCGGTCGCTCGATCGCCGGAATCTTGGACAGCGCCGAGCAAACGCTGAGCGGTGCCAGCGCGTTGTGGCTGGGGAATTCGCGCCTTTAACGTGGCCCGCGCTAGCCGGCGAGCCTGCCGCTGATGAAGATGATCTCGCCCAGCGGGTCGTCGTGCTCGGGGTTGGGCACCTCGATGTCGTTGCGCTGGAACAGTTCGGTTCGCGTGACGCCGTCGACGTCCCATCCCTTGGACCGCAGATAGTCGACGACGTGGTTGCGCTCTCCGGTGTAGACCAGCGATGCCATGTCGATGTCGACGCCGTGCTCGCGGAATACGCCGGCCATGTCATGCACGCGGCTGGCGTCGAAATCGATGATGCCGGGCACGAATTCGGTGGCGACGGTGCTGCCGGGCGCGCTGAGCGCGGTGATGTTGTCGAACAGCCGGTCCTGCGCCTCCGGCGGCAGGTAGATCAGCAGGCCCTCGGCCAACCACGCGGTCGGCGCCGTCGTGTCCAATCCCGCCGCCGTCAGCGCGGCCGGCCAGTCCCCGCGCAGGTCGATGGCGATGGTGCGCCGGGTGGCGGTCGGTTCGGCGCCGATGCCGGCCAGCGTGCTCGTCTTGAACTCGATCACCTGCGGCTGGTCGAGCTCATAGACCACCGTGCCGTCCGGCCACGGCAGCCGGAAGGCGCGCGAGTCCAGGCCGGACGCCAGGATCACCGCCTGGCGCACACCGGCGCCGGTGGCGTCGACGAAGTAATCGTCGAAGTACTTGGTGCGCACGGCCATCCCGTCGCTCATCGCCTGCGTGCGCGCCGGCGACGCGTTCTCGATCGCGTCGAGGTCGATTTCGCCGTCCATCAGCTTGGTGAACAGATCCACCCCGACGGCGCGCACCAGCGGCTCGGCGAACGGGTCGTTGATCAGACCCCGGGGGTCCTTGGTCGCCATGGCGCGGCCGGCCGCGACCATCGTCGCGGTCACGCCCACGCTGGAGGCCAGATCCCAATTGTCGTCATGAGCGCGTGCCATGGGTCAACCCTACTTGAGGGTCGCGGCGACGTAACTCAGCTCGCCGAAGGTGGCCGCCATGTCGTCCTCGGGGAAGTCAAACCCGTTGCGCGCGTACAGGTCCCTGGCGGGGTGGGCCGTCACCGCCCAGCCGTGTGTGCTGAGGTAGTCGACGACGACGTTGCGCTCGCCGCGGTAGAACAGGTCGGCGGCGTCGAGGTCGAAACCGAAGCGCTGCCACCGCTCGGAGATGCGCGCCAGGCGCTCATCGGAGAACGCGTTCGGGTCGGGCACATGCTCGGTGGCCAGCCGGCTGCCCGGCGCGCTGAGCGCGGTGATGTTGTCGAACAGCCGGTCCTGTGCCTCGGGCGGCAGGTACGGCAGCAGCCCCTCGGCGCTCCACGCGGTCGGCCGCGCGGCGTCAAAACCGCCCTCGCTCAGCGCGGCCGGCCAGTCGTCGCGCAGGTCGATGGCGATCGCGCGGCGCTCGGCGGTGGGTTCGGCGCCGATGCCGGCCAGCGTGTCGGTTTTGAACGCGAGGACCTGCGGCTGGTCGATTTCGTAGACCAAGGTGCCGGCCGGCCACCGCAACCGGTACGCCCTGGTGTCCAGCCCGGAAGCCAGGATCACCGCCTGCCGCACGCCCTCTTCGCCCGCGCCGGTGAAGAAGTCGTCGAAGAACCTGGTGCGCACCGTGATCTGCTGGGCCCGGGCTTTGCGGTTGAACAGCGCGTCGTCCTCGACATCGAGCTCGCCGTCGATGATGCGGATGAACGGGTCCAGCCCGACCGCGCGGACCAGCGGATCGGCAAACGGATCGTCCAGCAGCGCGTCGGGGCCCTGCGACGCCACGGCGCGGGATGCCGCGACCATGGTGGCCGTCGCCCCCACGCTGGCCGCGGGGCCCCAGCTGTCGCCGTCGGTGCGGCCCTTACTCATGCGTGCCGCTCACGTAGAGAACGTCGCCCATGCGCATGTCGTCGTCGGCGAGCGGCGGAAGGTCGTTGGCCGAGAACAGGTCTCGGATGCTGATACCGTTCATCGCCCAGCCGCGGTCGCGCAGGTAGGGGGCGGCCTCGTTGCGCTCCCCGAAGTAGACGAGCTCCGCCATGTCCAGGTCGAAGCCGTGCGCGCGCCAGCGTTCGGAGATGGTTTGCATGCGCTGTCTCATCTTGTCCTCGTCCCCGGGCTCGGGGTTGGGCGCGCTTTCGGTGGCCAACCGGCTGCCCGGCGCACTGAGCTCGGTGATGGTGTCCAGCAGGCGATCCTGCGCCTCCGGCGGCAGGTAGCCGAGCAGGCCCTCCGCGCTCCACGCGGTCGGCTGGGCCGGGTCGAACCCGGCGGCGCGCAGGGCGGCGGGCCAGTCCTCGCGCAGGTCGATGGCCACCACCCGCCGCTCGGCGGTGGGAGCCGCGCCCAGCCCGGCCAGCGTGCGGGTCTTGAACTCGATGACCTGGGGCTGGTCGACCTCGTAGACCACGGTGCCGGCGGGCCAGGCCAGCCGGTACGCGCGGGAGTCCAGGCCCGACGCCAGGATCACGACCTGCTTGACGCCCGCCTGCGTCGCGCCGAGGAAAAACTCGTCGAAGAACTTGGTGCGCACCGCCATGTTGTCGGCCATGCGGGACATCGCCCCGGTGGAGCCGGTGGCGCCGTCGTGCACGTCGTTCAGGTCGTCCGGGTTGACCTCGCCGGTCGCCAGCCGGGTGAGCAGGTCCACGCCGACGGCGCGGACCAGCGGTTCGGCGAACGGGTCGTCGATCAGCGCACGGTCGGCGCGGGTGGCCACGGCGCGGGCGGCCGCCACCATGGTCGCGGTCACCCCGACGCTGGAGGCCAGGTCCCAGGTGTCGCCCTCATACCTGGTGGAAGTCATAGTCGCCCCTGTTCGGATCTAGTCGATCTAATATTTAGCCGATATAACAAGCTTTCCCCACTGTACGCTTCCCCGGTTTAGCGGCAACCTTGACGGATGACCTACGCGGCGGCCGGCAAGCGGGTGCTCATCACCGGCGCCTCGTCGGGCTTGGGGGCGGCCCTGGCCCGGCAGCTGGCGGGGCGAGGGGCGGTGGTGGGGCTGATCGCCCGGCGGCGGGACCGCCTGGCCGAGGTGCTGGCCGACTGCCGGCGGGCCTCGCCGGAATCGGCGATGTGGGTGGCCGACCTGGCGGACACCGCGGCGCTGGCCGAGCTGGCGCGGCGGGCATGGGACGCGCTCGGCGGCGTCGACGTGCTGATCAACAACGCCGCGGTCCCGAAGCGGCGCCCCGTCACGGCGCTGGTGCCCGACGAGGTCGAGGACGTCATGCGGGTCAACTTCTTTGCGCCGATGCGGCTGACGCTGGCGCTGCTGCCGCGGATGCTGGCGCGCGGGTCCGGCCTGATCGTCAACGTGTCGAGCGTCGGCGGCCGGCTCGGAATCATCCACGAAACCGCCTACTGCGCAAGCAAGTTCGCGCTGTGCGGCTTCAGCGAGGCGATGGCCGTGGACCTGCACGGCAGCGGGGTCGCGGTGAAGCTGATCGAACCGGGCCCCGTCGACACCGAGATCTGGGACCACCCGGGCAGCGAGGAACCCCTCTACCAGGGCCCCAAGGTGCCCGCCGACGAGGTGGCCGAAGGGGTCATCGAGGCGCTGGGCACCGGCACATTCGAGCACTACGTCCCCGACATGAAAGCGGTCGTCGACGCCAAGAACGCCGACATCGACGCGTTCATCGTAGGGGCGGCCGGCCTCAAAACCAGGGAGTCGCCGCGATGAGGGCGCTCGTCTACGGCGTGCGGCCGGAACCCTTCGGGGTACCCGATGACGCCAACACGCTGACCCAGAACCTGGCCCGCACCCCGACCGCAATGCGAGAAGTGCCGGATCCGGTGCTGCCGCACGAGGACTGGGTGATCACCCGGCCGCGGCTGACCGGAATCTGCGGGTCGGACTCCAAGCAGATCCTGATGGATTTCGGCGAGGCCGACGCCGACAACGCCATGTCGGCCTTCTGCTCTTTTCCCCAAGTGATGGGGCACGAGGTGGTCGCCGACGTGGTCGCGCTGGGGCCGAAGGCCCGGGGGCTGCAGATCGGCCAGCGGGTGGTGCTCAACCCGTGGCTGTCCTGCGGGCCGCGCGGCATCTCTCCGCCGTGTCCCGCATGCGAAAGCGGCGACTACAGCCTGTGCTGGAGTTTCACCGACGGCGACATCAAACCCGGCATTCACACCGGGGTGTCGGCCGACGTGACCGGCGGCTACGCCGAGCTGATGCCGGCCCACGACAGCATGCTGTTTGCGGTTCCGGATTCCGTGCCCGACGAGCTGGCGGTGTTCGCCGACCCGTTTTCGGTGTCCCTGCACGCGATTACCCGCCACCCGCCGCCGCGGTCGGGCCGCGTGCTGGTGTACGGGGCCGGCTCGCTGGGGCTGTGCGCGGTCGCGATCCTGCGGGCGCTCTACCCCGAGGTGGCCGTCGCGGTGGTCGCGCGGTTCGCGGCCCAGCACGAGCTGGCCCGCAGGTTCGGGGCCGAACTGGTGCTGGAGCACGAACCCCGCCTGGCCGTCATCGAGGAACTGGTGGCGTGGGGCGGCGGCCGGCTGCGCCAGCCGCTGCTCGGCCTGCCGATGGCCTACCCGGGCGCGGTCGACGTGGTGTACGACACGATCGGCAAGCCGGAGACCTTCGAAGTCGGGGTCCGGGTCCTGCGCGCCCGCGGGACGCTGGTGCAGGCCGGTGTGCACGCGCCCAGCCGCTGGGAGTGGAGTCCGTTGTATTTCAAGGAGATCGCCCTCGTGGGGTCGAACGCGTTCGGCGTCGAGGAGGTCGAGGGCCGGCGCCGGCACGCCATCGCCCACTACCTGGACCTGGCCGCCGCTGATCGGGTGGACCTGCGGCCCATGCTGACCCACACCTTCGCGCTCGAGCAGTGGCGCGACGCCTTCCTGGCGATCGCCAACCAGGCCGACAGCGGCGCGGTCAAGGTGGCTATCGACCAGCGCTAGACGGGGCGGGTGGCGCGAAAGTAGTTCAATCGCCCGAGAATGCGGTGTCGCGTCGATGCGACCCCGGTGCAGTCGAATCCCGCCGCGGTCAGCAGTCGGGGGACCGCGTCGCCGAGGTTGCCGGCCGCGTGGGGGCTGCGCCTGATGAGCCGCGCGGTCGGGCCGTGGTCGGTGGTCGCCTCGCCGCCGATGTCGACCAGGTGCAGCCGCCCGCCGGGACGCAGGACCCGGAAGATCTCCGCCGCCGCAGCGGTTTTCGCGTCGCCGTCGACATGGTGCAGCATCATCGACGACAGCACCCTGTCGAATTCGCCGTCGGCGTAGGGCAGCCGCTCGGCGTAGCCGCGCTCGAAACGGATGTCGTTCGCCTTGCGGCGCGCCCGGTCGAGCGCCCGCGGGTCTGGGTCGGATCCCGTGACGTCGGCGGCGGGGTGGGCGCGCTTGACCCGGGTGGTGAGATTGCCGGTGCCGCAGCCGATTTCCAGGACGCGGTGGCCGTCGACGATCTCGGCCTGCGCGATCAGCGTGGCATAGAGCTTTGGCATTCCCAAGAGCCGGGCGAACAGGTCGTAGCAGGGGAGCAGCGCGTCGTGGCCGGCGGCGGGCAGGTAGTCATGTGGATGATGTTTTGGCATATATTCCATGGTGAACCGCTGGGGCCGCGGATAATTAGGTGATTCTTGGCAAAAGTAGGATTATCTTTGGTGGCATGAGTGCGGCGACTCGCTTGATCAGCCATCGCGGCGGCGTGCCCGTCTATCAGTATCGAAGCGATCGGGACACCCCGCCGGTATCCGTGATGTGGGCCGGGCGCGAAGACGTGCTCGCGCATGGCCGCCACATTCACGACTTCCCGGCGTTGTGGTACATCCCCGCCGCGGGGCAGGTGTATGTGGTGGCGGCGGGCGAGGTCATCGACCCCGCCGGCGTGAGCCAGATTGCCGGTGGGGTGGGGGTGTTCTTCGATCCCGCGGCGCTGGGCGAGGACGGGCGATCGCCATGGCCGGCGTGGCGGGCGCATCCGCTGCTGTTCCCGTTTTTGCACGGCCGGTCTGGCGGGCTGCTGCGGCTGGAAGTGCCCGCGGAGCGGCGGTCGGCGTGGGAGGGCGCGATCGCGTCGATCGACACCGAACTGACCGGGCGCCAAGACGGTTACCAGCAGGCGGCGCTGGCGCATCTCACGTTGCTGCTGATCGACCTCGCGCGCCTGGCCGTCGACGTGGTCGGCGACCTGCGGCGCAGCGGCGAACCGCTGCTGGCCGAGGTCTTCGAGGTGATCGACCGGCGGCACGCCGAGCCGTTGTCGCTGCGCGATGTGGCCGGCGAACTCGGCATCACGCCCGGACACCTGACCACCGTGGTGCGGCGCCGCACCGGGCGCACCGTGCAAGAGTGGATCATCGAACGCCGCATGGCCGAGGCTCGGACGCTGCTCGCCGAAACGGATCTGCCGGTCGCGGAGGTCGCCGGGCGGGTCGGGATCGGCGACCCGGGCTATTTCAGTCGGCTCTTCGGCCGCACTCACGGCACCTCGCCACGCGCATGGCGCGGTTCAAACCGTTAGCGCCCCTTTGGATCCGGCGATGGGCAGGTCGATCGGGGTGATGACGCCCGGCGGCGCCGCACACAGGAACGGTATGGCGTTGACTGCCGCGACGGCCGTGCTGTCCATCAACACGGTCATCACGTCCTCTCCGGGGTTGCCGAACCGGATCGTCGCGTCGACGCGCGGCTCACCCTCGATCACCACGCTGAAACCCTTGGGGTCGGTCCATTTCGGCTCGAGCGCGTCGTCGCTCATGGTCCAGCAGATGGCCAGCTCGACCACCGGACGGCCGCCGCGATAGCCGCGATAGGTGCGGCGCTGGCCCCCGGCGGTGCCGGCGGCGTAGTCGACCCAGCCCAGATTCAGGTCCCGGGTCAGCACCGCGGGCTCGACGAAGGCCTCCTTGGAGTCGAGCTCGGTACCCAGCATGGTGGCGATCATGTCCAGCGTCTCGAAGTAGCCGAGGCCGTATCGTTGCGTCGCCGGGTCCAGGTGCGTCACCCGCTCCCGGGGCGGTTTCCCGAACCCGAGCACCTTCCACACGTCCTGGACGGGATAGGTGGTGCAGTCCAGCGTTTCGACGAGCTTGACGCTGCGGACTTTTCGGCAGGCGCCGGTGAGGAAGCCGGCGACGACGTTGATGAAGCCCGGCTCGAACCCGGTTCCCAGGAAGGTCGCACCGCCCTGTCGGGCCGCCTCCTGCAGCGCCGGGAGTTCGGCCGGGTGATGGGTGCCGGTCACGAAATCTCCGGTGGTGACGACGTTGATGCCGGAGCGCAGCAACCTGATCACCAGGTCGTAGTCGATGGCGCGGGGCATGTAGTTCACGCAGTCCGGTTTCAGCGCGATCAGCGCGTCGGCATCGTCGGTGGCGGCAACGCCGACCGGGGCCTGGCCCGCCAGCTCGCCGGCGTCGCGGCCCACCTTGTCCGCGCCGAAGGCGTGGACGCCGACCACGTCGAAGTCGTCGCGCTCGAGCAGGGCGCCGAGCGCGCGCGTGCCGATGTTGCCGGTCGACCACTGGACCACTCGGTACGTCATGCTGACACCGTATCGATGTCCAACCATTCGTCGACCTCGAACTGGTCGCCGACGGCGCGGATCGTCGCGCCGCCGTGGCCGGGGTAGTGGGCGGGTATCACCGCGGCCTTGGCCCGGGCGGCCTCGGTGAAGATCCGGCTGCGGGTCACGGCGGCGGCCGAGGGGTCCACGTCGAACGCGCAGGCGTCGGCGGGCCGGCGCAGTTGCAGCGGACTGTGGGTGAGATCGCCGACGAAGACCGCCGGCTGACCGGCGTCCAGCCACAGCACCGAGGAGCCGGGCGTGTGCCCGGGGGCGGGCCGCAGTCGCAGCGACGGGCTGATCTGGAAGTCGTCGGACCAGTGCACCAGCTGCCCGGCCTCCTCGATGGGCAGCACGCTGTCGGCGAACACGATCCGCTCATTGGGCTGCTCGCCCGCGGGCCCGTCCGGTGCGAAGTGGCGGTAGTCGGCGGCCGGCACCAGGTACCGGGCGTTGGGAAAGGTCGGCACCCAGGTCCCGTTGTCTCCCATGGTGTTCCACCCGACGTGGTCGGAGTGGATGTGGGTGTTGACCACCACGTCGACCGCGCTGCGGTCGATGCCCGCCGATCCCAGCGCCGCCAGGAACCCGGTGTTGAGGTGGTCCAGCGGTGGCATGTGCGGGCGGTCGCGGTCGTTGCCGACACCGGTGTCCACGACGACGGTCAGCCCGTCGACCTCGACGACCCAGCTTTGGATCGCGATGTGCCATTGATCGGTGTCGGGGTCGAAGAAGTCCGGCACCAGCAGGTCGGCGTTGTCCCGCCACCCCGAGGGGGGCGTGCCCGGGAAGGCGCGGGTCGGCAGGTCGAACCGAAGTTCCAGCACCCGCGCGACGCTCGCGCGGCCGACCCGGAACCGGCGCATCAGGTGTTGGCGCGCAGATAGGTGTAGACGCCGGCGAAGTTGCGGTTCACGTCCTCGGGAATGGGCACCGGGCCGCCGAGCGCCCTTGCGCCCCAGACTATTTGGGCGGTCCGCTCGACCAGCGCGGTGACGTGCAGCACCTTGTCGGGGCGCGGCCCTACCGCGACCAGGCCGTGATTGGCGATCAGGGCGGCCCCCCGGCCCTCGAGCGCCTTCACCGCGTTGGTCCCGACCTCGGGCGTGCCCGAGGCGGCGTAGTCGGTGCAGCGGACCTCTCCGCCACAGTAGACCGCGAACTCGTCGATGCAGGCCGGAATCGGTTGGTGCGCAATGGCGAACATGGTCGCCCACACCGGATGGCTGTGGATGACGCTGCCGACGTCGTCGAACGCCTGGTAGCACGCCAGGTGGAGCTTCGCCTCCGACGACGGCGACCGGCCCTCGGCGGCGTGCAGCACGGCACCGTCCGGGTCGATCAGCACCAGGTCGTCGAGCTGCATGTCGCGGTAGTCGACCGACGACGGAGTGATGACGACGTTGCCGTCGGGGCGCCGCGCCGAGATGTTGCCGGCCGTTCCCTCGACCAGGCCCCGGCGCAGCATGTCCTTGGCGGCGTCCAGCACGGCATTTTCGGCGTTCTCCACGAATTTCATGGCGCCAGCACCTCCGGGTTGACGATATGGGCCGGCGTCCCGCCGTCCAGCAGCGCTTCCAGGTCGTCGACCACCATCTGCGCCTGCCGCGCCTCAGTGTTCCACGTGGCGCCCCCGATGTGGGGCGTCAGGACGACATTGGGCATGGCCACCAGCGGGTGATCGGTCGGCAGCCATTCGCCGACGAAATGGTCCAGCCCCGCGGCGGCCACCTTGCCGCCGCGCAGCGCCTCGACGAGCGCGTCGGTGTCGTGCAGCTGGGCCCGGGCGGTGTTGAGGAACACCACGCCGTCGCGCATGGCCGCGAACTGTGGCGCGCCGATCATGCCGGCGGTGCCCGCGGTCACCGGCGCGTGCAGGGACACCACGTCGGACTCGGCCAAGAGTTCGTCCAGGGAGTAGCGCGCCTGGTCGTTGTACGGGTCGTGGGCGATCACCCGCATGCCCAGCCCGGCCAGCCGCCACCGCGTGGCGCGGCCGACGGCGCCCAGGCCCACCAGTCCGGCGGTGCGCCCGGCGATCTCCCAGCCGCGGAACCGCTGATAGGGGATGCTGCCGTCGCGAAACGTGTTGCCGCTGCGGACATCCGCGTCGGCGGTCAGCAGGTGGCGGGTGACCCCCAGCAGCAGCGCCACCGCCATCTCGGCGACCGCGTCGGCGTTGCGGCCCGGGGTGTTCAGCACCGGGATGCCGGCGGCGGTGGCCCCGCCGATGTCGACGTTGTTCGGGTCGCCCCGGGTGGACGCGATCGCGCGCAGATTCAGGTCGAACACCGGGCCGCGCACCGAGTCGCTTTCCACCACAACGACATCGGCGGCCTCGGCGGCGATCCGCTCGGCCAGTTGCTCGGCGCTGTAGATCCGCAGCGGCGTCTGTTCGATCCAGGGGTCATAGACCACGTCGGCCAGTTGCCGGAGCTTGTCGAAGCCCGGCCCCCGCAGCGGGGCGGTCACCAAGGCGCGCGGTCTTGACGTCACGACCCCCAATGCTGGCGTACGGTGACGCCCGTGTCACGTGATGACGTCACAATCGGCATCGACATCGGCAGCACCGCGGTCAAGGCGGTGGCCGCCGACGCCGACGGCCGGGTGACGGCGCGGGCGCGCATCCCGCACCGGCTGCGGGTGCCGGCGCCCGATCGCCTCGAGCACGACGCGGACGAGGCGTGGCGGCGGGGGCCCGTGGCGGCCCTCGCGCAGCTGGACTGCCCGGACGCGAGGGCGGTGGCCGTCGCGGCGATGGTGCCCTCGCTCACCGCCGTCGACGCCGCGGGCACACCCCTGACGCCGGGGCTGCTGTACGGCGACGGCAGGGGCCGGGCTCCGGGCGGTGACGAGCAGCCGCTGCCGGCGCTGGGCGAGGCGGCGGAGTTCCTGCGCTGGACCGCCGCCGAGGCGCCCGGCGCCGCCGGATACTGGCCGGCGCCGGCGGTGGCCAACCACGCCCTGGCGGGCGAGGCGGTGATGGACCTCGCCACCGCGGCCACCGCCTTCCCGTTGTTCGACGGGACGGGCTGGAACGAGGCGGCATGCGCCGAGCGCGGCGCGGCCGTCGAGCAGATGGCCCGGGTGGCCACGATCGGGACGGCGGCCGGGCAGCTTCCCGGCACCGGGGCCGTGCTGGGGATCGGCGCCATCGACGCGCTGTGCGAACAAATCGTGGCCGGCGCCGACCGCGACGGCGACGTGCTGGTGCTGTGCGGCACCACGCTGATCGTGTGGAACACCATCCCCGAGGCCCGGCAGGTACCGGGCCTGTGGACCATCCCGCACACCGCGCCGGGCAAGAGCCAGATCGGCGGTGCCAGCAACGCCGGCGGCCTGTTCCTCGGCTGGGTGGATCGTGTTGTCGCGGAAGGCGACCCGACGGCCGCCGACCCGCGCCGGGTGCCCGTCTGGTCGCCGTACATCCGCGGGGAGCGCACCCCGTTCCACGACCCCGATCGCCGGGCCGTGCTCGACGCCCTGGACCTCACCCACGACGCCGCCGCGCTGCGGCGCGCGGCCTACGAGGCGTCGGCCTTCGTCGTCCGTCAGCTCATCGAGCTGAGCGGGGCTCCGGTGGCGCGCATCGTGGCCGTGGGCGGCGGCACCCGGGTCGCGCCCTGGATGCAGGCCATCGCCGACGCCACCGGGCGTCCGGTGGAGGTGTCCGCGGTGGCCGAGGGCGCCGCGCTGGGGGCGGCCTTCCTGGGTCGCATGGCGGCCGGCCTGGAGACCGCGATGGCCGACGCGGCCCGGTGGGCCCGGGTAGAGCGCATCGTCGAGCCGCAGCCGGCGTGGGCCGCGGCCACCGCGGACCGCTACCAACGCTTCCTGGAGCTGGGAAACCGACGATCTGACGCACTACCCCCGGCGGCGTTCTAGGCTGGTGCAATGACTGACCAGGACCGCAAAGCCACCCGCCGAGAGATCGCCGACGCCCTGTTAAAAGCTCTCGAACACCGGCACGAAATAGCCGATGTCGTGGTCGAGTCCGAGAACAACGCGGCCGCGGTCGAGGCGATCGTCCGGCTGCTCGACACGTCCCACCTGGCCGCCGAAGCGGTGATGAGCATGTCCTTCGCTCAACTCACCATCGACTCGCGCCGCAAGATCCTGGCCGAGCTCGAGGACCTGAACAAGCAGCTCAGCTTCACCCTCGGCGAGCGCCCGGCCAGTTCGGGGGAGACCCTCGAGCTGCGGCCCTTCTCCGCCAAGGAGGACCGGGACATCTTCGGCGCCCGCACCGAGGACATGGGCGCCGCCGGCGACGGGTCCGGCGGTCCGGCCGGCAGCCTCGACGACGAGATCGGCGCGGCGCTGGGGCGCCTCGACGACGAGGAGGCCGCCTGGTTCGTGGCCGTCGACTCGGGGGAGAAGGTCGGCATGGTGTTCGGCGAGCTTGCCCAGGGCGAGGTGAACGTGCGGATCTGGATCCACCCCGAGCACCGCAAGAAGGGCTACGGCACGGCCGCCCTGCGCAAGTCGCGCACCGAGATGGCGTGGTGCTTCCCCGCCGTGCCGTTGGTGGTGCGGACACCGCCGGCCAGGCCCGCCTGAGCAGGCTAAGCCAGCGCCGCCGACACGTACTTGATGTCGCCGAAGGCGACCATGGACGGCTGGTCGGGGAACTCAAAACCGTTCTGTGCGTAGAGTTCCGGCGTGCCGTGCACCGTCGAGCGCCAGCCGAGGCCGCCCAGGTAGGCCACCACATCGTTGCGCTCGCCGGGGTAGACCAGGTCGGCCCAGTTGAGGTTCAGGCCCAGCCGCCGCCAGCGCTCGCTCATCTCGCGGCCCCGCTTTTCGATGCGGTCGCGGATGTTGGGCACGTAGCCGGTGCCCAGCCTGCTGCCGGGGGCACTGAGCGCGGTGATGTGGTCGAACAGGCGGTCCTGCGCGTCCGGCGGCAGGTACCCCAGCAGCCCCTCGGCGATCCAGGCCGTCGGCGAAGCGGTGTCAAACCCGTTGTCGCGCAATGCCGCCGGCCAGTCGTCGCGCAGGTCGACGCCCACCGCCTTGCGGTCGGCGGTCGGGGTGGCGCCGAGCCCGGCCAGGGTGCGGGTCTTGAACTCGATCACCTTGGGCTGGTCGATCTCGTAGACGGCAGTCCCCGCCGGCCACGGCAGCCGGTAGGCGCGCGTGTCCAGCCCCGAGGCCAGAATGACGGCCTGGCGTATCCCGGCCCGCGCGGCGTCGAGAAGGAACGCGTCGAAGAACCGGGTGCGCACGGCCATGCCTTCGCCGAGCCGGCGGGGCGTGAAGGCCGGATCGTCTTCCGCCAGGTCGATTTCGCCGTTCATCATCCGGATGAAGGCGTCCACGCCGACGGCGTTCACCAGCGGCTCGGCGAACGGGTCGTCGATCAGCGGGTTAGGTCCCTTGGCGGCCATCGCCCGGCGCGCTGCGACCGCGGTGGCCGTGGCGCCCACGCTGGACGCCAGATCCCAGCTGTCGCCGTCAAATCGTTCCGCCATGCGCGTGCCCTAGCGCAGGGTGGCCGTGACGGCGATGATGTTGCGGAGCTGGGATTCCTCGTCGTCCGGGAACACGCGGCCGTAGTCGGCGAAGAACTCCCGGCGCGGCCGGGTGGTCACTTCCCAGCCACGCTCGCCCAGGTAGTCCACGACATTGCTGCGTTCGCCGTCGAAGAACAGCCCCGACAGGTCGATGTCGCACCCCAGGTTGGACCACCGCTCGTTGAATTGCCGCGCGCGCTGGGTCATGGTGCGGCCGGAATCGCCGTGGTACTCGGTGGCCAGCTTGCTGCCGGGCGCGCTGAGGTCGGTGATGTTGTCGAACAGCCGGTCCTGCGCTTCGGGTGGCAGGTACATCAGCAGCCCTTCGGCGCTCCAGGAAGTCGGCTGTGACGGATCGAATCCGCTGCGGCGCAACGCCTCCGGCCAGTCCTCCCGCAGGTCGATGGCAACGGTGCGCCGGTCCGCGGTCTCCTCGGCCCCCAGGTTGGCCATGGCGGCGCTCTTGAACTCGACGACCTTGGGCTGGTCGACCTCGTAGACCACGGTGCCGGGCGGCCAGGCCAGCCGGTAGGCGCGCGCGTCCAGACCGGCGGCCAGGATCACCGACTGCGTGACGCCGTCGCGGGCGGCGTTGAGGAAGAAGTCGTCGAAGAAGCGGGTGCGCACGGCGATCGAATCCGTCTCGAGTCGCAGGTCGCGTTCGCCGTCCAGCGCCTCGGTCGGGGCCACGTCGCCGTCGACCAGGCGGATGAAGAAGTCGAGGCCGACCGCTCGCACGAGCGGCGCCGCGAACGGGTCGTTGATGATCGCGTCCGGTTCGGCGCTGGCCAGCGCGCGGGCGGCGGCGACCATCGTGGCCGTGGCGCCGACGCTGGAGGCCAGATCCCAGGTGTCTTGATCGCTTCGGGTCATCGATGCTCCTACTTACTTAGCCAATGCAATGAGCCACCGAAACTCTACGCCTCGTGGCTGTCGGCAAAGGGTGTCGAACCGACCAGTCCCGCCCAGCTGTTAGTCTCGTACACGGTTTGACGCGCGACGCCGTACGTCCTGGCCTGCGGGTGTTAGGCGCGTGACGCAGGACGCAGGAGGAAGAGTGCTTTCGGCTTTCATCTCATCGCTGCGGACAGTCGATCTGAGACGGAAGATCCTCTTCACGCTTGGCATCGTCGTCCTCTACCGAGTCGGTGCCGCTTTGCCGTCGCCCGGGGTCAACTACCCGAATGTGCAGCAGTGCATCAAGGAGGCCAGCGGCGGCGAGGCGGGGCAGATCTATTCGCTGATCAACCTGTTCTCCGGCGGCGCGCTGCTCAAGCTCACGGTGTTTGCGGTGGGGGTGATGCCCTACATCACCGCCAGCATCATCGTGCAGCTGCTGACCGTGGTCATCCCGCGCTTCGAGGAGTTGCGCAAGGAAGGCCAGTCCGGCCAGGCCAAGATGACCCAGTACACGCGCTATCTGGCGATCGCACTGGCCGTCCTACAGGCCACCAGCATCGTGGCGCTGGCCGCCAACGGCGGGCTGCTGCAGGGCTGCTCGCTGGACATCATCGCCGACCAGAGCATCTTCACCCTGGTCGTCATCGTGCTGGTGATGACGGGCGGTGCGGCGCTGGTGATGTGGATGGGCGAGCTGATCACCGAGCGCGGCATCGGTAACGGCATGTCCCTGCTGATCTTCGTCGGGATCGCGGCGCGCATCCCCGCCGAAGGCAAGACCATCCTGGACAGCCGTGGCGGCATCATCTTCGGCGCGGTCTGCCTCGCCGCGCTGATCATCATCGTCGGCGTGGTGTTCGTCGAGCAGGGCCAGCGCCGCATCCCGGTGCAATACGCCAAGCGCATGGTGGGCCGGCGCATGTACGGCGGAACCTCGACCTATCTGCCGCTCAAGGTCAACCAGGCCGGCGTCATCCCGGTCATCTTCGCGTCCTCGCTGATCTACATCCCGCACCTGATCACCCAGCTGATCCGGAGCGGCAGCGGCGGTGTGGGCAACAGCTGGTGGGACAAGTTCGTCGGCAGCTATCTGTCCGACCCGAGCGACCCCGTCTACATCAGCATCTACTTCGGCCTGATCATCTTCTTCACGTACTTCTACGTGTCGATCACGTTCAACCCCGACGAGCGTGCCGACGAAATGAAGAAATTCGGCGGGTTCATTCCCGGCATCCGGCCGGGCAAGCCGACCGCCGATTACCTGCGTTATGTGCTGAGCAGAATCACCCTGCCGGGCTCGATCTACCTGGGCGCGATCTCGGTATTGCCCAACCTGTTCCTACAGATCGGCAATGGCGGAGCGGTCCAGAATTTGCCGTTCGGCGGTACTGCGGTTTTGATCATGATTGGTGTCGGTTTGGATACGGTCAAACAAATCGAGAGCCAGCTCATGCAGCGCAACTACGAAGGGTTCCTCAAGTGAGAGTGGTTTTGCTGGGACCGCCCGGGGCGGGCAAGGGTACGCAGGCCCAAAAGCTCGCCGAGAAGCTGGGGATCCCGCAAATCTCCACCGGGGAGCTGTTCCGCGACAACATCGAGAACGGGACCAAACTCGGCCTGGAGGCCAAGCGCTACCTGGACGCCGGTGACCTGGTGCCATCCGATTTGACCAACCAGCTGGTCGACGATCGCCTGGACGATCCCGACGCCGCCAACGGGTTCATCCTGGACGGCTACCCGCGCTCGCTCGAGCAGGCCAAGGCGCTGCACGAGATGCTCGGACGCCGCGGCACCGACATCGACGCGGTGATCGAGTTTCGCGTCTCGCAGGACGAATTGCTGCAACGGCTCAAGGCGCGCGGCCGCGCCGACGACACCGACGACGTGATCATCAACCGGATGAAGATCTACCGCGACGAGACGGCGCCGCTGCTGGAGTACTACCGCGACGAATTGAAGACGGTCGACGCGGTCGGCTCCATGGACGAGGTGTTCGCCCGCGCGCTGCAAGCGCTGGGCAAGTAATCATGAGCGCGCTGGCCCGGCTGCGCAGTCGCAGGGTCGTGCCGCAGCGCAGCCCCGGCGAACTCGACGCGATGGCCGCGGCCGGCGCGGTGGTGGCATCCGCCCTGCAGGCGGTCCACGCGGCCGCGGTCGAGGGGGCATCCACCCTGGGCCTCGACGAGATCGCCGAGTCGGTGATCCGCGAGGCCGGGGCCGTTCCGTCCTTCCTGGGCTATCACGGTTACCCGGCGTCGATCTGCGCGTCGGTCAACGACCGGGTGGTGCACGGCATCCCGTCCGCCGCGGAGATTCTGGCGCCCGGTGACCTGGTGTCCATCGATTGCGGCGCGGTGCTGGACGGCTGGCACGGCGACGCCGCGATCACGTTCGGGGTCGGGACGCTGGAAGCCGCCGACGAGGCGCTGTGCGCCGCGACCAGGGAATCGCTGGAGGCCGGCATCGCGGCGATGGTTCCCGGCAGCCGGCTGACCGACGTCGCGCACGCCATCGAAACGGGCACGCGCGCCGCCCAGTCCCGCTACGGGATCGCGTTCGGGATCGTGGAGGGCTACGGCGGCCACGGCATCGGCCGGCACATGCACATGGACCCGTTCCTGCCCAACGAGGGCTCCCCGGGGCGGGGTCCGCTCCTGGCCCCCGGCTCGGTGCTGGCCATCGAGCCGATGCTGACGCTGGGAACCAGCAAGACGCTGGTCCTCGACGACGCCTGGACCGTCACCACCGCCGACGGGTCGCGCGCCGCGCACTGGGAGCACACCGTCGCGGTCACCGACGCAGGACCGCGCATCCTGACCCTTGCTTAGCCGCCTGAACTGGCCACGATCGCAAGCGCGGCGAAGCCGGGCGTAGCGGGTCGTGGCCGTTGAACCGAGCGCCCGTTCGACTCGTTTCAGTAGTCGGAGGTGATCGAGTGGCCCGTGTGGCAGGCACGTGGAGGGCTTCGGGGGCTGCCGAAGCCGCCCTCATGAAGGCGCTCTACGACGAGCACGCCGCGGTTCTGTGGCGCTACGCGCTCCGGTTGACGGGGGACGCGAGCCAGGCCGAGGACGTCGTCCAGGAGACGCTGTTGCGGGCCTGGCAGCATCCGGAGGTCATCGGCGACACGGAGCGATCGGCGCGGGCGTGGCTGTTCACCGTCGCCCGCAACATGATCATCGACGACCGGCGCAGCGCGAGGTACCGCAACGTCGTCGGTTCGCTGGACGCGGAGGGGGCGCCCGAGCAGTCGACGCCCGACGAGGTCAACGCGGCGCTGGACCGGCTGCTGATAGCCGAGGCCATGACGCAATTGTCCGTCGAGCACCGGGCCGTGATCGAACGGTCCTACTACCGCGGTTGGACCACCGCGCAGATTGCTGCGGACCTCGAGATCGCCGAAGGAACAGTGAAGTCGCGACTACACTATGCCGTGCGGGCATTGCGGCTCACTCTGCAGGAACTTGGAGTCACGCGATGACCATCCGCATGGTCATCGGCTCCGAATACTTGATGGGTGACAGGAGATGGACGAGATGAGGACGCCGCTACGGGGCATCGGCCCGCCCGGTGACAACCACTTTGACAAAGAGGTGTTTGGGTTGACTACTGGGGACGACCACCGTTACGCGATGTGGGATGCCGCATACGTGTTGGGGTCGTTGTCGGCCAACGACCGCCGCGAGTTCGAGTCGCACCTGGCCGACTGCTCGGCATGCCGGGAGGCCGTCGCCGATCTGAGTGGCGTGCCGGCCCTGCTGTCGCAGCTCGACCGCGCGGAAGTCGCCGCGATCGACGAACCGGGCCGCGCCGCGGCGACACCCGAGATGTCGCCGGAGTTGCTGCCGTCGTTGTTGGCGACGGTGCGCTGGCGCCGGCGCCGCACCCGGGTGGCCACCTGGGTCGCCTCGTCCGCCGCGGCCGCGGTGCTGGGGGTCGGCGTGCTGGTCGGTGTGCACGGATACACCTCGTCGCCCGCGCAGCAGGTGACCGCGTCCTCGCAACCGATGGCGCAGATCGGCACCACCCTGCTGGCGTCCACGGTGCAGCTGTCCAGCCAGCACTGGGGGACGTCGATCAACCTCAAGTGCGTCTGCCTGGCCCCGCTGAACGCCCACCACGACACGCTGGCGATGGTGGTGGTCGGTCGCGACGGCAGCCAAACCCGGCTGGCGACGTGGACGGCCGAGCCCGGCCACACCGCGACGCCCGCGGGCAGCATCTCCACGCCGGTCGACCAGATTGCCGCCGTGCAAGTGGTCTCGGCCGATAGCGGTCAGGTGCTGCTGCAGCGCGCGATGTAAAACACGGCGCGCGGTGAACTGAAGTTACCCGCGCGTCGTGTTACAGGCATGCCCAGGAAGCAGCGGGTCGTCGACCACATTGTCGAGCGACTCGCCTCGGTCGGCGTCGACCACATCTTCGGCGTCGATGGCGCCAACATCGAAGACCTGTACGACGCCGCGCACTTCCGCTCCGAGGTCACCGCGGTGCTGGCAAAGCACGAGTTTTCCGCCGCGGCCATGGCCGACGGGTACAGCCGCAGCGGGGCCGGCCTGGGATCCGGCCTGGGCGTGGTGGCGGCGACCTCGGGTGGCGGGGCGCTCAATCTCGTTGCCGCCCTGGGGGAGTCGCTGACGAGCCGGGTTCCGGTGCTGGCCCTCGTCGGCCAAACGCCCACCGCCATGGACGGCCGGGGCAGCTTTCAGGACACCAGCGGCGACAACGGATCGCTGAACGCGCGGGCGGTGTTCGCCGCGGTGTCGGTGTCGTGCGAGCGGGTGCTGCGCCCGGCTGACGCCGCGTCGGCGCTGTCGAGGGCGATCGCCGCGGCGCGCACCGGTGGTCCCGCAGTGTTGTTGCTGCCCAAGGACATTCAGCAGGGCTACCTGGATTGCGAGCGCAACGGGCACGACGTGCAGTATTTGCGGCCCATCGGGAACCCCCACCCGATCGCCGGGATCCTGCGCGAAGCGAACGGCCCGGTCACCATCATCGTCGGGGAGCAGGTGGCCCGCGACGACGCCCGCGCCGAGCTGGAGGCGCTGCGGGCGGTGTTGCGGGCCCGGGTGGCGACCGTGCCCGACGCCAAGGACGTCGCCGGCACCCCGGGTCTGGGCTCGTCATCCGCGCTCGGGGTGACCGGCGTCATGGGCCACCCGGGCGTGATTGAGGCGGTGGCCGACAGTGCCGTGTGCCTGGTGGTCGGCACGCGCCTGTCGGTCACCGCGCGCACCGGCCTCGACGACGCCCTGGCCGCGGTGCGGACGGTCTCGATCGGGTCGGCGCAGCCCTACGTCGCGTGCACGCACGTGCACACCGACGACCTGCGCGCCTCACTGCGCATGCTGACCCGCGCCCTGTCCGGGCCGGGACGGCCGACGCTGGTGCGGGTACCCGACAGGGTCCGGCGCACCGAGTTGTCGCCGCCGACGTTCGCGGGCCCGGGCGTGCGCTACCGCGATGCGATGGCGGTGCTGGACGGCTGCGTGCCCGACGGCGCGGACATCGTCGTCGACGCGGGCAACACCGGCGCGGCGGCCGTGCACTACCTGCCGGCGCGGCGGGACGGCAGGTTCGCGGTCGCGCTCGGGATGGGCGGCATGGGTTACAGCTTCGGCGCCGGCATCGGGATGGCGTTCGGACGGGCCAACAGCGGGCGCCCCGGCGGTCGCACCGTGGTGATCGCGGGTGACGGCGCGTTCTTCATGCACGGCATGGAGGTGCACACCGCGGTGCAGTACCGGCTGCCGGTGACTTTCGTGCTGTTCAACAACAACGCCCACGCCATGTGCGTCACCCGCGAGCAGCTGTTCTACGACGACCTGTACAGCTACAACCGATTCCGCTCCAGTCGACTGGGCGCGGGCCTGGCGGCGATGTTCCCGGGCCTGAGGTCCGCCGACGTGACCGACCTCGACGGCCTGTCTTCCGCGCTGCGTGCGGCGCTCGCCGCCGACGGCCCGGCCGTCGTCAGCGTCGAATGTGCCGCCGAGGAGATTCCGCCGTTCGCACCGTTTTTGATTCCGACCGCCAAGGAGGCCAGGACCGATGTCGCTACCAGCGCTTGAGGACATTCCCACCCCCATCGACGGCGTGACCCGCATCGAGACCAGTCCCCGGGAGAAGGCCACCCCGATCATCATGGACATGATGCGTTCGGTGTATCCGCATGACCAGGTCTTCGGGGAATATTGCACCGTCAACGCCTACGTCGACTGTCCGCCCGACGAGCTGTACGACTACATGGCCGACACCCGCAGCCTCGAGGAGTGGACCTACAGCCTGCGCGGTTTCACCCCTACCGACGAGCCCGGGCTGTGGCTGGCCTACGACCGGCTCGGTTCGGAGACCGAGATCTACACGCGGACCATCGCCAACGAGCGGGCCCGCACCGTCGACTACCACTGCGCGTGGGACCAGGGCAAGCACCTGTGGATGGTCTACCTGATGCGCGTCGTCGATGCGCAGGTCGTCTTCGACAAGCCCGGTTCCGTTGTGCTGTGGACCAATTGCCATCACCCGTTCTATGACCACAACCCCTACCCGGAGACCGCACCGCCGCAGCGGCCGGTGTGGGTCGGCGACTTCTGGGACATGTTCGGCGCCGGCCACCTGCTGGAGCTGAACAACCTCAAGGCCATCGCCGAGTATCGCCATCGCAACGGCCTGCCGGTGACACCGGATTGGATGGCGTGACATGAGCAAGCCGAGCGTCAGCCTGATCGACGTCTCCACCTATCTGCCCGGTGCGCCGATCGGCGCCGAGTACTACGAGCAATTCGTCGAAAGTGACGACCTGCGTGACCATCTCATGTTCCGCGCCCCCAAGTTTCGCCATCACGTCGCGCCGGAGGAAAGTTCGATCGACATGATCGAACGCGCGGCCCACGGGCTCATCGAGCGGCACGGGCACGACGCCGTCGAGGGCGCCGACGTGCTGATCACCCACACCCAGGTGCCGGACATGGCGTTCTACGGCCAAGGGGGCGGCATCGCACACCGGTTGGGCATGCGGCCCTCCTGGGTGCTCGACCTGAACAACGGCGGGTGCGCCGCGTTCGTGTTGGCGCTCAACGTGGCCCGCAATCTGCTGTCGTCGGGGGAGGGGCACACCGCGCTGATCGCCATCGCGCAAAACGCCGCGGGGCAGTTCTTCGACCAGCCGACGATTCGCCGCAAGGCGCAATCGGCGGTGCCCGGCGACGGGGCGGCGGTGGCGCTGGTGACGTTATCCGACCAGTCGCCCATCCTCGACGTCGAGTGCCGCACTTACGGCGAATACGCCGGTGAGATGGCGCTGTCCTTCGACCCGCCCCGCAAGTGGTGGCAGGCAGGGCCCGGCGAGGGCAGCATCGGCTTCACCGAGAGCAAGATCACCAAGGTGCTGGCCCGCGGCAACCGGCAGGTGCCCGAGGTGGCGTTCGCCGTCTGCGACCGAATCGGCTTGTCCGCCAAGGACATCGATCTGCTCGTCACCAACCAGCCCAACCGGGTGTTTCTGCGCAATTGGCGCGACGCGCTCGAATTGCCCCCCGAGCGCCATCGCGACACCTTTGAGGAGTGCGGCAATCTGTTCGGCGCCGGGATCCCGGTCAACCTCGACCGTGCGATCTCCGCCGGTCAGGCCAAGGCGGGCGATGTGGTGCTGATGGCGGCCTTCGCCCACGCCGGCGACTTCGCCGGCGCGGCGGCGGTGCGCTGGGGCGGGCGAGGCTGATGCAACCCGTCCGCGGCCCGTTCGCCGCCGAGATCGACGACGCGTTCCCCACCGCGATCGATCCGCTTGCCTTGTCGCTCAACGAGAATCCGTTCCCACCGCTTCCGGCGGTGCGCTCGGCGTTGATCCGCTCCATCTATGCGGTCAACCGGTACCCCGAGTTCCTGCCCGAACGGCTGCGCGGCGTGATCGCCGGCCACGTCGGCCTGCCCGCCGAGCAGGTGGTGCTGGGTGCGGGCGCGACGGGCGTGGCGCTGCAGGCCCTGCAGGCGTTGACCGCGCCGGGTGACGTGGTGGCGATGGCGTCGCCGACCTTCGACGGCTACCCGATCATCGCTTCGATGGCGCGGCTGAATTCGCTGACCGTGCCGCTCGATACGGACGGCCACCACGACCTCGACGGGCTGGCCGACGCCGCCGCCGGCGCCCGCGTGGTGGTGGTCTGCCGCCCGCACAACCCGACCGGCACGCTGCAGCCCGCGGCTGAGCTCATCCGGTTTCTGTGCCGGGTGCCGCGCGACACCGTCGTGCTGCTCGACGAGGCGTACATCGAATTCGCCGCGCCCGAACACCGCATCGACGTCCCGGCGTTGCTGGGGCGCTTTCCCAACGTCGTGGTGGTGCGGACGTTCTCCAAGGCGTACGGGCTGGCGGGATTGCGGATCGGTTATGGGCTGGCGTCGCCGGAACTGGCCGGCACGCTGTGGACCCAGCAGCTGCCGTTCGGGATCGCGCTCACCAGCCTGCTCGCGGTAGCCGCCTCGTATGAGGCCGAAGACCAACTGCTGCAACGGATTCAGGCGATCAACGCGGAACGTCGCTATCTGCGGATGCGACTGAGTGCGTTGGGCGTCTACACCACCGACGCCCACGCGAACTTCATGTACCTGCCTTCGAGGGGTGGGCCGTGGCATGAGGTTTTCGCGGGTAGCGGCCTGCAGGTCCGCCATTACGCGGACGGCGGCGCGCGGATTACCGTGGGCAACCGCGCATCGACGCTGGCGGTGGTCTCGGCGATAGGAAAGGCCACGGTTGGGCCGCAGATGCGGTAAGAAGGGGCGTGGCCGCATCAAGCTCCAAGCGCGATCCGATCGCCGCGGCGCGGGCCAACTGGGAGCGCGCCGGGTGGGGAGACGTGTCGCAGGGCATGGTCGCGGTCACCTCGGTGATGCGCGCGCACCAGATCCTGTTGGCCAGGGTGGAGAACGCGCTGCGGCCCTACGACCTGAGTTTCTCCCGCTTCGAGTTGCTGCGGCTGCTGGCGTTCAGCCGGACCGGGGCGCTGCCGATCACCAAGGCGTCGGACCGGCTGCAGGTGCACGTCACCAGCGTGACCCACGCCATCCGCCGGCTGGAGGCCGACGGGCTGGTCCAGCGGGTGCCGCACCCGACCGATGGGCGCACGACGCTGGTGCAAATCACCGATCTCGGACGCTCGACCGTCGAGGACGCTACGGTCATGCTCAACGAGCAGGTATTCGCCGACATCGGGATCCAGGCAGCCGAATCCGAAGCGCTGGTGTCGTCCATCGAGACGTTGCGGCGCAACGCGGGTGACTTCTCAGACTGAAACGAGAGAAAGGCAGGACAGTGGACCCATTAGTTGCGCATCAGCGCGCCCAGGAGGCGTTCGCCGGCGTCCTTGCCCGCGTCAACCCCGACCAGCACGGCGCGCCGACGCCCTGCTCGGAGTGGACGATCGGGGACCTGATCGACCATGTCATCGGCGGCAACGAGCGCGTCGGGATATGGTCGGGCGGCGATCAGCCCCCGGCCCGGCCCGACGATGTCGTCGCGGCACACCGCGCTTCGGCCGACGCCGCACAGAAGATCTTCGCCGGGCCGGACGGGATGTCCACCATGTTCAAGCTGCCGTTCGGGGACGTCCCCGGACAGGTCTTCGTCGGGATGCGCACCTCCGACGTGCTGACCCACGCGTGGGATCTCGCCTTCGCCACCCACCAGTCCACCGATCTCGACCCGGAGCTGGCGGTCGAGCAGCTGGCCGCCGTGCGCGCGTTTGTCCGCAACGAGTTCCGCGGGCCGGGCCGGCCCTTCGGCCACGAGCAGTCGTGTTCGGCCGACCGCGCGCCCGCCGATCAGCTGGCGGCGTTCCTGGGCCGAAAGGTGCAGTGAGGCAAGCCCCTCACGCCGAGCCGCCGCGCAACGCCTCGATCACCGCGCTGAAGTCCTTGTCCGCGTGGTCGGCGGCGAACTTGGCGTAGATCTCCGCGGCGTGCGTGCCCAGCGGCGCCGCCGAACCGGTGGAGGTCACCGCATCCATCGCGAGGCCGAGGTCTTTGTTCATCAGCGCGGTCGCAAAGCCAGGCTTGAAGTCGTTGTTGGCCGGCGACGTCGGAACCGGTCCCGGGACCGGGCAATTGGTGTGTACCGCCCAGCAATTTCCGGTCGCGCCGGTGATGACGTCGAACAGGGACTGCGCCGACAGCCCCAGTTTCTCGGCGAGCACGAACGCCTCGCCGACCACGATCTGCTGCACCGCGAGCACCATGTTGTTGCACACCTTGGCCGCCTGGCCCGATCCGGCCGCTCCGCAGTGAATCACCTTGCCCGCCATGGGTTCCAGCACCGGTCGGGCGCGCTGCAGCGCCGACTCGTCGCCGCCCACCATGAACGCGAGCGTCCCGGCGACGGCGCCCTTCACGCCGCCGGAGACGGGCGCGTCGAGCTGTGAAACCCCATGGGATTGCGCGAGCGCGTGGATCTCGCGGGCGTCGGTGACCGAGATCGTCGAGCTGTCGATGAACAGCGCGCCGTCTCGGGCGGCGGGCAGTACCTCGGCGTAGCAGCGTTTGACGATGTCGCCGTTGGGCAGCATCGTGATGACGACGTCGGCCTCGGCCACCGCGTCGGCGGCGCTGTCGGATACCGTGGCGCCGCCGGCGGTGGCGGCGGCCGCTGCCGCGGGTACCGGGTCGTACCCGCGCACCGCGTGGCCGGCGGCAACCAGATTGACGGACATGGGTCCGCCCATGTTGCCCAACCCCAGGAACGCGATTGCCGTCAACTGAGCCTCCTAGGCGCTCGCCCGCACGCGGCCGGCCTCGGCCCGGCCGATGACCACCCGCATGATTTCGTTGGTGCCTTCCAGGATTCGATGCACCCGCAGGTCGCGGACGATCTTTTCCAGACCGTACTCGCGCAGATAGCCGTAGCCGCCGTGCAGTTGCAGCGCCTTGTCCGCGACCTCGAAGCAGGTGTCGGTGACGTAGCGCTTGGCCATCGCGCACAACTCGACCTTGTCGGGGTCGTCGGCGTCCAGCGCATTCGCGGCGCGCCACAACATCATTCGCGATGTCTCCAGCCCGGTGGCCATGTCGGCCAGGGCGAAGCGGATGGTCGGCTCGTCGAGCAGGGGCGAGCCGAAGGCCTGCCGCTCGCGCACGTAGGCGCCCGCCTTGTCGAAGGCGGATTGCGCGCCGCCCAGCGAGCACGCCGCGATGTTGAGCCGACCGCCGTTGAGGCCGTTCATCGCGATGCCGAAGCCGGCGCCCTCGCCGTCGGCGCCGCCGAGCATCGCGTCGGCCGGCACCCGCACGCCGTCGAGGATGACCTGCGCGGTGGGCTGGGCGTGCCAGCCCATCTTCTCCTCGAGCGCACCGAAACTCAGGCCGTCGGTACCCTTTTCGACGACGAACGCGGAGATGCCCCGGGACCCCTCGCCGCCGGTCCTGGCCATCACCACGTAGACGTCCGAGGCCCCGGCGCCGGAGATGAACTGCTTGACGCCGTCGAGCACGTAGTCGCCACCCTGCTTGACGGCGCGGGTGCTCAACGCGGCGGCGTCCGACCCGGCGCCCGGCTCGGTGAGGCAGTAGCTGGCGATGACGTCCATCGACGCCAGCCGCGGCACCCAGAACTTGCGTTGCTCGTCGGTGCCGAAGCTGTCGATCATCCACGCGCACATGTTGTGGATGGACAGGAACGCCGCGGTGACCGGGTCGGCGATGGCCAGCTGCTCGAAGATGCGGACCCCGTCGAGCCGGCGCAGCCCGCTGCCGCCGACGTCCTCGTGACAGTAGATCGCCGCCATGCCCAGCTCGGCGGACTCACGCAGTACGTCGGTCGGAAAGTGCTTGGCCGCATCCCATTCCAGCGCGTGCGGGGAGATCCGTTTGGCGGCGAACGCGGCGGCCGTCTCGGTGATGACCCGCTCGTCGTCGTTCAGGGTGAACATGGTGGCTAGTTCATTGTGGGGATGACGAATTCGGCGCCATCCTTGATGCCGGACGGCCACCGCGACGTGACGGTCTTGACCTTGGTGTAGAACTGGATCGACGCCGGGCCGTGCTGGTTGAGGTCACCGAAGCCGGAGCGCTTCCAGCCGCCGAACGTGTGGTAGGCCACCGGCACCGGGATCGGCACGTTCACACCCACCATGCCCACCTGCACCCGGGACACGAAGTCGCGGGCCGCGTCGCCGTCGCGGGTGAAGATCGCCACGCCGTTCCCGTACTCGTGTTCCGAAGGCAGCCGCAGCGCCTCTTCGTAGTCGTGGGCGCGCACGATGCACAGCACCGGCCCGAAGATCTCGTCGGTGTAGATCGACATCTCGGGGGTGACATGGTCGAACAGGGTGGGGCCGATGAAGAATCCGCCCTCGAGGTTGGCGTCCCCGAAAGTCAGGTCGTCGCTGGTCCGCTCGCGCCCGTCGATGACCAATTCGGCGCCCGCCTCGACGCCCTGGCCGATGTAGTCGCGCACCCGCGCCAGCGCGGCCTCGGTGACCAGCGGGCCGTAGTCGGCCTTGGGGTCCAGGCTGTGGCCGACGCGCAGGTTGCTGATCCGCTCGATCAGCCTGGCGCGCAACCGGTCCGCGGTCTGCTCGCCGACGGGCACCGCGACGCTGATCGCCATGCAGCGCTCGCCGGCGCTACCGTACCCGGCGCCGATCAACGCGTCGACGGCCTGGTCGAGGTCGGCGTCGGGCAGGACGATCATGTGATTCTTGGCGCCGCCGAAGCACTGTGACCGCTTGTCGTTGGCCGCGGCCGTGGAGTAGATGTAGTGCGCGATGTCGGAGCTGCCGACGAAACCCACGGCCTTGATGTCGGGGTGGTGCAGGATGGCGTCGACGGCCTCCTTGTCGCCGTGCACCACCTGGAAGACGCCCGGCGGCAGGCCCGCCTCCAAGAACAGCTCGGCCAACCGCACCGGGACCGAGGGATCGCGCTCGCTGGGCTTGAGCACGAAGGCGTTTCCGCACGCCAGGGCCGGCCCGGCCTTCCATAGCGGGATCATCGCCGGGAAGTTGAACGGCGTGATGCCGGCAACCACGCCCAGCGGCTGGCGCAGCGAGTAGACGTCGATGCCGGGGCCGGCGCCCTCGCTGTATTCGCCCTTGAGCAGGTGCGGGATCCCGATGGCGAACTCGATCACCTCGATACCGCGCTGGACGTCGCCCCTGGCGTCGGGCACCGTCTTGCCGTGCTCGAGGGACAGCAGCTCGGAGAGCTCGTCGATGTTCTTGTTGACCAGCTCGATGAAGCGCATCATCACCCGCGCGCGGCGCTGCGGATTCCATGCGGCCCAATCCTTTTGGGCCTCGACGGCCGAGGCCACCGCCGCGTCGACGTCGGCCTTGCCGGCCATCGGCACTGTCGCCTGCACCTCGCCGGTGCTGGGGTTGAAGACGTCGGCGGTGCGGGTGGACTGGCCGGCGGTGCGCTTCCCGCCGATGAAGTGCGGGATCTGTGTGGTCATGGGGCCCTCGAGTGTTGTTGACGCGCCTTAACTGATACTTGCATATCCTAGTAAATGGGGCCCGGGGTCCGCAAGGTGACGGGCAGCGCACCTTCCCGCGCGGCGGCCCTCCCGATCCGCCCAGGTGAACCACCAGCGGTTCCGCATCGTGCTAGTTCTGGGGGCCCGAGGTCCCCGGCACCCAAAACGCACGACGGGAGATCGCGGATGACGGCAGAGACCCGGCACAGCCCGGACACCGTTGTCATCGGCGCGGGGCCCGCCGGCCTGGCCGTCGCTCGCCAGCTCGACCATCAGCACGGCGTCAAAGCGCTCGTCGTCGACCGCGCGGCGGCCCCCGCGATGTCGTGGCGCACGCGCTACGACAACTTTCGGCTCAACACCACCGGCTTCTTGTCGCACCTGCCAGGGCAGCGCATTCCCTGGAACGCCGGCCGCTGGCCGACCAAGGAGGACATGGTCCGCTATTTCGACCGCTACGTCGCGCGGCAGAACATCGCGATCAGGCTCGGATGTGAGGTCCACCGCATCGACCGGGTCGGGGAAGCCTGGCGCCTCGACACAACGTCCGGTGAGATCCGAACCCCGGCAATCGTCCTCGCGACGGGCAACTACGGTGCGCCCACCATCCCCGCCTGGCCCGGGCTCGGCCGCTTCAGCGGCGAGATCGTTCATTCCGGCGACTTCACCAATGCCTGGCCCTACCGCGGCCGTGACGTGCTGGTCGTCGGCGCGGGCAATTCGGCCGCCGACATCGCCGTTCAGCTCGCCAACGACGGCGCGCGACGGATCTGGCTCGCGGTGCGCACACCGCCGCACCTGGTGCGGCGGGCCATCGGGCCGTTTCCCTCGGATATCTTCCTCGAACTGTTCTCGAGAGTTCCCGCGCGCGTGGTCGATCCGGTGATCGCGCGGATGAACCGGGTGATGTTCGGTGACCTGTCGGCCTACGGCTTCGACCGGCCGACGCTCGGGCTGAAGGCGACGGTGGAGACGCGGGGCCGCATCCCCACGCTGGCCGACGAACTCGTCGGCCAGGTGCGGATCGGGCGCGTCGAGGTCGTCGGCGCCGTCCAGGCACTCTCGGCCGGCGGCGTGGTCCTGGCCGACGGCACGTCCGTGGCGCCGCAGGTGATCATCGCCGCCACCGGGTTCGGCACGGATCTCGACGGCTTGGTCGGCCATCTCGGCGTCCTCGACGGGCACGGCCACCCCCGCGGCGGCTTTGCCTCGCACGTCGGCGACGGAATGTTCGCGATCGGCTACGGCATTCCGCCCAATGGTCCGCTGCGGGCGATCCGCATGAACTCGACGCCACTGGCCGCCGAAGTCGCGTCCTACCTGAAGCGGATTGGTTCATCCACCCGCGAGCCGCTTGCCGATGTGTCAGCGGATCTCGTGACATCAGGCCAGAAAACCAGAGGGGCACAATGATTTTACTTTCCACCGCAAAGGCCTTCCCCCGTGGCGCGGACGGTTACGAACGGGCGCGTCGGGAGACGGTGTGGAACGGGCTTGTGCCGGAACGCTTTCCCGACATCATCGTGCAGGCGTACGACGCCGACGACGTGGTCGCAGCGGTCCGTTATGCGCGGAGGAACGGATATCAGGTCGGCATACGTTCGGGCGGTCACAGCTGGACGGCCAGCCACCTGCGCGACGGCGGCCTGCTGCTCGACGTCAGCCGCCTCGATCATTGCGCCGTCGAACCGGACCGGATGACCGCGGACGTCGGCCCAGGCAAGGTCGCCAGCGTGTTCGCGACCGAACTGGACGCGCAAGGGCTGTTCTTTCCCGCCGGCCACTGCGAGGGAATCTGCCTCGGCGGCTATCTGTTACAGGGCGGATACGGCTGGAACAGCCCGGTGCTGGGGCCGGCCTGCGAGAGCGTGCTTGGACTGGAAGTGGTGACCGCCGACGGCGAACTGATCTACTGCGACCCCGAAAACCATCCGGACCTGTACTGGGCGGCCCGCGGGGCCGGACCGGGTTTCTTCGGCGTGGTCACCTCGTTCAAGCTGCGGGTTCACCCACGTCCCGCGGTCTGGGGCACCTGCCTGTACATGTATCCGATCGAGGTCGCCGACGAAGTGTTCGCCTGGGGACGTTCCCTCATTCCCGAGATCGACGACCGCGTCGAACTGCAGATCCACACCGGGCGCAGCTTTCCCGGAGCCGGTCTGGACCAACCCGGCATCACGATCGCCTCGCCGGTATTCGCCGACTCGGAGGAGGAGGCGATGAAAGCCCTTGCTCCGCTCGGGAGTTGCCCGGTCATCGACAAGGCGATCGTCAGCCTCCCGTATGCTCCGGCAACGTTGGCCAATTGGTACACCGCCGTGATGACCAGCTACCCGAAGGGGCACCGCTACATCGCCGACAACATGTTCACGTCGGCCTCCGCCGAAGCGCTGCGGCCGGGCATCCGCAAGATCATCGAGACCATGCCGCCGCATCCCTCGCACTTCATCTTCACGGGCTGGAAGACCGACCCGGCGCGCGCGGACATGGTGTACGGCGTCGAAGACGAGGTCTACATGGCGCTCTACACCATCTGGCAGGATCCGGCCGACGACGACCGGTACCGCGACTGGGCCGCGTCCAACATGGCGGCGATGTCGCACTTGGCGACCGGCAGCTCGCTCGCCGACGAAAATCTGTGCCGGCGTCCGTCGCGATACATTGCCGAGTCGAACATGGCACGACTCGACCAGGTGCGCTCGGCCTACGACCCGGATCGTCGGTTCCACAGCTGGCTCGGCGGCTCCTGACGGCAACCCCGCACCCTGCCGCTCAGCAAACCGCGGCCGGTGTGCGCTGAATGAACCGAACAGGCGCTTCGCTCGTTTCATCAGCATGGAGGATTTGAGTTGATGAGGGCGCTCCACCGCCCGCAACGAAAGTCGGAGCCCCGGACCGGCGGCTGACCGTCGTTGCGGTGACGCCCTGCCCGCCATTCAGGGCGGCTGAGGAATCTCCGAAATCTCTGAAAGAGCTTTAATACCATGATATCCCAGGAAACGGGGAGTAATAGGATGATGCCGCTTTGGCGGCCCGGGACGCCGACAGTCGGTCACCCGCCCGGGCATGACGAGTACGAGATGTGGGATGCCGCATACGTGCTGGGATCGCTGTCGTCGGCGCAACGGCGCGAGTTCGAAGCGCACCTGGGCTACTGCCCGTTGTGCCGCAGCGCCGTTGGCGAGCTCAACGGCGTTCCGGCCCTCCTGTCGCAACTGGGTCGCGGCGAGATGACCGCGATCGACGAGCACGACGGCGGCGACGCGGAACCGCTGCCGAGCGATGAGTTGCTGACGTCGCTGCTGGCCAAGGTCGACTGGCGACGGCGCCGGGCGCGCGTCGCGACCTGGGCGGCCGGGACCGTCGCAGCCGCGGTCCTGGCGATCGGTGTGTTCGTCGGCCTCGCCGGTCAATCCTCGCCAACCGCGCCGGTGCCGCAGGCCAACGAGTCGGTTCAGCCGATGGCCCAGGTCGGAACGGACAAGCTGGCCTCGACGGTATCCCTGAGCAGCCAGCGGTGGGGAACGTCGATCTCGATGAACTGCGTCTGCCTGGCCCCGCTGAACGCCCATCACGACACGCTGGCGATGGTCGTGATAGCTCGTGACGGCAGCCACACCCGGTTGGCAACCTGGGTGGCGAATCCGGGCCACACGGCGGTGCCCGCGGGCAGTATTTCAACACGTGTAGATCAAATCGCTTCTGTACAAGTGATTTCCGTCGATGACGGCGAGGTCCTTTTGGAGCGTTCACTGTGAATTGTTCGGTCTCGGGTGAACTGAAGTCACCTGGGGGTCGTGTTACTGGCAGCGACATGAGTTAGGTGAGCAGATGCCCAGGCAACACAGGGTGGTCGACCATATCGTCGAATACCTCGCGAGAATCGACAGCGATTACATATTCGGCGTCGACGGCGCCAATATCGAAGATCTTTACGACGCCGCACATTTCAATTCGGACATCACCGCGGTGTTGGCAAAACACGAGTTCTCGGCCGCTACGATGGCCGACGGGTACAGCCGCAGCGGCGCCGGTTTGGGCGTGGTGGCGGCGACATCCGGCGGAGGAGCGCTGAATCTCGTTGCGGGCCTTGGGGAATCGTTGGCCAGCCGGGTGCCGGTGTTGGCCTTGGTGGGTCAGCCGGCCACCACGATGGACGGTCGGGGCAGTTTCCAGGACACCAGCGGCTGCAACGGTTCCTTGAATGCCGAGGCGTTGTTCTCCGCGGTCTCGGTCTTTTGCCGGCGGGTCCTGACGCCCGCCGACATCCTTTCGGCGTTGCCCAGTGCAACCGCGGCCGCGCGCACCGGCGGCCCGGCGGTGTTGTTGCTGCCCAAAGACATTCAACAGGCCAAGGTAGAGATCGCCGACCACGCCGGTGCTGACCCTCGTGGCAGCGAGCACCCAGGGGCGAGCATCGGCGATCCACGTGCGATCGTGCGAGCCCTGCGGCGAGCGAGCGGGCCCGTCACCATCATCGCCGGCGAGCAAGTGGCTCGCGACGACGCCCGGGCCGAACTCGAGGAGTTGCGCGCCCTGCTGCGTGCCCGGGTGGCATGCGTGCCCGACGCCAAAGATGTCGCCGGCACACCGGGTTTCGGTTCCTCTTCGGCGCTCGGCGTGACGGGTGTGATGGGCCATCCCGGTGTGGCCGACGCGATCGCCGCGAGCGCCGTGTGCCTGGTAATCGGCACCCGACTGTCGGTGACGGCTCGCGCCGGCCTCGACGACACGCTCGCGGCGGTGCGGATGGTCTCGCTCGGCTCCGCCCCGCCCTACCTGCCGTGCACGCATGTGCACACCGAGAATCTGCGGGGATCGCTGGCGATGCTGACCCGGGCCTTGTCCGGGCGGGGGCGGGCAAGGGGGCTGCGCGTGCCCGATTTCGTTGCGGGCACAGAACTGCGTCCACCGTCCTTCGCCGGTACGGGCGTTCGTTACCGGGACGCCATGGTGGCGCTCGACAGCGCGTTGCCCGACGGGACCGACATCGTCGTCGATGCCGGCAACACCGGCGCGGCCGCGATCCATCACCTCCCCGTTCGCCGGGACGGTCGCTTCGCGGTGGCACTCGGGATGGGGGGCATGGGTTACAGCTTCGGCGCCGGCATCGGGATGGCGTTCGGACGGGCCAACAGCGGGCGCCCCGGCGGTCGCACCGTGGTGATCGCGGGTGACGGCGCGTTCTTCATGCACGGCATGGAGGTGCACACCGCGGTGCAGTACCGGCTACCGGTGACTTTCGTGCTGTTCAACAACAACGCCCACGCCATGTGCGTCACCCGCGAGCAGCTGTTCTACGACGACCTGTACAGCTACAACCGGTTCGCTCCCAGCCGGCTGGCGGCCGGTCTGGCGAGCATGTTCCCCGGGCTGTCTGCGGTCGACGTGGCCGACCTCGACGCGCTTCCCGCTGCACTTGAACGGGCGATGGCCGTCGACGGCCCGTCCGTGGTCAGCGTCGAGTGCGCCGCCGACGAAATCCCGCCGTTCGCAGCGTTCCTCAACAGAAAGCCCGCCAATCACGTGGTCGAACAACAGATCACAACGCAAAAAGGAGTACCGATTCCATGTCCGTAGCAGCGCTTGACGACATCGCCGTGCATAGCGGCACCACCCGGCCCATCGAGGGGGTGTTCCGCATCGAGACCTCGCCGCTCGAGGAAACCGCCCCGATGTTCATGGCGAAGATGCGATCGGTCTATCCGCACGACGAGGTCTTCGGCCAGTACTGCACGGTCAACGACTACGTCGACTGCCCACCCGACGAACTCTTCGAATACCTGGCCGACACCCGCAGCCTCGAGGAGTGGACCTACACCCTTCGTGACTTCACCCCGACGGAGGAGCCCGGGCTCTGGTTGGCCTACGACCGGTTGCTTCCGGACACCAAGATCTACACGCGCACGGTGTCCAACGCGCAGGCCCGCACGGTCGACTACCACTGCGCCTGGGACCAGGGCGAGCACCTGTGGATGATCTATCTGATGCGGGTGCTCGACGCGCAAGTGGTGCTCGGCAAGCCCGGTTCCGTTGTGCTGTGGACCAATTGCCGCCACCCCTTCTACGACCACAATCCGTATCCCGAGGCCGCCCCGCCGGAGCGCACGGGCTGGGTGGGCGACTTCTGGGACATCTTCGGGGCCGGCCACGGGCTGGAACTGAACAACCTCAAGTCGATCGCCGAATACCGCCACCGCAACGGCTTGCCCGTCACGCCGGAATGGATGAGCACATCATGAACCGACCCACCGTCAGCCTGGCCGACGTCTCCACCTACCTGCCCGGCGAACCGATCGGCGCCGACTACTACGCACAGTTCGCCGGCTCGGATGACCTGGCGGCCAACCTGATGTTCCGCGCGCCCAAGTTCCGCCATCACGTCGGCCCGGACGAAACCGCGACCGACATGATCGAGCGGGCGGCCCAAGGGCTGATCGAACGGCACGGCCACGACGTCATTGCCGACGTCGACGTGCTGATCACCCACGCGCAAATGCCCGACATGCCGTTCTATGGCGGGGGCGGCAGCATCGCGCACCGGTTGGGCATGCGTCCGGGTTCGGTGCTGGATCTGCATAACGGCGGCTGCGCGGCGTTCGTCCTGGGTCTCAACGTGGCCCGTCAACTGCTCGCGTCCGGACAGGGCAGCACCGCGCTGGTCGCGATCGCCCAGAACGCCGCCGGCCAGGTCTTCGACCAGCCCGGGGTGCGCCGCAAGGCGCAGGCCTCGGTCCCCGGCGACGGCGCCGCCGTCGGATTGGTGACGCTGTCGGACGAATCCCCGATCCTGGACATCGAATGCCGCACCTACGGCGAATACGCCGGCGACATGACGCTCGCCATCGACCCGCCCCGCAAGTGGTGGCAGCCCGGCCCCGGTGAGGCCTCCATCGGGTTCACCGAATCCAAGATCACCAAGGTGCTCGCGCGGGGAAATCGGCAGGTCCCCGAGGTAGCGCTGGCGGTCTGTGATCGAATCGGCCTTGCGCCCAAGGACATCGACCTGCTGGTCACCAACCAGCCCAACCGGGTGTTCTTGCGCAACTGGCGCGAAGCGTTGGAGGTGCCCGAATCGAGACACCTCGATACTTTTGACGAGTGCGGCAACCTGTTTGGTGCCGGCATCCCGATCAACTTGGATCGCGCGATATCGGACGGTCAGGTCAAGGCCGGTGACATCGTGATGATGGCCGCCTTCGCGCACGCCGGCGACTTCGCGGGCGCGGCGGCGGTCCGCTGGGGCGGACGAAGCTGATGATGCCCATGCTGGCGGCGAGCCCCGTCACCGCCGAGATCCTCGATGCGCTGCCGATCGCGAGCGATCCATTCGCCTTATCGCTCAACGAGAACCCGTTTCCACCGCTGCCTGCGGTGCGCTCGGCGCTGGTCCGCTCGATCGATGTCGCCAATCGTTACCCGGAGTTCCTGCCCGAGCGGCTGCGCCGCCTGGTCGCCGGTCACATCGGGGTGTGCGACGAGCAAGTCGTGCTGGGGGCGGGCGCCAGCGGAGTGGTGATGCAGGTCCTGCACGCGATGACGCGCCCCGGCGATCGGATTGTGCTGAGCGAGCCGACTTTCGACGGGTACCCGATCTTCGCCCGGATGGCCCACCTCACACCGGTCACCGTTCCGCTGGACACGCGCGGCCACCACAACCTGGGGGCCATGGCGGAAGCGGCGGCGGACGCCCGCGTGGTCGTCTTGTGCCGTCCCCACAACCCGACGGGCACCCTGGAGCCCGTCGCGGACGTGGAGCTATTCCTGCGGCAGGTGCCGGATGACACGATCGTCCTGCTCGACGAGGCCTACATCGAGTTCGTCGCCCCCAGGCTCCGCATCGACGGACCCGACCTGATCCGGAAATTCCCGAATGTCGTGGTGGTGCGGACCTTCTCGAAGGCCTATGGTCTGGCCGGGCTTCGCATCGGGTACGGGTTCTCTTCACCGGAATTGGCCGCCACCCTGTGGGCGATGCAGCTGCCGTTCGGCATGGGCATCACCAGCCTGGTCGCGGTCGCGGCGTGCTACGACGCCGAAGACCAGTTGCGGCAACGCATTCTGCGAATCAGCGGTGAGCGCGACTACCTGTCCCGGCGGCTTCGGGCAAAGGGTGTGTACACCACCGGCGGGCACGCCAACTTCGTTTACCTCCCCGCCGTCGCGAGACCCTGGCGAGAGGTATTCGGCGACACCGGCCTGACGGCCCGCTACTACTCCGACGGCGCCGCCCGGATCACCGTCGGAGGCCGCGCGTCCACCCGAGCGGTGCTGGCCGCACTGGCCAGCGCGCGGGGCTGATCCGAATCGCTTCCGGAGGTTGTGAAAATGGACCCCCTGCTGACGCTCTACTTCTCGGCGGGCATGTCGTTCGCCGGAGCCGGCCTGCTGAAGCTGCAAGCGCGCCTTGAGCGCTGGGCCTACGAGCGACACGCCGAGGACTGAAGTGAACCATTCCGACAAGCTCAGGATCCTCATCGTCGGCGCCGGCGTGGGCGGCATCTCCGCCGCCCGGGGATTGTTGCGCGACGGACACGACGTCACGGTCTTCGAACGGCGACCGGACGCGACGGCAGGCGGCGGCGCCGTGACCATCTGGTCCAATGGCTCGACCGTTCTCCGGCAGCTGGGGGTCGACATGGACGGGGCCGGTCAGCCACTGTCCACCGTGCGGGTCACCACACCGAGCGGCCGCGCGGTCGCCACCGTGGACCTGACCGCGATCACCGACCGGCTGAGAGCACCGGTTCGGATGGTCCCGCGTCGGGTCCTGCTTGAACGGCTGCTGGAAGGCTTTCCGCTCGATCGCATCCGTTGCAATAGCCGGGTGGCCGGGGTCGTCACGACGCACGACGGAGTTCGGCTCGAGTTCGACGACGGCACCTGGGCCGAAGGGGACCTGTTGATCGGCGCGGACGGCCTGCACTCGATGGTTCGCGGCGTCGTCGGTGCGCCGCAGGCGAAACCGACCGGCTGGTGCAGCTGGCAGGGGCTGGTCAGCCTGCCCGACATCGGCGACAAGCACGCCGCGCAGATGATTATCGGCGAGCACGGAAACCTTGGACTGTGGCCGGCCGGGGGTTCGGATCTGCAGTGGTGGTTCGACCTGCCGTGGTCGCCCGACTTCGTCAGACCAGAACGCCCGATCGAGCTGATCCGGTCCCATTTCGGGGGATGGTCCGAGGCGGCTGACCGGGTACTCGCGACAGTGACCGACGAGGATCTGGCCGCTTCGCCGTTCCCCCATTTCCGGCATCCGATCCCGGGCCCGGGCCACGGGCCGGTCACGCTGCTCGGCGACGCCGCACACACGATGCCGCCGACCCTGGCGCAGGGAACCAATCAGGCGCTGCTCGACACGATGGTGTTGTGTAAGGCGCTTTCGGATCTCCGCAAGGGCCGGCGGGGCGCGTACGGCAAGATCCGGGATCTCTCGGATGCGCTGCGCCGGTACGAGAACACCAGGCGACGCAAGGTCGGTGCGGTGTCCTGGGTGACCACGCAGCAGGTGTCGCGCAGCGAGACCGCGCTGAGGCCCGCCGCGATGGTCTCGGACCGCTTCATGACCTGGGCGCTCACGACGTTCCTGTGCGCGGTGAGCCACCGCAGGATGTCGGCGCAGATCGACCGAAGCCTCGGGGCCGCGACCACCACCGATCTTGTCGATGCCACATGATGCCTTCAACCAAGGTGCCGCCCGCCAGGCTGGCCCGCGCGCTCGAGTGGATTCGCCACTACCTGTACCGGCTGCATCAACGGCTGACACCCGCGCCGGCCGCGATGATGGAGATGATCATTGCGAACTGGACCTCGCAGGCGATCACCGCGGTGGCCCAACTCGGCGTCGCCGACGCCCTGGCCGACGGCCCGCTGCCGATCGACCAGCTGGCCGCCCGGGTGGGCGCCGACGCGGACGCGCTGGGCCGGCTGCTGCGGGCATTGGTCGGCAAGGGCATCTTCCGTCATCGGCGCGACGGGCGCTATGAGCTCAATTCCCTTGCCGGAACGCTGCGTTCGGACGCGCCGATCTCGATGACGTGGGCGGCGCAGTTCTACGGGTCGGCCGAACAGCGCGAACGCTGGACCCTGTTGGTCGACTCGATTCGCGCCGGAAGGACGGTCGTCCCGGCGTTGCGCGGTGCGGCGAGCTTCGACTACTTCGACCGATACCCCGAGCTTGCCAACCTCTTCAACCAGACGATGACGAGCGTTTCGGAGCTGACCGACGGGCCGGTGGTCGCCGGCTACGACTTCGGTGCCTACCCCACGATCGTCGACGTGGGCGGCGGGCACGGCCCGCTGCTGGCCGCCATCCTGGCGGGGGCGCCGGCGTCGCGGGGCGTACTTTACGACCTGCCCCCGGTGGTCGCGCAGGCCCCAAAGCTGTTGCGCGAGCGCAACGTCGCCGACCGCGTCAGCGTCGCGGAGGGCTCGTTTTTCGATAGCGTTCCCGGCGGTGGCGACGCCTACATCCTCAAGAACATCATCCACGATTGGCCCGACGACAAAGCGGTGCAGATCCTGCGCAATGTGCGCGCGGCGGCCGGCCCCCACGCGACGGTGCTACTGGTCGAACTGGTCATCCCCGGGCACGACCGTGACTTCCCGGGAAAATGGGTGGATTTGGAAATGCTGCTGAACTTGGGGGCCCGCGAACGCACCGCCGCCGAGTACCGAGATCTGCTCGGCCAGGCCGGATTCCGGGTCACCCGGGTGGTGCAAACCGCTTCTCCGCTCAGCGTGGTCGAGGCCCGGGCGACATAGCGGCAGCCGCCGCGAGGCGGCCGGGTTAGCCTTGACCCCGTATGCACACCCTCGAAGCCGACTACCTGGTGGTCGGGGCGGGCGCCATGGGGATGGCGTTCCTCGACACGCTGGTCAGCGAGACGCGGGCCCGCGTGGTGCTGGTGGATCGCAACCATCAGCCCGGCGGGCACTGGACCACGGCCTATCCGTTCGTGCGGCTGCACCAGCCGTCGGCGTTCTACGGCGTCAACTCGCTGCCGCTCGGTCGCGACGCCCTCGACCAGGTTGGCTGGAACGAGGGGCTTTACGAGCTGGCGACCGCCGGTGAGGTCTGCGCGTACTACGACCACGTCCTGCGCCATCGGTTCCTGCCGACCGGGCGCGTCGCCTACTTCCCGATGAGTGAATACCGCGGTGATGGCCGCTTTACGACGCTGGGCGGCACCGAGTACGCCGTCGACGTCACGGGCCGCATCGTCGACGCCACCTACATGCGCGTCGAGGTTCCCTCGATGCGGCCGCCGCCGTACGAGGTGGTGCCCGGCGTCGCGTGCGTCCCGCCCAACGACCTGCCCCGGCTGGCCGCCCGCGAGCGCTACGTCGTGGTCGGGTCCGGCAAGACCGGCATCGACACCTGCCTGTGGCTGCTGGGCCAGGGCATCGACCCGGACCGGCTGACCTGGATCATGCCGCGGGACTCGTGGCTGCTGGATCGCGCGACGATCCAGCCGGGGTCGTTGTTCGCCGACCGGATCAAGGCCGCGTTCACCGCGCAGCTGCGGGCCGTCGGCGACGCGGACTCCGTCGACGACCTGTTCTCCCGCCTCGAGGACGCCGGCGCGCTGCTGCGGATCGACCCGGCGATCCGCCCCACCATGTACCGCTGTGCCACCGTCACCCACGCCGAGCTGGAGCAGCTGCGCCGCATCACCGACGTCGTGCGCATGGGCCACCTGCTGCGCGTCGACGCCGACAAGATGGTCCTCGACGGCGGCGCCGTTCGCGCGGACGGTTCGGCGCTGTACGTCGACTGCACCGCGGACGGCGCCGAGAAGCGACCAGCCACACCGGTTTTCGAACCGGGCCGGATCACGTTGCAGAGCGTCCGGGGGTGCCAGCAGATCTTCAGCGCGGCGCTGATCGCCCACGTCGAGTCCGCTTACCCCGACGACGCCGCGAGGAACGAGCTTTGCCCGCCGCTGCCGCATCCCGACACCGACCTCGACTGGTTGCGCGTCGCGCGCGCCGACTACGGCAATCAGCTGCGCTGGCTCGACGACGCGGACCTGACCGCCTGGCTCGCCACCGCGCGCCTGGACCTGTTCGGACATCTGATGGGTCACCTGCTGGCGCCGGCGTCGGCGAAGCCGCGGGTGCGGGACCGGATCCTGCGCATCGCCCGCTCGGCCTTGTCGGCCACCGCCGCGAAGCTGGACCGGCTGATGGCCGGCGAACTCTCGTGTAACCCGAGCTGATACTTATCGGTGAAGGAGGCACGTGGCGGCTCACAACGAACCCGGCCCGCGTCCGCTGCGCGCGGTCCCCGATGACGGCTATCCCGACTGGGAGGCCGTGTACTCCGACAACGCGTCCTGGGTGTACCGCACGCTGTTCGCCCGGGTGGGCAACCGCGCCGACGCCGAGGACCTCACCGCGGAGGTCTTCCTGGCCGCGCTGCGGCCGCTGCGCCTGACGGCCAGCGTCGGCGAGGTGCGCGCCTACCTGCGGGCCACGGCCAGGACGGTCCTGGCCGCGCACTGGCGGGAGACCATGGGCCGGGAGATAACCTCGATCGACGACATCGAACAACCACCGGAGAGCGAGGAGGCGATCAGCACCGCGCCCCAGCGTGTCGCCAGGGTCCTCGACAGCCTGCCGGACCGGTACCGCCAGATTTTGGAAATACGTTTCTTACAAGGCAATTCGATCAAGGAGTCCGCCGCCGAGCTGGGAATCAGCGTCGCCAACGCCAAAGTGCTCCAACACCGGGCCCTGCGGCTGGCGGCACAGGTCAACGATGGAGGTCAGCGATGAACGCGCGAGGGTTGCGCCGCTATGTCGATGACCTGTTGCGGGGCCGCCGGCCCAAGCCGTTTGCGGCCGACGACTTCGAGGCGGCGCAGATCCGGACCGCGATCGAGCTGCGGGCGGCCGGGCAGGGTGATGATGAGCCCCGGCAGGAGTTCCTCAGCGAGTTGCACGGCCGGCTCGCCGAGCAGATGAACGGCGCGCCCGCGCCGGCGCCCACCAAGCATCCCACGACGCGCCGCCAGGTCATCGTGGGCACGTCGGCCGCCGCGGCCGCGGCGGCGGCGGCGGTGTCCATCGATCGGGCGCTGATGGGCAGCCCCACCGAAGGTCCGGCTGTCGCCGGGGAACTCAGGCCTTATGACGGAAGCTGGCAGCGCGTCGCGGCCAGCTCCGATGTGCCCGACGGCGTCATGCATCCGTTCGATCTGGGCTCGGTCACCGGATTCGTCCGCCGCGTCGACGGCAAGCCCGAAGCCATATCCGGTGTCTGCACACATCAGGGTTGCCGGCTGTGGTTCGACGCACCCGAGGGCACGCTGCGCTGCCCGTGCCACACGACGTCGTTCTCGCCCAGCGGGAAGGTGCTCACCCACCAGCTGCCAATCTCGCCAAAACCTTTGCCCGCGCTGATGGTCCGCGAGGTCAACGGCGTGATCGAGGTGTTCGCCCCGCCGCGCCGCGAGGTGTAACCCGCCGCCCTATCTCTTGGCATGGATATCGCCAAGCTTCGAAAACATCTGGTCGCGGTGCTAGCCGGGGGCGCGCTGATGCTGGCCGGTTGCTCGTCGTCGCCGCCGCCGGCCGCGCAGCCGTCGGTGACCTTCGGCTCGGGCGCCGGCGGCGTGCCCGGAATGCCGGGCATGAGCGGGATGCCCAGCGCACCGGGCCCGACGCCGGGCCCGGCATCGGCGACCGGGTCACCGGCCGCCGCCACGGGCGACCAGGTCACCATCGACAACTTCGCCTTCGCGCCGGTCACCTTGACCGTCAAGGCGGGCACCACCGTCACGTGGACCAACCGCGACGAGGAACCGCACACGGTGGCCGCGAGCGATGGCTCGTTTCACTCGCCCGGAATGGGAACGGGCGCGACCTTTTCGCACACCTTTCCCACGGCGGGGAAGTTCGACTACGTCTGCTCGATTCACCCGATGATGCACGGCACCGTGGTGGTGACGGGATGAACGACCCGAACACGATGACCCGCCGCCAGCTCATCCGGCACTCGGCGTGGTTCGGCGCGGCGGTCGGGTTCGCCGTCGTCGGCGGCGAGGTCATCTCGCACGTCGCCGGCACGGCGACGGCCGCGCGCACCCAGGCCCGGCCGACGCTGCGGTTCGCCCAGATCAGCGACAGCCACATCGGCTTCTCCGGCCCGCCGAACCCGGACGTCGCGAGCACGTTCGGCCACGCGATCGACGAGATCAACAACCTCGGCTACACGCCGGATTTCGTCATCCACACCGGCGACCTCACGCACCTGTCGAGCCCGGAGCAGTTCGACCAGGTGAAGCAGATGATGACCAAGCTGCAGACGCCGCACATCTTCACGGTGCCCGGCGAACACGATTCGGTCGACGACGCGGGACAGAAGTACCGCAGCGTCTTCGGCGCCGGAACCCGCGGCGACGGGTGGTACAGCTTCGACGTCGCCGGCGTCCACGTGATCGCCCTGGTGAATACCCTGAACCTCAAGAAGCTTGGGCATCTTGGGACGGATCAGCTGGCCTTCGTCGAGAAGGACGTCGCGGGATTGTCGAATGACACGCCGATCATCGTGTTCAGCCACATCCCGCTGTTCGCGATGTACCCCGACTGGGGCTGGGGCACTGATGACGCCGCCCAGGCGCTCAGCTACCTGAGCCGCTTCTCGTCGGTCACCTGCCTCAACGGGCATGTGCACCAACTGTTTTCCAAGACGGAAGGCAATGTGACGTTCTACAGCGGCACGACGACCGCCTACCCGCTGCCGCACCCCGGCGACGGACCGGCACCCAAGCCGGTGACGCTGCCGGCCGGCAAGCTGCGCGACGTGCTGGGGATTCGCGAGGTCAACTACACCAAGGGGCAGACCGCCCTGGCACTGAAAGAGACGACGCTGCAATGAGACTCATTCTTAGGCTCGGCCTGGCCGCCGCCCTGGCCGTCAGCGCCTTCAGCCACGCCTACCTGTATATCCACGGCTACCAACATATCCCGATGATCGGCAACGCCTTCCTGGTGCAGGCCAGCGTGTCGTTTTCGCTGGCCCTGCTGGTCGCCGCGGGTGGCCCGTGGTGGGTCGAATGGTCCGCCGCCGCGCTGGCCGGCGGCTCCCTGGTGGCCTTCGTGCTGTCGAGAACCGTTGGGCTCTTTGGCTTCACCGAGCACGGTTGGGAGCCGGCGCCGCACGCGGCCCTCACCGTGGTCGCGGAGGCGATGTGCGTGCTGCTGTGGGCGGCCGCCTTCGTCAGGATGCCTCGGACGAGGCGTGTTGCCGCCGTGTCTTAGGCCGGATCGAAATAGATCGTCCCCTGACCGGACCTGAATAGTCGTTCCCTGCGAGTCGATTCACGCATCGAATATGGTCGTTCCGGTGCCGCCGGGGCTGTAGGAGAGGTAGATCGGATCTTGTAGGAAGGGAGCGATCCCGGTGTTGAAGTTGCCGCCCAGGAAACTCGACACGACGGACGTCTGTTGCGAACCGACCGTCGTCGTGTACAGCAGCGTCGTCCCGTCGGGGGTGTAGACGGAAATGGTGGTTCCCGCCGGCAGGTATCCGCCGGCATTGGGCGGGTTGAGACTGTCCGGGACGGATCCGTACAGGCCGCCCGAATCGATGAACGCGCCGGAAGTCTGTTGGAGGGCACCGTTATTGATGCGTATGTCCAGGGTGGCGGAGGGGGCGCCGGTAACGGAGCCGATGGCGGGCAACGGGTTTGTACCGAACTCCATCACGCCCTTGGGTTCATCGATCAGCACACCCTGACCGAAACTGCCGGGCAATGCCGTCACGGGGCTGCTTCCGAGTGGTCCGGCGGGATTGACCCCGAGGCCCAAGATGGCCGGTACTTGGGAAGTTGGAACCGGATTTGAAAAGAAGAAGTCGATGGTTTGGGTCGCGGAGGTGGCCACGGCGACGGTGGTCGGCTGGGTGACGATTCCGTTCCCGAAATTCACCGTCGTCGTGTAGGTGGTGAAGTTCACGGTCAAGGTATTGCCGGGCCCGCCGTAGACGACGCTACCGCTCCCGGTGGGCGCGCCGAGGGTCGCCGTGTTCACGTCTTGGGGCGGGAGAATGAGACCCCGCGACCCGGTATCGACCACCACGGACGCTGTCGGTCCCCCGCCCACCGAGAGGCTCGCGATGATGTCGTTGTTTTGCACGGTGATCGGGACCGTGGCCAGGCCGGGGGCGCCGGTGGCACCGGCCATGCCGCCCAACAAGCCGCCCCTGCCGCCGGCACCGCCAAGCGCGGCGGGACCACCCGTCCCGCCGTTCCCGCCGTTTCCCCACAGGCCGGCGGACCCGCCCGCCCCGCCGGGTGCGCCGGTGGCGGTGCTGTTGCCGCCGTTGCCGCCGTTGCCGGACAATAATCCGCCGGCGCCGCCGGGCGTCCCTACCCCTTGGGCGTTGGTTATGCCGTTGGCGCCGTTGCCGATCAGCGGACGCCCGAAAAGCGCGTTAGTCGGCGCGTTGATCAGCCCCAGCACGTCGTCCTGGAGGGTCTGCAGCGGCGACGCGTTGGCGGCGTCGGCGGCGAGATAGGCGCCCGCACTCGCGTTGAGCGTCTGCACCAGCTGGGTGTGAAAAGCCGCCGCCTCGGAACCCAGCGCCTGATACGCCGAGGCGTACCGCGAAAACACTGCCGCGACGGCCGTCGACACCTCATCACCGGCCGCGGCGAGTACCCCCGTGGTGGGTACTTCCGCCGTAGCCTGGGCGGCGCTGATCGCCGAGCCGATGCTCGCCAAACGCGTTGCCGCATCGGCCATTACGTCCGGAACTGCAAGCACAAACGACATCCGACCCCTCCAAGCGTGAAGCGGTCGCGGCCCGACTACAGCGACAAGCGTGATAATAGCGCCACTAGTTGGCGAAAGTGCTTGTTTTCAACCGTGATTCGGTCGCGCCTCAGGAGGCGGTGGAATCCATCGCCCGCAGGCGCTTGAGCGTGAGCCGTGCGCTCCAGGTCGATACGGCCGGCGCGAGGCGTTCCAGATACCACAACGCCTTCCACCAGCCCGGCACGATGATGATCGCGTCGCGGCGCGACACGGCGCGAAGCACGCGCTCGGCGAACTTATCGGGCGCCATCGGCCGCATCGGCTCCCAGAACTTCAGCAGCGCCTCGTCGCCGGCGCCGGTCTTTGTCATCCGTCCGTACTTGCCGCCGGTGAGGATCGGGGTCCGGATCGCGCCGGGACACAGCACCGACACCGATACGCCATGGCGCTCGGCCTCCAACCGCAGCGCTCTCGAGAGTGCGACGACGGCGTGTTTGGCCGCGGTGTAGCTCACGGCGCCGGGCGAGGCGAGCAGGCCGGCCATCGAGGCCGTGTTCACGATGTGGCCCGAACCCTGCCGGATCATGATCGGATACACCGCTTGGATGCCGTGCACCACGCCGTGCAGGTTCACGTCCAAGACGTCGTTCCAGTCGTCGAGCGTGTACGAGTCGACCTCGCCGCCCACGCCGATGCCGGCGTTGTTGAACAGGTAGTCGATGCGCCCGGATTGCTGCGCCGCCCGGGCGACGGCGCTTTCGAATGCCGGGAAGCTGCGCACATCGAGCTCGATCGCGTGCGCCCTCGCGCCACCGTTGCTCAGGTGTTGCGCCAGCTTCTGCGCCGCCTCGAGTTGGCGATCGGCGATCCAGACCTCGGCCCCCGCGTCGGCCACGTTGGTGGCCAGCGCGGCGCCGATGCCGGACGCGCCGCCGGTCACGAATGCGATCTTGCCGGAGAAGCTCGACGCCATTGGGGGAAGGTTACTCGCCTACGGGCAGGTGACGTTGACTTCGAAAGGCTTGTGCACCTGCGCGCCCGCGTTGTCGGTGCCGCTGGCGGTGCCGGTGATCTTGTAGGTGTTGCCGGCCTTGGTGGCGGTGGCGTCTTCGCCGGGCACACCCTCGGTGAAGCTCATGACCACCCCGTCGACGGTGCCGAGCCCTGCGCCGTGGACCACCGACGCGTCGGGCTCGAGCCCGACGATGATGCCGGTGGCCATGTCACCGACCGCGATGGAGAACTTGCCGTTGTTCGTGCCGCACGCGACCGGCCCGCTGACTTTTTGGGGCTGGCCCCCGATGGTGACCCGCACGGGCCCGGCCGCGGTGGGAGTGCTGGTTGGGGCCGCGCTGGAAGATGTTGCGCTCGAAGCGTTGTCGCCCTTGGCGCAGCCGCCCAGCGCCGTGGCGACGGCCGCGGCCGCGACGGCGATCAGCAACCCACGCTTCATCGATCCCTCACGTATCGCGCAGCCCGGCGACGAAGCGCTGCGTCTCTTCCCAGGTGGGCATGAGGCCCGACGCGCGAACTTCCTCGAAGCTGGGCGCCGCGGCGTCGCGGTCGGACAGCGTGGGAGTGGCGCCGTCGACCAGCGGCCAGTCGATCGCCAAGTCCGGGTCGGTCGCGCAGATGGTGTGCTCGCGCTGCGGGTTGTATTCCGACGAACACAGGTACATGATCGTCGAATTGTCTTGCAGCGCAAGGAATCCGTGCCCCAGGCCTTCGGAGATGTAGACCGTCCGGTGGTCCTTGTCGTCGAGCAGGACGGAGTCCCACTGGCCGAACGTCGGGGAGCCGACGCGGGTGTCGACGACGACGTCGAAGACCGAACCGGACACGCAGGTCACGTATTTCGCCTGGCTCGGTGGCACCTGTGCGAAGTGCACGCCACGCAGCACCCCGGCCGAGGACACCGAACAGTTGGCCTGCCGGACGTCGAGCCGATGGCCGGCGAACTCGGTGAACGCGCGATCGGTGAGCCATTCGAAAAACCTGCCGCGGGAATCGCCGTGGATGGTCGGAGTGATCTCCCAAGCGCCGGCGACCTTGAGCTCGCGCACTCCCATGTCACTGACCCCGTTCTTCGTAGCGGCCCTCGGTGGCGTCCTTGAGCGGCCGCCACCACGACTCATTGGCGCGATACCAGTCGATGGTGGCGCGCAGGCCCTCCTCGAAGTTGGCATGCTTTGGCGTCCAACCCAATTCGTTGTACAGCGTGGTCGGGTCGATCGCGTAGCGCAGGTCGTGGCCGACGCGGTCGGTGACGTGGTCGAAATCGTCGGGGTCGCGTCCCAGCGCCTGCAGGATCGCGCGCATGACCGTCAGGTTGTCGCGCTCGCCCTCGGCGGCGATGAGGTAGGTCCGGCCGTTCTCACCCTTTTCCAGGATTCGCCGGACCGCGCTGTTGTGGTCGTCGACGTGGATCCAGTCCCGAACGTTGCCGCCCGCGCCGTACAGCTTGGGGCGGCGCCCGGTGAGCACGTTGGTGATCTGGCGCGGGATGAACTTTTCGACGTGCTGATACGGCCCGTAGTTGTTCGAGCAGTTGGAGATCGTCGCGCGCACGCCGTAGGACCGCACCCAGGCCCGGACCAGCAGGTCGCTGGCGGCCTTGGTCGCCGAGTACGGGCTCGACGGGTTGTAGGGCGTCGACTCGGTGAACCGGCTGGGCTCGTCGAGCTCCAGATCGCCGTAGACCTCGTCGGTGGAGACGTGGTGCAGCCGGACATCGTGCCGCCGCACCGCCTGCAGGATCGCGTAGGTCCCGACCACGTTGGTCTGCAGCGTCGTCCACGGGTCTTCCAGGGAGTTGTCGACGTGGGTCTCGGCGGCGAAGTGCACGACCGCGTCGGACTCGGCGACCAGCGCGGCGACCAGCGCGGCGTCAGCGATGTCGCCCTTGACCACCGTGATGGCGTCCTCGACGTCGGCCAGCGACTCGCGCCGCCCGGCGTAGGTGAAGGCGTCGAGCACCGTCACCGAATCCTCGGGATGCTCCCGCACCGTGCTATGCACGAAATTCGCGCCGATGAAGCCCGCTCCACCGGTGACCAGCAATCGCATGGTCACACACCCTAACCGAGCCGGACGATCAGTTTGGGGCGGTTAGCCCTAATGGCCCGGCCAGCTCGCGCAACGCTGACACCAGCGCTTCGCCGTCCGGGCTGCCCAGCACCTGGACGGCCACGTGGTCGGCCCCGGCTTCGCAATGTTCACCGAGGCGCCGCGCGATGGCCTCCGGGGTGCCATAGGCCACCACCGCGTCGATCAGCTTGTCGCTGCCGGGCTTGCGCACGTCATCCTGGGTGAACCCGAGCCGCAGCCAGTTATTGACGTAGTTGCTCAGCCCCAGGTAGCGGTCGGCCGTTCGCCGGCCGATCGCCCGGGCCTCCTCGGGGTCGGTGGTCAGCACCACCTTGTGCTCGGGCGCCAGGAACACCGAGGCGCCCAGCTGTTCGCGCGCCTTGGCCGTGTGTTCCGGCGTGGTCAGGTACGGGTGGGCGCCGGCGCTGCGTTCCGCGGCCAGCTGCAGCACGCGCGGCCCGAGCGCCGCGAGCACCCGCCGGCTGGTCGGCACCATCGCGGCGTCGAGCGCGTCGAGGTAGCTGACCAGGGCGTCGTAGGGCTTGACGTACTCCTCGGTGCGCTCCCGGTGGCCCACGCCGACGCCGAGCAGGAACCGCCCCGGGTGGGCGCTTTCGATGCGCGCGTAGGACTCGGCGACGGCCGGCGCCGGCGCGGACCAGATGTTGACGATCCCCGTCGCCAGCTGCAACGACGTGGTCTGCTCCAGGGCCGGGTCGACCCAGGCCAGGTCCGCGTCCGGCGACCCGCCGACCCAGACCGCGCCGTAGCCGAGAGCTTCGATCCGGGCGGCCAGGTCGGGCGTGATGGAGCGAGTGGGCAGAAATACGCCGAACCGGCCCAGGTCGGGTTTCAGTGCCACTGCCTCGGTCATCGGTGTCCCTTCGAAGTCGGTCAGCTCAGGCCGAGCGGCCCCGCCAATTCGGCCAACGCCGACACCAGGTTTTCATCCTTGGTGAGCACCTGCACGGGGACGTGGTCGGCACCCGCGTCGAGGTGTTCTTTCAGCCGCGCGGCGATCTGCTCGGGCGTGCCGTAGGCGACCACCGAGTCGACCAGGCGGTCGCTGCCCGGGCGGACGACTTCGTCGTCGGAGTAGCCCAGCCGCTTCCAGTTGTTGCGGTAGTTGGCCAGGTTGAAATAGATGTCGAGCGCCTTGCGGCCCACCGAACGGGCCTTTTCGGCGTCGGTGGTCAGCACCACCTTGTGTTCGGGGGCCAGGAACGCCGCCGGGCCGATGAGCTCGCGGGCCTGCGCGGTGTGCTCGGGGGTGGTCAGGTAGGGGTGGGCGCCGGCGGCGCGTTCGGCCGACAGCTTCAGCACCCGCGGGCCCAGGGCCGCCACCACGCGCCTGTCGGCCGGCACGCCGTACTCGTCGAGCTGGTCCAGGTAACCCGCGAGCGCGTCGTAGGGCTTGCGGTACTCGGTGTGCGCCTCGGGATGGCCGACGCCGATGCCCAGCAGGAAGCGACCCGGGTAGGCCTTGTCGATGCGGTGGAACGACTCGGCCACCGGCCCGGCGGCGGCCGTCCAGATGTTCACGATGCCGGTGGCCACCTGCAACGTGGTCGTGGCCTCGAGCAGGGGCTCCACCCAGGCCAGCTCGGCGGGCGGGGAACCGCCCACCCAGACGGCCCCGTAGCCCAGGGATTCGATGTCTTTGGCTTGCTGGGGCGTCACGCCGCGTCCGAACGATCCGAACCGGCCGAGGTTGGGTTTGCTCATGGTCGTTCCCAACCGGCCCGGGGGGTGCGGCTATTCCGCCGGGTCCTCGGCCGGCGGCGCCTCCAGCGGCAGCAGCACGATGAAGCGCGTGTCGCCCGGCACAGATTCCACTCGCAGATCCCCCCGATGGTTCTTGACGACGATGTTGAACGCCAGGTCCAGCCCCAGCCCCGTACCTTCCCCGAACGGTTTGGTGGTGAAGAACGGTTCGAAGATGTGCTCGCGCGCTTCCTCGGGCACCCCGGGGCCGGTGTCGCAGATCTCGACGCGGACCAAGTTCTCGCCCTCCCGGCAGGTGCGGACGGTCAGCGTGCCGCCCGTCTCGCGCATCGCGGCGATGGCGTTGTCGATGATGTTGGTCCACACCTGGTTGAGATCACCTGGATAACAAGGGATTTCGGGCAGCGACTGGTCGAAATCCTTCACCAGCGTGATCACGGGATTCTTACTGGCCTCCCGGCCGGCGTCCTTGGTCAACCGGTCGGCGAACATCGCCAGCGTGCTGCGCAGCAGTTCGTGGATGTTGGCCACCTGAAACGGGGCCCGGTCAAGCTGCGAATACTGCTTGGCGTCGGCGACCAAGGCCGAAATCCGTTTGCTCGCTTCCAGAATCTGGTTCATCAGCAACTCGCTCTCGATGGTGTAGTTGATCCACCGGATCGCCTCCTCCAACGATGTCGATGCGAGTTCCTCGCTGACGGTCGAAATCCGCTCCAACCAGTCGGTGTCGATGCCGCCTTCGACGAAGGTCGGCGCGATGTCCCAGCCGCCTTCGACGCCGTGCTCGTCCAGCCAGTCGCCGACGGCGTCCTCGCGGTCGGCGGTTTCCATCGCGCTCAGCTGTTCCGTCGCCGACTTGGCGACCTGCTCGGCCACCCCTTGCTGGAGGTGGACCAGGGCGCTGAGCGCCTCGGGGCTGACGGTGCCGTCGGCGAGCATGGCCAGCTTGCCCCGCATGCCGGCGACCCGGCCGCGCAGGTCGGCCGCCGCGCGCGCGATGGCCGCCGCGGGGTTGTTCAGCTGATGGGTCAGCCCGGCCGACAGCCGGCCCAGCGCGAGCAGCTTCTCCCGGTTGTCGATGATCCGCCGGGTCCGGTCGGTGCCGACGGCGATACCGTCGAGCAGGTGGACGGCCATCGGGAACTGGTCTTTCATGAACTGGGCGAACACCGGGGCGTCCATCACGAAGAACCGCGACGGCTTGGTCACGTGCACCGAGGCGTCGTAGCTCTTCTGCTTCCCGCCGGTGAACGCCCGCCAGGCGCCGCAGTAGACGCCGCGCTGCGAGGTGCGATTGGTTTCGATGTCCTGGCCGCCGGAGCGCTTGGACATCGTGAGCTCGCCGTCGATGAGGACGTAGAAGCAGGTCGCCGGCTCGCCCTCGACGCAGATCGGGCCCGGCTGGTAGTTCTCGATGTTCCCGTTGGCGCACAACACCGCCAGCTGCTCGTCGGTGAGCGCCTCGAACAGGAACAGGCTGCGCAGCTCGTCGGGCTCGCAGGGCGTCTTGGCGGTCATGGCCCCTCCTAGCTCTCGGCGAGGTAGCGATGCACCAGCATCACCGCCATGGATCCCTCGCCGACGGCGGCGGCGACGCGCTTGGCGGACTCCGCACGGACATCACCGGTGGCGAAGACGCCGGGGACGCTGGTCTCCAGGTGGTGCGGCGGCCGGTCCAGCGTCCAGCCGCACACGTTGCGCAGGTCCGGCCCGGTGAGGATGAAGCCGTGGTCGTCGCGGGCGAGCATCCCGTCCAGCCAGTCGGTGCGCGGCGCCGCCCCGATGAAGATGAACATTCGCGCGCAGGTGACGTCGTCGGTGTCCCCGGTCCTGTTGTCGACCAGGATCAGCCGCTGCAGGTGGTCGTCCCCGACGGCGCGGCGCACCTCGGTGCACGTGCGCACGGTGATGTTGGGTCGCTGCTCGATCTGCTGGATCAGGTAATACGACATCGAGGCCTCGAGCGACGGGCCACGCACCACGATGGTGACCGACTTGGCCTCGCGGGACAGGTACATCGCGGCCTGCCCGGCGGAGTTGGCCCCGCCGACGACGTAGACGTCCTCGCCCGCGCACTCGGAGGCGACGGAGACGGCCGCCCCGTAGTAGACGCCGCGGCCGGTCAGTTCGCCGCAGCCCTCCGCGGGCAGCTGGCGGTAGGCGACGCCGGTGGCCAGGATGACTGCGTGCGCGTCGATGGAGCCGCCGTCGGCGAACCGCACGGTGCGCTTGGAACCGTTCACCTCCAGCGCCGTCGCGGTGCGGGCGGTGATGAGTTCCGCCCCGAACTTCTCGGCTTGGCGGCGCGCGCGATCGGCCAACTGGCCGCCGGATACCCCGTCGGGGAAGCCGAGGTAGTTCTCGATGCGTGAGCTCTGGCCGGCCTGGCCGCCCGTCGCGGTGCGTTCGATCAGCACCGTGCGCAGCCCCTCGGACGCGCCGTAGACGGCGGCGGCCAGGCCCGCGGGACCGCCGCCGATGACGATCAGGTCGTAGAACTCCTGCGACGGCGTCGTGGTGAGGCCCAGGGTGTCGGCCAGCTGCGCGTCGGTCGGTTCGACGAGGGTGTCGCCGCGCTCGGTGACGACGACCGGAAGCCGCAGGCAATCCGCGCCGGCGGCCTTCAGCAACCGCTCGCCGTCGGGATCGTCGGCCATGAACCACGAGTAGTGCAGCCCGTTGCGGGCCAGGAAGTCGCGCACCTGCCAGGACCGCTCCGACCAGCGGTGCCCGATCACCTTGGTGTGCGGAATGGGGTGTTCCGGCGCCGCCCGCCACGCGTCCAGCAGCCCGTCGATGACGGGGTAGAACTTCTCCTGCGGCGGGTCCCACGGTTTGAGCAGGTAGTGGTCGAGGTCGACGACGTTGATCGCATCGATGGCGGCGTGGGTGTCGGCGTAGGCCGTGAGCAGCACCCGCCGCGCCGCCGGGTACAGGTCCATCGCCTGTTCGAGGAATTCGATGCCGCTCATCTGCGGCATGCGGTAGTCGGCGATGAGCACCGCGACCGTCTCGCCCCGCAGCTTGAGCTCCTTGAGCGTCTCCAGGGCGTCGGGGCCCGATTCGGCCCGCACGACGCGGTGCCGGTCGCCGTAATGGCGACGCAGGTCGCGGGCGACGGCGCGGGAGACCGAGGGATCGTCGTCGACGGTCAGCAGGACGGGTTTGCGGGCCTGCACCGCGGAGTCTGTGGGGCTGCTCATCGGCGTCAAGTATGCCCTCGTCAGGCCCGGTTCGGCAGGTCGTGGAGACGGCCCGGATTTCTCTGGCAGCGATTTTGGGTAAGGGCCCCTTACCAGGTATCGTTGACCAACGGTGCGTTTTCGCGCCGACTTTTTGCGTGCCCAGTCCCTAGGAATTTCCTGTCACCGGCTCACGTTTCGAAGTCGGTGAGTATGTCGCGCCGATCCGGGCGCTGACGCGAACGAAACGAATGACGAGGATTGCTGACAAGTATGGCCAAGAAGGACGGTGCCATCGAGGTGGAGGGCCGCGTGGTCGAGCCCCTGCCCAATGCGATGTTCCGCATTGAGCTGGAGAACGGTCACAAGGTGCTCGCCCACATCAGCGGCAAGATGCGGCAGCACTACATCCGCATCCTGCCCGAGGACCGGGTGGTGGTGGAGTTGTCTCCCTACGACCTGTCCCGGGGCCGCATTGTGTACCGGTACAAGTGACAAAAGCCCGAACCGACCACCGACGAGAAGACAGAACAGGATCGACCAGCCGTGAAGGTGAACCCGAGCGTCAAGCCAATCTGTGACAAGTGCAGGGTGATCCGTCGGCATGGGCGGGTCATGGTGATCTGCTCCGATCCGCGCCACAAGCAGCGCCAGGGCTGAGCCTTCCGAGCCGGAAAATCAGACCCAGACAACTGAATGCAGACCTCCCAGCACCACTGAACGGCTGGCATATCTAGATATGGGCCAGTTCATCCACGCCCGGACGGAGGCCGGGCCCCGCCCCCAACTTTGGGAGCGGGAACGGACTGGGATAAGACCTCCGCCTAGAAAAAGAGGAAACGCCACCTATGGCTCGACTAGTAGGCGTCGATCTCCCGCGCGACAAGCGGATGGAGATCGCGCTGACGTACATCTTCGGCGTCGGACGTACCCGCGCCAACGAAATCCTGGCCGCCACCGGCATCGACAGGGACCTGCGCACCCGGGACCTGACCGATGACCAGGTGACCCACCTGCGCGACTACATCGAGGCCAACCTCAAGGTGGAGGGTGACCTGCGCCGCGAGGTGCAGGCCGACATCCGCCGCAAGATCGAGATCGGCTGCTACCAGGGCCTGCGGCACCGCCGCGGCCTGCCGGTGCGCGGCCAGCGGACCAAGACCAATGCGCGCACCCGCAAGGGCCCGAAGCGCACCATCGCGGGCAAGAAGAAGGCCAGGTAAAACCGAATGCCACCAGCAAAAAAGGGGCAGGCAAGCTCCCCCAAGAAGGGGCAGCACAAGACCCGGAAGCGGGAAAAGAAGAATATTCCGCACGGTGCCGCGCACATCAAGAGCACGTTCAACAACACGATCGTGACGATCACCGACCCGCAGGGCAACGTCATCGCCTGGGCGTCGTCGGGTCACGTCGGCTTCAAGGGCTCGCGCAAGTCGACCCCGTTCGCCGCCCAGCTGGCCGCGGAGAACGCCGCGCGCAAGGCCCAAGAGCACGGCGTGCGCAAGGTCGACGTTTTCGTGAAGGGCCCGGGCTCGGGCCGCGAGACCGCGATCCGGTCGCTGCAGGCGGCGGGCCTGGAGGTCGGCGCGATCTCCGACGTCACCCCGCAGCCGCACAACGGATGCCGTCCGCCGAAGCGCAGAAGGGTCTAGGAGAACATCATGGCTCGTTACACCGGACCCATCACCCGCAAGTCGCGCCGGCTGCGCACCGACCTCGTCGGCGGCGACCAGGCGTTCGAGAAGCGCCCCTACCCGCCCGGCCAGCACGGGCGCGCGCGGATCAAGGAGAGCGAGTACCTGCTGCAGCTGCAGGAGAAGCAGAAGGCCCGCTTCACCTACGGCGTGATGGAAAAGCAGTTCCGCCGCTACTACGAAGAGGCCGTCCGGCAGCCCGGCAAGACCGGTGAGGAACTGCTGCGCATTCTCGAGAGCCGGCTGGACAACGTCGTCTACCGCGCCGGTCTGGCGCGCACCCGACGGATGGCCCGCCAGCTGGTGAGCCACGGGCACTTCAGCGTCAACGGCGTGAAGGTGGACGTCCCCAGCTACCGGGTGTCGCAGTACGACATCATCGACGTGCGGGACGGCTCGCTGAACACGGTGCCGTTCCAGATCGCGCGGGAGACCGCGGGCGACCGCCCGCTCCCGAGCTGGCTGCAGGTCGTGGGGGAGCGCCAGCGCATCCTCATCCACCAACTGCCCGAGCGCGCGCAGATCGACGTGCCGCTCACCGAGCAGCTGATCGTCGAGTACTACTCGAAGTAAAGACCCCCTGCGCTGAATCCGGCGCAGGTCTGAACGGCATCAAATAGCGGGTGCCGAGAAGGAGAAGAAGAAACACCATGCTGATCTCACAGCGACCCACCCTGGCCGAGGAAGTCCTCACCGACACCCGGTCCCAGTTCGTCATCGAGCCGTTGGAGCCGGGATTCGGTTACACCCTGGGCAATTCGCTGCGGCGCACGCTGCTGTCGTCGATCCCCGGCGCGGCCGTCACCAGCATCCGCATCGACGGTGTGCTGCACGAGTTCACCACCGTGCCCGGCGTGAAGGAAGACGTCACCGACATCATCCTGAACCTCAAGGGCCTGGTCGTGTCCTCGGAGGAGGACGAGCCGGTCACCATGTACCTGCGCAAGCAGGGCCCGGGCGAGGTCACCGCGGGTGACATCGTGCCGCCGGCGGGCGTGACCGTGCACAACCCCGACATGCACATCGCGACCCTGAACGACAAGGGCAAGCTCGAGGTCGAGCTCGTCGTCGAGCGCGGCCGCGGCTACGTCCCGGCGGTGCAGAACCGGGCCTCGGGCGCCGAAATCGGCCGCATCCCGGTCGATTCCATCTACTCGCCGGTGCTCAAGGTCACCTACAAGGTGGACGCGACCCGTGTCGAGCAGCGCACCGACTTCGACAAGCTGATCCTGGACGTGGAGACCAAGAGCTCGATCACCCCGCGCGACGCGCTGGCCTCGGCCGGCAAGACGCTGGTCGAATTGTTCGGCCTGGCACGCGAACTCAACGTCGAGGCCGAGGGCATCGAGATCGGGCCGTCGCCGGCCGAGGCCGACCACATCGCGTCGTTCGCCCTGCCGATCGACGACCTGGACCTGACCGTGCGGTCCTACAACTGCCTCAAGCGCGAGGGCGTGCACACCGTCGGCGAGCTGGTGAGCCGCACCGAGTCCGACCTGCTCGACATCCGCAACTTCGGCCAGAAGTCCATCGACGAGGTGAAGGTCAAGCTGCACCAGCTGGGCCTGTCGCTCAAGGACAGCCCGCCGACCTTCGACCCCTCCGAGGTCGCCGGCTACGACGTCGCCACCGGCACCTGGTCCACCGAGGCCGCCTACGACGACCAGGACTACGCGGAAACCGAACAGCTCTAACGACACGTCCGTCCCGGCCCTACCTGATACGGGGGCCGGCCCCACTCAGGAGATAGTGCAATGCCCAAGCCCACCAAGGGCCCTCGCCTCGGCGGGTCGTCCTCGCACCAGAAGGCCCTGCTGGCCAACCTGGCCACGTCGCTGTTCGAGCACGGCCGGATCAAAACGACCGAGCCCAAGGCTCGGGCGTTGCGGCCGTACGCGGAGAAGCTGATCACGCACGCCAAGAAGGGCACGCTGCACAACCGTCGAGAGGTTCTCAAGAAGATCCGCGACAAGGACGTGGTGCACGCCTTGTTCGAGGAGATCGGGCCGTTCTTCGCGGACCGCAACGGCGGCTACACCCGCATCATCAAGGTCGAGGCGCGCAAGGGCGACAACGCCCCGATGGCCGTGATCGAGCTGGTGCGGGAGAAGACTGTGACGTCGGAGGCCGACCGGGCGCGACGGGTCAAGGCGTCGAAGAAGTCTGACGCGCCCGTCGCGGCCGCGGCCGCGCCGCAGGCGGCGGTCGAGCCGGAGGAAGCCGTCGGTCCGACGGCCGAGGACGTCGTGGAGCCGACCGAGACCGAAGCCACGGAGGCCGAGGCCACGGAGGCCGAGGCTGCCGCTGAGGAAAAGCATGACGAGGCCGTGGCCGCGAGGGCCGAGGCCGAGGCCGCCGAAGCGAACGACGAGGCTGACGAGAGTTAACGACCCGGATTTTCAGGTCCGTCTGCGGCTCGACATCGCCTATGACGGAACGGAATTCGCGGGCTGGGCTGCCCAGGCCGGGCAGCGGACCGTTGCCGGCGTTCTCGATGAGGCGCTGACGACGGTCTTTCGCGCTCCAGTGCGGCTGCGCGCGGCCGGGCGCACCGACACCGGGGTCCATGCCAGCGGGCAGGTCGCCCACGTCGACGTCCCCGCCGACGCGTTGCCGAACGCGTACCCGCGCGCGCCGCGGGTGGGTGAGCCGGAATTCCTGCCGCTGGTGCGCCGCCTGGGCCGGTTTTTGCCCACCGACGTCCGGGTGCTCGATATCGCCCGGGCGCCAGCGGGTTTCGATGCGCGGTTCTCGGCGCTGCGCCGTCACTACGTGTACCGGCTGTCCACGGCGCCCTACGGCGTGGAGCCGCAGCAGGCGCGCTACATCACCGCGTGGCCCCGCGACCTGGACGTCGAGGCGATGGCCACCGCGTCGCGGGATCTGGTGGGGCTGCACGACTTCGCGGCGTTCTGCCGGCAGCGGGAGAACGCCACCACCATCCGCGACCTGCAGCGGTTGGACTGGTCACGCGACGGCGACCTGATCACTGCGCACGTCACCGCCGACGCGTTCTGCTGGTCGATGGTGCGGTCGCTGGTCGGGGCGCTGCTGGCCGTCGGCGAACATCGGCGCCCGGTGCCCTGGTGCCGCGAATTGCTTTCGGCCACAGACCGCTCCAGCGACTTCGCCGCCGCGCCCGCGCATGGGTTGACGATGGTCGGCGTCGATTATCCGCCCGACGACGAGCTGGCCGCGCGGATTTTGATCACGCGGGACCTGCGCACGCCCGGCTAGTGGCGATCGCGAGCGCGGTGTTGCCGGGCGATGCGGGTCGACACCATCGGGATTAGACCCGGCTGGCGGCGAAACTTGCGGCCTGGTTGGTGAACCCGGGCACGTAGCCCAGGTGCGCGCTCCACTTGTTGCCGTTGGAGCAGATCGGGTCGCCGGTGTTGCACAGGTCGATGGTCTTGCCGTCGAAATCCGGGGTCAGCGCGCTCATCAACCCGCCCGCCCGGGCCGACGGGTTCCCGAACAGGGCGACGGCGGCGACGTGATCGGCGGCCGCGGCAGGCAGGGGCTGCTGGAAGCCGAGGCCGGGAAGCGGTGCGGCGGTGACGATGTCGATGACCGCGGCGCCCTGGGAGTACCCGCCCAGCACCATCTTGGTCTTCGGGCAGTTGTTGGCCATCTGCTGGACGTGGTTGCTGGCGTCGTTCGCGCCGTCCGCGGCGGCCAGGAAGTCCTTGTTGGCGGGGTAGTTAACCGCGTACGCGCCAACGCTTTTGCGGGTGTTCTGGCGCAGCGAGTTGACGAAGGCCTGGCCCACCTTCCCGACGCCCGGCGGCTCGTCGGTGCCCCGGGCGAACACCACCTCGACGTCCGGGCACGACGCCGAAGCCAGCGGCAACAGCTTAGGGACGACGAAAAGCGCGACCGCCGCAAGGAATGCGGCGGTCAGCCCCAAGCGGATAAGCCTCACATGACGAGGCTACGGGCCGAAAATCAAGGCCCGGTAACGATTTAGACAAGCGGCGCTTGAGGATTCACCGTGGCCGGCGCGTTCGGCGTGTTCGGCGCCGGAACGTTACCGGGAACGGAAGGGCCGGAACCCGGCGTCTGCGGGCCGTATCCCGGTGCCTGCGGCGGGTAACCGGGCGTCTGCGGCCCGTAGCCGGGCACCTGCGGGTTGGACCCGGCCATCAGCTTGGACGCGACGAAGGCCGCCGCCTGCGTGGTGTACGCGGGGACGTAGCCCTCGGTGTGGCCGGTCCACTCGTTGCCCTGACCGGCGTGGCAGATCGGGTCTTGCGGATTGCACAGGTCGATCGCCTTGGAACCGAGCAGCGCGCTCTGGGCCGGCAGCGTGCCGCCGGCGCGGTCGGCCACGTCGCCGAAGGTGGCGACGGCCACGATGTTGCCGGCGTACTGGGGCGGCAGCGTGTTGCCCCAGTTGATGCCGCCGATAGGAACGCCCGCGACGATGTCCATCACCGACGCGCCCTGCGAGTAGCCGCCCAGCACGATCTTGGTGTTGGGGCACGTTTCCACGCTCTTCTTGACGCGGTCGATGGTGTCGTTGGCGCCGTCACCGCCGTGCAGCTGCAGCTTGCTGGCCGCGTAGTTCACCCCGTAGGGCAGGATGTTCAGGCCGGTCTGCTGGCGCAGCGAGTCGACGAACGCGTCACCGACCCGGCCGAGGCCGGGTGGCTCGTTGGTGCCGCGGGCGAAGATGACCTCGACGTCCGGGCAGTCGAAGGCGGAGGCGACCGGCGTCGCCGTTGGGGACAGGAGCAGGCCGGCGGTGGTGAGCACTGCAGAAACCCCCGGGCCCACCCAGCGACCTATGCGGTGGGAAGACACGCCGAAATATTACCCGCAACCAGCGCGAATCGAAATTCGGCGGCCTGTGGATAACGGGTGCGGCCGCGGTCTACCTGCGGCTTAACTGGACCAGGGAGACGGATTCCACAAGTTTTTCGAGGGTATTTTGGACCGTTCACAGCTGCGCCGGCCGACGAACCGGCAACTGGTCAGCGGGTACCGATTCCTGCTGCGTCGCCTCGAGTGCGCGGTGCTGGGCCGGGACATTCACGCCGCGAACGAACCGCTGCGGGCTCAGTCGGCGGCGCTGGGGGTCGGCTGCGTGCTGGCGGCCATCGGGGTGGCGGGATGCGCGTTGCTCGGTGTGCTGCGGCCGCAGGCGGATCTCGCACAGGCCCGGATCGTCATCGGCCAACCATCCGGGGCCTTGTACGTGCGGGTGGGCGACGCCTGGCATCCGGTGCTGAACTTGGCGTCGGCGCAATTGATCGCGGCGGCGGCCGCGAACCCGCAGCCGGTGCGGGAGTCCGAATTGGCCCGTACCAAGCGCGGTCCGTTGCTCGGCATTCCGGGCGCGCCACAGCTGATCGGCGCGCCGTTGCGCCCGGAGGAGTCGGTGTGGACGATCTGCGACACGGACGAAAGCGGCGCGACGACCGTCGTTGTCGGGCCCACCGGAGGATCGCCGGTTCACCGCCTGGCTTCCGACCATGCGCTCCTGGTCGTGCCAGCGTCGGGCTCGCCGGCCTATCTGCTTTTCAACGGACAACGCGCGGTGGTGGACCTTTCCGATGCCGCGGTGGTGCGTGCACTCCGACTGGAGCGCCGTGCGCCGCAACGCGTCTCGCAGGCGTTACTCAACGCGGTGCCCGAGGCCCCGGCAATACGCGCCCCACGGATTCGCGGGCTGGGCGCCGCCGCGATCGGACTGCCCGGGTTTTCCGTTGGCAGCGTCCTGCGCATCGCGCGCGGTGATGCCGACGAGTACTACGTCGTTGTGCCCGCCGGAGTCCAGCGCATTGGGCGCGTCGCCGCCGACCTCCTGCGCTTCAGCGATTCGCAAGGCACCGCCAACGCCATCACCGTCGCACCCGACGCGATCCGCGCCGCAGCGGTCGCGAACGTGCTGCCGGTGGCCGATTTCCCCGACCGGGCACCGGAACTCGACGTTGGCGACACCTTGTGCGTCATGTCGCGGCCCGCGCCGGCCGGAAATTTCGACGCCTCGTTCCTGATCGGTGGCGGCCTGCCGTTGCCGGCCGGTAGGGCGGCGGTGACCCTGTCTCAAGCCGACGGCCGCGGCCCCGCGCTGGACGGGGTATTCCTGCCGCCCGCCCGGAGCGCCTATGTGCGGGGCGGTAACCGAACCGGCACGCGTTACCTCGTCACCGACACGGGGGTGCGGTTCGCGATCCACGACGACGACGCCGCGCGCGATCTGGGTCTTCCGGCGCCGATTCCGGCGCCGTGGCCCGTGTTGGCGACCCTGCCGTCGGGACCGGAATTGAGCAGGCAGGGCGCGTCAGTCGCCCGCGACGCGGTTGGCGGAGGCCCGTAACCGCCCGGCTGCGAGGAGTCCCAGCAGCGCAACCAGACAGATGGCCGCGCCGCGCAATGCGATGTCACGGGCGTGCCGATCCGGCGGTGTCGGTGACGGCGGCGTGACGATCGGGACGGGCGCCGGTGTCGGCGTGGTGGTTTCGGGGGGACTGGAGTCGGTGCTGACCGCGGCCAGCACGTCGACGGTGCCGTTGCCAACGAACGGATCCCATCCGGCGGGCGGGTGGTGCGCGGTCGCCTCGATGCGCTGCGTCACCTGTCTCGCGGTGAACGCGGGGAAGCGGGAGCGGATCAGCGCGGCCAGCCCACTGACTACGGGCGCCGCATAGCTGGTGCCCGAAACGGGTTGTGCGCCCAGCACAGTCACGCCTTCGCCAGTGGCGGCGACATCAACCCAGGGGCCGGCAAGCGTGAAGTCCGACGGCGTCCCGTCGGCGTTGACCGAACCGACGGTCAGCACGTAGTCGTCATACCAGGCCGGACTGACCACGACAGTGGTCGTCTGCCAGGTCGCGTCGGACCGCTGACGTGGGCACTGGGCCGCGCCGCCGCTGTTGCCGGCCGCCGCCACGACGACGGCATTCTTGACGTCGACCGCATATGCCAGGGCGGCTCCCAGCGCTCGGTCGTCGAGTGTCGAGCCGACCGGAACGCAGGCAATCGAGGAGATGTTGATCACCGACGCGCCGAGGTCGGCGGCAGTGCGGACCGCCTTGGCCATGGTGTCCACATCGCCGACCGCCGCGTGCGAACGGTCGCGGGCGGGGGAGAATTTCGAACTGGACTGGCGGATGCTGATCACGGTGGCTTCAGGCGCCACCCCGGGGGAGCCGCCGGATTGGGAATCGGCGGCGGCGGCGATGATTCCGGCCACCAGGGTGCCGTGCGTGTCGCAATCCTGGGTGCCATCGCCGGTCGATACGTAATCGCCGCCGGGCACCACGTCGGGCAGCCTCGGGTGCGATGAGACACCGGTGTCGATGACCGCGACGCGTTGTCCCCCACCGCGAGTGAGTTGCCAGGCCCGGGGCAGGTCGCCGAGATGTGCCAACGGGTCGCGGCCCCTTGTCGAGTCCGTCGTCATCGTCGCGCAAACCTCGCGTTGCAATGTCGGCCACGGCGGCGCCGGCGGCGCCGGCTTGGGCAGCCACTTGTCGTCGATGCTCGGCGGCGAAACCGCATGTGCAGCAGGGGCTCCCAGGTGGGGTAGCGCTACCAGTGCCGACACCGCCAGGAGCCGCGCGGCGCGCGACGCGTTCACGTGAGACTCAAGCCGCGGACGGCGCCGTAGAGCCCGCATACCCAGCACGTGATGGGCACCATCGCGACCAGGGCCAGACCCTCCAGCACGTCGGCGACGCGGCGCAGCACCGGTGACGGTGCTGCCGCCGAAGCCACAAAGCCCAGGCACATCGCCGCGGCGACCAGCGCTGCCGTCATCGCCGCCGTCCATGCTCCGCTTGGCGCACCGCGGGCCAGGGCGGCGAAAGTGGTTGCGATAACCGCTGTTCCGCACGTGGCGAACACCAGTCCGCCTCTGCCGTCGCCGCGACCAGCGCGCAGCACCAACAACGCGCCCGCGAGGGCACCGAAAACGATGCGGGGCGGCCCCGGCGCGCCGGGGAGCACAGTAACGACGGCGCCCACGGTGGCCCCGCACGCGAACGCGGCGAGCAGGCTGGTCAACCAGGTGCCGGCGCGGATCGCCCTGGCGTCCAGATCCGGCGCGGGTGGCAGCTGCGGCGACAATCCGGCCAGAGCGATCGATATCCGCGCCGCCACGCCGAGCAGGCTCAGTGATATCAGCGCGGATACCGAGCCGATGACGTGCGGCGGTGCGGCGGTGATCACACCGACAAATGCTGCGGCGGCGATGATCGTTGCGACGCACGCGAGGGCGGTCAGTGTGACCGCGCCGCAGCCAGCCAGGCGCAGCGCCAAGACCGAGGTGACGGCCGCCGTCATCGCACCCAGCACCACGTTGGGGAGACCGGGGACGCCGGGCACCGCGAGGTAGCCGGCGACCGCGGTGAACGCGGTGGCGATCACCCCCAGCGCGAGCCCGGCGACCGCATCCCCATGCGTGCGGTGCGCAACCCCCGCACAGAGCAGGGCCACCAAACCGGCCGACACCGTGACTCCGATGGTGGCGCCGGCGACGTCGGCCGTGCACGCGTTTCGCATGAGGGTCAGCCCACCGATACCGGTCAGGACGCTCGCCGCGATCGCGCCGGTCAGACGGGCCGCTTGCCGGCGCCGCAAGCTGCTCTGGGGCCGGGCCGTTGAATCCAGCGTCGCCGACACCGCCTCTGCCACATCCTCGTAACGCGGAGCGGGCGGCGGCGTAGCGGACTCGGTCAGGATCAGCATTTCGCCGTCTCGGATGCCTTGCTGCGCCAGGGTTGTCGAGGTGCTGAACGCGGCCGCGCCGGGCCGGGACAGTCGGTAGCGCCTCGCCACCGGTTCACCGGAACCGCAGTCGTCGCGGCCGCCGAGGAAGTCGATGATCGACGGCATCAGGACGGCGACCGGGACCCTCGCGGGCAGGGCCAAGTCGACGGCGGTGCTGCCGTCGTGGACCGACACACGGCGCAGCCCCGGATCGATACCCGCCATCGGCGCCTCCTTCCGTCGGACAAGCGGCACGGTAGCCGGTTGCCCATCCCGCGGAATCCGGCTATCCACAGGCGACTTGCAGCCGATTCCGGCGCTGCATACCGTCGCCCCGACGGTGGGAGGTGCCGAGATGACTCAGTGTTTCGTGCCGGTGGCGCGGCGGCCGCCGCCGGCGGTCGAGGCCGCCGATATCGTCATCGAAGCGCCGCCAAGTCTTCCGCCGCCGCGATCACCCAGATGGCTGCCCGTTGTGGTGTCGGTGGCGGGCCTCGGCGTCATGGCGGCGGCCGTCGGCTCGGGGTCGACGGGCACTCGCAATCCGACGCTCCTGGCATTTCCGGCGATGACGCTGGTTTCCATGGCGGTGTCGGTGGCCGCCGGGCGTCGCCAACGGCAGGGGCGAGGCGTCGACGCCGACCGCGTCGACTACCTCTGGTACCTTAGCCGCCTGCGCGTGACCGTCACCGAAATAGCTGCCGCACAACGTGCCTCGTCGGTCCGTAGCCATCCGGACCCCGACGCGCTGTGGACGTTGATCGGCGGGGTGCGCATGTGGGAGCGCAGCGTGTCCGACCCGGACTTCTGCGTTGCCCGTGTGGGAGTCGGAAGCCGGCCGCTGCCCATCCGGTTGGTGGCCCCGGAGCCTTCATCCCATGAGCCGTCGGATCCCGTCACCGCCACGGCCCTGAGTCGCTTCCTCCAAGCGCATTCGATTGTCGCGGACGCGCCCGTCACGATCGCCTTGTCCGGCCCCGGAAAGGTCAGACTCGAGGGCGATTCGACCTCGGTGCGCGGACTGTTGCGCGCGATGATCTGCCAGCTCGCCGTGCTGCACCCGCCGGATCGATTGCTGATAGTCGGGGCGGTCAGCGACGCGAACCGAGAGTATTGGGATTGGCTGAAGTGGTTGCCGCACAATCAACATCCGATTGCCGCGGATGCGGTGGGTTCCGCCCGGATGGTGTATCGAAGTCCAGCGGAGGTGCAGCGGGCGCTGGTAGGTGTGGGACCCCATGCGATCGTGGTCGCGGACCTCGGGGAGCCCGCTACCCCCGGCGCGATCACGGGTGCCACGCTCCTCGAGGTCGGTTCCGGCCGCGAGGGCACGCCGGTGACGATCCGACGCGGCGACGAAGCCGAAGCGCTGCAATGCCCCGACTGGATGGACATCGTGGAGGCGCTGACGTGTGCGCGCCGGCTTGCGATGTATCGGGTTGCCTCGGCACCGCACGGCGCCTGGCAGGACTCGGCGGGGCTCGGAGATCTCACCGATTTCGATCCGACGGCGTTGTGGCGCAGCCAAGATCACCGCGCTCGGCTGCGCGTCCGCATCGGAGTCGCGCTCGACGGCGCGCCACTGGAATTGGATATCAAAGAGGCGGCGGAAAACGGTGTTGGCCCGCACGGGCTCTGTGTGGGTGCCACCGGCTCGGGCAAGTCGGAGCTGCTGCGCACCATCGCGCTGGGGATGGTAGCCCGGAACTCCCCGGCGGCGCTCAACCTGCTGCTCATCGACTTCAAGGGGGGCGCAACGTTTCTCGATTTGGCGCGCGCGCCGCACGTCGCCGCCGTCGTCACCAACCTCGCCGACGAGGCGCCGCTGGTGGCGCGGATGCATGATGCGCTGGCCGGTGAGATGGACCGTCGGCAACGGCTGCTGCGAGCGGCGCGGTGCGCCGGCGTCGCGGCCTACGAACGCGCGCGCCGGGCCGGCGGCCGGACGGAGGCCTTGCCGACGTTGCTGATCATCGTCGACGAGTTTTCCGAAATGCTCAGCCAGCACCCCGAGTTCGCCGACATGTTCGTAGCGATCGGCCGGCTCGGCCGGTCGCTGGGCATGCACCTGCTGCTGGCCAGTCAGCGCCTCGATGAGGGCCGGCTGCGCGGCCTGGACGCCCACCTCTCTTATCGGATCTGCCTGAAGACCCTGTCCGCCGCCGAATCGCGTGCGGTCCTGGGGACGCTTGACGGATACCAATTGCCCAACACGCCCGGCGCGGGATTCCTGCGGACGAGCAGCGGCGAGCCGATTCGTTTTCAGGCCTCATTTGTTTCGGGACGGGTGGCGGCGGGAGCGCAGGCTCCCGCGCCGACGGCGTCGGTACGGGTATTCAGCACTCGGCCGGTCGGCGCGGTCACCCGCGCGTCCGGGCCGGACTGCTCGGCCACTCGGTCCGTCCTGGAATCCGTGCTCGACCGGCTCACCGGACATGGACCGCCCGCGCACCAAGTTTGGCTGCCGCCGCTGGGGGCGGCCCCGGCCCTGGACACCCTGCTGCGGGACGCACCACCGGCGGCCGGCGGCCTCACCGCACCGATCGGCGTCGTCGACCGCCCCTTCGAGCAGTGCCGCACGCCGCTGATGGTGGAGCTGTCGGGAGCCGCGGGCAATGTGGCGATCGTCGGCGCGCCCCGATCGGGCAAGTCGACGGCACTGGGCACGCTCATCACGGCGTTGGCGGCCACCCATGGCCCGGGGCGGGTGCAGTTTTACTGCCTTGACTTCGGCGGCGGAGTGTTGGGCTCGCTGCGCGCCCTGCCGCATGTGGGTGCCGTCGCCGGGCGGGCCGAACCGGAGCTGGTCCGGCGTGTGGTCGCCGAGTTGGAATCCGTTGTCCGCCGACGGGAGAACCACCGAGGCCGCGCAGCGCGGGACAGCGATCCGTTCGCCCACGTCTTCCTCGTCGCCGACGGGTGGGCGAGCCTGCGGCAGGAGTTCGAGGAACTCGAGGCGCCCATCGCCGCCCTTGCGGCGCAGGGGCTTTCGTTCGGTGTGCATGTGGTGTTGTCGGCATCGCGTTGGGCCGAGATCAGACCCTCGCTGCGGGATCAGATCGGCACCCGCATCGAGTTGCGGCTGGGCGACCCCGCGGATTCCGAGATCGACCGCAAGCGGGCGCAGCAAGTACCCCTTGACAGCCCGGGCCGCGGCCTGTCCCGCGAGGGCCTGCACATGGTCATCGCTTTGCCCACCGAGCGGATCTGTGACGGTTCAGAGGCCGCGCCGCCGATACCGCTGCTTCCCCCGCGCGTGGACCGGGACGCCGTCGTCCAGCGGGCCGGTGCGCAACTTGGTGCGCGGATCCTGCTCGGCGTGGAGGAACGCCGGTTGGCGCCGGTCGCAATAGATTTCGGTCAACACTCACATTTACTGATCCTCGGCGATAACGAGTGTGGGAAGACGGCCACGGTGCGGACCCTGTGTCGCGAGATCGTTCGAACCAAGACCGCCGCGGAAGCCCAGTTGCTGATCGTCGATTATCGCCGCGCCCTGTTGGGCGTCGTCGAATCGGAACATCTCGGCGGCTACGCAATGTCCGCGGCCGCGCTGGGCCGGCTGCTACCGCGTCTGCTCGACGCGCTGCGGCGCCGGATGCCGCCGCCGGACGCCGCCCAGGCGCAGCTGCGCGCCGGGTCGTGGTGGTCGGGGCCCGACTACTACGTCCTGGTGGATGACTACGACCTGGTGGCCACCGCGGCGGGCAACCCGCTCGCTGCCGTCGTCGAATACCTGCCCTACGCAAGGGATCTGGGATTGCATCTGGTGGTGTCGCGGCGCAGCGGGGGCGCCGAGCGCGCCCTGTTCGAGCCGTTGTTGGCGGGCCTGCGCGACCTCGGCTGCATGACGCTGATGATGAGTAGGCGTCCGGACGAGGGCGCATCGTGGGGTGGCGGGCGCCCACGGCCGATGCCGCCAGGACGTGGTCTTCTGATGACCCGCGCCGGTGACGGACAGGTTGTGCAAGTGGCCTGGAGTCCGCCCCCATGACACGTCATCGGGCGGTCCTCGAGGCTGGCCCGGGCACAATCCGCCGATTGTGTTGTGGGACAGGCAAGGTCGCTGACGAGGACCTTTGCGAGGTCGTCCGGGAGGCGCTCGCCGCGGTAGACGATCGGGTGGCGCTGGTCGATGGCCGTCCGGTCGCCGTCGATTCGCTGTGGCGCGCCGCGCTGCGGTCGATGAAATGTGCCAACGGCGACGGCCTGGTCGTCGTGCATCCGTCCTGGTGGCCGTCATCGCGGGTCGACCGGGTGACCCGCGCCGCCAAGAACCTGGGCGATAACGCGCTGGCGCGTCCCAGATCGTGGCTGCTGAGGCGGGCACCCGAGGCCCAAAGCGACGCTGGGGCAGTCGTTGTGGTGGAGATCGCCGAGCGGCTCGTCGCGATCACCGGCGCCGAGGTCGCGGCGATACCGCGGGTGGCGGAAGCGCATTCGGTTGCCGAGGAGGTCGCGACGGTCATCGCCGGCATGACCGCCGCGGCGATCCTGATCGACGCACCCAGCACGGTGAGCGGCGCGCCGGCCCTCGCGGCGTTGATCGCTGACGCCGTGCGCGAGAGCGGCCGCGCAGCGGTCGAGATCGGAGACGCCCGGTTGGCGCGGTTGGCCCAGTCGGCTGCTTCGCTCCCGGACGAAGCGCGCGGATCGGCGGTCAACGCCGAAACCAGGGGAGTTCGATCCCGTGCGCGGACGGCCGGCGGGCTTGCGGCGGCCGCCCTGGTGCTCACGGCCTTGCCGCTGGCGATCTCGGGCAGTGCGCCCCGCGGCGGGCATGGCCCTTCTCCGCCGGCCGCCGTGCTTGCGGCGCCCACGACGTTTCTGGTCGAGGGCCGCGTGGCGCTCACGGTGCCCGCGGACTGGTCCGCGCAGCGGTTGATCACGGGGCCGGGGTCAGCCCGGGTGCAGGTCACGTCCCCGGCGGATCCCGAAGTGGCGTTGCACCTCACCCAGTCGCCGGTGCCCGGCGAAACGCTGAGAGGCACCGCCGAGCGTTTGAAACGCGCGATCGACGCGGAGCCCACCGGGGTGTTCGTCGACTTCAATCCCTCCGGAAGCAGCGCGGGCCGCCCGGCGGTGACCTATCGCGAAGTGCGCGCCACGCACCAGGTCCGATGGATCGTGCTGCTGGACGGGCCCGTCCGGATCAGCGTCGGGTGCCAGAGCCGTCCCGCCCGCGAGGAGGCCGTCCGCGATGCGTGTGAACAGGCGGTGCGGTCCGCCCACGCGATCGGTTGAGCCGACCAATCCGTCGGAACCGAATGCCGTCCCTTGCGGTCCAATCTGATATGGCGAACACACTGAGCACCGACTTCGGCCTCATGCGCTCGGTCGCGGCCACGACGGACGCGCGCAACGACGAGATCCGGGCGATGCTGCAGGCCTTCATCGGCCGCATGAACACTGTGCCGCGCCCCGTGTGGGGCGGGCTCGCGGCGGCGCGGTTCAAAGATGTGGTGGATCGCTGGAACGCCGAGTCGACGCGGCTCTACCACGTCTTGCACACGATCGCCGAGACGATCCGGCGCAACGAGGCGGCGCTGCTGGAGGCCGGCGAGGACCATGCCCACCGCATCGCCGCCGCCGGCGGGAACCTCTGAGGGACGGATCGACCGTGGATCAGGTCCTGTCCTACAACTTCGGCGAAATCGAATACTCGATCCGCCAGGAAATCCATGCGACGGCTGCCCGTCTCAACGCGGCGCTGGACGAGTTGAGCTCGCAGATCGCCCCGCTGCGAGAGCTGTGGACCCGCGAGGCGGCCGCTGCGTACCAGGTCGAGCAGCTGAAGTGGCACCAGGCGGCCACTGCGCTGAACGAGATACTGGTCGACCTGGGAAATGCGGTGCGCGACGGCGCGGAGGAGATGGCGGACGCCGACCGCCGGGCCGCCGGCGTTTGGGCAAGGTAGCTCCGTGGCCCCTGTGTGGTCCCGGCGGTGGAGAGCCGCCGGGACCACACAGTCATTTTGACCTGCGGGGATGCGCATCGGTATGCTGCTCGGTTGGCGTGCGGAACGCCGGGGCCTCGGGTCAATGTCGGTCGCCGAGAACCCTTCCTTTTGGACCCACCGTGAACGCCTGACCGGCACCCGGCTCGACCCGGGATCCACTTCGAGAAGAAGAGAAGGTAAGCACTGTGCCCACCTATGCGCCCAAGGCGGGTGACACCACACGGTCGTGGTACGTCATCGACGCCACGGACGTGGTGCTTGGCCGCCTTGCCGTCGCGGCAGCCAACCTGTTGCGCGGCAAGCACAAGCCGACGTTCGCGCCCAATGTCGACGGCGGTGACTTCGTCATCGTCATCAACGCCGAGAAGGTCGCCCTGTCCGGCGACAAACTGCAGCAAAAGCTGGCCTACCGCCACTCGGGGTATCCCGGCGGCCTGCACTCGCGCACGACCGGCGAGATGTTGGAAAAGCACCCGACCCGCGTCGTGGAGAAGGCCATCGTCGGCATGCTGCCCAAGAACAAGCTCAGCCGTCAGATCCAGCGCAAGCTCCGCGTCTACGCAGGTCCGGAGCATCCCCACACCGCTCAGCTGCCGGTTCCGTACGAGATCAAGCAGGTGGCCCAGTGACCGAAACGACCGAGGCCTTAGAGACCGCCGAGGCCGCAGAGACCCCAGCGACCCCGGAAACCCCGGAAACCCCGGAAACCCCGGAAACCCCGGCCGAGGCTCCGGCCGCCCGGCCTGCCGAGGCGTTCGTCTTCGAGCGGCCCATCCAGACCGTCGGCCGCCGCAAGGAGGCCGTGGTGCGGGTGCGCCTCGTTCCCGGCACCGGCAAGTTCGACCTCAACGGCCGCAGCCTGGAGGACTATTTCCCCAACAAGGTGCACCAGCAGCTGATCAAGGCCCCGCTGGTGACCGTCGACCGGGTGGAAAGCTTCGACGTCTTCGCCCTGCTGCACGGCGGCGGCCCGTCGGGTCAGGCCGGCGCGCTGCGCCTGGGCATCGCCCGGGCGCTGATCGTGGCCTCGCCGGAGGACCGGCCCGCCCTGAAGAAGGCCGGCTTCCTCACCCGCGACCCGCGTGCCACCGAGCGCAAGAAGTACGGGCTGAAGAAGGCGCGCAAGGCGCCTCAGTACAGCAAGCGCTGATCAGCGTTTCTTTCTGGCCGCAACTTGGCAACGTTGCGGCGTGTCTGCGCACCCGTACGCATGGTTTCGGTCAGAAAAGAACGGGCACGTTAGGTGAACGACCAGCAATTGTGAGAGGTTTTAGCGCATGGGTCGACTATTCGGCACCGACGGTGTCCGCGGGGTCGCCAATCGCGAGTTGACCGCCGAGCTGGCGCTGGCCCTGGGCGCCGCGGCGGCCCGGCATCTGGCGAGTTCCGACGGGCCGGGCCGGCGGGTCGCCGTGATCGGCCGCGACCCCCGGGCCAGCGGCGAAATGCTGGAGGCCGCCGTGATCGCCGGGCTGACCAGCCAGGGCGTCGACGCGCTACGGGTCGGGGTGCTGCCCACGCCCGCGGTGGCGTACCTGACCGGCGCGTATGACGCCGACTTCGGGGTGATGATCTCGGCGTCGCACAACCCGATGCCCGACAACGGCATCAAGATCTTCGGCCCCGGCGGCCACAAGCTCGACGACGACACCGAGGATCAGATCGAGGAGCTAGTCGCGGCCGGACCGGGATTGCGCCCGGTCGGCGCCGGGATCGGCCGCCGCGTCGACGCCGAGGACGCCGCCGACCGCTATCTGCGCCACCTGTCCAAGACCTCCACGCTGCGGCTGGAAGGTCTCACGGTGGTGGTCGACTGCGCCCACGGCGCGGCGTCGTCGGTGGCCCCACGCGCCTACCGCGCGGCCGGCGCCCGGGTGATCGCGATCAACGCCGACCCCAACGGGCTCAACATCAACGACGGCTGCGGCTCGACCCACCTGGACTCGCTCAAGGCGGCGGTCCTCGAGCACCGAGCCGACCTGGGTCTGGCGCACGACGGCGACGCCGACCGCTGCCTGGCCATCGACGCCAACGGTGACCTCGTCGACGGCGACCACATCATGGTCGTGCTCGCGCTGGCGATGCGGGACGCCGGCGAACTGGCCTCCGACACGCTGGTGACCACCGTGATGAGCAACCTCGGGCTGCACCTGGCGATGCGCTCGGCCGGCATCGCGGTGCGCACCACCGGCGTCGGCGACCGCTACGTCCTGGAGGAGCTGCGCGCCGGCGACTACAGCCTCGGCGGGGAGCAGTCCGGCCACATCGTGATGCCCGCGGTCGGTTCCACCGGCGACGGCATCGTCACCGGCCTGCGGCTGATGACGCGCGTGGTGCAGACCGGCTCGTCGCTGGCCGACCTCGCCTCGGTGATGCGGTCGCTGCCACAGGTGCTGATCAACGTCAAGGTCGCCGACAAGGCCACCGCCGCCGCGGCGCCCTCGGTGCAGACCGCCGTCGAACAGGCCGAGGCCGAACTGGGCGACACGGGCCGAATCCTGTTGCGCCCCTCGGGAACCGAGCCGATGATCCGGGTCATGGTGGAGGCGCCCGAAGAGGGCTTGGCGCAGCGGGTCGCCACCGCGGTCGCCGAAGCGGTGAGCGCCGCGCGCTGATCCGGCTCTGCGGGAACCCCGGCGCGGAGCCGGGCGTCGGATTAGGCATGAGACTCGATAGCTCAGGGGTACACAAGGTCGCCGACCAGCTGGGCGCGGCCGCCGAACTCCTCGACCGTGCCGTGGGAGATCACCTGTCGCGCTTGGCTTTCGGCGGGGCCGGCGCAGGCCGGGCGCACACCGCTCGCGGCGACGCCCTGCGCGTCCAACTGGAGCGACTGACGGCCGAGGTGACGCAATGGTCGCGGGCGGCGACCGACACCGCCGCGGCGCTGCGCGCGGGCGCTGACTGCTACGCCGACGCCGAGCTGTACGCCGCGGCGCGGATCGCGTGACCGTGGCCGAACGGCTGGACGTCGCCGAGCGCCTCGCCGAGGGCAGGCCCGCCGTCGAGCACACCCAGACCTACGTGCGGGCCTGCCACGCGCTCGGCTATCGATACCCCGAAATGACGTCGCATCCCTTGCGGATTCGCGAGTGGTATGACAGCGAAGAAGGCCTCGACCTTCGCGCGCTCCATCGCGACTGCACCGAACTGCGGGCGGCGGGCGCGGCGGTCGCCGAAGCGCTGCGGCTGCAGCGCGCACAGCTTGCCGACCTGGCGGCGGCATGGGCGGGCCCCGGCGGGGAGTCCGCGGTTCGGTTCCTCGAGCGTCATTGCGACGCCGCGAGCGCTGTCGCCACGGAGGTCCGCGCGGCCGCCCAGCGGTGCGAGTCCCTGCGCGACAACCTGTGGTACCTGGTCGACTCCAAGGTCGCGGCGGCCATCGCCATCGACGATCGAACGCGGGCGCAGCAACCGGGGTGGTTGGCCGCGGCCGCCGCGATCACGACCGGGGTGGGCGATCGGGCGGGCGCCGAGGACGTGGTCCGTGAGCAGATACAGCCCTACGTGGACAACGAGATTCACGACGACTGGCTGACGACGATGCGTTCGACGGTCGAAGGTGTGGACACGTCCTACGACATGGTCATCGACAGGATGGCCGCCGCGCCGCCGGCGCGCTTCGAGGTGCCCAGCGATCTCGGGCCCGGTTATCAGCCGCGCGCGGCAAGCCCTCCGGGTCCGTCCGCGGTGGTTGCGTCCGCCCCGTTCCCCGGGCGGCCGGCGGATCCCGTTCCGGGGCCGCCTCCGGCGATGCCGTCGCCGACTGCGGCGATCCCAGCGCCGCCCCTTCCTGACCTGGGGACCGCCTCGGCCATGCCCGCGGGCGACGTGGGCGGCGGCCTGAGCGGTCTGGGTGGTCTGGCCAACCGGATCGTCGAAGCGATGGGTTCCCTGCTGGGTTCGGCGGTTGATCCCGCTGACACTGCCGATGCGTTCGGCGACGAGGATCCGTTCCATCCCGACGATGCCGAGGACGCCGAGGACAAGCCCGACGAGCCGGACGAGGTCAAAGACGCCGATAAGGTGACTGACACCGCGGCGGCGAAGCCCGCCGAAGAGGCGATACCGGTCGCCGCGCCGGCCGCGCCGGTTGCCGAGCCGCCTGCGCCGGTTGCCGATCCGGCCGCGCCGGTTGCCGAGCCGCCGGCCCCTGTTGCCGATCCGGCGCCCCCGGCAACCGAGGCATCAACGCCGTGCGAGATCGCCGCCGACCAGCTTCCGCAGGCGGGGCGATGAGGGCTCAGGCGGGCCGCAGCGCGAGCACGTCCTCGACGAAACGCGCGCCTTCGCGCGCGTCGGCGGCCAGCGGGCTCACCAACAGTGTCGTCACGCCGGCTTCGGCGAAGGCGGCCAGGCGTTCGGCGACGTACCCGCGGGGGCCGACGAGCGACATCCCGCGCACCAGTTCGTCGGGCACCAGGGCGATCGCCTCGCCCTTGCGGCCCGACAGGTAGTGCTCCTGGATCCGATCGGCGACCTCGCCGAACCCGTAGCGGGTGGCCAGGTTGTGATAGAAGTTGCGGCCCTTGGCGCCCATGCCGCCGAGGTAGAGGGCCAGCTGCGGCTTGACCCAGGCCAGCCGCTCTTCGACGTTGTCGCCGACGGCCAGCGACGCGTGCACCATGACGTCGAGGGGCCCCAGCGCCGGGTCGCGTTTGGCGGCCCCGGCGGCCAGCGCCTCGCCCCACACCAGGTGGGCCTTCTCCGGGAGGTAGAAGACGGGCTGCCAGCCCTCGGCGATCTCGGCGGTCAGTTCCACGTTCTTGGGGCCCAGCGCCGCGATGGAGATCGGAATGCGTTCGCGAACAGGGTGATTGATGAGCTGCAGGGCCTTGCCCAGGCCGGTGCCGCGGTCGGCGGGCAGCGGGATCTGGTAGTGCTTGCCGGCGTATTGGACCCGCTCGCGGCGCCACACCTGCCGGCAGATCTCCACGATCTCGCGGGTGCGGCCCAGCGGGGCGTCGAACTCGACGCCGTGGAACCCCTCCATCACCTGGGGCCCGGAGGTGCCGATGCCGAGCCGGAATCGCCCGTCGGACACGAAATCCAGGCCGGCGGCGGTCATCGCCAGCAGCGACGGCGTGCGGATGTAGATGGGAAACACCCCCGAGGCCAGCTCGACGGTGCTGGTCCTGGCGGCCAGATACCCGAGCTGGCTGACGGCGTCGAAGGAATAGGCCTCGGCCACCACCGCGACGTCGATGCCGGCCTTCTCGAGTTCCACGATGCGGTCGACGCCTTCGTGAAACCCGCCCGAGTAATCCAGAGCGATCCCGATTCGCATCCACGACAGATACCACGACGGCGGCGGCGCGCCGCGGTCGGCCGGGCGTTGTGCGGAATTGCTCCCGTCGCGCAAAGTCGTGCCCTGTAATAGTCTTCTTGCTTGCGCGGCAACAATGCGGGGCAAAAGGAATTGGGGCGGGAAGACTCATGAAGAAGCTGGTAGCGGCGGCGATCGCCATTGGCGCGGCATTCGCAGCAACCCCCATCGCGAATGCGGACGACAATTGGATCGCGATGGCGATATCGGATTCCACCGGGCATATCTCCGGTATCTATGTCGGGCAGTCCAGCCGATCCGCCGCCGAGCAGCTGGTGATGTCGGAGTGTCGCAAGCGGGTCAGCGACTGCCGCGTTCTGGCCAGCGGGGCGGGCGGGTGCGTCGCGCTGGCCAAGAACGCCGCACAAACCAAGTACTTCGGGGGCTGGGGTCCGACGAGCGACGAAGCCGAGGCCGCGGCGCTGGCCAACGCCCACGGCGGCACGATTCTCAAAGACCAGGGCCACTGCCTGGGAGACGCCGCGAGCTGACGCGCTTGCGCGCCTGCCTACTTCAGCAACGCGACGACCTTCTCCTCGAGGGCGATCGGCTCCGCCTCGGGATCCACCGGATCGGTGCGCGGCAGCTTCGCGTCCGGATCGGCAAAGGCTTGGTACGTCTTGTCCCCGCCCAGCGCGTAGAGCAGGTAACCGGTCAGCAGCGCCCGGACCGAGCGCTGCGTGCGCCGGTCGGGGCCGGCCAGCCCGACCACCTTGGCCAGCCGGCGGCCCTCGACCAGCCCGCCGGATTCGGCCTTGTGCACGATGCGCAGCGTCGCGGTGCACCACGCCGCGTCCAGCGCCAGGGCGTTGGAGTTCAGCGATTTCGGGTCTCCCGGCGCGGTCAGGATCAGACCGGGGACCTTCAGGGTCGCGGCGGGCTGTTCGGCCGGGGGATTGGTGACCGACGGAAACAGCGCCGCCGCCGCCGCGGGCTTGTCGGGCATGCCGGCCGCGGCGAACACTGCCGCCGAGCCGCCGAAACCGTGGCCCACCACGCCGAGCTTGGCGGGATGCACGCTGATGTTGCCGGCCCCCAGCCGCACCCCGGCGACGATGTCGAGGGCGGTGCCGAGGTCGAAGGCCAGGTTCAGCACCGAGGGCGCCAGGCCCCGCTGGGTGTCGGGCGCCCCGGCCACGATGCCCCACGACGCCAGGTGCTCCAGCAGGCCCGAGTAGCGGGCGGCGCCGGCGAGCCAGTCGTGGCCGAACGCCACGCCCGGCAGATTGAACCCCGATTCGGGCGTGTACACCACGCCCGGCAAACCGGCGAAGGCCAGGTCACCGCGCAAAACGCGGTGCGGGCCACGGCGGCTGAGGGCTGCGACGAGCTTCCGGATCCGAGCCACCCGTCGACGTTAGCGCATGGCGCCGCTAGGCCGTGACCTCGATGACACCCACCCGCCACAGCGCCGCGTACAGGTGGCGCAGCGGGATGCTCAGCAAACGAGAGGCCGCGTCGACCATCGGGTCACCCCCGGCGAGCGGCGGGCGAGGGGTCCGCTTCGGGGCGGGCGCTACTGTCGGCCGCGGCGCGGCGGCCACCATCATCACTTCGTCGAACAGAACAGCGGTCATGATTCCCTCCTGAAAGATCTTTACGGGTCGTTCACCGACTCCGGATTTCTGTTCTTAACGTTTGCTAGATGGTCATTTGCGTGAGGTTTACGAAAAGTTGAACTATTGGCGTTGGCGGTTATTGCCGGCCAGATTTTCGGCGGCGCTTCGTTGCGTCAAATACCTGGTAGAAGGGCATATTTGCCGTTGAAGGCCGAGCGTCACCCCCGTTGTTCTTTCCGCTGGCCGCGAGTTGTTGCCAGCTGTTACCCGACATTTCGCAGTGTAAGGCTGGAAGTTGCTGGATAGCGGATGCCAATGGGAACGACGCGAATACATCCGGTGAAATGAACGCCGATCGTTCGTGAAGGCGGTGTGAATGCATCGCGGCGGTCCTTCCCGTGCCTGGTGTCGATGGCTATAGCTTCGGGCCCGCGCCTGGAGGGATTCTCAACGATTTCTTGGCGCGACCGGCGCGCGATAGCCGCAGGTCGGGGGCGTGCTGGCGGGGCCAGCGCGATCGCTGCACTACCCTGTTCAGGATGTGCGGGATTGTCGGCTACGTCGGGCACCGCCCGGCCTGCGAGGTCGTCATGGACGCGCTGCGCCGGATGGAGTACCGCGGCTACGACTCATCGGGGATCGCGCTGGTCGACCGCGAGGGCAAACTGACCGTCCGGCGTCGCGCCGGCCGGCTGGCCAACCTGGAAGAGGCGGTCGCCGAGATGGCGCCGGCGTCGAAGGTGGGCACCACGGGCCTGGGCCACACCCGCTGGGCCACCCACGGTCGTCCCACCGACCGCAACGCGCACCCGCACCGCGACGCCGCCGGCAAGATCGCCGTCGTCCACAACGGCATCATCGAGAACTTCCCGGAGCTGCGCCACGAGCTGGAGGCGGCCGGCGTGGAGTTCGCCAGCGACACCGACACCGAGGTGGCAGTGCACCTGGTGGCGCAGGCCTACCGGAATGGCGCGACTGCCGGTGATTTCACAGCCTCGGTGCTGGCGGTGCTGCGCCGGCTCGAGGGCCACTTCACCCTGGTCTTCGCCAACGCCGACGAGCCGGGCACCATCGTGGCGGCCCGTCGCTCGACGCCGCTGGTAATCGGGGTCGGCGAGGGCGAGATGTTCGTCGGCTCCGACGTGGCGGCGTTCATCGAACACACCCGCAACGCCGTGGAACTCGGCCAGGACCAGGCCGTCGTGATCAGCGCGGACGGCTACCGCATCACCGACTTCCACGGCAACGTCGACGTCGAGTACCGCGAGTTCCACATCGACTGGGACCTGGCCGCCGCCGAAAAGGGCGGCTACCCGTACTTCATGCTCAAGGAGATCGCCGAGCAGCCCACCGCGGTGGCCGACACCCTGCTCGGGCACTTCGTCAACGGCCGGATCGTCCTGGACGAGCAGCGCCTGTCCGACCAGGAACTCCGCGAGATCGACAAGGTGTTCGTGGTGGCCTGCGGCACCGCCTACCACTCCGGGCTGCTCGCGAAGTACGCGATCGAGCACTGGACCCGGCTGCCGGTGGAGGTCGAGCTGGCCAGCGAGTTCCGCTACCGCGACCCGGTGCTGGACCGCAGCACCCTCGTCGTGGCCATCTCGCAGTCCGGGGAGACCGCCGACACCCTGGAAGCGGTCCGCCACGCCAAGGAGCAGAAGGCCAAGGTGCTGGCGATCTGCAACACCAACGGCTCGCAGATCCCGCGCGAGTGCGACGCCGTGCTCTACACGCGCGCCGGCCCGGAGATCGGCGTGGCCTCCACCAAGACCTTCCTGGCGCAGATCGCCGCCAACTACCTGGTCGGCCTGGCGCTGGCGCAGGCCCGCGGCACCAAGTACCCCGACGAGGTCGAGCGCGAGTACCGCGAGCTGGAGGCGATGCCCGACCTGGTGGCCCGGGTGCTGGCGATGATCGAGCCGGTGGCCGCGCTGGCGCACCGGTTCGCCCAGTCCTCGACCGTGCTGTTCCTGGGTCGCCACGTCGGCTACCCGGTGGCGCTGGAGGGCGCGCTGAAGCTCAAGGAACTGGCCTACATGCACGCCGAGGGCTTCGCCGCCGGTGAGCTCAAGCACGGCCCGATCGCGCTGATCGAAGACGACCTGCCCGTGATCGTCGTCATGCCCTCACCCAAGGGGCAGGCCACGCTGCACGCCAAGCTGCTGTCCAACATCCGCGAGATCCAGACCCGCGGCGCGGTGACCATCGTGATCGCCGAAGAGGGCGACGACACCGTGCGTCCCTACGCCGATCACCTCATCGAAATCCCCTCGGTGTCAACGCTTCTGCAGCCGCTGCTGTCCACCATCCCGCTGCAGGTGTTCGCCGCGTCGGTCGCGCAGGCCCGCGGCTACGACGTCGACAAGCCGCGAAACCTGGCCAAGTCCGTCACCGTCGAATAGCCCGTACAATCTCCGGACGGTCAAGTCACGCGAGCGAACGGGAGGCACGTTGTCGGCGGATGGTTCGGCGAAGCGCGGCGGGCGCTTCGGAAGGGTGCTGATCATCGGCCTGGTGGTGCTCTTCGTGGCGACCTACGCCATCACGGTCGGGCTCTATTCCAGGTCCGGGTGCGGCTGCCCCCGTCAAATCACCCAGGGGCAGCCGGCGACCGACGGGACCACCGTGACCATCGATCTCCAGGAGCTCCAGTCGGTCAAGGGCGGGCTGAGCGGCAACGTCACCGTGTCGCCGGGGCCTGAGCTGCTCGATCCGCAGACCGGCGGCCTCACCGAGGATCTCACCGTCGCCGTCCACTCCGCGGTGACGCCCACCAAGCGCACCTGGGCGACGGGCACGGTGCCGGGCGTGTCTCCCGTCCCGCTGACCATCACCGGCGACCCGTCGGAGTGGCCCTTCGATCACTACCACTCGGGGCCGATCACGGTCGATCTTTTCCACGGCGATTCCCCGGTGCCGCAACGGGCGTCGGTCACGTTCGTCGACCGCATTCCGGGTTGGCGCGTCGACATACCCGTCAGCGGCAGATCGGATATCGCCGCGCCCATCGCCAAGCCCTACCGAGTGGAATTGCACCGGTCTCCGAGCACGGCGGCCTTCGCCGCCGTCATCGTCGCCATGATGATCGCGATCGCCGCGATCGGTCTTTCGGTCGCCGTGCTGACGGCGCTGGACCGGCGAAGATTTCAGCCTCCGATGACGACGTGGTATGCGGCGATGCTGTTCGCGATCATGCCGCTGCGCAACGCGCTGCCCGACGCGCCGCCCATCGGGTCGTGGGTCGATGTCACCGTGACGTTGTGGGTGATCGTCGCGCTCGTGAACGCGATGCTGCTCTACATCTTCTGCTGGTGGCGGCACCTGAAACCCGAGCCGTCCGCCGTCGCGTAGCAACGCCGGGCGTGCAACAGTTGAACTTGTGGCGAACGCATCGGTGAGCACGCGGCTGCGGCGCATCTGGCTCGCGGTGTGGCGCTTCGTCATCACCGCGCCGCTGACCTACGCCTGGCTGCTGGTCCTGACGATCACAACGATCATCCAGAACGAACTGCCCGGGCGCCAACTGCACTCGGTGCTGCTGCACCGTTCCACCAACATTCACGCATTGGGAACCGATCCGCTCGACGTGCTGTTCTCCAGCCTGCTGTGGCTCGACGGCAAGAACCTGGAACCGTACCTGCTGCTGTTCACGCTGTTCCTCGCGCCGGCCGAACACTGGCTCGGCCAATTGCGTTGGCTCACGGTCGGATTGACCTCCCACATTCTCGCGACGTATATCGGCGAGGGCATCCTGTACTACGCGATCGAGGAGCACGAGGCCTCCGAGCGGCTGGTGCACGCCCGCGACATCGGGGTCAGCTATTTCCTGGTCGGCGTGATGGCCGTGCTGACCTATCACATCGCGCGGCCCTGGCGCTGGGGCTACCTCGGTGTGCTGTTCGTCATCTTCGGTTTTCCGCTGCTGACGATGAGCCGCCACGGCGTGAACTTCACCGCGATCGGCCACTTCGCCGCGATCCTCATCGGGCTGTGCTTCTACCCGATGGCGCAGGAACGCAAGCGTCCGGCGCTGAATCCGGCGCACCTGCGAGCCGCGTTCCGGCGGATCGGTTCGCGCGAGGGGTAGCGATGGGGGTTCGCGCGCTCTACGGCGCATCGCTGTCACCCGACGCCACCGCGTTCGCCCACCTCGTCGACGACGGCGGCTATCCCCATGCGGTGCAGCGCTTCCTGCACGGCCGCCAGTTCAGCGCGCCGCGGAACGTCGAACTCCCGGTCGAGGGCCCGGTCTCGCGGGTCGTCCACTCCGCCGACGGTCACTGGCTGGCCTGCGAGGTGGCCCCCGAGGGCGGCACCCGCCACCAGATCTGGGTCGTCACCACCGATCCCGAGGACCGGATGGCCTGGCGCGCCGACCGCGAGGAGGACGGGACCGCCGAGCTGATCGGGTGGGACGGCACCCGGATCGCGGCCATCCTGACGGGCGAGGACGGGGTGGGGCAGTCGTGCCTGATCGATCCGGCCGACGGCGGTTGCACCGTGCTGGACCGCCGTTCCGGCGCCCGGCTCGTCGACGCGTGGGCCGGCGCGGCGCTGATCCGGGTCGGGCCGCGCGGCTACCAGGAAATGGTCATGCTGCACGGGGACACCGAAATCGCTCTGCTGCCTTCCGATCCCGGTGCGGTGACGGCCAGCGGCGCGATCCTCGACGATCACCATCCCCGCCGCCTGCGTTACGGGCCGACCGGCGAACTCGCCAGGCTGTACAAACCGGGCGTGGGCGCCGACGGATACTTCCGCGCGCTGCTCATCAGCGACAACGGCTGTGAACATGCCCGGCTGCTCGAGGTGATCGCCACGCTGGACGGCGTGAGCTACTTCGTGGTGGCCGAGCGCCCGGGCTGCGACCTCGACGAGTTCGCCGTCAGCGCCGACATGTCTACCGTCGCCCTGCTCTGGAACCTGCAGGGCCGCAGCGAGTTACAGATCCTCGACCACACCGACTACACACTTCAGGAACCGATTCCGCTGCCGGGCGATGTGGCCGGGGAGCTGTCGCTGAGCGCCGGCGGCTCGATGGTGGCGATGACCGTGCAGGGCCCGGCGCTGCCGCGCACCGTCGAGCTGGTCGACCCGCGCACCCGGGAATGGCAACTCGTGGATCACGAACCCAGCCGCGGCCCGCTGGCCCGCGGCTTTTCCGCGCGGCCGACGCTGGAGTCGATCACCGCGCGCGACGGGCTGAACCTGCCGTCGTGGCTGTACCGGTCGGCCGTAACTGGCTCCGGCTCAGGCGCTTTGGTGTACCTGCACGGCGGCCCGGAGGGGCAGGCGCGGCCCGACTACAGCGAGATCTTCCCGGATCTGCTCAACGCCGGGATCAGCGTGCTGACCCCGAACGTGCGCGGCTCCGGCGGGCTGGGACGCACCTTCGTGCACGCAGACAACAAGGAGAAGCGGTTCGCGGCCATCGATGACGTCGCCGACTGCGTGCGCTTCCTGGTGGACAACGAGGTGGCCGACCCCGGCCGAATCGGCTGCGCCGGCTGGTCCTACGGCGGCTACCTGACGATGGCGGCCATGACGTTCTACCCGGAGTTGTTCGCCGCGGGCGTCGCCATCTGCGGGATGAGCGACCTGACCACGTTCTACCGCAACACCGAGCCGTGGATCGCCGATGCCGCCTACCCGGAGTACGGCCACCCGGTCTACGACCGCGAACTGCTGGAGCGGCTGTCGCCGCTGCGCCGGGTCGACGCCCTGACCGCGCCGTTGCTCGTCGTACACGGCGCCCACGACACCAACGTCCCGGTCGGGGAATCCGAGCAGATCGTCGCGGCGCTGCGGGAGGCGGGCCGCGAGGTGCGCTACCTGCTGTTCGCCGACGACGGCCACGAGATCGTCAAGCGCGAGAATCACGAAGCGCTGGCCGCGGCGATGACCGAATGGTTGACCGAGGCGTTCGCCCCGCCCACCTAGGGCATGGAATGCTTGCGGTGATGCGGCACTACTACTGTGTTGACGCCATCCGCGACGCCGAAGCTCCGCTGTTGGCGAGCCTGCCCGACGGCGCGCTGATGCGCCGCGCGGCGTTCGGCCTGGCGACCGAGATCCTCGCCGAGTTGACCGCGCGGGCGGGCGGGGTGGCCGGGCGCCGGGTGTGCGCGGTCGTCGGCTCCGGCGACAACGGCGGTGACGCGCTGTGGGCCGCGACCTACGTGCGCCGCCGTGGCGCGGCCGCCGACGCGGTGCTGCTCAACCCCGAGCGCACCCACCGCAAGGCGCTGGCCGCGTTCCGCAAGGCCGGCGGCCGCATCGTTGAAAGTGTCCAGCCCACAACGGATCTCGTCATCGACGGGGTGGTGGGGATCTCCGGTTCGGGTCCGCTGCGGCCGGCGGCGGCCGAGGTTTTCGCGGCGGCCGAAGGCATCCCCGTCGTCGCCGTCGACATCCCCAGCGGCATCGACGTGGCAACCGGGGCCATCACCGGCCCGGCGGTGCACGCCGCGCTGACCGTCACCTTCGGCGGACTCAAACCCGTGCACGCGCTCGCCGACTGCGGGCGCGTCGAGCTGATCGACATCGGCCTCGACCTGCCCAAAACCGATGTGTTGGGGTTCGAGGCCGCCGACGTCGTCGCGCGCTGGCCGGTGCCCGGCCCGCACGACGACAAGTACACCCAGGGCGTCACCGGGGTGATGGCCGGCTCGTCGACCTATCCCGGCGCGGCCGTCCTGTGCACCGGCGCCGCGGTCGCCACCCACTCGGGCATGGTCCGCTACGCCGGCAGCGCGCACACGCAGGTCCTGGCGCAGTGGCCCGAGGTGATCGCGTCGCCCACCCCGGCGTCGGCCGGGCGGGTGCAGTCCTGGGTCGTGGGGCCGGGATTGGGCACCGACGAGACCGGGGCCGCCGCGCTGTGGTTCGCGCTGGACACCGACCTGCCGGTGATCGTGGACGCCGACGCGCTGACCATCCTGGCGGCCCACCCCGAGCTGGTCGTCAACCGCAGCGCGCCGACGGTGCTGACCCCGCATGCCGGTGAATTCGCGCGGCTGGCGGGTAACCCGCCGGGGGACGACCGCGTCGGCGCGTGCCGCAAGCTGGCCGACATGTTCGGCGCGACGGTACTGCTCAAGGGGAACGTGACGATCATCGCCGACCCCGGCGGCCCGGTGTATCTGAATCCCGCCGGGCAGTCCTGGGCGGCCACCGCCGGGTCCGGCGACGTGCTGTCCGGGATGATCGGCGCGCTGCTGGCGTCGGGGTTGCCGCCCGCCGAGGCCGCCGCGGCCGCGGCCTTCGTGCACGCGCGCGCGGCGGCGCTGGCGGCCGCCGACCCCGGGCCCGGTGAGGCGCCGACGTCGTCGTCGCGGATCGTCCCGCACATCCGGGCCGCCCTGGCCACGCTGTAGCTCCAAGCCGCCCAACGAAAGGATCGATCGTGACCCTCAGCCACCCGTCCGTGCCCGCGCACTCCATCGCCCCGGCCTACACCGGCCGCATGTTCACCACCCCGGTGCCGGCGCTGCGGCTGCCCGAGGAGTCGATGGACCCGGAAACCGCCTACCGCTTCATCCACGACGAGCTGATGCTCGACGGCAGTTCGCGACTGAACCTGGCGACCTTCGTGACCACCTGGATGGACCCGGAGGCCGGGAAGTTGATGGCCGAGACGTTCGACAAGAACATGATCGACAAGGACGAATACCCGGCGACCGCGGCGATCGAGCAGCGCTGCGTCTGCATGGTGGCCGACCTGTTCCACGCCGACGACCTGCGTGACGACGATCCGTTCAGCGCCATCGGGGTGTCGACGATCGGCTCCAGCGAGGCGGTGATGCTGGGCGGCCTCGCGATGAAGTGGCGCTGGCGGGCAAAGGTCGGAAAGGGCTGGGAGAAGCGCACTCCCAACCTGGTGATGGGGTCCAACGTCCAGGTGGTCTGGGAGAAGTTTTGCCGCTACTTCGACGTCGAACCGCGCTACCTGCCGATGGAGGAGGGGCGCTACGTCATCACTCCCGAACAGGTCGTCGACGCCGTCGACGAGGACACCATCGGCGTGGTCGCCATCCTGGGCACCACCTACACCGGCGAGCTGGAACCCGTCGCCGACATCTGCGCCGCGCTGGACAAGCTGGCGGCCGGCGGTGGTGTGGACGTTCCGGTGCACGTCGACGCCGCCAGCGGCGGGTTCGTGGTGCCGTTCCTGCACCCGGAAATCAAGTGGGATTTCCGGCTGCCGCGGGTGGTCTCGATCAATGTCAGCGGCCACAAGTACGGGCTGACCTATCCCGGCGTCGGGTTCGTGGTCTGGCGCAGCAAGGAGTACCTGCCCGAAGACCTGGTGTTCCACGTGAACTATCTGGGCGGCGACATGCCGACCTTCACCCTGAACTTCTCCCGCGCCGGCAACCAGGTGGTCGGCCAGTACTACAACTTCTTGCGACTGGGCCGCGAGGGTTACACGCAGGTCATGCAGTCGCTGTCGTCAACGGCTCGCTGGCTGGGCGAGCAGCTGCGGGTGGGCGACCATTGCGAGCTGATCTCCGACGGTTCGGCCATCCCGGTGGTCAGCTTCCGGCTCGCCAGGAACTGCGGCTACACCGAGTTCGACCTCTCCCACGAGCTGCGCGGCTACGGCTGGCAGGTGCCCGCCTACACCATGCCCGAAAACGCCACCGACATCTCGGTGCTGCGCATCGTGGTGCGCGAAGGGCTCTCCGCCGACCTGGCCCGGGCGCTGCACGACGACGCCCGCAGCGCGCTGGCGTCGCTGGACAAGCTCAAGCCGGGCGGGCACTACGAGGCCCAGCACTTCGCGCACTGATTTCTGGCGCCGAACGTCGACTTGTCGCGCTGATCAGGCCGAATGCGCGGTAACACGTCGACGCTCGGCGGCACTTGGGGCACTTCTGGGAGAATGGCAACCGTGGCCGTTACGCCGATATCCCTGACGCCCGGCGTCCTCGCGGAGGCCGTCGTGGACCTGGACGCCATCGCGCACAACGTGCGGGTGCTGCGCGAGCACGCCGGCGGCGCGGGTGTGATGGCCGTCGTCAAGGCCGACGGCTATGGGCACGGCGCGACGCGGGTCGCCGGGGCGGCCCTGGCCGCCGGGGCGGCGGAGCTGGGCGTCGCCACCGTCGACGAGGCCCTGGTGCTGCGCGCCGACGGCATCACCGCGCCGGTGCTGGCCTGGTTGCACCCGCCCGGCATCGACTTCGGGCCGGCGCTGCTGGCCGATGTGGAGATCGCGGTGTCCTCGGTGCGCCAGCTCGACGAGGTGGCCGACGCGGTGCGCCGGACCGGCCGAACGGCCACGGTCACCGTCAAGGTGGACACGGGACTCAACCGCAACGGCGTCGCCCCGGCGCAGTATCCGGCGCTGCTGAGCGCGCTGCGCGCGGCCGTCGCCGAGGACGCCGTCCGGCTGCGGGGGCTGATGTCGCACATGGTGTATGCCGACCAGCCCGACAACCCCATCAACGACGTTCAGGCCCAACGGCTTTCCGACATGCTGGCGCTGGCGCGCGCCGAGGGCGTGCGGTTCGAGGTTGCTCACCTGGCGAATTCGGCGGCCACGATGTCGCGGCCCGACCTGGCCTTCGACCTGGTGCGGCCCGGCATCGCGGTGTACGGCCTGAGCCCGGTTCCCGGGCTCGGCGACATGGGGCTGGTCCCGGCGATGACGGTGAAATGTCCCGTCGCGCTGGTGAAGTCGATTCGCGCGGGTGAAAGCGTGTCCTATGGGCACACCTGGACGGCGCAACGCGACACCACCCTGGCGCTGCTGCCGATCGGCTACGCCGACGGCGTGTTCCGCTCGCTGGGCGGACGTCTGGAGGTGCTGATCGACGGCAGGCGCCGGCCCGGCGCCGGCCGGATTTGCATGGACCAGTTCGTGGTCGACCTGGGTCCCGGACCGGTCGACGTGGCCGAGGGCGACGAGGCGATCCTGTTCGGGCCCGGCACCAGCGGCGAACCCACCGCACAAGATTGGGCCGACCTGCTCGGCACCATCCACTACGAAGTGGTCACCAGCCCCCGGGGGCGGATCACCAGAACCTATCGCGAGGCCGAAACCGTTGAGCCCGGATAAAACCCGCAGGCGGCAGAGGGAAAAGGCCTGGCTTGCGGGGGGTGCCGGGGTGACCGCCGTCGCCACCATCGTCGGAGCCTCCGCCCGTCGGTCGATGACCCAGCGTGCCGCCGCCCTCGAAGACCCCTACGCGGGTGAGGATTTCGATACGCTGGACCGCGACCGCGGTTATGTGGTCACCACCCCCGACGGGGTGCCGTTGGCCGTCCGAGAGGCCGGTCCGGTGGACGCGCAGGTGACCATGGTCTTCGTCCACGGCTTCTGCCTGCGGACGGGGGCGTTCCACTTCCAGCGGACCCGGCTGCCCGATCGGCTGGCGCCGCCGGTCCGGATGGTGTTCTACGACCAGCGCGGGCACGGGCGGTCCGGCGAAGGCGCGGCGGAGACCTACACGCTCACCCAACTCGGCGAGGACTTGGAAACGGTGCTGAGTGCCGTTGCACCCCGTGGGGTGGTCCTGCTGGTCGGCCATTCGATGGGTGGCATGACGGTGCTGTCGCACGCCCGCCAATTTCCCTACCAGTACGGACGCCGGATCGTCGGCGCCGCAATCATTTCCTCTGCGGCCGAAGGGGTCACCCGGTCGCCGCTGGGGGAGATCCTGAAAAACCCGGCGCTGGAAGCCTTCCGGTTCACCGCCCGCTCCGCGCCCAAGCTGATGCACCGCGGCCGTAACGTGTCGCGGTCGCTGATCGGCCCGATCCTGCGGGCCGCGTCCTACAGCGACCTGCAGGTCAGCCGGAGCCTGGACGCGTTCTCCCAGCGGATGATGAACGCCACCCCGATCGCCACCATGGTCGGCTTCCTGGACGCCCTGGAAAAGCACGACGAGACCGCCGGGCTGTGGACATTGCTCAAGGTGCCGACCCTGATCGCGTGCGGCGACCACGACCTGCTCACGCCGGACGAATACTCGCGCAAGATGGCCGCCTCGCTGCCGCGGTCGGAGCTGGTCATCGTCGCCGGGGCCAGTCACCTGGCGCTGCTGGACAAACCGGAAGCCATCAACGACGGGCTGGTCCGGCTCGTCCACCGGGCCGTCCCGGGCGAGATGACCCTGCGATACCGGCGGTTGAAGGAACGGTTGCGGCGCCGTGGTTGAGACCGTCGGCACGGCCACGTGCGAGCGCGTCGAGGACACCGTCGCGTTGGGCTCGCAGCTGGGCCGGGAACTGCGGGCCGGCGACGTGGTGGTGCTCTCCGGCCCGCTCGGGGCGGGAAAAACGGTGCTGGCCAAGGGGATTGCCGCGGCGATGGACGTCGACGGCCCCGTCACGTCGCCGTCGTACGTGCTGGCCCGGGTGCATCGGCCGCGGCGGTGCGGCGCGCCGGCGATGATCCATGTCGACATGTACCGGCTCCTCGACCAGGGCCGCGCCGACCTGCTGGGTGAGCTCGACTCCCTGGACCTCGACACCGATCTCGACGACGCCGTCGTCGTGGTCGAATGGGGCGAGGGCCTCGCCGAACGCCTCGCCGAGCGGCACCTGGACATCCGTTTGGAGCGGGTCAGCCACTCCGACGTGCGGATCGCCACCTGGGAGTGGGGGCGCCCGTGAATCTCGTTCTCGCCCTGGACACTTCGACTCCGGCCGTCACGGCCGGCTTGGTAGGTCTGGAGCGCGGCGTCCTCACCGGGCTGGCCGAGCGGGTGACCGTCGACGCCCGCGCGCACGCCGAGCGGTTGACGCCCAACGTTCTCGCCGCCCTCGCCGACGCCGCGCTGACGATGGCCGACCTCGATGCCGTCGTGGTGGGTTGCGGGCCGGGCCCCTTCACCGGGCTGCGGGCCGGGATGGCGACGGCCGCCGCCTACGGGCACGCGCTGGGCATCCCGGTGCGCGGGGTGTGCAGCCTGGACGCCATCGGGGTGCGCACCACCGGCGACGTCCTGGTGGTCACCGACGCCCGCCGCCGCGAGGTCTACTGGGCCCGCTACCGCGACGGGTCCCGCACGGCGGGACCGGGAGTCAACGCCCCCGCCGACGTCGACCCCGGACCGGCGCGCGCGGTGGCGGGCTCGCCCGAGCACGCGGCGCTGTTCGGCCTGCCGATCAGCGGGCCCGCCCACCCCACGCCCGCCGGCCTGGTCGCGGCGGTACCCGACTGGTCGGAGCGCCCGCTCCCACTCGTCGCGCTCTATCTCCGCCGCCCCGACGCAAAACCCCTGGCGGCCCCCCGGTGACTGCCTGCAGCGAGCCCGTGACCCTCGGCGCGTTGACGCCCGCCGACGCCGAGCGCTGCGCCGAGCTGGAGGCCCAGTTGTTCCCCGGCGACGACCCGTGGCCCGCGGTCGCGTTCAACCGGGAACTGGCCGCCAAGCACAACCACTACGTGGGTGCGCGCGTCGCCGGGAGGCTCGTCGGCTACGCCGGCATCTCGCGGCTGGGCCGCACGCCGCCGTTCGAGTACGAGGTGCACACCATCGGGGTGGACCCGGGCTATCAGGGCCGGGGCATCGGCCGCCGGTTGCTCGACGAGCTGCTCGCCTTCGCCGACGGCGGCGCCGTCTACCTGGAGGTGCGCACCGACAACGAAGCGGCCATCGCGCTGTACCGCAGCACGGGGTTCGAGCAGATCGGCCTGCGCCGGCGCTACTACCGGGTCAGCGGCGCCGACGCGTACACCATGCGCAGGGAGTCCCGCTCATGATCGTCCTGGCCATCGAAACCTCCTGCGACGAAACGGGAGTCGGCATCGCGCGCCTCGGTGATGACGGCAGCGTGACCCTGCTCGCCGACGAGGTCGCCTCCAGCGTCGACGAACACGTCCGCTTCGGCGGCGTCGTCCCCGAGATCGCCTCCCGCGCGCACCTCGAGGCGCTGGGCCCCGCCATGCGCCGCGCGCTGGCGGCCGCCGGCCTGGACAAGCCGGACCAAAAACCGGACGTTGTCGCGGCCACCATCGGGCCCGGGCTGGCCGGCGCCCTGTTGGTGGGAGTCGCCGCGGCCAAGGCGTACGCGGCCGCCTGGGACGTGCCGTTCTACGCCGTCAACCACCTGGGCGGGCACCTGGCCGCTGACGTCTACGAGCACGGGCCGCTACCCGAGTGCGTGGCGCTGCTGGTATCCGGCGGGCACACCCACCTTTTGCACGTGCGGTCCCTCGGCGAACCGATCGTCGAGCTGGGCAGCACCGTCGACGACGCCGCCGGCGAGGCCTACGACAAGGTGGCTCGGCTGCTGGGCCTGGGGTATCCGGGCGGCAAGGTGCTCGACGACCTGGCCCGCACCGGTGATAGGGACGCCATCGCGTTCCCGCGCGGGATGACCGGCCCGTCCGACGACGCGTACGCGTTCAGCTTCTCCGGGCTCAAGACGTCGGTCGCCCGCTACATGGAAAGCCACGCGAGCCATCCCGACTTCCGCGCGGCCGACATCGCCGCCGGCTTCCAGGAGGCCGTCGCCGACGTGCTCACCATGAAGGCGGTCCGCGCGGCGACCGCGCTGGGCGTCTCGACCCTGCTGATCGGCGGGGGAGTGGCCGCAAACTCGCGGTTGCGGGAGCTCGCCATGCAGCGCTGCGCGGCCGCGGGGCTGTCGCTGCGCATCCCCCGCCCGCGGCTGTGCACCGACAACGGGGCGATGATCGCCGCCTTCGCGGCGCACCTGGTGGCCGCGGGGGCACCGCCGTCGCCCCTGGACGTGCCCAGCGACCCGGGCCTGCCCGTGGTAAAAGCGCAGGTGAGCTGATGTTCGCTCAGCGCGGACACGCCAATGCGCCAGAAGCACCGGGGCGGCCTTGAGTGCTAGCACTCGCATGTATAGAGTGCTAGGTGGCAATCGGCCAAGCCCTGTGCCGGCACCCGCGACGACGGCGCTCGGGCAACGGATGGATGCTGGATCAACTGATAATTCGGGCGGTTCGGGGCGTGCCCCGGACCGACCGCCAACTCCGGCCGGGGTGAACGCCCCGGACCCGATCTAACTAGTGGAGGGCTCCAATCGTGGCGAAGGTGAACATCAAGCCACTCGAGGACAAGATTCTCGTGCAGGCCAACGAGGCCGAGACCACGACCGCGTCCGGTCTGGTCATTCCTGACACCGCCAAGGAGAAGCCGCAGGAAGGCACCGTCGTCGCAGTCGGCCCCGGCCGGTGGGACGAGGACGGCGAGAAGCGGATCCCGCTGGACGTTTCGGAGGGTGACACCGTCATCTACAGCAAGTACGGCGGCACCGAGATCAAGTACAACGGCGAGGAGTACCTGATCCTGTCCGCCCGCGACGTGCTCGCTGTCGTATCCAAGTAAGGACCGTGTTCCGCCCCGGCGATCCCCGCACATAACCCCGCGGGTGATTTCCGGGGCGGCATGCGTTCCGCGTGAAGGAGCCTGATGAGCAAGATCATTGAGTACGACGAGACCGCGCGCCGCGCCATGGAGGCCGGCGTGAACAAGCTCGCCGACGCGGTACGGGTGACGCTGGGCCCGCGCGGCCGGCATGTGGTGCTGGCCAAGGCGTTCGGCGGGCCGGCGGTGACCAACGACGGCGTCACCGTCGCGCGCGAGATCGACCTGGAGGACCCGTTCGAGAACCTGGGCGCCCAGCTGGTCAAGTCGGTGGCCACCAAGACCAACGACGTCGCCGGTGACGGCACCACCACGGCGACCGTGCTGGCGCAGGCGCTGATCAAGGATGGCCTGCGCATGGTTGCCGCCGGCGCCAACCCCATCGAGCTGGGTGTCGGGATCGGCAAGGCCGGTGACGCGGTGTCCGAGGCGCTGCTCGCGGAGGCCACCCCGGTGGCCGGCAAGGAGGGCATCGCGCAGGTGGCGACGGTGTCGTCGCGCGACCAGCAGATCGGCGAACTGGTCGGCGAGGCCATGACCAAGGTCGGCGCCGACGGCGTGGTCAGCATCGAGGAATCCTCGACCCTGAGCACGGAGCTGGAGTTCACCGAGGGCGTCGGCTTCGACAAGGGCTTCCTGTCGGCGTATTTCGTGACCGACTTCGACTCGCAGGAGGCCGTGCTCGACGACCCGGTGATCCTGCTGCACCAGGAGAAGATCACCTCGCTGCCCGACCTGCTGCCGATGCTCGAGAAGATCGCCGAATCGGGCAAACCGCTGCTGATCATCGCCGAGGACATCGAGGGCGAGGCCCTGGCGACCCTGGTCGTCAACTCGATTCGCAAGACGCTGAAGGCCGTCGCGGTCAAGGCGCCGTTCTTCGGCGATCGCCGCAAGGCGTTCCTCGAGGACCTCGCGGTGGTCACCGGCGGGCAGGTGATCAACCCCGACGCCGGGCTGCTGCTGCGCGAGGTCGACACCGATGTGCTGGGTTCGGCCCGCCGCGTGGTGGTCAGCAAGGACGACACCATCGTCGTCGAGGGCGGCGGCTCCAAGGACGCGGTCGAGGCCCGCGTCAAGCAGCTGCGTGCCGAGATCGAGAACAGCGACTCGGATTGGGACCGCGAGAAACTGCAGGAGCGGCTGGCCAAGCTGGCCGGCGGCGTGGCCGTCATCAAGGTTGGTGCCGCCACCGAGACCGCGCTCAAGGAGCGCAAGGAAAGCGTCGAGGACGCCGTCGCGGCTGCCAAGGCGGCCGTCGAGGAGGGCATCGTCGCGGGCGGCGGAACGGCGCTCATTCACGCCCGCAAGGCGCTGAAAGAACTGCGCGGGACGCTGAGCGGCGACGAGGCGCTCGGGGTCGACGTGTTCTCCGAGGCGTTGGCGGCCCCGCTGTACTGGATCGCCACCAACGCCGGGCTCGACGGCTCGGTCGTGGTGAACAAGGTCAGCGAGCTGCCCGCCGGGCAGGGGCTGAACGCCGAGACGCTCGCCTATGGCGACCTGCTCGGCGCCGGCGTCATCGACCCGGTCAAGGTGACCCGCTCGGCCGTCGTCAACGCGGCGTCGGTGGCCCGGATGGTGCTCACCACCGAGACGGCGATCGTCGAGAAGCCCGCCGACGCGGACGAACACGGCCACGGCCATCACCACCACCACTAGCGGTTGATGCCCGACTGTGGGGCTTAGGTAGGAAATCCCAACGATTTCCGTGCGTAGGCCCCACGGTCGGCATCCGGACTATCGAACGCCCCGGCTTGTCGCCGGGGCGTTTCGGTTTCTGATCCTTTAAGGCGTTCGCCGGGGTGAGATCTACTGGTGTGAGTCGCCGGACTGATCCACTCGGGAGCAACGTCGTTGCTCTCGCCGATAACGAATTGAGACGATGCATGAGCATGGCATACCTGGCGCAACCGGAGCAGCAGCAGCAGTTGGAATGGCTCGACGGCGGCACGCTGGCGATCTTGCTCGACGGCAAGGCCACAGATGGCCAGTTGATGATCGGACGCTTCGATGTTAGCGAGGGCGAAGCACCCCCGTATCACAAACACACGCGTGAGGATGAGGTCTTCATGCTGATCAAGGGGACCGCGTTGCTCTGGTACGACGACCAGGAGATGGAGCTATCGGAAGGCGGTATCGTGTTCTTGCCCAAGAACATTCCGCACGCATATCGCATCACATCCAAGAAAGCGGATCTGCTCATGGTCAACACCCCCGCGGGAATCGAAGGTATGTTCCGCTATGCCGGTCGTGACAAAGCAACGCCGCGCCCGGACGGATTCGAAATCTCGCCCGCGCGAATGGCCGAGGGAGCGGACAAGTTCGGACAGGTCATTCTCGGTCCCCCGCGCTGACCACTCGTCCGACGAACAAGCCCGCCGAGTACTCGAACGTCTTGTCACCCGCGACTCGACGGCACCTGGCTGTGGGGCATTGGACCAGCTCGCCCTCTAAGCGCCAGGCCGCGGCGGCTGTAATCCGATACCACCGAGACGGCGATCGTGGACAAGCCCGCCGACGCGGACGAATCCAACGGCCAAACCGGTCCCTGTCGGCCACGCGTCACCGTCGACGGGCGACCCCAACCGGCTAACCCGATTCGGCTATCCGGTCGGTAATGGCCTCAGCCGCTTTGCCGAGGCTGATCAGCTCGGCCCTGGTCAACGGGTCGACCACCAATTCGCGCACCTTCGCGACGTGAAAGGGGGCCGCGGCGGCGACCCTCTTCTTCCCCGCCTTCGTGAGTTCGACGACGCTCACCCTGCCGTCGTCGGCACAGCTCCGCTTGATCACCAACCCGTTGCCCTCGAGGCGGCTGACCACATGGGACAACCGCGACAACGAGGAGTTCGCCCTGGCGGCGAGCTCCGACATCCGCAGCGTCATCTCGTCGGCTTCCGACAGATTCGCCAGCACGAGGTACTCGAACGTCGTCAGTCCGGTGGTGCGCTGCAGGTCGCTTTCCAGGGCGGCCGGAAGCTCCATGATCATCGAGAGGATCTGGCGCCACGCACGCTGCTGATCGCCGTCGAGCCAATCCGTGTCCGGCTGACGACGCCGACGCCCGGGTCGCGTCACCGCGACGACCCGATGGCTTCCGATCGCTCAATCGTCATCCGTCCTCCTCCACCTGAAGGATAGTTCAACCGTCAACCGTCGACGGCTCCGTCGCGGCAACCCAGCGCCCCCGCCGGCGTCCCGTCCTTGTCCAGGCGCCACGGTTCGCGTCACGCAGAGGCGTTCGATCGGGGCCACATTGGTTGACGCTTTAAGTTAACTCCTGCTAGGTTGATTGATGCATCAACTAACGACTTTGGCGCCGCGTGGTGCGAGATTCGCAGGCGGCCGCTCGGGTCATCGGCCCTATGCGACACACACATCTTGGAGGAGCCCACGTGAACATCGCGGTCTGGACCGTGTCCGGATTACTCGCTGCCACCTACTTACTGGTCGGTGGCCTGAAACTAGTGACGCCGAAGGAGCGCCTGGCGAAGAACCCGTCGATGGCCGCCGCGGCCGAGGAGTTTTCCGCGACGTCGATCAAACTCATCGGTGCCGCCGAGGTCGCCGGCGCTCTCGGCCTGATCCTCCCGTGGCTCACCGGCGTCGCGCCTATCCTGACTCCCGCGGCCGCCGTGGGCCTCGCGCTGCTACAGGTGGGCGCGGCGGTGTTCCACGGTCGACGCCGAGAGAACAACCGGTTGCCCGTGAACGCCGTGTTCCTCGCGCTGGCGGCCTTCATCGCGGTCGCTCGGACTTCGGAGGTCGTCCGATGACCAGCGCTCTGCAGTACGCCATCGTGGGTACCGGCACCATCGGCCGGGTTCTGGCGCAACACTTTTCCGACCGGCAGGTCCCCGCGCTGCTCGCCAGCACGCGAGGTCCGGAGACGGTCGACGTCACCGAACTGTCCGACTCGATCACACCGGTCAGTCTCGACACAGCCCTGGATGCGGATGTGATCATCCTGGCCATCCCCTTCCTGCAGGTCCGCGAGCTGGGTCGGCGCCGTACCGACTGGTCCGGCAAGATCGTCGTCGACGCGACGAACGCGTTCCTGGTGCCCGAGGCCAAGGAAATCCTCGGCGACCGCCTGTCGACCGAGTTCAACGCCGAGGCCTTTCCCGGCGCCGCGGTGGTCAAGTCGTTCAACCAAACCGCCGCCAGGCAGTTCGCTGAAAGGCGTCCACCCGAGTTCGGAAAACGCGTCGTCTTCGTGTCCAGCAATGACTCCGCCGCGAGCGCCATGGTGGCCGGGCTGTGCACCGATCTCGGCTTCGCACCGATCGAACTCGGACGCATCGACGAGGGGGGCGTACTCATCCAGGCCCGCAATGCCCTGGTCTTGCGCAATCTCTACGAACTGCCGTCGGAACTCGAGAAGAGCACCGAGGTCGCCTCAACTGTCGAGCGGAAGCTCACCCCCGGCACGTGGACGATCGACCCCGTCCATTCGTCCATCACGTTCTCGGTGCGCCACCTGGTGATCGGCAAGGTACGTGGGCGCTTCGATGACTTCTCCGGCGCGATCACGGTGCCCGAGAACGGAACTCCGAGCGTCTGGGCGACCATATCGGTCGGATCGGTGAACACCGGCAACCCGGACCGCGACCAGCACCTACGGGCACCCGCCATCTTCGGCGTCGACGAGTTCCCCGCCGCGATCCTCGTCTCGACCGGTATACATAGCGTCGGGAAGGACGACTGGGTGCTCGAGGCTGACTTCACCCTGCGCGGAATTACCAAACGCGTGCCGCTGGCGTTTTCATTTCTGGGCGTGAGTCCAGGCCTTGGGCGCGGTGAGGTGTCGGGGTTTGAAGGCGTAATCAAGCTCAAGCGTAGCGATTTCGGCGTCATGACCGACACTCCCGTGCTATCTGGAGGCGCGCTGGTGGTCGGGGACATCGTCGACATCACCGTTTCCGTGGAGGCGGTCATGGCAACCTCCGCGCCGACGGAATGAAGTGGGGAGGCCCACCACGCCGCCTCTTACCGGGGAAGTAGCCCGAGCCCTGGTCCTTGGGTTCAAGATTCATATTTCAAGCGTGCATTCACCGGACGGTAGCCAGGTATATCGCGCCAGGGAGTGAAACCACGTGTGCGCCAGCATCTCTGATGCCGTCGAGGCCGGTCGACCACTGATCGTCGGTGGGATATTTGATCGGGTACACATCCATCGAGCGGCCGCCGAGACGCGTACCAAGCGCGTCGACGAATGCCTGGCCGGTTGGGGCCGACGCCGGGGTCCTCACCGGTGCCGTGGGCGAAGACGACTGGGGTGTCAGGGCAGGGCTGTGCCGACGTCGTAGGAGCACACTGGGCGGCGGTGCCGAAAGCCTGCGGCTGCGAGCAGGACTGCGACACAGAGGCGAAAACGGTTGACTGCCACCGTCTTTCATTGATTCCGGCTCGTGATGGTGCGGAGGTGATCGCTCAGCCTGCTGCCCGCAAGGGATGCGAAATGCGATCACCGGCTAGTCGTCCGTGCGCAGTTTCCAGGGCTGCCAACCGAGAGCTCTGGCCATGTTCTGCTGGAGCGCGACGCCGGCCGGCAGTGTGCGGTAGAAGATTCTCACCTCGGCGATCTCGCCGTCCACGTTGAGCTGAACCAAGAAGATTCCGTTGACCGCGGCGTCCCCGATCTGCAGCCGGAAGAGCGCGGCGTGGTGGGTGTCACCGCTGAGGACCTCCGTGTAGGTGTCGTCGGTCGACAGTTTGTTAACGCTTCGAATGGTCTCCACGACCGCGTCGCGGCCGCTGACCGGGTCATCGCCGAACGGCCCGTAGATCACCACGTCTGCGGCGAGTAAACGGGAGAGGGTGCCTGCGTCGACGCCGTCGCGGCCGGCGCCGTTGATGCAATCAACGAAGGATTCCAGCGTTTCGCGGTGCGAGGCGAAGGAGTTCATGGGATTGCTCCTGTGTCTTTGTTGGCGGAGAAGTAGTGGCCGTTGTCCAAATCGGTGAGCAGGCCGAGTTCAACCGGTTCCCAGCCCAAGGTCTGGCGGGTGATGAGGTTGGATGCCGGGTAGTTCTTCGTGACCAGGCTCGCGAGGGGCCCGAAGTATCCCGGCACCATCAGTTCGTCCACGGGAACGCTCACGACGGGCAAGTCCAGACGGCTGCCGATGGCCTCGGCGATCTCTCGGAGCGGGATGCCCTCGTCGTGGACCGCGTGCCAATATCTGCCAGCCGGACCCTTTTCCAGCGCCAAGCGGAAAACGGAGGCGACATCGCGGATGTGAACGGCGCTCCACGCGTTCGCGCCGTCTCCGGGGTATCCGGCGAAGCCCTTGTCCTTGGCGAGAGCGATCAGCTGCGGGAGGAAGCCGGCAGTATCGGTCGTGCTGTGTGCGATGAGCGGAAGCCGCACGATCGACGACCGCACTCCCTGCTCGGCGAGGCCGATGACAGCGCGTTCCACCACGTTGCGAGCCCGCAGGGTGCCCTTGTCCTCCTCCCTGCTGGGAAGGGCCGGGTCCTCCTCGGTGGCCGGCCGGCCCAGGCCCTGCCCGGGGCCACCGATGCTGCCGGCCACGACCAACGGCTTTCCGGTTCCGGCGAGGGCCTCGCCGTAGGCGTGCATGATCGGGAGCTCCGCGGCGGCCACGGCGTCCATCCCGCCGGAGGGAAGCAGGTCTTGGCGGTGGGCGACGTGGATGACACCGTCGGAGTCCGCGGCCGCCGCCTTGAGCCCGTCGAGATCCTCGAGGCTGCCGCGACGCACCGTCGCGCCCAGCGCAGAGACCGCCGCCGCGGATTCCTCGGACCGGGCCAGGCCGGTGACCTCGTGTCCGGCGCCGATGAGTTCGGGGATGATGTGCGAGCCGGCATGGCCGGTCCCACCGGTGATGAAAACGCGCATGTGAATGTCCTTTTCGGATTGGATTCGGATTGCGGGCGTCGGAGGATTCAGTCCAGAACCGTGATGCCCAGGGCGAAGTTGGTGTGGTTAAGGGTGTTCATCAGGTTCATTTCCAGCAGGCCCGCGTTCTCCAATGTCTGCGCCATGGGCAGCGGCCCGGCATCCAAGGGACGCAGTCCCAGGCTCTCGATAAATACCGATACTTGGGCCTTGGCCTGCGCGTCGTCGCCGGCGATGAACACATCCAACGAACGGCCCTCGGCCGCAGAGAGCGCGTTGGCAAACACGGTGTTGAACGCCTTGACGACATGCGCGCCGGTCGGGGCGGCCTCGGCGATCTCCTGAGCCCCGGAACTGCCCTCGGGGGTGACAAAGCCTGAGAGATCGGAGTTCGCGGGGTTGGTGATGTCGATGACAATCTTGCCGTTCAGGGCGTCCCCGTAGTCGCTGACCACCTCCGCCGCGGCGGCGTACGGCACGGCGAGAATGACGATGTCGCCGGCTGGCGCGGTGCCGGCCGTCCCGACGGTGGCGCCGTCGAGCGTGGCGGCCAATTCGTTGGCTTTGGCCGGGTCGCGACCGATGACCTCGACAGCGTTGCCGCTCGCGAGTGCGCGCTGGGCCAGAGCGTTGGCCATGGTGCCCAGGCCGATGATGCTGATGCTGCTCATGAAATATCCCCTCGGTTGACCATCAAAAGGTTGACTCCTCAACCATAAGTCGGGATTGGTGATGCGTCAACCAACGGGGGTAGGATCGCAGCCGATGGCACCGAACTGGCTCAACCCTCGTGAGGACCGCGCCTGGCGGGCCTTCGTGTATGCGAATTATCAGCTCGTCGCGCATCTCAACCGAGGCCTACAGAAATCGGGCCTGTCCGGGGCCGACTACGCGGTCCTGGAAGTGCTCTCGGCTCACGACGGAGACCGCATGCCCGCCCGCGACCTGTGCATCGCACTGAGCTGGGAGAAAAGCCGCGTCTCTCACCAGTTGCGTCGCATGCAGAAGGACGGGCTCGTCAGCCGCGAGCCCAACCCCAACGACGCCCGCAGCACGATGGTCTGCCTGCTACCGGCCGGCCGCGCCGCCATCGAGAACGCCGCACCCAGGCACGTGGAGGACGTCCGCCGCAACTTCATCGACCTGTTCACTCCGGCTGAGCTCGACACGCTCGCCGCCCTCAACGAACGAATCCAGCGCCACGTGGCCACCCACCACGACTCCCCCGGCGTGGACGAGCTTTCATAACGTTCACTGGCCGGAGGGCGCGGGCCTGCTTGTCGGTAGGGGCGGGCCGCTCTGGCGTGGGGGACTTCGACTTCCCCGTTGTCGTCAACTTCGGCTGAGCTCGCCGCCGGCTGGCGCGGGGATGGCGTCGTCGATGAGCACGACTGCGATGGCGGCGGCGGTGGCAAAGGTTTCGGTGTTGAGGACGCGGTTGCGGGCCGAAGCGCCATCCAGGAGCAGCGCCAGTTGTTCGCCGAGCTGTTCGGGGTCGGTGGCGCCGGCCTCGCGCGCGGTCTCGGTGAGCCGCGCGGCAAATGCCTTCTTGTAGTCGGCGGCGTGTACGCGTGCCGGGTGGTCCGGGTTGGGGATTTCGACGGCGGCCGCGATGAACGGGCATAGCGGCGCGTGGATGTCGAAGGCGGCGAGGAGCCGTTCGCGGGGTGTGAGATCGGCCCGGTCGAACACCTCGGGCAGGATGTCGGGATCGAACCGGCGTAGGTGTTCGGCGATCAGCTCGTCCTTGCCTTTGAAGTGCTGGTAGAACGTGCGCTTGGACACCTGGGCCACCGCGCAGAGCTGGTCCAGGCCAGTGCTGTTGATGCCTTGATCGCGGAACAGCTGTCGTGAAGCGGCGACGATGCGCTCTCGTGCGCCCCTGCCGCGGCGCAGGCCTCGCGGCCCCTTCTCCAACTCCGTCATGCACCCAGCGTAGCCCAGTTGGGTACGGATCGGTGTGCATAGCTTGCATCCCGCGTGAGCCTTCGATACGTTAAGGATACGGATCGGTGTACATAACATCGGCATCACCGAAGGAATGGAGCGATCGTGGGAAAACTCGATGGCAAGGTCGCAGTGATCACCGGCGCAACGAGTGGCATGGCCCTGGCCGGTGCCAAGTTGTTCGTTGACGAAGGAGCTCACGTCTTCATCACGGGCCGACGGAAGGACGCGCTGGACCAGGCCGTCGAACAGATCGGCCGGAACGTGACCGGCGTGCAGGGGGATTCGGCGAACCTCGACGACCTGGACAATTTGTTCGACACGGTCAAGCGGGAAAAGGGTTCAATCGATGTGCTGTGGGCGAGTGCGGGAACGGGTGAGCAGAGCAGGCTCGGCGAGATCACCGAGGAGCACTTCGACGCCACCTTCGGGCTGAATGCGCGCGGCACGCTGTTCACGGTCCAGAAGGCGCTGCCACTGTTCAACGATGGCGGCTCGATCTTCATGACCGGCTCAACCGCGTCGCTCAAGGGCTACCCCGGGTGGAGTGTGTACGCGGCGAGCAAGGCCGTGTTGCCCGCCTACACACGGGTGTGGGTGTCCGAGCTGAAGGACAGGAAGATCCGGGTGAACGTCCTGACCCCCGGCCAGGTCGCGACGGCGAAGCAGGAAGAGTTGTTCGACGAGGAAACGAAGGCGCAGTTCGAATCTTTGATCCCGCGGGGAAAGATGGGCCGCCCTGAGGAGATCGCGTCGGCCGCGTTGTTCCTCGCCTCCGACGACTCGAGCTATGTCAATGGCATGGAGCTGGTGGTCGACGGCGGCACCACGGCGATCTGAGTGATGACGACGGCGCGGACGTCACGCACCGTCAGGTCTCACACACCACGAGCAACACATCACTCAGGGAGAAACCATGACAGCATTCGCCCCGCACCGCGACACCGTGGAAGCCTTCGTCAATACCATGCACGGCGGCGCAGACAAAGACGCCCTCTCCGCAATCCTCGCCGAGGACGTGGTGCTGTACAGCCCACTCGGCGACGAGCCAGTCACCGGCCGCGAGGCGGTCCTGGAAGCCATGCGAGGGATCGGCGGGGCGGCCGACCTCACCTACAAAGAAGTCCTCAGCGGCCAGACCCACCACGCCGCGCACTTCCGACTACAGATCGAAGACACCGTGGTCAACGGGATGGACTACATCCTGCTCGACGCAGACGGAAAGATCGCCGAGGTGACCATCTGGTGGCGGCCGCTGCCGGCCGGCGTCGAGATGCAGCGGCACCTTGCGGGCCACCTCGGCATGAAGCCCTGGGAACTCCTCACCCACCCGCAGTAGCGGCGAGACCCGATCTCCCACGGGCATTTTGGGGCCAGACAACAAGCGGAAGAGAGCATCATGAGCAGCATCAGCATCATCGGCACGGGCAACATGGCTCGCGCGATCGGCACCCTGGCAGTCGCGGGCGGAAACGCCGTCGAGGTCATCGGCCGCGATCAGTCCAAGGCCGCTGACCTGGCCACGACTCTGGGCGGCAACGCCACGAGGGCAGACTTTGGCGCCACCCCAGCCGGGGCCATCGTCATTCTGGCCTTGAGGTACGCCGATGTCGTTCCGGTCGTCACCCAGTATGGAAACGCGTTGAGGGACAAGGTCATCGTCGACATCAGCAACCCGTTCAACGGCGATGCCGACGGGCTGGCCATCCCCGATGGCACCTCGATCGCCCAGGAAGTCGCCAAAGCGGCTCCGGCCGGCGCCCGCGTGGTGAAGGCATTCAACACCGTCTTCGGTCATGTCCTGAAGGAGGGGCGGACGCTGGATGTGTTCTTCGCTGGCGACGATTCGCAGGCCAAGGCGGGCGTGTCGGAGTTCATCGCCAGTCTCGGGCTGCGCCCGTTGGACGTCGGCGGCTTGACCATGGCGCACTGGTTGGAGGGAACGGGTCTGGTCCTCATGGGTCTGGCCCGTCATGGCGTAGACAACTTCGACGTCGCTCTCGGCGCCACCGAATTCGCCAGCTGAGCCGAACTGAACTAACCGTCAAGCCGGGCCCAATCCGGGTGACATAGACAGTTCCTCGTCCGCGCAGCTTTCCCTCGCTGCGCCGAATACGGTTAGGTGTCTGGCTCAGTTGGCTACGAACAGCCTGCGACTAGGGGGGAGCGGCATGGACGTATATGAGGCAGTCACAACCCGACGAGCCGTGCGTGGGTTCACCGACGAGCCTGTGTCGAGCGAGGTGCTGGAGCGCGTGCTGTCCGCCGCGGCGTGGTCGCCGTCTGGATCGAACCTTCAGTCGTGGAACGCCTACGTGGTGACAGGCGCGCCGCTGGCGGAGCTCAAAAAGCGCGCCGGCGAACGTGTGGCCGCTCGCGACCCCTGGGACGAGCGGGAGTACGAGATGTACCCGACCGACTTGAAGTCCCCCTACCGCGAACGTCGATCCGCTTTCGGCCATGAGCGCTACAGCGCACTCGGCGTTGAGCGCGAGGATTGGGAGGCGCGTCAGAGGGCCGCTTCCGCGAATTGGGACTGTTTTGGCGCGCCCGCCGCCCTGTTCTGCTACATCGACCGTGACCTTGGCCGGCCACAATGGGCCGACGTCGGCATGTATCTGCAGACCGTCATGCTGCTGCTGCGTGCCGAAGGGCTGCACAGTTGCCCACAGATGGCCTGGTCGGTATATCGCAAGACCGTTGCGGAGATCCTGTCACCCCCAGACGGCCTGATCCTCTTCTGTGGCATGTCGATCGGGTATGAGGACCCTGCGGTCGGTTACGCACGAACGGGGCGGGCGCCGCTCGGCGAGACGGTCACGTTCGTCCACGATTAGTCCAGCACCGTCATCACCACAAGCACCTGGGAAAGAGGCCCCGGTGAATGCGGCTTGGGGCGCTTTCGTTTGTCAGGGTTGACGCGCCGCGCACTCCGGGTGCAGTGTGATACCCGTCATATGACCACTGGTCATACGTGGCAGAAAGGCGGCCGTTCATGACCACGAGGGACAAGTACACGCAGGTGCCCGCGCCGTACTCGTGGGAGGTCCCCAGCGTCGGCGACGCGCGTTTTACCTGGGAGTACGACGACAGCCGCGCCCGACTCCTTTCCCTCTACCAAAAGGGAAAGGACAAGCAGTGGGATGCCCAGTCGCGCATCGACTGGGCGCAAGACGTCGACCCGACGAACCCGGTCGGGCTGCCCGACGAATTCCATCCGCTGTTCGGCAGCCCGATGTGGGACGCCGCCGACGACGCACGTCGCGCCGAGCTGCGCCTGCATTTCCAAGCCTGGCAGTTCTCGCAGTTCCTGCACGGCGAGCAGGGGGCGATGGTGTGCGCCGCCAAGATCGTCGAGGTGGTCCCGGACCTGGATGCGAAGTTCTACGCGGCGACCCAAACGATGGACGAGGCCCGACACGTCGAGGCGTTCTCGCGGTTCCTGCAGGAGAAGGTCGAGCTGGTCTACCCGATCAACAAGCACCTGACCGCGCTGCTGGACGACACCCTGCGCGACTCGCGCTGGGACATGCCCTACCTGGGCATGCAGGTCCTCATCGAAGGGCTCGCACTCGCCGCCTTCGGGGTGCTGCGTGACATGGCGCCGCAGGACTCGCTGGCCAAGCAGTTGCTGGCTTATGTCATGCAGGACGAGGCCCGGCACGTCGCCTTCGGCCGAATCTCGTTGAAGGACTACTACTCTGAGCTGACCGAGGCCGAGCGCGGCGAGCGTGAGGAGTTCGTCGTCGACGCCTGCTACCTGATGCGCGACAGGTTCCGCGGCGAGGAGGTCTTCGAGACCCTCGACATGGACGTCCAGGCCTGTGCCGACTGGGTCGACTCATCGCCGCTGATGATCCAGTTCCGCTCGCACCTGTTCAGCCGCATCGTGCCCATCGTGAAGGACATCGGGCTGTGGGGCGACAAGGTGCAGGAGGCCTTCCGGGACATGGGTGTGCTCGACATGGCCGGCTTCGACATCGAGACCCTGATGAAGGCCGATGAGGACCAGGCCGATGCGCTGGACAAGGCGCATGCCGAGATGGCCGAGCGGGCCCTCGAGGTGGACCAGGTGATCGCGGCGGGCGCGACCTAACCGAGCGCTTTCGTCGTCAGAGCCCGACGATGACGATCCCCACGCCGAACACGATCGCCAGCGCCAGGGACACCAACAGGAAGCCGACAACCCCTTCCTTTCCCGCCGAGGCCACGTGGTCGGTCGCCGCGATCGGGGCGAGTTTGCGGCCGGCGCCCCACGCCGCGGCGAGCAGCGTCGCCAACCAGTTCGCGTAGGCGGCGTAGACGATCAGCGCGACCGCCGTCACTCCCCAGGCGTAGGCCAAGTGGAGGTGCGGCCAGAGCAGGCCGAGTACCACCAGGAACATGCCGTTAAGCACCGCCTCGAGGTGGCTGGACAGCGCCATGCGCGGATTCTTCAGTGCGGGGATGGCGAACCCGGTGAGCAGGCCGATAAGGAACAGGACCAATCCGAGCGTGAACAGCACTGTCTGCATGTCAGCACAGTAGGGCCGACCGCCCGCGCCCGCCCTGGCCTGGGCCGACCACGCCCAAGATATGAGAGGCATATGAGCCGAGCGCCGGCAGCACTTCACGCGGCGGCCGTGTGCGAGCGTGGGTTTGTGGTCCCGGAACCGCAGTTGGCGGAAGCGCTCAGGCAGGCATCGAGCTACCTGTGGATCGCCGACGTGGCCGGCAAGAGAAATCTGCCGATGATCCAGTCGCTCTACAGCTTTGCCGCCCGGCAGATGGTTGCCTACACGACCGACGGCGACGAGTGGCGCCTGCGGGCCGCCGTCGCCGCCGCGCAGGACGCCACCAAGATGCACCACCTGCTCACCGGTCGCGGGCCGGCAACACCCGGCACGTTCGACAAACCGACGAACCTCTGACGCGCCAACGCGTCTCAGACGTGTACGTCGCGAAGGCCGGCCGCGAAGCGCACGCCCGAGCAGTTGTAGCACCCCACGCACCCGACGCAATTTGTGCAACCGAAGCAACCCAGGCACGCGACACAACGCTTGCAGAGCGCGCACGCGACACACGCGATGCTGCCGGCAATGGCCGCGCTGCCGGCCGTGGCGATCGATCCGGCCACGGCGGCGCTGGCCACGGTCGCCGCCGATCCGGCCACGGCGGCGCTGGCCACGGTGGCCGCCGAACCGGCGACTGCGGCGCTGGCCACGGTCGCCACCGACCCGACGACCGCGGTGTTCGCCCCCGTGGATTCGGGGTGGGCCAGATCGCTGTTGCCGTTAACCGAGTTGGCCACGTGGTCGGCGGCGCTCAGCGGCTGGGCGGAAGGCTCGGAGGCGTCGTCGTCACCGTGTAGCTCGGCGTCGACGTGACCGTCGGGGCGCTGGTGACCGTGACGGTGCTGGTGCTCGTGCTCGTCGACGCCGGTGGCACGGCGGTCGTGGTCGTGACCGTGGTGACGCTCGTCGTCTCGGTGGTCGACGAGGTCGTCGTCGCGGCCGCCGCGGCGATCACACCGCAGGCAATGTGCTTGCTCGATTCGCCGGTGGGGGTGGTGCCGAGGTTGTCCGCGGTCTGGTGGATGACCAGCGCGGTACCCGAGCTACTTCTCAGGTCCGCGGCGGTGAACGAGTTACTGGTGGTGACGAGTTTCGCCGAGCCGTCGGAGCGCACCTGCAACGCGGTCAGGTCGCCGCTGGCGGGAGAACCGGTGTGGCCCGGCGCCTGGTAGACGCTTCCGGCGGAGCTGAAATCCGTGCCCTCGCACTTGCCCACCGAGTGGATCTGCAGCCCGTGGAAACCGGGGCTCAGGACCTGGTTGGGGCCGGCCTCCACGGTGACCGTCGCGTAGCCGTTCGCGAAATCGAAGGTGGCATTGGCGACCTGAGTCCCGTCGGCGCTCTTCACCTGCGTGGTCATCCTCTCGGTGCCAGGCGGGCTGGAGGACGGTGACGTAGTGGACTGGTTGCCGCTCTGGCTTGCGCAGGCGGCTAACGGTGCGATCGTCGCGGTCAGTGCCGCGGTGGCAAACACTAAACCCTTATTCATTGACCGGATCTACCCCGATTGGCGAAGGTCGAAACGAGCCGAATCCCCTATGCAAACTCGCCGCTGAGCGCAATGCTCATCGCAGGCGGGGACCGGCACTAGGAGGACGAGATGTCAGCACCCACAGCCAAGGAGATCCGGGCCGCCCTCGAGCGGCACGTGCAGTTGTGGAACGCCGGCGACAAGGAGGCGTGGCTCGGGCACTGGAAACGCGTCGTGCCGGGTGAGGTCACGATGGAGGACCCCGTCGGCACGCCGGTCAAACGCGGGTGGGACGTCATGGGTGAAGTATGGGATGCCTCGCCGAACGCCGACTGGAAGCTGGGCATCGACCTGCTTCACGTGTGCGGCGCGACCGGCGCGGCCGTCATTCGCAACTCGGGCGCCGTGAACGGCGAACCGGCCGTCATTCAGAGCATCGAGGTCTACAAGTTCGGCGACGACGGCTCGCTGCACACATCGACTTTCTGGGACCTCTCGGCCGGCAATGAATACGCGCAGTGGACGGCCGAGACCGGCGAGGCGAGCTGACAGCTACAGCGAGCTGAGCAGGGCCTTGCGGCCTCGCACCCGGAGCTTGTGAACGTCCGATTGACGTAACCGGTCGATGCGCTCGACCATGTGGTTGCCCAGTGCGTCGAGCATGTCCCCGTCCAGATCGATTGGGGGCGGGCACAAGTCGCGCTCCTCTTCGCTGGCATGGGCGTCGAGGACCAGAACGAACGAGTGCCATTCGTCCTGGTATTCGGGCGCGGTTGGCGGCGTCCGCAGGAGCGCGGCAAGCTGATCCCAGACCTGGCGGTGTTCGGCATGGGCGATCGCCACGAGTTCGGTTGCCGCCGATACCGCCGGATAGAACAAGTCGTCCTCGATACGCATATGGATGTCCAGCTCGATCAACAGTTCGTCGAGAGCGTCTTGCCGTTCGTCAGTGTCCGGCGGTATTGCGGTGATCTTCTCGCAGAGTCCGCGCAATACCTTGTGGTGCTCGAAAAGCACGTCGTAGGCGTTCATTTCGCCACTCCATGCACCTCGACGAATCCGTCGCGTATTCTGGCCGGGTACCTCGGGAGCGGCGCTGTCGCCGGGCCGCGCAGCACCTGCCCGGATTCGCACGCGAACCTGGAACCATGCCAGGGACACACGATGCGGTCGCGGTCGATCCAGCCGTCACACATCGGTGCGCCCAGGTGGGGGCAGCGCTCACCGACGGCCAGCACCCGATCGTCGTTGCGATACAGAACCACGCCGACGCCGTCGACCTCGACCCACTGCGGCTGGCCGTCCAGTGCCGTTGCCGGCAGCACCGGCGTCCAGCGGGCGGCGCTCAGCCTCGTGCCGGCGCGATCTACGCCGGTGGCCGACCCGAACACCAAAGCGCCACCCAGGTAGCCGCTACCGAGCGTGATGCCATAACCCAAAGCGCTGCTTGCCATCCCACGCAGGTGACGGTCGCGGCGGCGGTCCCACCAGGACATCGCGTAAAGACCGGTCGCGACCGCGTTCAGGACGCCATGGACAAGACCGATCCGGCGCGACTGCTCATGCGTGTGCTGCCAGTCCGTCAGACCCGTGGCGGCCGCGCCGACGCTTCCGAGGATTCCGACGCCCAACGCAAACCTCGACGCGTCGCGCCACTGCGGGGTGCGACCCGGAAGCAGACCGGCCGCGTCCATGGCGACCGTCGTGGTCACCGCCCCGGTGGGCACGGACGTCAGCGCCGGATGCAGGGGATGACCGAGCCAGGTGCCATGCAACGCGTTGCTGACGCGGTCCCGGTATCGGCCCAAGGCGGCGAAGAGAAATGTCAGACCGTGCTCGAGCCGGTAGCTCGGCCGATCCAACCACTCCTGCTGTCCGAGGGTTGCTCGTAGGCGATCTGAAAAATGGCGTGACCGTTGCACCACGGCACTCCTCCTGTGCACGTGAGCGAACCGACGCGGGCCCCCGACCGACGGAACGCCCGAACCTGGACCGACGCGGCGCAGCGGATCTCGACACCGCATCGACCATGGACCGCGACCGGTCAGCGGCTCAGTCCACGACTAGAACACGTAGAGCGCCCGCGAATTGTTCACCCGACTAATGGGGCGCGTGGTGGGCCCCCAGCCGCGCAGCGGCCAGGGGAGAGCGGGCCGAAGATCAGGCCGAGCGGCGGATGCCGCGGGTGCGGCCGATGTCGCCCTTGAGGAGCATGTCGCGCTCGGCTTCCGACAGGCCGCCCCACACGCCGTAGGGCTCACCGACTTCCAGCGCGTGCGAACGGCACTCCTGAATGACCGGGCACTGCCGGCACATCTCCTTGGCGCGCTGCTCGCGCTGCATGCGCGCGCGGCCACGCTCGCCGTCGGGGTGAAAGAACATCGACGAATCGACGCCGCGGCACAGGCCCTGCAGTTGCCAGTTCCAGATGTCGGCGTTGGGCCCGGGTAGCTGCTCAGGCTGTGGCATTGGATCATTCCCTCTCTGCACGGCACGCCCCAGAAGGACAGGTCGCGAAGCGCCCGAAAAGCGGTTGTGCAACTGATTTTGGAGTGGCGTCACCGATGACTACCCGACAAACTAGAACTTAGGGCCGTGAGCGAATTTCCGTCAATAGCCACTTAGGTCGGCAAAGTATGTAAGCGTTGTAGCAAATTTAACTCGCCGTTCATCTGCCACCCATTCGGCGACCGTAAACCCTGCTACCAGGGGCTTGGCCGGACCGCGATTTCCCAGCTCAACGGGCGGAGCGGGGGCGGAAGTAATTAGTACGCGGCGGATAGTGATTAACAGTTCGGTAACACGGACACCACGAAGTGTTTACTACTATCACCGTGATTGAAACTCGTCACACTTCGGTGATTCACAGCACACTGGCCGCCGCCGCGCTCGGGGACCGGCCCGGCAGCTGGCCGCTGCCGGCCGCGACCGGCCCGGAGCAGCTGTGGTTGCGCGCCGTCGCGGCGGGTGGGCAGGGCCGCTACGGCAGCGCCTACCGGGACCTGGCGGCGCTGCGCCGCGGCGGCGCGGACGGCCGGTGGGCGTCGTTGGCGCACAGCACCCAGGGGTCGTTCCTGCGCCAGCTCGGCTGGCATTCGTTGGCGCGGGGCTGGGACGGGCGCGCGATGGCGCTGGCCGGCGGGGATCCGGAGGCCTGCGCCGACGCGCTGATCGGGCTGGCGGCAGACGCGCTGGGCATCGGCCGCTTCGCCGCCGCCGCAACGTTGTTGCGTCGTGTGGACCTGTCGCCCGGTGCGATCCCCGACCGGCTGCCGGTGCGCCGAGGGTGGGTGGCCGCCGAGCTGGCGATGGCCTCCGGCGACGGCAAGTCGGCCCTGCGGAACGCCGAAGAAGCCGTGGAGCTGGCCGACGCGATGGGCCAGCCGTCGGCGCGGCACCGGGTGAAAAGCGACGTGGTGCGGGCCGCGGCGCTGTGCAGCGCCGGCGACATCGAGCGCGCCCGCGCGGTCGCGGAGGCGGCGCTGGACGCCACCGGCCGCCTGACTCTGATACCGCTTCGTTGGGCGTTGGCTTGCTTGCTGATCGACATCGAAAGTGTCACGTTTTCAGCACAAAAATTGCGAGAAATTCGCGATATCTGCGCAGGCCAGGTGCGGCGCGCCGGGGGCGCGTGGCGTTGCGCTTAAAACGGCCTTCGGCCCGTTATTGTCATTTCGACAGTTAGCCCGCGATGTGTCCCGTTCGTAACGTTGGAGATACCGCCGTCGATGACAATTCAAGGGGAACGTCTCGACGCTGTGGTTGCGGAGGCCGTGGCGGGAGACCGGAACGCCCTACGGGAGGTGCTGGAGACCATCCGTCCGATCGTCGTGCGATATTGCCGGGCGCGCGTCGGCACAGTCGAACGGGGTGGTCTCTCAGCAGACGACGTGGCTCAGGAGGTGTGTTTGGCCACCATCACGGCGTTGCCGCGGTACCGCGAGCGCGGGCGCCCGTTCCTGGCTTTCCTCTACGGCATTGCGGCCCACAAGATCGCCGATGCCCACCGGGCCGCCGGCCGTGACCGCGCCTACCCCGCGGAAACCGTTCCGGAGCGCTGGTCTCCCGAGGCGGGGCCGGAACAGCGGGCCATCGAGGCCGATTCGGTCAGCCGCATGAACGAACTGCTCGAGATCCTGCCCGCCAAGCAGCGCGAGATCCTGATCCTGCGCGTGGTCGTCGGCCTGTCCGCCGAGGAGACCGCCGCCGCCGTCGGCAGCACCACCGGAGCGGTCCGGGTGGCCCAGCACCGGGCGCTGTCCCGGCTCAAATCCGAAATCGTCGCGGCAGGTGACTATGCCTGAGTCTTTGGATGAGTTCGCGCAAACCGACCTGCTCCTCGACGCGCTCGCCGAACGCAGCTCGGTCGACCTGGACGACGCCAACGACCCCAATTTCGAAGCGCTGGCCGTCCTGCTCGAAGACTGGCGCGACGACCTGCGGTGGCCGCCCGCCAGCGCGCTGGTGTCGCCGGAGGAGGCGATCGAAGCGCTGCACACCGGGCTCGCCGAGCGCAAGCGCGCGCGCCGCGGCCTGGCGACGGTCGGGTCGGTCGCCGCAACATTGCTGGCGCTGAGCGGGTTTGGCGCCATGGTCGTCGAGGCCCGTCCCGGGGACGCGCTGTACGGGCTGCACGCGATGTTCTACGACCAGCCGAGGGTCAACGACAGCCAGATCGAGCTGTCCGCCAAGGCCGAACTGGCGAAGGTTCAGCAAATGATCGACCAGGGCCAGTGGGCCCAGGCCCAGAACCAGCTGGCCCAGGTCAGCGGCACCGTGCAATCCATGAACGACGGGGCCAGCAGGAACGACCTGCTGGACGAGGTGAATTTGCTCAACACCCGCGTGGAATCGCGCAACCCGAACGCGACGGTGCCGCCCGCCGCGCCAAAGCCCAAGGCGCCGGCCGCATCGTCGACGCCGCCGGTCTCGCCCGGTCGCACGACCACACCGCCGACGGTGGCCGGCACAACGGCTCCGACACCGAGCGCATCGACGAGCCCGACAAGCCCCGCAACGACGAGTCCGTCCTCGGGTCGGCACCGGCATCACGGCCACTCGTCCACGCCGTCCTCGGTGGCACCGGACGAAACGCCCTAGCGGCGATCGCAAGCGCGGCGGAGCCGGGCGCGGCGGGTCGCCGCCATCGAGCTAGCGGCGATCGCAAGCGCGGCGGAGCCGGGCGCGGCGGGTCGCCGCCATCGAGCTAGCGGCGATCGCAAGCGCGGCGGAGCCGGGCGCGGCGGGTCGTCGCCATCGAGCTAGCGGCGATCGCAAGCGCGGCGGAGCCGGGCGCGGCGGGTCGTCGCCATAAATCTAGCGGCGGTCAGCGGCGGTGGAAGCCGTCCGCGTCTGACGACGTCGCTTCGTTGAGCGAGGCGTCGGCGTATCCCCGGCAGTAGTCCCACGTGACGTAGGAGTCGGGTTCGGGATCGTAGGCGGGCTCGTGCGGGCGGACCGTCCCATCGATGAGCAGCTGTAGCAGGTTGGCCCGCAACATGTCCCAGTCGTGGTAGTGGTCTTGCTGACACTCGTCGCAGCACACCACCAGCCCGCGAATGCCCTTGTGCGCCAACAGAGCCTCGTACACGGCCAGATCGGCCAGGTCGGCCTCGACCGCCATCCGCTCCTGCTGATCCAGCGGTTGCCCCGGCTCGACGGCCTCGAGCGCCGCCGACGGATCGCAGGGGTCGTCGGCGAACGGGTCGGGTGGCAAACCCGGTGGGAGGTGGTCACGCACGCCCCTAGCCTACGCAGGGGGGCCGTCATAGCGCCAGCAGGGACATGCCCGCCACGCGGCGTCCGCGGCACGCCCGGGCAAGCGGGTCCGGGGGCTGCGGGAGCCGATAGGATGGGCTTCTCACTCCGCGCGCGTATGGAGGGCCTCCCGATGACCCGTGGCATGTCCCACTTAGAAGACAGCTCCGACCTGGCTGTCGGGCCCTACGTGCGCGACCCGCATTTCGCGGGACTGGCCGACGAGCCGGTGCCGACCGGGGGCGACAACCCGTACAAGATCGCGATGCTCGGCCTGACCTTCGACGACGTCTTGCTGTTGCCCGCCGCCTCCGACGTGGTCCCCGCCACCGCGGACACCTCCAGCCAGCTCACCAGGAAGATCCGGCTCAAGGTGCCCCTGGTCAGCTCGGCGATGGACACCGTCACCGAGTCGCGGATGGCCATCGCGATGGCCCGCGCCGGCGGAATGGGCGTGCTGCACCGCAACCTGCCGGTCGCCGAACAGGCCGGGCAGGTGGAGATGGTCAAGCGCTCGGAGGCCGGCATGGTCACCGACCCGGTCACCTGCCGGCCCGACAACACGCTGGCTCAGGTCGACGCGCTGTGCGCCCGCTTCCGGATCTCCGGGCTGCCGGTGGTCGACGATTCCGGCTCGCTGGTCGGCATCATCACCAACCGCGACATGCGGTTCGAGGTGGACCAGACCAGGCAGGTCGCCGAGGTCATGACGAAGTCCCCGCTGATTACCGCCCAGGAGGGCGTCAGCGCCGACGCGGCGCTAGGGCTGTTGCGGCGCAACAAGATCGAGAAGCTGCCCATCGTCGACGGCCACGGCCGGCTGACCGGCCTGATCACCGTCAAGGACTTCGTCAAGACCGAGCAACACCCGCTGGCCACCAAGGACAGCGACGGTCGGCTGCTGGTCGGCGCCGCCGTCGGCGTCGGCGGCGACGCCTGGGTGCGCGCGATGATGCTGGTCGACGCCGGGGTCGACGTGCTGATCGTCGACACCGCGCACGCGCACAACCGGCTGGTGCTCGACATGGTCGGCCAGCTCAAGGCCGAGGTCGGCGACCGCGTCGAGGTGATCGGCGGCAACGTCGCCACCCGGGCGGCGGCCGCGGCGCTCATCGACGCCGGGGCCGACGCAGTCAAGGTCGGTGTCGGACCGGGATCGATCTGCACGACGCGCGTCGTCGCCGGCGTCGGCGCACCTCAGATCACGGCGATCCTGGAGGCCGTCGCGGTCTGCCGGCCGGCGGGCGTGCCGGTGATCGCCGACGGCGGGCTGCAGTACTCGGGCGACATCGCCAAGGCGCTGGCCGCCGGCGCGTCGACGGCCATGCTCGGCTCGCTGCTGGCCGGCACCGCCGAGGCGCCCGGCGAGCTGATCTTCGTCAACGGCAAACAGTTCAAGAGCTACCGGGGCATGGGGTCGCTGGGCGCCATGGCCGGACGGGGCTCCGGGGCAGCGGGCAAGTCCTACTCCAAGGACCGCTACTTCGCCGACGACGCCCTGAGCGAGGACAAGCTGGTGCCCGAGGGCATCGAGGGCAGGGTGCCGTTCCGCGGGCCCCTGTCGTCGGTGATCCATCAGCTGACCGGCGGGCTGCGCGCCGCGATGGGGTACACCGGCTCGCCCACCATCGAGGCGCTGCAACAGGCGCAGTTCGTCCGGATCACGGCGGCCGGCCTGCGCGAGAGTCACCCGCATGACGTCGCCATGACCGTCGAAGCGCCCAACTACTTCGCGCGGTGAGCAGCGAATTGGCCATGGTCGAGATCGGGATGGGCCGCGTCGCCCGTCGCACCTATGAGCTCAGCGAGATCAGCATCGTGCCGTCGCGGCGCACCCGCTCCTCGCAGGACGTGTCGACGGCGTGGCAGCTGGACGCCTACCGGTTCGAGATCCCCGTCATCGCGCATCCGACCGACGCGCTGGTGTCGCCGGAGTTCGCCATCGAGCTGGGCCGCCTCGGCGGGCTGGGCGTGCTCAACGGCGAGGGGCTGATCGGCCGGCACGCCGACGTCGAGGCCAAGATCGCGCAGCTGCTCGAGGCCGCCGAGAAGGAGCCGGAACCCTCGGCGGCGATCCGGCTGCTGCAGGAGCTGCACGCCGCGCCGCTGGACCCCGAACTGCTGGGTTCGGCGGTCGCGCGCATCCGCGAGGCGGGCGTGACCACCGCGGTGCGGGTCAGCCCGCAAAACGCGCAGGCGCTGACGCCGGCGCTGCTGCAGGCCGGGATCGACCTGCTGGTCATCCAGGGCACCATCGTCTCGGCCGAGCGGGTCGCCAGCGATGGCGAGCCGCTGAATTTGAAGACCTTCATCTCCGAGCTCGACGTCCCCGTGGTCGCCGGCGGGGTGCTGGATCACCGCACCGCGCTGCACCTGATGCGCACCGGCGCCGCCGGCGTGATCGTCGGCTACGGCTCCACCCGCGGGGTGACCACCAGCGACGAGGTGCTGGGCATCAGCGTGCCGATGGCCACCGCGATCGCCGACGCCGCGGCCGCGCGCCGCGAATACCTCGACGAGACCGGTGGCCGCTACGTGCACGTGCTGGCCGACGGCGACATCCACACCTCCGGCGAGCTGGCCAAGGCCATCGCGTGCGGCGCCGACGCCGTGGTGCTGGGCACGCCGCTGGCCGAATCCGCCGAGGCGCTCGGCGGCGGATGGTTCTGGCCGACCGCGGCGGCGCACCCGTCGCTGCCGCGCGGGGCGTTGCTACAGATCGCGGTCGGCGAGCGCCCGCCGCTGCGGCAGGTGCTCGGCGGCCCCTCCGACGACCCGTTCGGCAGCCTGAATCTGGTCGGCGGCCTGCGCCGCTCGATGGCCAAGGCCGGTTATTGCGATCTCAAGGAGTTCCAGAAGGTCGGCCTGACGGTCGGTAGCTGAGCGCAGGCCTTGCTGGTTTATTACCGGCGGGTACGGCCATACTGGTGCCATGAAGCCGGATTACGACGTCCTGATCATCGGTTCGGGATTCGGGGGCAGCGTCAGCGCGCTGCGGCTGACGGAAAAGGGCTACCGGGTGGGGGTCGTGGAGGCCGGCCGCCGCTTCTCCGACCAGGAGTTCGCCGAGACTTCGTGGGACCTGCGCAAGTTTTTGTGGGCGCCCAAGCTCGGTTGCTACGGCATCCAGCGGATCCACCCGCTGCGCAACGTGATGATCCTGGCCGGCGCGGGCGTGGGCGGCGGCTCGCTCAACTACGCCAACACCTTGTACGTGCCGCCGGAGCCGTTCTTCAACGACCCGCAGTGGAAGCACATCACCGACTGGCGTGACGAGCTGATGCCGCACTACGAGCAGGCGCAACGGATGCTGGGCGTGGTCGAGAACCCCACGTTCACCGACGCCGACCGCCTCGTCAAGGAAGTCGCCGACGACATGGGCTGCGGGGACACCTGGGTGCCCACGCCGGTCGGGGTGTTCTTCGGCCCGGACGGCACCAAGGCGCCCGGCAAGACCGTGCCAGACCCGTACTTCGGCGGCGCCGGGCCCGACCGCACCGGCTGCCTGGAATGCGGCTGCTGCATGACCGGCTGCCGCTACGGCGCCAAGAACACTTTGGTGAAGAACTACCTCGGCCTCGCGGAATCCCATGGCGCAGAAGTGATTCCGATGACGACGGTGAAAAACTTCGAGCAGCGCCCCGACGGGCTGTGGGAGGTGCACACGGTGCGCACCGGAAGCTGGCTGCGCCGCGACCGGCGCACCTACACCGCCGAAAACGTGATCCTGGCCGCGGGCACCTGGGGAACGCAGCACCTGCTGTTCAACATGCGCGACAAGGGCAAGCTGCCCCGCCTGTCGAAGCGCCTGGGCGTCCTGACCCGGACCAACTCCGAGTCCATCGTCGGTGCAGCGACGCTCGAGGTGCGGCCCGAGCTGGACCTGACGCACGGCGTGGCGATCACGTCGTCGATCCACCCGACGTCGGACACCCACGTCGAGCCCGTCCGCTACGGCAAGGGCTCCAACGCGATGGGGCTGCTGCAGACGCTGATGACCGACGGCGAGGGTCCGGGGGGCACCGACCTGCCGCGCTGGAAGCAGTTGCTGGAGCAGGGCCGCGAGGACCCGCGCGGCATCCTGCGGATGATCAACGTCCGCCAGTGGAGCGAGCGCACGGTGATCGCGCTGGTGATGCAGCACCTGGACAACTCGATCACCACGTTCACCAAGCGCGGCAAGCTCGGCATCCGCTGGTACTCCAGCAAGCAGGGGCACGGCGAGCCCAACCCGTCGTGGATCCCGGTCGGCAACGAGGTCACCCGCCGCATCGCCGCCAAGATCGACGGCGTCGCCGGCGGCACCTGGGGCGAGCTGTTCAACATCCCGCTGACGGCGCACTTCCTGGGCGGCGCGGTGATCGGCGACAGCCCCGAACACGGCGTCATCGACCCGTATCACCGGGTTTACGGCTATCCGACGCTGTTCGTGGTGGACGGCGCGGCGATCTCGGCGAACCTGGGCGTCAACCCGTCGCTGTCGATCACCGCGCAGGCCGAGCGGGCCGCCTCCATGTGGCCGAACAAGGGCGAGCAGGACCTGCGGCCGCTGCAGGGCGATACCTACCGCAGGCTGTCCCCGATCCCGCCCGAGCACCCCGTGGTGCCGGCGCATGCTCCCGGCGCGCTGCGCTGGCTACCGATCGACCCGGTCAGTACCGCGGGCTGATCCCTTGACGATCGCGAGCGCGGCGTAGCCGGGCGCTGCGGGTCGTCACCATCAGCTCGCGTCAGCTCGCGATCTCCTCCGGGCTGCTCACGTCCAGCGGGGCGCCGCTGACGACCCGGCTGCGTTGCCCGTGCACGTTGACGGGCACGTCGCCCATCAGCGTGACCCGGTGCATCAGCCGATGCTGGCCGTCGTAGTCGTCGATCGCGCGGTGCTGCGTCGCCCGGTTGTCCCAGATGGCGACGTCGCCATAGCCCCAGCTCCAGCGAATAGTGTTCTCGGGCAGGGTGATTCGGCGTTGCAGCAGCTCGAGCAGGACGCTCGATTCGTAGCTGTCCATTCCGACGAACCCGCGCACGAAATCACCCAGCACCAGCGTCCGCTCGCCGGTCTCCGGGTGCACCCGAACCACGGGATGCTCGGTCTGGAAGTCCGGCTTGTCGAACGCCTGCCGGAAGGCCCGCTGCACGTCGGTCAAGGCCTCTTCGGTGATGTAGTCATGGCGGTTGGTATGCAGCGCCCACAGGTTGTCGACGAGCCACTTCAGCGGCTCGGGCAGGTGGTCGTAGGCCGCCGCGGTCGAGGCCCACAGCGTCGAGCCCCCGTAACTCGGCAGCGTCACCGCGCGCAGGATCGAGGCCGCGGGGTAGTTCGCGGCGAACGTGACGTCGGTGTGCCAGCGCGTCGCCTTGCCGTACTCGGAGTTGATGGGCGTGATGATCGGCGCGTTCTTGGCGGCGAGGAACTTGGCCGCGGGGTGCCCGATCGGGGTGCCCAGCAGCCGCGCGAACGCGAGCTGCCCTTCGTCGTCGAGGTGGTCCTGCCCGCGAAAGAAGATCACCTTGTGGGCCAGCAGCGCCCCGCGGATCTCGTCGACGCTGGCCAGGTCGAGGTCACCGCCCAGGCGCACGCCGTCGACTCGGGCGCCGATCCGGCTGCCCAGCTTGGTGACGGTGATGGAGTGGGTCATTTCTTTCGTCCTTTTGCCTTTTGCGCAGATCGTGTGTAGTCAACTGACTACATGGGTTAGTGTAGTCATATGACTACAACTTCGGCAAGGGCCGGCCGAAAAAATCCCACCGGGCGCGAAGAGGTCGGGGCCGCGATCCTGCAGGCCGCCACCGAGCTGTTCGCCGAGCGGGGCCCGGCGGCGACGTCGATCCGCGACATCGCCGCCCGGTCAAAGGTCAACCACGGGTTGGTGTTCCGGCACTTCGGCACCAAGGATCAGCTCGTCGGCGCCGTGCTCGACCACCTGGGCGCAACCACGACCGCGTTGCTGCAGAGCGACCCGACCCCCGAGGAGGCGGAGCGGGCGCTGGACCGGCATTTGCGCGTCATGGCACGCACGCTGCTCGACGGCTACCCGGCGGGAAAGTTGCAGTCCCGGTTCCCGGGCGCCTCGCAGATGTACGACGACATCCGCCCGATGCACGGGCCCGGCCCTGACGGAGACCTCAGCGCGCGTCTGGCCGTGGCGAATGCCTTTGCGCTGCAGTTTGGTTGGCGGCTGTTCGCCCCTTTTTTACGCTCGGCGGTCGGCATCGATGACCTACCGGACGCCGAGCTGCGTCAGGCGATCGGCACCGAAATCTCTCGGGTACTCCAGCCTCACTGAGTGCGGGCCAGGGCGCGCCGGTGCATCGGCTCGCGGCCCGGCGGCTGCTGCGGCGTCGGCAGCAGGGGTTTGCGGACGCGCACGGCGACGGTCGTCGGCGCATCGGTGTTCAGCGTGAGTTGTTCGCCGGCGTGCCGCATGGTCAGCTCGTGCTCGGGGCCGTCCTGCACCGCGTAGGTGACGTCGGAGTGGTTGACGTCGACCGTGAGCCGGAAGTCGCGCCACCGCAGCCGGAACCGGAGTCGTGAAATGCCGTCGGGCAGCTGGGGATCCAGCGACAGGATGCCCTCGTCGTCGCGCAGGCCGCCGAACCCCACGACCAGCGTCATCCAGGCCCCGGCCAGCGAGGCCATGTGCAATCCGTCGCGGGTGTTGTGGTGCAGGTCGCGCAGGTCGATCAGCCCGGCCTCATACGCGTAGTCGTGGGCCAGCTCCAGATGCCCGACCTCGGCGCACAGCACCGCCTGGGTGCAGGCCGACAGCGAGGAGTCGCGCACCATGCGCCGCTCGTAGTAGTCGACGTTGCGCGCCTTCTGTTCCGGCGTGAACGCGTGGCTCTGCCATTGCATCGCCAGCACGAGGTCGGCCTGCTTGATCACCTGGGCGGGGTAGAGGCGCACGTAGGCCTCGTGCATCAGCAGGGGATAGGTGTTGTTCTTTTCGAAGTCCCACTCGGCGAAGGTGGTGAACCCCTCGCACTGCTGATGGACGCCCAGCTCGGCGTCGTAGGGGATGTTGACGGCGTCGGCCGCGTCGCGCCAGGCGGCCGTTTCCTCGGTGGTGACATCCAGCGCCGTCGCCTCGTCGGGGTGGCGGTTGCAGGCATCGGCGGCCGTGACCAGGTTGTGCGCGGCCATCAGGTTCGTGAAGACGTTGTCGCGCACGATCGCCGTGTACTCGTCGGGTCCGGTGACCCCGTCGAGGTGCCAGACGCCGTGCCGGTCGTGGTGCCCGAGCGACATCCACAGCCGGGCGGTCTCGACGAGCACCTTGAGGCCGCAGTCGCGCTCCAGGTCGTGGTCGCCGGTGACAATGCGGTACCGCTCGAAGGCCATCGCGATGTCGGCGTTGATGTGCCAGGCGGCCGTGCCGGCCGGCCAGTACGCCGAGCACTCCTGCCCGCGGATGGTGCGCCACGGGAAGCTGGCACCCTCCAGGCCGAGTTCGGCGGCGCGCTCCTTGGCCAGTTCCAGCGTCGACGCCCGCCAGCGCAGCGCGTCGGCGACGGTGTGCGGCGCGGTGTAGGTCAGCACCGGCAACACGTAGGCCTCGGTGTCCCAGAAGGCGTGGCCGTCGTAGCCGGTTCCGGTGAGCCCCTTGGCGGCGATGGCGCGGCGTTCGGCGCGGGCGCTGGCCTGCAACAGGTGGAACATCCCGAACCGGACGGCCTGCTGGGATTCGGGGTCGCCCTCGACCTCGACGTCCGCGTTCTCCCAGAAGTCGTCGAGGTAGGCGCGCTGCGCGTCCAGCAGGCCCTGCCAGCCGGTGTAGCGGGCGCTGTGGATCGCCGCGGCGGCCTGGTCGCGCAGCGCGGGGCGCGAGCGCATGCTCGACCAGCCGTACGCCAGATACTTGACGACGCGCAGCTTCTGGCCCGCACGCAGCCCGCAGATGACCGTGGTCCGGGCCAGATCCGGGCGGGCGTCGGTGCTGAACTCGACGCGCCCGGGGACGTCGATCTCGTGATCCATCGCGGCCGACATCATCAGGGCGCTGGCCCGGGTCCGGTGCATGAGAAGCGCCCCGGTCTCGGTGCTTTCGTGGTCGACGGCCTCCAGCGGATTCTCCAGGATCGCCGAGACCCGGGGGTCGTCGGAGGTCTCCGGCTGGTCCTCGTTGGTGACCAGTTCGGACTGCACGGTCACGCGGACGAATTCGTCGACCGCCTCCACCACGTACTCGATGGCGGCGACGCCGCGCTGGGCCAGCGAGACCAGCCGGGTGGACACGACCCTGACCTGCTTGCCATTGGGCGAGCGCCAGTCGGCGCGGCGGGTCATGGTCCCGGCGCGCAGGTCGAGCACCCGCTCGTGGGAGAGCAATTCGCCATAGCGGACGTCGAACGGCTCGTCTTCGACCAGCAACCGGATGATCTTGCCGTTGGTGACGTCGACGATCGTCTGGCCCGCCTCGGGATAGCCGAAGCCGGCCTCGGCGTACGGCAGCGGCCGCATCTCGTAGAAGGAGTTCAGGTAGGTGCCCGGCAGGCCGTGCGGCTCGCCCTCGTCGAGGTTGCCGCGCAGCCCGATGTGCCCGTTGGCCAGCGCGAACAGCGATTCCGACTGCGCCAGCAGGTTCAGGTCGAGCCGGGTCTCGCGGACCTGCCACGGCTCGACCGGGAACGCCTCTTCGGTGATCATGACAGCAGGTCGGCGAGATCGGTGACCACGACGTCGGCGCCGTTGCGGCGCAAGTCGTCGGCCTGGCCAAGTCGGTCGACGCCCACCACGTAGCCGAAGTTACCGGCACGGCCGGCCTGCACGCCCGACAACGCGTCCTCGAATACGGCCGCGGCGTCGGCGCCGACGCCTAGCAGCTCGGCCCCGCGCAGGTAGGAGTCCGGGGCCGGCTTGCCGGCGATGTGCTCCTCGCGCAGCGTGACGCCGTCCACCCGCTGCTGGACGAACCGGTCCAGACCGGTGATCTCGAGGACGTCGCGGGTGTTGGCGCTCGAGGACACCACGGCAATCCCCAGGCCCGCGGCCGACACCGCCTCCAAGTAGCGCCGCGACCCCTCGAAGACCTCGACGCCGTCGTCGTGCAGCACCTTCTGGAACATGTCGTTCTTGCGGTTGCCCAGGCCGTAGATCGTCTCGGCGTCGCCCGGGTCGTCCGGGTCGCCGTCGGGCAGCTCGATGCCCCGGCTGTCCAGAAACGAGCGGACCCCGTCCTCGCGCTTCTTGCCGTCGACGTACTCGCGGTAGTCGGCTGCCGGGTCGAACGGGACGAACTTTTCGCCGGTTCGCTCGGCCCGTTCGGACAGGTAGGCGTCGAACATGGCCTTCCAGGCCTTGGTGTGCACGCTCGCGGTGTCGGTGAGCACACCGTCGAGGTCGAACAGACAGGCGTGGACCTTCTCTGGCAGACCCAGCACGGTGGACCTCACTCTCGCGGCGGTGGGCGGCTACTTGGTGCGATACCCACTCCACCATGCCGAGATGCGTGCCGCCAATGGTCACCGCCCTGGCGGCGGACCGTTTACATGTCGTTCAGCAGGCCCCGCTCGATGAGGTCGAACACCTGGGCCCGCGCGAACCTGACGGCCGCGGGGCTCCCGGGCAGCGGTCCATCCAGTAGCAGGCAAGCCAGGCCGTGCACCGCCGACCAGGCGGCCACCTCAGCCCCCGGCCTGTGGCGCGCATCCAGCAGACCGGCGGTTTGCGCTTCGTCGAGCACCTGACCGAGGACCTCGAAAGGGTCCGGGCCCGTCGTCGCTCGGTCACTCGCTACGTCGGGGGAGGTCGCGGGATGCGAGGTGAACGCGGTGCGAAACAGTCCCGGCTCGGAAATCGCGAAGTCGATATACGCGGTGCCCACCGCGCGCAGCCTCTTGCGAGGGTCGTTGGTGCGATTGACGCGTCGGCGCATTTGCGCGGCGAGCTCGCTGCGGGCATAGCTGGACACCTCGGCCAGCAGCTCCTCGCGGTCGGCGAAGTGGCGGTAGGCGGCCGAGTGCGACACTCCGGCGGCCCGGGCCGCCTCACGCAGGATCACCCGATCGGGTCCGCCCTCGCGGGCCAGGGCGATGCTGGCCTCGATCAGGGCCGAGCGCAATGCGCCGTGGTGGTAGCCCTTTTTGGCAGGGGGGCCGGCGGAACTCATGCCATCACGATCTCACGCCGTCCGGGATGTTGACAACGGTCACATATCGACCGCATACTGCCGATGTAACCATTGGTCACATTGTCGTATCCGACGGGAAGGAACTCCAATGACAAACACACGTGTGCTGGTCACCGGCGCGACGGGAAGGATTGGCGCCGCGGTGGCGGCCCAATTACTGGAAAAAGGCGTGGCTACTAGGGCATTGGTACGTCGCGACGACGAGCGCAGCGCCCGGTTGCGGGCTTCGGGGGCCGAGGTCGTTGTGGCGGATATGCTTGACATTCAACAGGTTCGTGCCGCGGTCGACGGCGTGGATCGATTGTTCTTCAACCCCCCGTACCACCCGCACGCCCTCGACAGTGCGGTCGCCTTTGCCGTGGCCGCGCGCCGCGCGGGCGTGGAGGCGGTGGTCGCGCTCGGCCAGTGGCTGGCCAGCCCCGAGCATCCGGCCCTGATGACCCGCCAGCACTGGTTGTCCGACAAGCTGTTTCAGTTGCTGCCGGATACCGCCCACGTCGCGGTGGATCCCGGATTCTTCGCGGACAACTACTTCCAGGTGCTGCCGGTTGCCGCCCAACTCGGGGTGTTGCCGACGCCGAGGACCGGGGGACGACTCAACGCGCCCCCGTCCAACGAGGATATCGCCCGGGTCGCGGTGGGCGCGTTGCTCGACCCGCACCGCCACGACGGTCGGGCCTACCGCCCAACCGGGCCAAAGCTGTTGTCTGGTGCGGACATTGCCGACGCGGTGAGCGAGGCGTTGGGCCGTCGGGTCCGGCTCATGGAAATTCCTCCGTGGATGTTCATGCGAGCGGTGCGCCTGAACGCCAAGCGACTCGGAGCCGACATGTACTTCGAATCCGGTTTGCGCCATTACCTGCCAGAGACCGCCCTGGGAAGCTGGGAGGTGGGCGGACCGACCACCCATGTGCGTGATGTCGCCGGGGTCGAACCCGAAGATTTTCTCACCATCGCGCGACGCTACGTCAAAGCGGCGGACACCCGTCGCACAGCGGCAAAGACGTTGCGAGAGATCGGAAACCTCATGCTGACGGGGCTGGTGCCGGCGCACCGGCTCGACCGCTTCGACAGGCGCCAGCAGCATCCTCGGCCGGCGCGACCCCGGTATTCGGCCGAGTCGGCCGTGTGGCAAAGCGAGCACGACCCGTCGGCTGACCCCGCGCACTACCGGTTCGGCCTAGGCGAGCTGGCGGTGGATGTATAGCAGGTGGTGGTCCACCTCGTGCAGCGTGTTGGGGCCACCTGGCGCAGCGTCCGTTCGGCGCGCCGCGGCCAGTCGCAGACGATGCGCATTCAGGGCGTCTGACGGGAAAGGCACTGCCCTGGCTCGGATTCGCAAAAGGGCGTGACTCCGCGGAAGCGATACCGGTGGGCGGCGACCCACCGGTACACGCGTTCTTGGAGTAGGCCTACTCCCGGTAGGTGGTACGCGCGTAGTGGCAGCTTTGTGCCCAACGCAGCTGACAGCGCCGCGTTCACGGCCTCCGCTCCGGCGAAGACCGCGCCGGATCGGTCCAGCCACCAAACGGATTCGAGCAACCGCTCAGCCGAGACGCCGACCAGTTCGGCGGTACCCGGTTTTTGCATCGGCTCGGTTCGCAATCGCCCGGTCCTGTTCAACCGCAGCAGCCCGTTGCGCGCCCGCGTGCACATCCCGCAGTTGCCATCGAACAGGAGAACGCCGTCCACGCTGTTCATTGTGCGCCCCTTTGGACAGATCATCGGCGATGGCCATCGCCCGATAGCCTTCCTTCGCACGCACCAGCTCCCTTCGTCGAGTCGCGCTACGGGCCAACGAACATCAAGGGGACGGACGGTCAATCGTCCGCGGATGGCCGGCGTTCGCGCCAGCGCACGCCGCCAGCTAAAGCGGGCCGGACGACGCCAAAAGGATCGCCGTCGTGGGCGTCACTGCCTTACTCGGAAAACGCGCCACCCGAATCGTCTTCCACCCCCCACAGGTAGATACACCAGACGAGGAGTTCGTGGCGGACTGGACCGCGATGCTGGCCGGCCATATAGAACCAGCCCGGCGAACCTAGAGCCTGCGGCGCCTCACCGGGAGCCGGCACGCAACTGATCCGGAGTCAAACCGAGACCTGGCGCACGAATGTGGGCGGTGAATTCGGCAGCGCTGATCGGGCGGCCCGGATTTGTCGGAGGTGGCTGCGACGATGATGTTATGTCTTCGACCGCATCCGCTGGCGCCGTGGTGGTCAGTCCGAAAGAGCGTCTTGAGGTGTTGTTCGAGGAGTTGGCGGAGTTGGCCGGGCAGCGCAACGCGATCGACGGGCGCATTGTGGATATCGTCGCTGAAATCGATCGTGACGAGCTGTGTGGCATGACGGGGGCGCGGTCGGTGGCGGCGTTAATCGCTTGGAAGCTGGGCTTGTCCTCGGGTACCGCGCACACGTTCGCCGCGGTGGCGCACCGGGTGGAGGAGTTTCCGCGGTGCGCGGCGGGGTTGCGGGAGGGTCGAGTGTCACTGGATCAGCTCGGCGTCCTCGCGGCGCGGGCGGGTGAGGGTTCTGATGAGCATTACGTGCAGTTGGCGCACGTCGCCACGGTGAACCAACTGCGCACCGCCGTCAAGCTCGAACCACGACCCGAACCAGAAACTAGGGCCGAGCTTGCCTCGATCACCAAGACCTCCGATGAGCAGTTCAGTTGTTGGCGGATCAAACTTCCGCACTTTGACGCGGCGAAGTTCGACGCGGCGCTGGCCTCTCATCGCGAGGCGCTGATCACCCAGTGGCGCCACGATCACGGCGATGACGACCGCGCCTCAGGTCAGCGGCCCCCGATGCCCGGCACGCTGGAGGCGTTCCTGCGCCTGGTCGAGGCCGGCTGGGATACCGAGGCCACCCGCCGCCCACACGGGCAGCACACCACCGTGGTGGTGCACCTCGACGTTGCCCAGCGCGCCGCCGCGCTGCATCTGGGTCCTCTGCTGTCCGACGCCGAACGCCGCTACCTGAGCTGTGATGCCACCTGTGAGGTCTGGTTCGAACGGGACGGCCAGGTCATCGGCGCCGGGCGCGCGACGCGGGTGATCAACCGGCGGCTTCGCCGCGCGCTCGAGCACCGTCACCCCACGTGTGCGGTGCCCGGTTGCGGGGCCGGTCGCGGCCTGCACGCCCACCACATCCGGCACTGGGAAGACGGCGGGCCCACGGAGCTGGACAACCTGGTGCTGGTATGCCCCTATCACCACCGGCTGCACCACCGGGGTCTGATCACCATCACCGGATCCGCCACCGATCTCACCGTCACCGACGACGCCGGCCCGAGTATTGAGCCCGGGATCACTCGCGCGCCCACCCACTCAACCCCCGCCCGCGGTGGCTCCGTGCCCCGGGCCCTTCGGCGAACGTGCCGACTGGTGGTGGTACGAACCCTTCCAGCCACAACCACCACCAACCAACTAGGTCGGTGAGCACACGGGGCTGGGACTACAGATATTCGTCTGCGCTACCCGCTGCTATCGGAGCTTGATAACGGACGCCGCGCGTGCCGGATGATACGGACCATCTCCTCGGGCCGCTCGAGGGCCGAGAAGTGCCCAACGCCGGGCACCGTGGCGGCCCGGACACCAAGGAGGCGGGCGACTTGGTCGCGATCCGCCGGGCGCGACCAATCGTGTTCGCTGTAGACCAGCGTGACGGGTGTCTTCACCTGCGAGTAGCGGCTTTTCGCGTCGATGAGCCCGGTCAGGAGGCGCATGATGGCCCGATTGACCCTCGGGTAGCCGGGCCGGCGGCCGCTTCGCCGCAGCTCGGTGAGGAAGTCCTTGGGCAGCGCGTGGCGGTCGGCGAAGCCGCCGGCCAGCACGCCTTCGAGGATGAGGCGGTTTTCCAGCCGGGCGAAGACCGGTCCCGATCCGGGCAGGCGGACGCCCGTTCCGATCACGCGGGCGAACCAGTTACCGCGCTCGAGGCCGCCCGGGTAGTCGTAGGGATTGAAGGCGATCACGCCGCTCACCTGGTCCGTCAGCTCGATCGAGGCCAACAGCGCGAGCGCGGCTCCCATCGATTCGCCCGCCAGCGTGACTTCACGCAGGCCCAGGGTCCTGATGAATTCCACCACGGCGCCGCGCAATTCGGGCTATCCGTATCCGGCACCGGGCACCACGTCGGACCATCCCATGCCGGGCAGGTCCAAGGCGTACACGGTGAAGTCGTCCCAGAGCGCGGGCACGACCCGCTGGAAGTAGTCCAGCTGCGTGCGGACGGTGTGCAGCAGGACGAGCGGTGGGCCGGTTCCAGCCGTGAAGTAGCGCAACCGGGAGCCGTCGAAACGCCGCAGGAACCTGACCTCGCCGCGCCCGCCGCTCCACGCCAGCGTGTAACGCTGATCCGGAATCTCGTTGGTCCTCATTGCACTCGCCGTTCGCAAACCGCCTGGATGGCGCGCAGGCGCCCGTCGGCCAGGGCCTGGGTGAGGTTTTCGGCTTTTCGGCGGAAGTCGGTGACGAAGGCGTGCAGGCCCAGCGGGCTGTCGGGCTGGGCCAGGATGGCCTGCATGAGCGTGGCGGCCTGCTCGGTGAGGTCGTTCCAGTGTTCGACGGTGAACCCGGCGGACTCGACGACGGCGCGCAATTCGTCGGGGGTGGCCAGGTGGCTGTTCCCGGGGTGGTCGGCCCACGGCAGCGGAAAGTCAAGCTCGACCTGGTCCCCAATCGTGATGTCCCACAGGGCAAGCCGCCCGCCATCCTTGAGCACCCGGCGTGTTTCGGCGTACAGGCGCGCCTTGTCGGCGATGTTCATCTGGACATGCTGGCTGATGGCGACGTCGAAAGTGGCGTCGGCGAAGGGCAGTTCGGTGACGTCGGCCCGCTGCACCGAGATGAGGCCGTCGAGCCCGACGAGTCGATTGAGCCAGCGGTTCGTTTCACAGTATTCGTCGGTGAGGTCGACGGCGGTGACCCCGCAGCCGTAGCGGTCGGCGATGTAGCGAGCGGTACCGCCCACCCCGCTGCCGGCGTCGAGCACCGCGCTCTCGCCGGTGATCTGCGCCAGGTCCACCAGCTGGGCGGTCGCGATGCGGCCCATCGTATGAAAGTCCTCGAGCAGGCTCAGGTCGGCGGGCGCGAGGCGATCGAGGTCCTTGCCGGCGGAGCGCAGCGCTCGCTCGATGTTGTTGCGCGACAGGCCGGTCGAATACTGGTCCTGGATGGTGTTGCTCATTTGCGCACCCATGCCGTGATGATGGGCGGCATCGTGATGAGGGCGTTCGCCGCGAGCGCCTCCTCGCGGAAGCGCGGCACGAAGTCCTCGATGTCGGCGACCTCGTCGATGGCGAAGCCGCCCTGTTGCGCGATGGGGGAGACCAGCCGCCACACTTCCGCGCCGTAGGCCAGGATGTCGGCGTCGGCGGCCGTGCCGGTCGGGGCGCCGAGGGTCAGGTGCGGCGTGCCCAGGCCGGCGTCGGCGAAGATCGTGTGCAGCGTGGTGCCGAACCGCGCGCTGAGCCCCATGGCCTCGAAGGCCTGCACGATCCCGGCGATCACCCGACCGAACAGCGGCGTCTCCGGGACGCTGCGTCCTCCGGCGATGTCGTTCTCGGAGAACGCGATCACGCCGCCGGGTCGCACGAACGAGCTGAGCCGGCGCAGCGCCGCGGCCGGATCGGGCAGGTGCATCAGGATTAACCGGCCGACGATCGCGTCGACGGGCTCGTCCAGCTCGATCGCGTCGATCGCAGAATGGACGAAATGCACTGTGGACAAGCCTTGTTCGGCGGCCCGGGCGTTGGCCAGCTCGACCATCGCGGGCGCGGCGTCGACGCCGAGCACGCTTCCGGTTGCGCCGACCAGCCGGGCAGCGACGAACGACACGTCGCCGGGGCCGCTGCCGATATCGAGCACCCGCATGCCCGGGCGCAGCCCGGCGAGCCGCAGCGCGTGCTCGGTGTAGCCGTCATACAGCCGCGCCTGCAGGAGCAGCCGCTGCACCTCCACGTCGGCGTGTCCGAGGACATAGCTGTTGGCGGATGGCGTTGTAGTCATGCTTTTCGTGCCTTTCTTCGTCGGGATTTCTTAGGCCGTGGCCAGTGCGGGGGACGGTCCCTCTTGCCGCGCGCGTGCCGGCAAGAGCCAGGCCACGACGATCGCGGCGCCCAGCGCGATGCCCGCGCACACCAGCGAGCTCACCCGCATGCCGTCGAGGAACGCGCGATCGACGACGGCACGGATGTGGCCGGCCTGTGGGGCGGGCAGCTGCTGGATCACCGTGTGCGCCAACGCCATCGAATGCCGCATCGCCTCCGCGGGTAGTCCCGGCAAGGCCGTTGCTCCGAGATGCCCCGAGTACACCGACGCGAAGATGCTGCCGGCTATGGCCACGCCGAGGGTGCCGCCGAGTTCGCGCGTCGTGTCGTTGACGGCCGAGCCGACCCCGGCCTTGTCGGCGGACAGCGATCCCATGATGGCCTCGGTGGCCGGCGAAACGGTGAGCCCGAGACCGCCGCCGAGCAGCAGCATCTGCACGGCGATCTGGTTGTAGGGCGTGGCGGCGTCGGCGGTGGACGCCCAGGCGAGCCCGGCGGCGAAGACGGTCAGGCCGGTGGCGACGACGGCGGTGGTGCCGAGCCGTTCGACCAGCCGGGGACCCGCGATGCTGGCCAGCGCGATGGAGACGGCGACCGGCAGCAAGCGCACGCCGGCCTGGAATGCCGTGTAGTCCTTGATGAATTGGAAGTACTGGGTGATGACGAAGATGAAGCCGAACAGCGTGAGGAAGCCGGCGGTCACCGCCAGGCTGCCGCCGGAGAACCGACGGTTGCCGAATACGGACACGTCCAGCATCGGGTGGGTGCTGCGCCGCTCCCACCGGGCGAACCCGGCGAGAACGACTGTAGCGAGCGCAAACCCGGCCGCGGTCCGGACGTTGGTCCATCCCCAGGTGGGCGCCTCGATGACCGTGTAGACCAGCGCCGTGATTCCCGCCGTGGACAGGATCAGGCCGGGGACGTCGACGCGGGGCGCCGCCGGGTCGCGCGACGTCGGGACGAACAGGACGCCGCCAATGATCGCCAATGCCGCGATGGGAATGTTCACCATGAAAATCGAGCCCCACCAGAAGTGTTCGAGCAGCCAGCCCCCACTGATCGGTCCCACGGCCACCCCGACGCCCACCATCGCCGCCCAAAGCCCGATCGCCTTGGCGCGCGGCACCGGGTCGGTGAAGATGTTGGTGATGAGCCCCAGGGTGGTCGGAAAGATCACCGCCGCGCCCACGCCCATCGCGGCGCGGGCCGCGATCAGTGCGTCGGCCGAATTCACCTGTGCCGCAACACCGGAGGTCAGGGCGAACAGGGCCAGCCCGAGGCTCAGCGACCCGCGCCTGCCGAAGCGGTCGGACAGGCTGCCGGCCGACAACAGCAGGCCCGACATCACCAGGGTGTAGGCATCGACGATCCACTGCAGCTGGGCGGTGTCGGCGCCCAGTTCGCGAGACAGCGTGGGCAGCGCGACGTTGACAATCGTGGCGTCGACGCTGATGACGAAGACGCCGAGGCAGATGACGGCGAGCGCGGCGATTGGCCGGTTACGGAATATCGGGTCGGGACGCATGGACAAGACGCTAAAGCTTATAGACAAATAAATCAAGTGCTAAGTTGAAAAAGATGTCTATCCGCTGCTAGGCTGGGATGGTGCCGCCCCGCAGGAACTACAACCAGAACTGCCCGATCGCGCGCGGACTCGACGTCCTCGGCGAGCGGTGGACACTGCTGATCCTGCGTGAGCTGGTCGGCGGACCCCGCCGGTACGGGGACCTGCGCGACGCGCTGCCCGGCATTGCGACCAATCTGCTCGCCGAGCGGCTCAAGGAATTACAAGAGGCCGGGGTCGTCGACCGCACCGATCTGCCCGCTCCGATCGGGCGTACCGTGTACACGCTCAGCGACATGGGCTGGCAGCGGGTGCTGCCGGTGTTGCGGAGCGTCGCATGGTTCGGGCTCGATCGGCTGGACCCGATCGGGGACGGCCCGGCATCGCCCCTGAACGGATTTCTGGCCGGATTCCTGCTCGGGTTCGATTCGGGTGGCGCAGCCGGCCTGGAAGCGACGATTCGCATCGAAATCGATGGCCGCCGTTTCGAATTCGCGGTGACGCAGGGTCGGCTCGCCGGCGCTCGCGGCGAGCCTTCGGTGACCCTGACCGCCAGCGCCGCGGACCTGGTCACCGCGCGCCTCGGGGCGAGCGACGCCAAGCGTAAGGCGGCGCTGCGGCGCGTCACCTTCCATGGCGACCCGGAGGCCGTCGACGCGGTGCGTCAGGCCTTTTCGCTGCGGGCGTAGGCCAGCACCTCGTCTACCGTCCATTGGTCGTTGGCGTGGCGGCCGTGCCTGCAGGCCAGAACCCGCCCGTCCGGGCCGATCAAGAAGTCGGCCGGCAACCCCAGATGGCCGCCGGTCGGATGCATGTTCACGTTGCCCATGCCACTGCGGATCGCCGATGTCATTGCGCGGGGGTGCAATACGGAACGCGGCGAGGTGCCGACGCCGAACTCGTCGTAGAGCCCCTTGGTGGGGTCGCCGACGACGGCGAACGGCAGATCGCCGGCGTAGCGGAGCAACTCCTGATCGGTCGAGTGGAACACGACGACCTCGCGGACCCCGGCCCCGGCGATCTCGTCGTGCCGGCGCACGATCGACCGCAGGTGAAGGTTGCAGATGGGGCAGCCGGCGAACCGGCGAAGTTGCAGATGGACGAGTCGATCGGGATCGGGAATGGGCACCGCCTCACCGGAGACGGTGACCAGTTCTCGCGGGGCCACGACGCTCCCGACGTCGGCGCCCTTGCTCACGGGATGGCGGATCCGCCTCACCAGGACACCGGTAGTTCGACGAGCCCGCCGGCGAGCACGTCGCTACGGGTGGGAAGTGTTGCTGGATCGACGGTCAGGCCCATAGACGAAAATCGTGGAATCAGTTGTCCGAATACCGTTTTCAGCTCGATACGCGCCAACGGCGCCCCGATGCAGTAGCGTGCGCCGTGCCCGAACGTGAGGTGGGCGGTTTGCGTGCGGGCGACGTCGACGCGTTCGGGATGAGCGAACGCCGCCGGGTCGTGGTTGGCCGCTCCGATGTCCAGGAGCACGAGATCTCCGGCGTGGATGGTGACGCCCTCGATGTCGAAGTCGGTGCGCGCGTAGCGGGGAACGCCGCCCGCCCCGCCACCGCTCTCCGTCGCCCGCAACAGCTCCTCGACGGCGTGCGGGATCAGCGGGGGGTCATCGACGAGCGCCTGCCACTGATCTCGATTGGTCAGCAAAAGCATTGTCCCGAGCCCGATCTGCACCACCGTGGTCTCATGACCGGCGAACAGCAGGAACATCGACATCGTGGCGGCCTCCTCGTCGGAGACACCGTCGGTCGCGCACAGGCGCGATATCACGTCGTCGCCGGGGCCGGCGCGCTTGCGTTCGACCAACGCGCGGCCGTAATCGAACAGCTCGGCCAGTCCGCGCTCGGAGCGGGCGTGATCGCGCACGTTGCCGGCGTCCTCGGCCCACGCGCGGAACTGCTCGCGGTCGGAATACGGCACCCCGAGTAGCTCACAGATCACCAGGATGGGGAGCGGCAGCGCCAACCGCGCGTGCAGATCGGCCGGCGGGCCCTGCTCCGCCAGCTCGTCGAGCAGGGTGGTGGTGAGCGTCTCCACCCTGGGTTCCAGCGAGCGCAGGTGCCGGGGTGAGAAATGGGGTTGCAGCAGCGCCCGCATCCGGGCGTGGTCGGCCGCCTCGGTGTCGAAATCGCCCAGCGGACCACCGAATAAGGCCGATTCCCCCGTGCGCGCCGCCGTCTCGGGTTCGCGATGGGAGCGACCGAGGCGGTCGTCGTCGAGCAGCCGTCGCACCAAGGCGTAGTCGGTGACCAGCCAGGCCGCGTCGCCGACCGGGGTGCGCACCCGATGAACGGGCAGTCGGGTGGAAGTCATCGCATGTCGCCCCACCAAGTAGAAGAGATCTTATACAAGATTACTTGTATACTCAGCGCTAGACAAGAGGAGGTCGGGGTGACGGTTGTCCAATCCGAGCCGACGCGGCGGATGCCCCGCGCCCAACGGCGGGAACAGATCCTCGAGGCCGCCACGCGCGCCTTCGCCCGCGGCGGCTTCGCGAAGACCGGGCTCGATGCCATCGCCGCTGAAGCCGCTGTCACCCAGGTGATCCTGTACCGCCACTTCGCGTCGAAGGCCGACCTCTACCGGGAAGTCCTCGAGCATGCCAACAACCGCCTCCGCGAAGCCACTGGGGCAGACGACTTCGACGACTCCACCATTCCCGCTCTCGTACGCGCGGCCGCGGCCGATCCGGACGCCTTTCGGCTGCTGTTCCGCTACGCCGCCCGCGAGCCCGAGTTTCGCGACATGGCCGACAGTCTCGTTGAGGGTTCAACCGAGCTCGCCAGCCGCCACCTTGCCGGCATCGCCGACGATCGATGGCGGAACTGGGCGGCGCGACTGCTGCCCACCATGACGATCGACGCCGTCATAGCCTGGCTCGACGCCGGCCAGCCCGATCCCGATCAAGCGGCCACCCGAATCCGGAGCATTGTCGACGCGACGATCGCGGCCGCGTCGGCGCAGTGATCGGTGCGGTCACACTTGCATTGCGTTGATCCACTTTTCGAGCCGTCGGGCCTGGTGGGCCATGACTTCGGGCTCGGCCAGGGCGTTGGTGAGGACGGCGCTGCCCTCGTAGGCGATGACGAGTTCGAGCGCCAGGTCGCGGGCGTCGCGGCGGCCCATGGCGTGGAATTGCTGCTCGGTCCACTCCAGCAGGGTCTGCATGATGGGGGCGGTCAGGGCCGGCGATTGGCCCGGTTGGTTACCGAGTTCGGTGCACAGGCTTCCCAGCGGACAGCCGTGCTCGGCGATCGTGTCGCGCGACTCGGACAGCATCCCGACGAGCGCCTTGAGCCGGGCCTTGGGGCTGCCGTGCCGGCGCTGCAAGGCCGCGGTCGCGGAACGGATTTCCTCGGTGCGCGCCTCGACGACGGCGGCCACGATGTCGTCTTTGGTCTTGAAGTAGTAGTAAACGTTGCCCAGCGGCACCTCGGCGGCCTCGGCGATGTGCGCGAGTGTGGTGCCCGCGATGCCCTGGCGGTAGAACAGGTCGCATGCGGCTGCGATCAGTCGCTCGCGCTTGCCGGTTGAGTCAGCCATGTCACTCACGGACTATAGACGGCACGCGTCCATGCTCAGGTTCCACAGCAGGTCCCGGTTCTCCGGTGTGTTGTGGGCGGTCTTGACCTTCTTCGGCCTGGCATTCGTGAAGTACTGGCCGGAGACCTGCACCGCGTCGGGGGAGCCCGCGAGGAACACCGACGTGGCGGCGCCCTTCTCCGCGGATCGCGAAAACGGCAGCGCCGCATAGGAGATCGCACGGAAGATCCCTTCCGCCCCGCGCATCATCGGAGTCCTGACTATCCCAGGATGCACGGCGTTCGCGGTGACGCGCGTCGGAGCCAGTCGCTGCGCCAGCTCGATGGTGAACAGCAGCACGCAAAGTTTGGACGCGGCGTATGCGCCGATGGTGGAGAACCGGCGCTCGCCTTGCAGGTTGTCCGGGTCGAACTTGCCGGCGCGGTACACGCTCGAGCTCAGGTTGATGACCCGGCCCCGCGGGCTCTTTTCCAATGCGTCGAGCAGCAACTGGGTGAGATAGAACTGCGCGAGGTAGTTGACCTGAAACGTGGTCTCGTAGCCATCCTCGGTCAGTACGCGTTGCGGCATGACGACGCCGGCGTTGTTGACCAGGACGTCCAGCCGCGGGTAGCGCGCCGCGAACGCATCGGCCAGCCGCCGCAGCTGGGAAAGCGAGCGGAGGTCGGCGGTGAGGTAACCGACGTCGCGGTTGCCGGTGGCCGCCACGATTTCGGATGTGACGGTTGCGGCCTTGGCCTCGCTGCGCGCGGCCAGCACGACGGTGTGGCCCTCGCGGGCCAGCGCGGTCGCGGTGACCTTGCCGATGCCGTCGGTGGCGCCGGTAATGAGGCAGATCGGTTTATCCATTTTAGTTGGAGGCCGTCGTGACCCGGCTGGGCCGCAGCAACATGCGCGACATCATCGAGCGGGTGACTGACGCCGGCACGAGCGCGGTGGTTACCCGGTTGACCCGGCCCGGTATGCAGCGCGCCCGATTGCGCTCCAGCGCGCGCAACGCCTCGCGGGCACAAACATCCGGCGCCATGGGCGATATCGGCATCTGGTCGGGGTCCAGGCCGAACGCGGCGAGCGCCGGCGTGCGGGTGGGTCCCGGGTGTAGCACCGTGACGTGCACGCCGTGCTTGGCCAGCTCGCCGTGCAGGCCGGCGCCGAGGCTCGACGCATAGGCCTTGGTCGCCGCGGTGTTCGCCAGGTACGGCACGCCATGTGTGGCCCCCAGCGCGGAGACGAGCACGATGCCGCCGCGACCGCGCCGCGCCATTCGTGCACCGAAGTGGTGGCTCAGGCCCAGATGCGCGGCGGTGTTGAGCCGCAGGATCGCTCGCTGCGCCTGCAGATCCGAGTCCAGGAACGGCCCGGGTAGCGCCTCGCCGGCGTTCGACACCAGCAGGCCGACGTCGATGTCGTTGGTGGCCTGGATGATTGGGGTCAGCATGTCAGGGTCGGACAGGTCGACGCCGACGGCGCGATAGTCGACACCGTAGCCGCGAGCCAGCGCCGCGCCCAGGTCCTGCAGCACGGCCAGGCGCCGCGCGACCAGGACCACGTTGATGCCAGCATCGCCGAGCTGGTGCGCGAACTCGCGTCCGATCCCCGACGACGCCCCCGTCACGACCGCCCAGGGACCGAATCGATGTGCATTGATACTCATGGCCTTTGACCCTCTCTCGTCGGCCGGTGGTGGGACGGCCGGTGTGTTGGCAATTTAGTTGTACAACTTACTAGTTGCCGCAAGCCGAGGCAAGACCGTTGTGCCGCTGTTGTGCAAATATGCAGTCAAAGATGGATTGCGACCAGCGCTGTCTCAAGCTACGGTGTTAGTCACCCAACTTATTCCTTCGAGTAAACCCGAGGACGAGGATGACTGTCGTCAAACGCGCGTGGATCCCGCTGGTCGTCGTGACCATGGTCGCCCTCGCGGGTTTCGCCGTCTACCGGCTGCACGGCATCTTCGGCGTTCGCGGCGTCGGGTCGGCCGTCGGCGCCCACGCCGACGCCATCAAACCCTTCAACCCCAAGCACGTGACGATGGAGGTCTTCGGCCCGGCGGGCAGCGTCGCCGACATCAACTACCTCGATGTCGACGCCGTGCCGCAGCGAGTCGACGGCACGCCGCTGCCATGGACCTACAGCGTGGCCACGACCGCCCCTGCGGTCAGCGTCAACGTCGTGGCGCAGGGCGCCGATGACAACATCGGCTGCCGGATCACCGTGAACGGCGATATCAAGGCCCAACGAACCGTGGCGGGAATCCACCCACAGACCTTCTGCCTGGTGAAGTCCGCGTGATCGCGCGAACGGTTCGCCGGCTTTCGATGCCCATCCTGCTCTTCTGGCTGGGTCTTGCGGCGGTCACCAACCTCGCTGTGCCGCAACTGGAAGCGGTCGGGGAGGCGCACGCGGTGTCGATGAGCCCCGACGACGCCCCGGCGATACAGGCCATGAAGCGCATCGGCCAGGTGTTCAAAGAATTCGACTCCGACAGCGCGGTCATGATCGTCCTCGAGGGCCAAACGCCGCTCGGCGATGCGGCGCACCGGTTCTACGGCGACCTGATCGGCAAGCTCGCGCAGGACCACAAGCATGTCGAGCACATCCAGGACTTCTGGGGCGATCCGCTCACTGCGGCCGGATCGCAGAGCGCCGACGGAAAGGCCGCCTACGTGCAGGTCTTCCTCGCCGGGCGCCAGGGCGAGACGCTGGCCAACGAGTCCGTGGACGCGGTGCGGCGCATCGTGTCAAACGTGCAGGCGCCCACCGGCGTCAGGGCCTATGTCGCCGGTCCCGCGGCGGTGACCACCGATCAGCTCGAATTCGGCAACAAAAGCGCCCGCAAGGTGATGGGCGTGACCGTCGCGGTCATCGTCCTGATGCTGTTGATCGTGTACCGTTCCTTGGTCACCGTCCTGCTGACGCTGCTGATGGTCTTCATCGAATTGCCCGCGGTGCAAGGCGTGATCGCATTTCTCGGAAGCCGAGGCGTACTGGGGCTCTCGACGTTTGCGGTGCAAATCCTTCCGATACTCGCGATCGCCGCGGGCACGGATTACGCGATCTTCATCGTGGGCCGATATCAGGAGGCCCGTCAGGCGGGCCAGGACACAGAAGCCGCGTACTACACCATGTTTCGCGGCAGCGCACATGTGGTCCTGGGCTCCGGCCTGACCATCGCCGGCGCGATGTTCTGCCTCAGCTTCACCAGGCTGCCCTATTTCCAGACCCTGGGCGCGCCCTGCGCGATCGGGATGTTCACGATGGTGGCGGGCGCGCTCACGTTGGGTCCAGCCATCATCACCTTGGGCAGCCGCTTCGGACTTTTCGATCCCAAACGGAAAATCAAGACGCGGGGGTGGCGACGGCTGGGAACCGCCGTCGTCCGCTGGCCCGCACCGATACTCGCGGCGACGGCCGCGACCGCGCTCGTCGGCCTGCTGGCCCTGCCGTCGTTCACGACGAGCTACAACGATCGCAATTATCTGCCCCGGACCACACCGTCCAACATCGGATATGCCGCGGCCGACCGGCACTTTTCGCCCGCGCGCCTGAACCCCGACCTGTTGTTGGTCCAGACCGACCACGACATGCGCAATCCCGCCGACATGCTCGTCCTGGACCGGGTGGCCAAAGGCGTCTTCGGCGCCGACGGCGTCGCGCGGGTCCAGTCCATCACCAGGCCGTTGGGTGCCCCAATCACGCACACCTCCATTCCCTTTCAGATGAGCATGCAATCCACCACGCTGACCGAGAACATGAAGTACCTGCATGACCGGATGGCCGACATGCGGGCCATCGCCGATCAAATGGCGGGCGTCATCGACACCATGCAACGCATGCTCGGCCTGATGCGCCAGCTCGCCGGCACCACCCACGACGTCGCCGGCCAGACGAAGCAGATCGTCGCGGACACGACCGAAGTGCGCGACCGCATCGCCGATTTCGACGACTTCTTCCGGCCGCTGCGTGGCTATTTCTACTGGGAGCGGCACTGCTTTGATATCGGAGTCTGCTGGGCACTGCGGTCGGCATTCGATGCGCTCGACGGCGTCGACAAGGTCACCGACGACCTGGGCAGTCTCGTTAAGGACACCGACCGGCTGGATAGCCTGATGCCGCAGCTGATCTCGCTGCTGCCGCCGATCATCGACGCCACGACGACCATGCGAACGATGACGATGACGATGTACAGCACGTTCGCGGGCCTGCTCGACCAGATGGACGCCGCACAGCAGAACGCGTCCGCGATGGGACAAGCGTTCGACGCGGCCAAGAACGACGATTCCTTCTACCTGCCGCCGGAGGTCTTCGACAACCCCGACTTCAAACGCGGCCTGGCGATGTTCCTCTCGCCCGACGGCAGGGACGCCCGCTTCATCATCACCCACGACGGGGACCCGGCGACCCCCGAAGGCATCTCGCGCGTCGACGCGATCGAGAAGGCCGCGCGGCACGCCGTCAAGGGAACTCCCTTGGAAGAGGCCAAGATCTACCTGGGCGGCACGGCGCCGACGTATGAGGACATGAGTGGCGCGGCCAAATACGACCTGCTGATCGCGGGAATCGCGGCGGCCTGCCTGATCTTCATCATCATGCTGGTCATCACCGGAAGCGTCATCGCGGCGCTGGTCATCATCGGCACCGTGGTGCTGTCGCTGGGCGCCTCGTTCGGACTGTCGGTGCTGGTGTGGCAGGACATCCTCCGTATTCCGTTGCACTGGCTGGTGATCGCGATGGCCGTCATCATCCTGCTGGCCGTCGGGTCGGACTACAACCTGTTACTGGTTTCGCGGTTCAAGGAGGAGATCGGGGCCGGCATCAAAACCGGAATCATCCGCGCCATGGGCGGCACCGGCGCGGTGGTGACCTCGGCGGGGCTGGTGTTCGCCTTTACCATGTCGTCCTTCGTGTTCAGCGACCTGCGGATCATCGGTCAGTTCGGCACGACCGTCGGCATCGGGCTGCTCTTCGACACGTTGGTGGTGCGGTCGCTGATGACACCCGCGATCGCCGCCCTGCTCGGACGCTGGTTCTGGTGGCCCCGGCGAGTGGGCACCGGCCGTCGCGCGCAGCGGCCCCGGCTGCCCGACGCCGTCGCAACGCCGAGCCCCACCGAGAGCCTGCGCGCATGAACCGCCAGACGCTGTCCGACTCGATACGCATCGCCGCGCCGCCGGAGAAGGTGTGGGACCTGATCACCACCGTCGCCGGCATCGCGGAGTGGTACGACACCTGGGACGCCGTCGAGCATGCCGCCGATGATCAACGGCTCCAGGTGGGCACGTCGTTTCGCCTGATCCGGCACCGCGTCGGCCGCGACGACACCGCGCTGTGCCGGGTGACCTCGCTGCAGCCGCGCAGCCGATTGTGCTGGGTGCAGTACGTCCCCCGCCTGCCCACCATGTCCGTCGAATTCCGGCTACTCCCCGAGACCGACGGGACCACCGCCACCCTGTTGAGCCACACCAGGAGCTGGCTCGGGGATGTCAACCCCGGCCACTAAGCTTGCGGCGTGGCGAAACCTGATGACTCCGACGCGGCGGGGCCGGTCGACCGGCCGGTGCTGGTCGTCGACTTCGGCGCGCAGTACGCGCAGTTGATCGCCCGCCGGGTCCGCGAGGCGCGGGTCTTTTCCGAGGTCATCCCGCACACCGCCACGGTCGAGGAGATCAAGGCCCGCAATCCGGTGGCGGTGGTGCTGTCCGGCGGTCCGGCCAGCGTCTACACCGAGGGCGCCCCGCAGCTCGATCCGGCGCTGTTCGACCTCGAGCTGCCGGTGTTCGGCATCTGCTACGGGTTTCAGGCCATGGCGCAGGCCCTGGGCGGCACCGTCGCCCACACCGGCACCAGCGAGTACGGCCGCACCGAGCTGAAAGTGCTTGGCGGCGAGCTGCATTCGGGCCTGCCCGACGTCCAGCCGGTGTGGATGAGTCACGGCGACGCCGTCACCGCGGCGCCGGACGGATTCGACGTGGTCGCGTCCAGCGCGGGCGCGGCGGTGGCCGCCTTCGAGAACCGGGGGCGGCGCCTGGCCGGCGTGCAGTACCACCCGGAGGTGATGCACACCCCGCACGGCCAGCAGGTGCTCAGCCGGTTCCTGCACGACTTCGCCGGGCTTGGCGCCCAGTGGACGCCCGCCAACATCGCCGACGCGCTCGTCGAGCAGGTGCGCGCCCAGATCGGCGACGGCCACGCGATCTGCGGGCTGTCCGGCGGGGTGGATTCGGCGGTGGCAGCGGCGCTGGTGCAGCGCGCCATCGGCGAGAGGCTGACCTGTGTCTTCGTCGACCATGGGCTGTTGCGTGCCGGCGAGCGCGACCAGGTGCAACGCGACTTCGTGGCGGCTACCGGCGCCAACCTGGTCACCGTCGACGCCGAGGAGACGTTCCTGCAGGCGCTGTCGGGGGTGACCAACCCCGAAGGCAAGCGCAAGATCATCGGGCGGCAGTTCATCCGGGCCTTCGAGGGCGCGGTGCGGGACATCGTGGGGGACACCGATTCTCAGGTCGAGTTTTTGGTCCAGGGCACGCTGTACCCGGACGTGGTGGAGTCCGGCGGGGGCAGCGGCACCGCGAACATCAAGAGCCACCACAACGTCGGCGGCCTGCCGGGCGACCTGAAGTTCAAGCTCGTCGAGCCGCTGCGGCTGCTGTTCAAGGACGAGGTGCGTGCGGTCGGGCGGGAGTTGGGCCTGCCGGAGGAAATCGTTGCGCGCCAACCGTTTCCGGGGCCTGGTTTGGGTATCCGGATCGTCGGCGAGGTCACCGCGCAGCGGCTGGACACGTTGCGGCGCGCGGACTCGATCGCGCGCGAGGAGCTCACCGCCGCCGGCCTGGACAACCAGATCTGGCAGTGCCCGGTGGTGCTGCTGGCCGACGTGCGCTCGGTCGGGGTGCAGGGCGACAACCGCACCTACGGGCACCCGGTCGTGCTGCGGCCGGTGTCCAGCGAGGACGCGATGACCGCCGACTGGACCCGGGTGCCCTACGAGGTGCTGGAGCGCATCTCGACCCGGATCACCAACGAGGTGCCCGAGGTCAACCGCGTGGTGCTGGACGTCACCAGCAAGCCGCCCGGCACCATCGAGTGGGAGTAGCTCGTCCGCGATCAATGTCGATGATCGTGGCCTGGGTGGCGCTTTGCCAATCGGTCCTGCCGGCTGTCGACATCAGTGGCCGTGAGCGTTGCCGAAGCGGCGAGGACATCCTCGAGAGCGGCCGCCCACGATTCCCAATAGGGGCGGGCCTCGTCTTGCGCGATGCGGGCGATCAGCCGGGTCCGAAATGTCTTCCATGGCACTGCCGCGGTCTCGTTCAATGCCAGGGTGAGACCGAAAACGCGCTGTTGCCACGGCGCATCGAAGATCACCTCCCCGTTCGCGCGCGGTGGAGCCGCGGGCCCGGTCACGTCCACCCGGTGGACCGCGTTCATGGCCAGACAGCTTCGGCCACGCCGATCATGGCGTCGCGGGTGATCAGCCCCGCCAGATCGGCCTCGCTGAGGTTGTCGGTTCCCTCCGGGCGCATCGGAAGGACCAGGAACCGTGCCTCGGCGGAGCTGTCCCAGACCCGTATCCGGACGCGTGGGTCCAGGTTGAGGCCCATTTCCCGTAACAAGGCGCGGGGCTCGGCGACCATTCGGGACCGGTACCCGGCGCTTTTGTACCAGCTCGGGGGTAAGCCCAGAACCGCCCACGGATAGCACGAGCAGAGCGTACAAACGACGACGTTGTGGACTCCCGGGGTGTTCTCGACGACCTTGAGGTGCGCCGCCTCTAGCCCACCTAACCCAAACTCCGCGATCGCTCGTGTCCCGTCGGCGAGCAAGCGTCGCTTGTACTCGGGATCCACCCACGCGCGGGCAACGACCTTCGCCCCACTCATCGGGCCGACGTGGTGGGTGAAGTGATCGATGAGCCGATCGACCGTCGCCGGGTCGATCAGGCCCTTCTCGGCGAGCAATTCCTCCAGGGCCGCAACGCGGGTAGCGAAAGCCTCGTCACTCATGTTCACTCATTCGCGCTCCAGATATGGCTCGTACAAGTCGATCCTGACTTCCACTCCGTCCTCGGCGGTCGAACCCCACAACTCGCGTCCGTGGAAGGCGATCGTGTAGAGGTGTTGGGGGGGCTCGCGCCGCCCGACCGCGCGTGCGTCCGGCAGCAGAGCGGGCCCGTGATGCTCCGTGACCACGCCTCTCTTGCCAGTGACGTACCCCGGCTGTCGGGTGTGCCCGGCGCGGCGTGGCCGCACTTTGACGGTGTCGCCGACGGCAAACATCGGTGCACGGCGAGTCCAACGAACGCCGCCAAGCACCGGGGGGAGCACGTACACGCACATCCACCGCGGCAGGGTCGGCCTTGTTATCACCCGTAGCGCCACGGCGGCGAATCTGACCCGAACCCTCGACCCGCGCCGGCTTGCGCCGACCGGCTGGCCGGAGAGCATCGCATCCAGTTCGCCGGCGGCGAGATAGCCGTCGTGGTCCAGCTGGTTCTCGAGCGCCGCCAACCATCGCGCGTAGTACGAGAGGAAGTATTGCCGGGCTGGCAACTGCTCAATCTCGTATCGAAATTCGTGGATGGTCTTACCCAGCGTCGGCTGCATGAACGACACGAGGCCGAAAACCCTTGCCTCCCAGCGATCGTGAAAGGCCGGCTCGTCCGCGTCGTGATGAACTGGAGCGAAGTGTTCCGCTCGACCGCCCAAGTCGTGAACGTCGGGCACAGATCCACAATAGAGCCGGAAGCATCGATGTGGATCGTGCAGATCGAGCCGTTTTCACAACACTTGAGGACTTAGGTCTGGACAAATTCGCGCTTGCCGTAGGCGATCGTGGCCGCATCCCAGTCCCCGCCGGACTCGCCGACGAGCCGGCGGGCGACATCTCGGTCTTCGTCCCCGGCGACAAGGAGCAGGGTGTGGTCGGTCGTGGTGACGGACCCGCCCCGGATGCGATCGCGGGCGACCGGATCGGCCGCCAGCGCGTCGCCGAAGCGGGCGATGTCGACGTGTGGCACGGCGACGAGGATCGCGTTCTCGTCCGGCGCGCGCTCGTAGTCGAAGGTCAGCACCGCGTCCTGGTCGAACTGACGGCGCAGCGCCTCGGCGGCGGAGTGTGACGCGCCGTCGGCACCGCACAGGTGAAATTCACGCGAGCGCTCATAGGTGTTCCGTTGCAGCGCGCCCGACCAGTACACCCCGTCGAGCGGGGTCGATCCCGTCGCCGCCGCGCCGCTGAGCGCGATCGTCACGGTGGCCTGCGCCTCGAACAGGGGATCGGTGTTGTCGGAGGCGAACAGCTCCGCTTCTCGACACGGAGCGGCGGCGCTTGGCGCCGGGAAAGTGCAGCAAAAAAGCACCATCAGCCACACCAGTACCGACCGCATAAAGCAGCCTCTCACGTTTCTTGACGCTTGTCGGAGGGTGGGTGTTTACTCGCGAATGTATCGAACATACTTTCGAAAACGCGTGGGGGTAGGAGGCAGTCATGACCGCGGCTCTGGCCTCCGATCACCGCGCTGATCAGCTGGAATCGCTGCGCCGGCGGATGGCTGAGATCTCCGGGCGCGGCGCCCCCACCGACGACCTGCTGCCGGATTCGGAATCCTGGCTGGCGCTCCCGCGGTGGCTCGCGGATTCGCTGCCGGTGCCGTTGCCGCGGGGAACGGTGGCGGTGCTGTCGGGGGCCCGGTCGCTGGTGTTGGGCGTGGTGGCCGCGGTGACGGCGGCCGGCGGCAACGTCGCCATCGTCGGCCAACCCGACATCGGGCTGCTGGCCGCCGTGGAGATGGGGGCGGACCTGAGCCGGCTCGCGGTGATACCGGACGCCGGAACCGATCCGGTCGAGGTGGCCGCGGTGCTCATCGACGGCATGGATCTGGTGGTGCTCGGCCTGGGCGGGCGCCAGGTGCCGCACACCCGGGCGCGGGCGGTGGTGGCGCGGGCCCGCAACAAGGGATGCACCCTGCTGGTCACCGACGGCGACTGGCAGGGGGCGCCGACGCGGTTGGAGGCGCGGGTCTGCGGCTACGAGATCACGGCGAACGGCCGCCCCGGCTTCGGGCGCATCGGCAGGGTGCGGCTGCAGGTCGGCGGGGTGTGCGCGGGTAGGCGGGTGCTCGGCCGGTCGCGAGCCGGGTGAATTCGGGTGGCTTCCTCACGCGCGCTGGCGATCTGGTGCATGGACTGGCCCGCGGTCGCGGCGGCGGCAGCGGCGGACCTGCCCATGACGGCCCCGATCGCGATCACGTTGGCCAACCGGGTGATCGCCTGCTCGTCGGGCGCCCGCGCGGCGGGGGTGCGGCGGGGGCTGCGGCGACGGGAGGCGGCGGCCCGGTGCCCGCAGCTGCACGTCGCGACCGCCGACGCCGACCGCGACGCCCGCTTCTTCGAGGGGGTGATCGCCGCGGTGGACGATCTGGTGCCCCGCGCCGAGGTGCTGCGGCCCGGCCTTCTGGTGTTGCCGGTGCGCGGGGCGGCCCGCTATTTCGGGTCCGAGGAGCTGGCCGCCGAGCGGCTGATCGACGCGGTGGCCGCCGCGGGCGCCGAGTGTCAGGTTGGGATCGCCGACCAGTTGTCCACCGCGGTCTTCGCCGCGCGCGCGGGCCGGATCGTCGAGCCGGGAGGCGACGCGAGGTTTCTGTCGGCGCTGTCGATCCGGCAGCTGGCCACCGAGCCGAGCCTGTCCGGTCCGGGGCGAGAGGAGCTGACGGACCTGTTGTGGCGGATGGGGATTCGCACCATCGGGCAGTTCGCCGCGCTGTCGCGCACCGACGTGGCTTCCCGGTTCGGCGCCGACGGGGTGACCGCGCACCGGTTCGCCCGCGGCGAACCCGAGCGGGGACCGTCCGGACGCGAGTCGCCGCCGGAACTCGAGGCCATGCTGGACTGCGACCCGCCGATCGACCGGGTCGATGCCGCCGCCTTCGCCGGTCGCTCGCTGGCCGGCGCGCTGCACCAGACGCTGATGGCCGCGGGGGTGGGCTGCACCCGGCTGGCCATCCACGCCGTCACCGCCAACGGTGAAGAGCTGCAACGGGTGTGGCGGTGCGCCGAGCCGTTGACCGAGGACGCGACCGCCGATCGGGTGCGCTGGCAGCTCGACGGGTGGTTGAGCAACCGAACCGCCCGCAACCCCCGCCCGACGGCGGCGGTGACCCTGTTGCGGCTGCAGGCGGTGGAGGTGGTGTCGGCCGAGGCGCTGCAGTTGCCGTTATGGGGCGGCCTGGGCGAGGAGGACAGGCTGCGGGCCCGCCGGGCGCTGGTGCGGGTCCAGGGCCTGCTCGGGCCGGAGGCAGTGCGGGTGCCGGTGCTGGCCGGCGGTCGCGGGCCGGCCGAGCGCATCACGTTGATTCCGCTGGGCGACGAGCCGGTGCCGCATGCCGACCCGGGCCCGCCGTGGCCCGGGCAACTGCCGCAGCCGTCGCCGGCGGTGCTGCTCGACGACCCGGTGGAATTGATTGACGCCGAGGGGGATTCGATACGGGTGACCGGCCGGGGGATGTTCTCGGCCGACCCCGCCCGGCTGACCGTGCGCGGCCGGGACGAGCCGCTGCGCTGGTGGGCCGGACCCTGGCCGGTCGACGAGCGGTGGTGGGATCCCGAGGCCAAAGGACGTACCGCCCGCGCGCAGGTCCTGCTGGAGGACGAGCGGGCTTTTCTGCTGTGCTACCGCCAAAGACGTTGGTATCTCGAGGGTAGCTATGAGTGACGGCCGAGCCCGCGCGCGAACGGCGCGACCCGCTCGATGAACTCCTCGAAGAACGCCGCGGGGTCCACGTCAACGCCGATCAGGGCGTTGGCTTTTCGGTCGCCCGACCAGTCGGGCGTCGTCACGCCCCGGGTCGGGATATCCGCCAGTTCGATGTCCACCGTGGCGGCCCTGGTCGACACCAGCTCCGGCTCCAGCGCCGCCGCGGCGGCCAGCGGGTCGTGCATGAACGCGACGTAGCCGTGCCCGCGGACCTCGTGGGATTCGAAGTAGAACCGCATCGCGTCCTCGATCACCGGTAGCAACGGCGACGGGCCCGCGGCAGCGGCCAGCCGGTCCAGGACCTCCGGCGTCATCGCGACGCGCCGGGTGAGGTCCAGGCCACAGACGATCGGAAGTTGTTGCTGCCCGGCCCAGCCGGCGAAGACCTCGCCGGCCGCCTCGGGATCCACCCGGATGTTCCATTCGGCCATCGGATCGGTATCGCCGCCGAACGAGCCGCCCATGATCACCAGCCGTCGCAGCATCCTCGGCAGCGCGGGTTCGGCGCGCAGCGCCAGCGCCAGGTTGGTCAGCGGGCCGGTGACCAGGCCGATCAGCTCGCCGGGATGGGCGCGCGCCGCGGTCACCCACGCCGCGGTGGCGTCGTGGCCGGTGAGCCCGCGGCCGGTGGGGGGCAGGTCGGCATAGCCTAAGCCCTTGGGGCCGTGGAACTTCGAGTGATGCGGCCAGTGGCCGCACAACGGCTCGTCGGCGCCCTTGGACACGGGTATGGCTGGGGCGCGGCACAATTCGAGCAGACCCAGGTTATTGGCGCAAACCTGGTCGACGTGGATGTTGCCGCCGGTCGAGGCGATGCCGACCACCTCGGCGTCGGCGCTGGCCAGCAGGTAGATCAAGGCCATCGCATCGTCGATGCCGGTGTCGACGTCGACGAAAATGGGGTTCACCGCGGGGATTCTACGGCCAGGCCGACGCGAAGGTGATCACCAGGACATCGCGCTGCGCCGGTCCGGAGGCGTCGATCGGCCGGATCGGCGAGACGCCGTGCAGGGTGCGGCGGTCGTCGCCCAGCATCAGCGCCCCCGGCTCGGCCAGCGTCGTCGCCAGCAACTGCCGGCCCTGAAGGTCGCACACGGTGCTCTCGCCGCCGATGGCGTTGCGCCGCCCGATCAGCAGCGAGCTGACCAGGGTGACGCCGTCGCGGTGCAGGCCTTCGGGCGTCGGATGGCCGTCCTCGTCACCGCAGCAGCGAATGCGGAACGGATGCACCTTGACGTTCCAGTCGGCCACGTCATCCAGGGCCGCGGCAACCCGGGCCAGCAGCCCGACCACCTTGTGCAGCAACGGATCCGCGGCGAACGCGTCGGTCAGCGGCTCGAAGTCACGGTCCTTGCCGATGTAGAGCGGGTTGGAGTCCTCCGGCTGCACGAACGCGAGCTTGGGCATCGGGCGCAGCACCCCGTCCCGAAACGAGTACTGGCCGTAACGGCGCAGCCGCTGCACCCCCAGCTCCGCCGCATAGGGATCCGGCGCCAGCTGCCGCCAGTGCCGGGCAAACCGGGTCCATTCCTCGCGGCCAACCTCGAGGCTTCGCGTCACGTCGAAGGAGGACAGCACCGCGACCCCCGTCGTGGCGACCAGCCGGCCCGCGGCGGCCACCGGGTCGGCGTCCGTCCGCTTTTCGCAAAGGACCATCGCGCCGGGATACCGCAATCCGGTGGGGCTAAACCCGGCGTTTACCAGTGCACGCCGGGCACCAGCCGCACGAGCCGCTTGACCGGGCGCGGTGTCCGGATGCCCGCGGCGACGGCGCGGGCCGGGCGCTTGGGCCTCCGGTTCGGCGGCGCTTTCGCCTCGGTGGGCAGCCCGCGCGCCGCGGCGGAATCGGGGTAGCCCAGGTAGAGCTGGTGCAGGATGCGCCGCGACGTCCTCGGCGCGAAGTAATTGCCGACCTCGGCGAGCGTGCCCAGCGGGGTGTCGATGCGCGCCGGTTTCTCGACGAGGCCGCGCACCACCATCGCCGCCGCGCGCTCGGGGCTGATCGCGGGCACCGGGTTGAGCCGGTGCGACGGCGCGATCATCGGGGTGCGGACCAGCGGCATGTGGATGTTGGTGAACGTGATGTGGTCGGAGAGCGTCTCGGACCCGACCACGTCGGCGAACGCGTCCAGCGCCGCCTTGGTGGGCAGGTAGGAGCTGTACTTGGGGTTGCGGGCCTGCACGCCCGCGCTGGAGACGTTGACCACGTGGCCGAACCGGCGCTCGCGCCAGTGCGGCAGCAGCGCCAGCACCATCCGCACTGCCCCGAAGTAGTTGACCGCCATCACCCGTTCGTAGTCGTGCAGCCTGTCGGTGGAGTTGACCACCGAGCGCCGGATCGACCGGCCGGCATTGTTCACCAGATAGTCGACGTGGTCGAAGCGCCCCAGGATGTCCTTGACGGTGTGCTCCACCGACGTGGAGTCGGTGACGTCGCAGGTGAACGCGTGCGCCTGCCCGCCGCCGGCGCGGATCTCGGCGACCAAGGCATCCAGCGCGTCGGCGTTGCGGGCCAGCGCGAACACCGTCGCGCCCCGTTCGGCGACGGCGAGCGCAGCCGCCCGCCCGATCCCGCTGGACGCGCCGGTGATGATGACGTGCCGGCCCTGCAGCGGCGCCTTCGGGTCGTCGCGCCGGGCCCGGTCGGGGTCGAGGTGCTCGGCCCAGTACCACCACAGCTCGGGCGCGTAGCTCGCAAAGTCCGGCACTTCGATACCGGTGCCCTGCAACGCCTTTCGGGTCTCGTCGTTGACGAAAGTCGGCTTCAAGTCGACGACGTCGAATATCTCGGCGGGAATCCCGAGCTGGGTGGCCGCCATGTTGCGCACCACTCGGGCGCGGCCGCGCGCCTTGAGCACCGGCGCCGCCACCGAGCGGGGCAGCGACCCGCGCATCGCCGGCAACCCGGCCGCTTTGGCGACGCCACGGTAAATGCCGCGCAGCCCAATGGTTTTGGGGGAGGTGAGGTGGAAGGTGCGGCCATCCCAACCGGCACCGTAACCGTCCGCGTGGACGAGGGCGACCAGCGCGTCGACGACGTAGTCGACCGGGACGATGTTGGTGCGACCGGTGTCGGGCAACAGGATCGGGGTCAGTTTGGGCAACACCGCCAACTTGGCCAGCACGCCGAAGAAGTAGTACGGGCCGTCGATCTTGTCCATCTCCCCGGTGACCGAATCGCCCACCACAACGGCGGGGCGGTAGACGCGGTAGCGCAGCCCGGGCGTCGACCGCACCAGCGCCTCCGCCTCGAACTTGGTCCGGTGATAGGCGGTCGGCAGCCGCTGGCCGACATCGAAGTCCTCCTCGGTGTACTCGCCGGGAAAGTCGCCCGCCACCGCGATCGACGACACGTGGTGCAGCGTGGCGTCCAGCCGGCGTGCCAGGTCGATCACCGCCCGGGTCCCCTCGACGTTGACCGCCCGCTGCTCGGCCTCGCCGGCGGTGATGTCGTAGATCGCCGCGCAGTGCACGAGGTGATCGACCCGGCCCAGCTCGGCCAGCGTTCCGTCGGTCAGGCCGAGCCCGGGCAGCTCGCCGACCAGCGGCCTGGCCCGGTCGCCCCACACGGCGGCGAGGCGTTCGAAGCGCCCGAGCGATCCGCGGCGCACCAGCACCCACACCTGCGCGTCCGGCCGCGTTTCCAGCAGGCGCGACACGACGCGGCGCCCGATAAACCCGGTACCGCCGGTAACGACATACCGCATGCGGACATGGTAGCCGTCAGCCGTTGAAGTCGCGGATGCCGTCCCATTCCTGCAGCGTCCAGCCCGTCATCGGGTTGCCGGTGATCACCACGCGGCCGGTGTTGGGCAGCGGGTGGGTGGTGCGGAGGCTGTCCTTGGCGTTCTTGACGTTCATCAGCACCCAGTACTCGATGGAGTACAGGTGCGCGAACACCACCGGGTTGTTGTGCCCGCTGTCGTAGACCTTCTGGACGGCCGCGGTGAACCGGTCGTTGAACTCCTTGCCGGTGATCGAGCCGGGGATGCTGTTTTGCACGTCGCCGCTGAGCCAGTCCGCCGGCGCCAGCAGGTAGGTCGTGGGATCCATCGAGATCGGCTTGCCCTCGAACCAGCCGGCGCCGATCTCCTGGATGCCCTGCAGCACCTCCACCTGCTTGTGCAGTTCGGCCGCCAGCGGTTCGGCGGTCTGCTGGGCGCGCGCCATGGTGGAGGCGTAGACGGCGTCGTACTTGTTGTGGGCGACCTGATGCGCGAGCTGTTCGGCCTGCCCTTTGCCCTCGGGGCTGAGGCCCGGGCCCGGCACCGAGGTGTCGATGATCCCGCTGGCGTTGGCCTCCGACTGCGCGTGGCGGATGAACGTCAGCGTGATGCTGCGCGGCTGCGGTGAGCCGCCGCACGCACCGACGACGACCGCCGTCGCGAGCACTGCTATGGCTTTTGCGATCACGCTCCCCTTGCGCATGTCGATAGCCTGCCCTGCCGAGGGTGCCGGAGGGAAGGGTTTGCGACGGTCTGAAATGCTTCAGTACCGAAAAGTCCTTGAAAGGAGACTCGTATGGCCATTGACCCGAGTGCCGTCGGCGCGGTGAGCGATCCGACGCTGTTCGAATGGACCGACAAGGACACGATGCTGTATGCGCTCGGCGTCGGGTGCGGTCTCGACGATCTGTCCTTCACAACCGAGAACAGCCATGACATCGCCCAGCAGGTGCTGCCCACCTACGCGGTGATCTGCTCTCCGGCCTTCGGGGCGGCCGCCAAGATCGGAACGTTCAACTGGGCCATGCTCTTACACGGATCGCAGGGTGTCCGGTTGCATGCGCCGCTGCCGGCGGCGGGAAAGCTATCCGTGGTCTCCGAGGTCACCGACATTCAGGACAAGGGCGAGGGCAAGAACGCGGTCGTGATGCTGCGCGGCCGCGGCACCGACCCGGACTCGGGCAAGCTGATCGCCGAAACGTCGACGACGTTCGTCGTTCGGGGTGCGGGCGGGTTCGGCGGAGTGCCGGGCCAGCGGCCGATCGCACCGGAGATCCCGGACCGCGAGCCGGACGCCCGGATTCCGCTGCCGACCCGCGAGGACCAGGCGCTGATCTATCGGCTCTCCGGTGACCGCAACCCGCTGCACAGCGACCCCTGGTTCGCCCGGGAGCTGGCCGGGTTCCCCAAGCCGATCCTGCACGGGCTGTGCAGCTACGGGGTGGCGGGGCGCGCGCTGGTCGCCGAGCTGGGCAAGGGTGTGGCCGCCAACGTCACGTCGATCGACGCGCGATTCAGCTCACCCGTGTTTCCCGGCGAGACGCTGACCACGCTGATCTGGCGGACGGAGCCGGGGAAGGCGGTTTTCCGGACCGAGGCGTCGGGCGCCGAGGGCAGCCCCGCCCGCGTGGTGCTCGATGACGGCGCCGCGGAGTACGCGGAGGCCTAGCTGACGGCTAGGTCCCGTCGGTGCCCTAATCCGCGCGGGCCTCGCCCAACTGCCGGGCCAGCAGGTCGGTGAACTCCGCGGCCTGCGCGGGGGTCTCCAGCGCGAACCGCGCGGCGGTGGCGCGGTCACCGTCCTCGTTGTGCCGCACCAGGATCGGGACGCCCTCGTCGCTGATCGCATCGAACGCGTCCTCGTCGGTGATGTCGTCGCCGACATAGACCGGGACCAGCGGGCCGGAGGCGGCCTCGCTCAGGTGCTCCATCACCCAGCGCAGGGTCTTGCCCTTGTCCCAGTCCAGGTCCGGGCGCAGCTCGATGACCTCGCGCCCGGTGGTCACCCGAAGCGCGTCGCGCCGGCCCGCCGCGCGCACCGCCGCGGCCACCTCGCCGACGCGGTCCCGCGCGGCGTTGCGGTAGTGCACCGCCACACCAAATCGCTTGTGCTCCACCACAACCCCGGGAATCGAGCCCACCCTGTCGCGTAGCTCACCGGCCGCCTGTTCCAGCACCGGTACGGCCGCCGCCGCGTCCTCGTTCTGGTGGTGCGTCCCGTCGGGCGCGGTCAGCTCGAAGCCGTGGCTGCCGGCGTACCAGATGCCGGGTACGCCGAGGCGCTTCGTCACGTCGGCGAGGTCGCGGCCGGACAGCACCGCCACCGGACACTGCGCGGCCAGCCTCTGCAAGGCCTCGACCGCCCCGGCGACGGGCCGGGCCGCATCCGGATCGTCGACGATGTCCGACAGGGTCCCGTCGAAGTCGTAGAACACCGCCGGCCTGCGCTCGGCCAAGGCGCCCAAGGCCTCTCGCGCGGCGGGCAGCTGGGACATCCGGCGGTCCCCGGCCCGCACCGCGACCTCATCCGCGTCGGTGACCACAGCGTCGGCGCCGCAACGCCGCAGTCCGTCCGCGGCCCCGACGCCGATGACCAACGCGAAGCCGTTGTCGCGCGCCGCCTGAACGACTTCCGGGTCGCCGGTCACGACGGCGCATCGCCCCGGGCGAACCGCCGCCTCGTCAGTGCCCCACGAGAAGACGCCGACGCCGGCGTCGCGCAGCCGCCGGACCAGCGCCGGCGCGTCGCCCAACGCGGCGTCGAACAGCACCGCGTCGTGGCGGCGCGGATCGATGGTGACCGGCATGCACCAACCTTCTCACGATGCCGGGCACCGCCGGGGCCAGGGTCAATAGCGCGCCGACGGGTGCGCTCGATATGCCTGGCTCGGATGCCTGCGGGCCGCGCGCCTGCGCCGGTGGTCCTTGCCGAACAGCAGCACCGAATCCCCGCTGAGTGCCACCATCCGCGCCATGCCCAGTTCGATGCCGGCCACCAGCTCCTTGACGTCGGCCGCGGAGTCGTATTCGGCGGTGATCCCGAACACCACGTCGTCGCCGTAGCTGAGCACCGCGACCCCCGTGCTCAGCCGCACGGCGGTCGGGGGGATCGGCAGCAGGCGTTCTATCGTCCGGCCCATCAGCCGGAGTTGGTGGCGTGGTCCGGGCGTGTGGGTCCCCAGCGTCACGACGCCGGCGTGCGGCAGCCGGGCCAGCAGCTGTAAGACGTTGCTGCGCACCAGCGCCGGCAGGCAGTTGAGCGCCGACTCCACGATGCCGGGTTCACGCTTCTGGACCTTCCACCTGTTGTGCACCGTGCGCAGCTGCTGGACCGGGTCCTCGTGCTCGACGGGCAGATACGGCAGCATGGCCGAACGGACCGGCGCCCCCCACAGTGGCACCAGGGTCCGCAACGAATCCGCGCGCGGCTCCTCGCCGCGGCGCAGCAGAACCCGCCGGAAGCCCTCGGTGATGGCCGCCAGCGCAACGTCGTTGACGGTCACACCGAATTTGCGGCACACCTTGTCGACGTCGGCGGCGGGGACTCGCACCGTGCCGTAGCGCCGCATGACGGGATCGACCGGCAGCCGTTCCGCCGGCCACATCGCACCGACCAGTGTGCCGGCCAGCGCGGCGGCCCGGCCCAGGGCGTCGATCCAGCCGGGTCGCGGCGCCGACGAAACCTGGGTAGCGGCAAGGTCTTTGGCGACGGCGGCCTCACCGGCGTCGTCGCAGAGCCTGGTGAGCAGGTGGGCGGCTGAGTTGCCGTCGGCGACGTCGTGGTGGGTCTTGATCAGGATCGCCCACCGGTTGCCCGTCAGGCCCTCGATCACCCAGCATTCCCACGGCGGGCGGTTCAGGTCGAGGGGACGCTCGAGGGCGAAGGCGATGGCCTGGGACAGTTGGGTGTCGTCGCCCGGGCGCGGGATCGCCACCCGGCGCACATGACGGGCGACGTCGAATCCCGGGCAGTCGATCCACTCGAAGTCCTGCGCGCGCAGCAACTGCGTGCAGCGCGGTATCGACCGAAACCGTTCCACCAGCAGCGCTTTCAGCAATGTGGGATCGGGGGCCGGGCCATCGACGATGGCGACCGCGCCGATCGCCAGGCTCGCGTGCTGTTCGGGATCCTGAGCCTTGAGGTAAGCCGTGTCCAGTGCCTTCGCTTGCGCCATGCTCAGTCCCGCCGTCGTTTTTGCCCTGGTACCAGTATCTGTGCGGCGCCTGCCGGGCGGTAGGCCGGCAGCGTTAAGAACGTGTTTAGACCCGTTTAACAGCGCCGCTCACATTCGAACATATATTCGAGTAGGCTCGGGATGTGGGCTGGTTCAACGGGCCGCCGAGTTGGGCGGAGATGGAGCGGGTGCTCGACGGCAAGCCGCGCCATGCCGGCGCGCCGGCGGAACCCGCGGAGGACGCCCCGCTGTCGCGCAAGCGCGGCACCTACCAGCCGCCGGGCGACACCCGGGCGGCCCGCTCGTCCGTTGCATATGCCGAGCTGCACGCGCATTCGGCGTTCAGCTTCCTCGACGGCGCCAGTACCCCCGAGGAGCTCGTCGAGGAGGCCTCCCGGCTGGGCCTGCGCGCGCTGGCGCTCACCGACCACGACGGCCTGTACGGGGCGGTGCGGTTCGCCGAAGCCGCCGCCGAACTCGAGCTGAGCACCGTGTTCGGCGCCGAGCTGTCGCTGGGGCCGGGCGCCCGCACCGAGACGCCGGATCCGCCCGGTCCGCACCTGCTGGTGCTGGCCCGCGGTCCGGAAGGATACCGGCGGCTGTCGCGGCAACTGGCCGCGGCACACCTGGCCGGCGGGGAGAAGGGCAAGCCGCGTTACGATTTCGACGCGCTGACCGAGGCCGCCGGCGGGCACTGGCACATCCTGACCGGATGCCGCAAAGGCCATGTGCGCCGGGCGCTCTCGCAAGGTCCGGAGGCCGCGGAGCGGGCGCTGGCCGACCTGGTGGACCGGTTCGGGGCGAACCGGGTCAGCGTCGAGCTCACCCAGCACGGTCACCCGCTCGACGACGAACGTAACGCGGCGCTGGCCGCCCTCGCGCCGCGCTTCGGCATCGGCGTCATCGCCACCACGGGGGCGCATTTCGCCCACCCGTCGCGCGGCCGGCTGGCCATGGCAATGGGTGCCATCCGGGCCCGGCAGTCGCTGGACACCGCCGCCGGGTGGCTGGCCCCGCTGGGCGGCTCGCACCTGCGGTCCGGGGAGGAGATGGCCCGGCTGTTCGGCCAGCGGCCCGAAGCGGTGACGGCCGCCGCCGAGCTCGGCGAGCAGTGCGCGTTCGGGCTGGCGCTCATTGCGCCGCAGCTGCCGCCGTTCGACGTGCCCGACGGGCACACCGAAGACAGCTGGCTGCGCCAGCTCACGATGGCCGGCGCGCGCGAGCGCTACGGGCTCCCCGAATCAGCGCCCCGCGCCTACGCCCAGATCGAGCACGAGCTGAAAGTCATTGCACACCTGACGTTTCCGGGCTACTTCCTGGTGGTGCACGACATCGCCCGGTTCTGCCGGCGCAACAACATCCTGTGCCAGGGCCGGGGATCGGCGGCCAATTCCGCGGTCTGCTACGCGCTGGGCGTCACCGCGGTGGACCCGGTGGCCAACGAGCTGTTGTTCGAGCGCTTCCTGTCGCCCGCCCGCGACGGGCCGCCCGACATCGACATGGACATCGAATCGGACCAGCGCGAAAAGGTCATCCAGTACGTCTACGACAAATACGGCCGCGACTACGCCGCCCAGGTCGCCAACGTCATCACCTACCGGGGCCGGATCGCGGTGCGGGACATGGCCCGCGCCCTGGGCTTTTCGCAGGGGCAGCAAGACGCGTGGAGCAAGCAGCTCGGCCACTGGAACGGGCTCGCGGATTCGCCCGACGTCGAAGACATCCCAGAGCAGGTGGTCGATTTGGCGAACCAGATCCGGAACCTGCCGCGGCACATGGGCATCCATTCCGGCGGCATGGTGATCTGCGATCGCCCCATCGCCGACGTGTGTCCGGTGGAGTGGGCGCGCATGGAGAACCGCAGCGTCTTGCAGTGGGACAAAGACGACTGCGCGGCAATCGGTTTGGTGAAGTTCGACCTGCTGGGGCTGGGCATGCTCTCGGCGCTGCACTACGCCATCGACCTGGTGGCCGAGCACAAGGGCATCCGGGTGGATCTGGCCCGCCTCGACCTCTCCGAACCGGCGGTGTACGAGATGCTGTGCCGCGCCGATTCCGTCGGCGTGTTCCAGGTGGAGTCGCGGGCGCAGATGGCCACGTTGCCCAGGCTGCGGCCACGGATCTTCTACGACCTGGTGGTGGAGGTCGCGCTGATCCGCCCCGGGCCCATCCAGGGCGGGTCGGTACACCCCTACATCCGGCGGCGCAACGGCGTCGACCCGGTCGTCTACGACCACCCGTCCATGGAATCCGCGCTGCGAAAGACGCTGGGGGTGCCGCTTTTTCAGGAGCAGTTGATGCAGCTCGCGGTCGACTGCGCCGGCTTTTCCGCCGCCGAGGCCGACCAGCTGCGGCGCGCCATGGGCTCCAAGCGTTCGACCGAACGGATGCGACGGCTGCGCGGCCGGTTCTACGAGGGCATGCGCGCGCTGCACGGCGCCACCGACGAGGTAATCGACCGCACCTACGAAAAGCTGGAGGCCTTCGCCAATTTCGGCTTCCCCGAAAGCCACGCGCTGTCCTTCGCGTCGCTGGTGTTCTACTCGTCGTGGTTCAAGCTGCACCACCCCGCCGCGTTCTGCGCGGCGCTGCTGCGCGCGCAGCCGATGGGCTTCTATTCCCCACAGTCGCTGGTGGCTGACGCGCGCCGGCACGGCGTGGCGGTGCACGGCCCGGACGTCAACGCCAGCCTGGCAAACGCCACCCTCGAGAACGAAGGGACGGAGGTCCGCCTCGGCCTGGGCGCCGTCCGCCACATCGGCGACGACCTGGCCGAGCGTCTGGTCGACGAACGAAAGGCCAACGGCCCCTTCGCATCCCTGCTGGACCTGACCACCCGGCTGCAGCTATCCGTGCCACAGACCGAGGCGCTGGCCACGGCCGGGGCGCTGGGCTGCTTTTCCATGTCCCGGCGCGAGGGGTTGTGGGCGGCCGGGGCGGCCGCCACCCAGCGCCCGGACCGGTTGCCGGGCGTGGGGTCGTCGTCGCACATCCCGGCGCTGCCGGGGATGAGCGAGCTGGAGCTGGCCGCCGCCGACGTGTGGGCCACCGGCATCTCCCCGGACAGCTACCCGACGCAGTTCCTGCGCGAGGACCTGGACGCGCTGGGCGTGGTGCCCGCCGAGGCGCTGCTGGACGTGCCCGACGGCGACCGCGTGCTGATCGCCGGCGCGGTGACCCACCGGCAGCGGCCCGGGACGGCCCAGGGGGTGACCTTCCTCAACCTCGAGGACGAGACGGGCATGGTCAATGTGCTCTGCACGCCGGGGGTGTGGGCGCGACACCGCAAGCTGGCCAACACGGCGCCGGCGCTGCTGGTGCGCGGGCAGGTGCAAAACGCCAGCGGCGCCGTCACCGTCGTTGCCGAGCGGCTGGGCCGCATCACGCTGGCGGTCGGCTCGAAGTCGCGCGACTTCCGCTGACCCCTTTCGCCGAACGTGCACTCAGCGTGAGATTTCCGCCGAATATTCGCAGTGAGTGCACGTTCGGCGCTCAGGCCCTAGCTGGTGGGCGTGGTCCAGACCTTCGTCGGCGTGATCGCCAACCGGGTGCTGAACGCCGCCATCGACATCCCCTCGGCCGACTCCAACTCCTTCGCGAGCTCGCCGTACTTCGCCCAGTAGGGCTCGTCATCTGCGCAATTCACGTCGGTCGCGTCGACCGTCGCGGTACCACCGATGGCGACGATGCCGCCACCGTTACCGTCCGAATCCAGGTTCAGGCTCACTTCGGGGTGCGCCTTGATGTGGGCGACCTTGGCTGCCTGCGGCATGGAGTACACCGTCAGCCGGGTGCCGTCGAAGTAGAACCAGACCAGCCGCGGCACCGGTTGTCCCGATTTGGCGACCGTGGTCAGCCACCCGAACTTGTCCGAATTGAGCCTGCTGGAAACCTCTTGCGTCAGTTCGACTGTCATGAAGCCAACGGTAGTCTCCACCCATGACCCTCAACTTGTCCGTCGACGAAGTCCTCACCACCACCCGCTCGGTCCGCAAGCGCCTCGACTTCGACAAGCCGGTTGGTCGCGACGTGCTGATGGAATGCCTGGACCTGGCGCTGCAGGCGCCGACGGGTTCCAACTCGCAGGGCTGGCAATGGGTGTTCGTCGAGGACGCCGACAAGAAGAAGGCGCTCGGCGACATCTACCTGTCCAACGCGCGCGGCTACCTGAGCGCGCCGGGAGCCCAATACGACGAGGGCGACACCCGCGGGGAGCGGATGGGCAAGGTGCGGGACTCGGCCACCTACCTCGCCGAGCACATGCACGAGGCGCCGGTGCTGATGATCCCCTGCATCGAGGGCCGCGAGGACAAGACGCCGCTGGGCGGCGTGTCGTTTTGGGCGTCGCTGTTCCCGGCGGTCTGGAGCTTCTGCCTGGCGCTGCGCTCGCGGGGGCTGGGCTCCTGCTGGACGACGCTGCACCTGCTGCGCGACGGCGAGAAGCAGGCCGCCGACGTGCTCGGCATTCCCTACGAGAAATACAGCCAGGCCGGCCTGTTCCCCATCGCCTACACCAAGGGCACCGACTTCCGGCCGGCCAAGCGGCTACCGGCCGAGCAGCTCACCCACTGGAACGCCTGGTAGCTCAGGTCGTCAGCGGCCACACCTCGACGACCCCGTGCGCGACGGCACAGGGGGTTTGGCTCACCCGCTCGATCGCCGTTTCGAGATCCTCGGCTTCCAACACGGCGAACCCGGCGATCGGTAGTGCTGATTGCAAGTACGGCCCGGGCTCGGTTCGCACGCCTGAGCTGTCCGGATTGCGCACCCGAACGGGTCGGCCGGCAATTCCGATGAGCGCCCCGGCGGCGCGCATTGCGTCGTCGCGCGCGTGTGCGGCCGCTTTACATTCGTCGCTCGCGCGGTCGTATCCGGCCGCGTCCCCGTAGCCGATCGTGATGAAGGTAGCCATATCAATGCTGACTCGCGGGTGGCCCGGAACTCATCGCGGCTACACCGCCCCGGCGTACCCGTGCTGGCGCCACGCCTCATAGACGGCGATCGCGGCGGCGTTGGACAGGTTCAGCGAGCGCCGGCCCGCCAGCATCGGGATGCGCACCTGCCGGGTGATGTGCTCGTCGGCCAGGGTCGCCGCGTCCAGCCCGTCCGGTTCGGGCCCGAACATCAACACGTCGCCCGCCCGGTAGTCGACGTCGGAGAAAGGCGTTGTCGCGTGCGCGGTGAACGCGATCACCCGCGCCGGCGCGAGCGCGGCCCAGGCGGCCCGCAGCGACGGGTGCACGGTGACCGACGCGAGGTCGTGATAGTCCAGGCCGGCCCGCCGCAGCTTGGGTTCGGATAGATCGAAACCGAGCGGCTCGACCAGATGCAATTCGGCGCCGGTCGCGGCCGCCGTCCGAATGGCGTTGCCGGTGTTGGGCGCGATGCGCGGTGAATAGAACAGCACCTTGAACACACACGCCATCCTGCCCGGGGTCTTCGCTTGGATAATGCTGGCATGGTCGAGGAGAGCATCTGGATGCAGAAGGTGGCAGCGGATTCCGGACACTCGCACTGGTATGTCGAGCGCTTCCGTGCCATGGCACGCGCGGGTGACGACCTGCTCGGCGAGGCCCGCCTCGTGGACGCGATGGTGCCGCGCGGCGCCCACATTCTTGATGCGGGCTGCGGCCCCGGCCGGTTGGGCGGTTATCTGGCCGCGGCCGGTCACCGGGTGGTCGGTGTCGACGTCGACCCGGTGCTCATCGAGGCAGCCGAGCACGACCATCCCGGGCCGCGTTGGCTTGTCGGCGACCTCGCCGAACTCGACCTGCCCGCGCGCGGCATCGCCGAGCCGTTCGACGTCATCATGTCGGCTGGCAACGTGATGGCGTTCCTTGCCCCGAGTACCCGAGTCCAGGTGCTGGGCCGGCTGCGTGCACACCTCAGGGACGGCGGTCGAGCGGTGATCGGCTTGGGCGCCGGCCGCGGGTACGAGTTCAGCCAGTTTCTCGACGACGCGGCGGACGCCGGGTTCGCGCAAGATCTGCTGCTGTCCACCTGGGATCTGCGGCCGTTCTCCGATGAGTCCGATTTCCTCGTCGCGCTGCTTCGGCCGTCTTAGGTCCTACGCGCTGGCGGCCGTCGCCGTCCTGGATGGATCGTGACAAAGCCAATTTGAAAGCCAATGTGTTTGCCAGACTTGCATCCCCGTGCACCGCCCAACCTTGGAGGGCTCTGCCTACTCAGTAGGAATTGTGGAGACCTCGGCCGCGGGCTGTCATACTCGTCGGATTGCCAGGCGTTTACCTCTCGCGTCCACCTGCGCGTGGCAGTCGAATAAAGCAGGAAGTCTCATGAGTCTCTCGTTTCACCCAGCGCCCACGATCGGCGCAGCGGCCGGCCGCGCGGCCGCACGCACGTGACCATGTTCGCCCGCCCGGCCCACGCGGCCGGTGCGGCCACACCCAAGTTCGATGACGCGCCCGCCGCCGGCGCGTCGCGGGCCAAACGTCCGCCCACCTGGTCGCCGAGCAACTGGCCCGTTCGCTACAAGGTCCTGGCGATCATGCTGGTACCGCTGATTTTGGCGACGGCGTTCGGCGGGTTGCGCATCAAGGACGCGATGGCCAGCGCCCGCGGCCTCAAGCTGGCGGCCGCGCGCTCCGACGTGCTGCCGGCGATCACCAAGTACATGTCGGCGCTCGATGTCGCACTGCTGGCCAGCTCCACCGGACGCGACGTCGACGGCGCCAGGAAGAACTACGAGGCGCGCAAGCACGAGCTGCAACAGCGGCTGGCCGACACCGATGTCACCCCGGACGTCCGGTCCGGGGTGAGCACCCTGCTGAACGGCGGGCAGGGGCTGCTGGACAAGGTGGCCGACAACAGCGTCGGTTTGCGGGACCGGGTGACCACGTACGCCCCGCTGCTGCTGACGGCGGAGGACGTGATCAACGCGTCGGTGCGCGTCGGCAACGAGCGGATCCGCGCCGAGGCGCAGGGCCTGAGCCGGGCCGTCGGCGCCCGCGGGCAGATGACGATGCAGGAGATTCTGGTGACGCGCGGGTCCGACCTGCCCGAGCCGCAGCTGCGCACCTCGATGATGACCCTGGCCGGCACCGAACCGTCGACGCTGTTCGGGATGAGCGAGGTGCTGGGCGCCGGGTCACCCGAAGCCAAGACGCTGCAGCAGCAGATGGTCACCCGGATGGCGATCATGTCGGACCCGGCCAGCGCGCTCGTCGACAACCCCGAGCTGCTGCGCTCGATCCAGACCACCGACGGGATCGCCGAACAGGTCGTCACCGACGCCACCGCGTCCGTGACCAAGTCGGTGCAGGCCGAGGCCACCGATCGCCGCAACTCCGCGATCCGGGACACGGTGCTGGTGCTGGCCGCTATCGTGATCGCGCTTCTGGTCGTGTTGCTGGTGGCGCGCGCGCTGGTGCGGCCGCTGCGCGTCCTGCGCGACGGCGCGCTCAAAGTCGCCCACCGGGACCTCGAGGACGAGGTGGCCCGCGTCAAGGCCGGTGGCGCCGAACCCATCCCGCAGCCGCTGCCGGTCTACACCACCGAGGAGATCGGCCAGGTCGCCCACGCCGTCGACGAACTGCACACGCAGGCCCTGCTGCTGGCCGGCGACGAGGCGCGGCTGCGCTTGCTGGTCAACGACATGTTCGAGACCATGTCGCGGCGCAGCCGTTCGCTGGTCGACCAGCAGCTCACGCTGATCGACCGGCTGGAGCGCAACGAGGAGGATCCCGAGCGCCTCGACAGCCTGTTCCGGCTGGACCACCTGGCCGCGCGGCTGCGCCGCAACAGCGCCAACCTGCTGGTGCTCGCGGGCGCGCAGCTGGCACGCGACCAGCGTGAGCCGGTGCCGCTGACGACGGTGATCAACGCCGCGGTGTCCGAGGTCGAGGACTACCGGCGGGTCGAACTGACCGGCCTGCCCGACTGCATGCTCATCGGCGCGGCGGCCGGCGGCGCCATCCACCTGTTCGCGGAGCTGATCGACAACGCCCTGCGGTACTCGCCGCCGACGACGACCGTCCGGGTCTCGGCGGCCGGCGGCGCGGACGGCGGCGTCATGCTGCGGATCTCCGACTCCGGCCTGGGCATGAACGACGCCGACCGGCGGATGGCCAACATGCGGCTGCATGCCGGCGGCGACGTCACCCCCGACAACGCCCGGCACATGGGCCTTTTCGTGGTGGGCCGGATCGCCGCCCGGCACGGCATCCGGGTGGGGCTGCGGGGCCCGGCGGCCAACGAGGCGGGCGCGGGCACCACCGCCGAGATCTATCTCCCGCCGACGCTGCTCGCGGGGGTGGGCCAGGCGGTCGAGCCGCGCGGACGGGCCGGCGCCGTGGCATCGCCGAGCACCAAACTCGCCAACGCCATCGCGACGACGGACCCCTCGGGTGAGGCCGCCGGACACGAGCCGGCGAACCAGAACGGCGCCGAGGCGTCGGGACCGTCGGTCACCCTGCTGCCCCGCCGCAACCCCGGTTCCAGCGGCATCGCAGACGTTGCCAACGTTTCTGAGGCCCCTCCCGAACCTCCCGAGGTTTTCGAGGCGCCCGCCGCGGAGCTGCCCCGGCGGCACCGCCGCGAGCTCGCCACCCCGTGGTGGGAGGCCGGGCAGCAGGCCCAGCCGCAGCCGCAGCCCGACCAGCCGCCACGGCAGCCGCCGGCCAAACCCGCGGTGGCGTCGGACACGTCGGCGTTCTTCGCCGCGCGTGCCCAGAGCGCCCAGGGCAGCGACGCGCCGGAAGCCCCGTCGATCCCGACGATTCCGAAGGCCGCCAAGGCCGCCAACGCCCCCAAGGCTGCTGAGGCTCCCCAGGCCCCGGCCGACGACGACGTCATCTACCGTCGGATGCTGGCGGAGATGCTGGGCGACCCGCACGACCTGGTGAACAGCCCCGACCTGGATTGGCAGTCGGTGTGGGACCGCGGCTGGTCGCTGGCCGCCGCCGCCGAGGACAAGCCCGTCGAGTCGCAAACCGAGCACGGGCTGCCGGTCCGCACGCCGGGCGCCCGGCTGGTGCCCGGCACGGCCAACGGGGCCAGCGGGACCGAGGACGACGAGGACAACGAGCAGGATGAGGACCAGGGCTCCCTCGTCGGGTCCCACGCCGCGGCGCGGGACCCCGAGGCGGTGCGGGCCTCGTTCAGCAGCCATTTCGGCGGCGTGCGCACGGGACGGTCGCACGCCCGCGAGACGAGTGAAGGATCTGATCAGGAATGACGTCTGCTGGCAACTCGCTGGATTGGCTGGTGACGAAGTTCGCCCGCGAGGTCCCCGGGGTGGCGCACGCGCTGCTGGTGTCCGTCGACGGGTTGCCCGTCGCCGCTAGCGAGCACCTTCCGCGGGAGCGGGCCGATCAGCTGGCCGCGGTCGCGTCGGGGCTGGCCAGCCTGGCGACCGGCGCCGCGCAGCTGTTCGAGGGCGGCCAGGTGCTGCAGTCGGTGGTCGAGATGCAGAACGGCTACCTGTTGCTGATGCGGGTCGGCGACGGCTCGCATCTGGCCACGCTGGCCGTGACGTCCTGCGACATCGGCCAGATCGGCTACGAGATGGCCATCCTCGTCGAACGGGTGGGCGGCGTGGTGCAGTCCAGCCGCCGGTCAGCCCCCCAGCACTCTTGAGCCGCGATGGACAGACGCGAGCCCTGGCCAGCCTCCCGTGAGGCGAACCTGGTCCGTCCGTACACCCTGACGTCGGGCCGGACCGGCACCGACGTCGACCTTCCGCTGGAAGCGCCGATCCAGACGCTGCAGGCCGGCCTGGCCCACCGGTGGCCACCCAACGACACGAGAGGCAAGATCGTCCAACTGTGCGTGGAAAGCCCGTCGGTCGCGGAAATCTCGGCCCGGCTGGATTTGCCGGTCGGTGTCGCGCGCGTCCTGGTCGGCGATCTCGTGCTGTCCGGCTACCTTCGGGTGCATAGGACCCTGACCGAGCGCTCCACCAGGGATGAGCGCCACGAACTCATAGGAAGGACACTGCGTGGTCTTCGAGCACTCTGACGCGCGCGCACACGCTTCGACGAAGATCGTCGTCGCGGGCGGGTTCGGTGTCGGCAAGACCACGTTCGTCGGGGCCGTCTCGGAAATCATGCCGTTGCGCACCGAGGCGATGCTGACCGACGCGTCGACCGGCGTCGACGCGCTGGAGGCCACCCCGGACAAAAAGACCACCACGGTTGCGATGGACTTCGGCCGCATCACCCTGGACGAGGAGCTGGTGCTCTACCTGTTCGGGACGCCGGGTCAGCGCCGGTTCTGGTTCATGTGGGACGATCTGGTGCGCGGCGCGATCGGTGCGATCGTCCTGGTCGACTGCCGGCGCCTGCAGGACAGCTTCGCCGCGGTCGACTTCTTCGAGCACCGCAACCTGCCGTTCTTGATCGCGGTCAACGAATTCGACGGCGCCCCACGGTATCCCGTCGAGGCGGTGCGCGAGGCGCTGACGCTGCCCCGGCATATCCCGGTGATCACGGTCGACGCCCGCGATCGCCGGTCGGCGAGAGACGCGCTCATCGCCGTCAGCGAGTACGCCCTGGAAGCCCTGGCCGCGAGCTGATCCCGCATTGCAGCACTGGGTCGACCGCGAGTTCTCCGGCACGGACTTTCGCGACGACGACCTCAGCCGGCTGCGCACCGAGCGGGTGGTGTTCAGCGACTGCGACTTCAGCGGCGTCAACCTGGCCGAGTCGCAGCACCGCGGGTCGGCTTTTCGCAACTGCACCTTCGAGCGAACGTTGCTGTGGCACAGTACCTTTGCGCAGTGCAGCATGCTGGGCTCGGTCTTCGTCGGTTGCCGGATGCGCCCGATGACGTTCGACGAGGTGGATTTCACGCTGGCCGTGCTCGGCGGCAACGACCTGCGCGGGCTCGACCTGAGCGGGTGCCGGCTGCGGGAGACCAGCCTGGTGGAGGCCGACCTGCGCAAGGCCGTGCTGCGTGGCGCCGACCTGTCCGGCGTGCGGACGACGGGCGCCCGGATGGACGACGCCGACCTGCGTGGCGCCACCGTCGACCCGTCGGTGTGGCGCACCGCGTCGCTGGCGGGCGCGCGCGTCGACGTCGGCCAGGCGATGGCCTTCGCGCTGGCGCACGGGTTGCGCCTGGACGCAAAGGATTAGCGCTTGAGCCGGATGCGCCAGCGCACGATCGCGGCATAGCTCACCGACAGGGCGACGAGCATCCCCATGTCGAGCAGCCACGCGCCGGGCGTGTGCGCCCAGTGGCTGTCCTGCTGCACCAGCGAACCGGGCACCAGCAGCCGCACGTTGACCGTGGACGCCGACGCCGCGTAGCCCCACCGGGAGGGCAGCAGCCAGGACAGCTGGTCGAGGAAGATCCGGCCGGTCACCGGGACCATGCCCCCGGCGAGCACCAGCTGCAGCATGAGCGACACCACCAGCAGCGGCATGATCTGCTCGCTGGAGCGCGCGAGCGACGACAGCACCAACCCGAGGACCGCGGCGGCCACGCACATCGCGGCGATGGTCACGAACAGCTCGAAGCTCGCCGCGAATGGGGAGGAGCCGAGCAGCACCGCCGGCTGCGTCGGCGCCCCCTTGCCCGCCAGCACGATGGCCGTCACGATGGCGGCCTGCACTATCGCGAACACGCAGAACACCGCGAGCTTCGCGGCGAGGTAGGCACCCGTCGACAGGCCCACCGCCTGTTCGCGCCGGAAGATCGCCCGCTCGCCGATCAGGTCGCGGATCGTCAGCGCGGTGCCCATGAAGACCGCGGCGACCGACGTCAGGGTCAGGATCTGAGCGGATTCGTCGGGCGTCCCGCCGGTCGGCGCGGCGATGCCGAACCCGGTGTTGCCGGGGACGGTCAGCGACAGCGCGCCCAGGACGAACGGCAACAGCGCCAGGAACACGAAGTAGGCGCGGTCGGAGACGACCAGACGGACCTGGCGCCGGGCGATCGTGGAGAACTGGTGACGCACGCTGGTGTGCGCCGGGGCGCCGAGTTCGGCCGGCGCCGACTCCACCGGTGGCGGGGGCTTGGTCTGCGCCAGAAAGCGGCGGTTCGCCTCGTCGGGGTCGGCGCCCACCTTCGCGAAAATCTGGGCCCAATTGGTGGTGCCCATCGCGCCGCCGATCTGGTCGGGCGGGCCCAGGTAGGCCGTCTTGCCCCCGGGCGCCATCAGCAGCACCTGATCGCAGACGTCGAGGTAGGTCAGCGAGTGGGTGACCACCAGCACCACGCGGCCGGCGTCGGCGAGTTGACGCAGCATCGTCATCACCTGCAGGTCCAGCGCCGGGTCCAGGCCCGAGGTGGGCTCGTCGAGGATCAGCAGCGACGGCCCGGTCAGCAGCTCGAGCGCCACCGAGGCTCGCTTGCGCTGGCCGCCGGACAGCTTGTCGACGCGGGTGTCGGCGTGCTTGGTCAGCCCCAGTTCCTCGAGGACCTGCGCGACGACCTGTGAGCGGTCGGCCTTGCTGGTGTCGGGCGGCAGCCGCAGTTCCGCGGCGTAGCCCAGCGCCTGGTTGACCGTCAGCTGGCGGTGCACGACGTCGTCCTGGGGGACCATCCCGATCCTGGTGCGCAGCGACCCGTACTCGGTGTGGATGTCGTGGCCCTCGAAGGTGACCGAGCCGGTGGTCGGGGTGGCGTAGCCGGCGATCAGCCGCGACAGCGTGGTCTTGCCGGCGCCGGACCCGCCGATGATCGCGGTCAGGGTGCCGGGCCGGGCGGTCAGCGACACCCGTTCCAGCAGGTTCTTCTCGCCGATGCTGAAGTTGACCTCGCGCACCTCCAGGCCGCCGGTCCGCGCCGCCACCTCCTGGCCGCGCACCAGGATGCCGCCGGTGAACACCAGGTCGACGTTGCCGATCGTGACGACGTCGCCCTCGGCGAGCACCGCGGACCCCACCCGGATCCCGTTGACGAAGGTGCCGTTGATGCTGTGGGCGTCGCGGATCTCGGTGCCGACCGGAGTCGCGGTCAAGAACGCATGGTGGCGCGAGGCCAGCACGTCGTGCACGACGACGTCGTTGTCGAGCGAGCGCCCGATCCAGGCGGCGCCGGTGACCGGGGCCTCGAGCTTGCCGGACCCCAGCGCCTTGACCTTGGTGGTCGGGAACTCGGCGATCTCGCCGCTCACGCCGATCTGGGTGGGCGGGTTCAGATCCGACGGAGGCTCCGCCGGAGTCGGACCATGAGGCGCGGTCTCGGCGGGCTTGGCCGGCGGGACGATCGGAATGGCGGCGGTGCGCGGTGTTTCGTCGCGCGGGGGTCGACGCGGCGGTCGCGGCGCGAGGCCCCGGGGACGCACCGGCAGCGGGCCGCTGGGCGCCACGATCGTCGGCACCGTCTCCGTCGGCGGCAACAGCCCGACGGTGCCCTGGTGCTGCCCGACGTGGAACGTGACCAGTGGCCCGTCGGGCTTGCCGATGTTGACGCTCTGGCCGTCCTGGATGTCGACCGCCGGGACCCGCTGGCCGTTGAGGAAGACCCCGTTCAGCGAGTGGTTGTCGACGGCGATCCACCGTCCGTTGTCGAAGCGCAGCAGCAGGTGCGCGCGGGCGACCAGCGGGTGCGCCACGCGTAGGTCGGCGCGCACGTCGCTGCCGACGACCACGTCGCGACCCGGCGCGAAATTACCTTCCCACCGCTGAGATCGCACCGTCAGCACTGGCTGCGCGGGCTGAGCCATCAGCTCTTCGATCGTTTCCTCGCCCTGCGAGCGCCGCGGCCCGAGTGGTGCCCCTTGAGCCGGAGCTTCCACCAGGTGATGGCGCTATAGACCACGCACAACGCCAGGAGCATCCCGGTGTCGAACAGCCACGCGCTCGCCTTGTGGTCGAAGTGCTGGTCCTTCGGGTCGGTCGGGCCGACGACAAGCCGGTGGGTGTCGATCGTCGACGCCGACGACGCGTAGCCCCACCGGGCCGGTGTGGCCCAGGACAACTGGTCGAGCACGGGCCGGTTGGTCACCCAGATCAACCCGCCGCAGAACACCAGCTGCGACATGATGGCGATGACCAGGAACGGCATGATCTGGTCCTGGGACTTCGCGATCGCCGACAGGGCCATACCCAACAGCGCGGACGCCACGCACGTCAGCGCGACGTCGAAGAACAGTTCGAGGCCGGAGTTGCCCAGGACCACGGCGTTGGCGATCGGTTGGCCCCACCCGATCACCGAGATCGCGGTGGCGATTCCCGCCTGCGCGATCGCGAACACGCTGAACACCACGATCTTGGCGGCCATGTACGCCGCGGTCGACAGGCCGACGGCCTGCTCGCGCTTGAAGATGGGGCGCTCGCCGACGAGGTCGCGAATCGTCAGCGCGGTACCCATGAACACGGCGCCCACGGTGAGCATGACCAGGATCTGGTCGGCCTGGTTCGGCGAGTTGCTCGTGGGGTCCCCCATGCCGTACCCGGTCTTGCCGCGCACGGTGAGGGTGAGGACGCCGATGAGGAACGGCAGCAGCGCCAGGAACACGGTGTAGCCCCGGTCGGAGATGACGAGCCGCACCTGGCGGCGCGCGACCGTGGAGAACTGGCGCAGGACGTCGGTGTGCACCGGCTCGCCCAGGTCGCCCGGGCTGGACTCGGACGGGGCCTGCAGCTCCGGCTGCCGGTTTTCGGCGAGGAAGCGGCGGTTGGCCTCGTCGGGATCGGCGCCCACCTTGGTAAAGATGTCGGCCCAGTTGGTGGTTCCCATGGCCGCACCGATCTGGCTGGGCGGGCCCAGGAAGGCGGTTTTGCCACCGGGCGCCACCAGCAACAGCTGATCGCAGACGTCGAGGTAGGAGACCGAGTGGGTGACGATCAGCACCACGCGGCCGGCGTCGGCGAGCTGGCGCAGCATCATCATCACCTGACGGTCCAGCGCCGGGTCGAGGCCGGTGGTCGGCTCGTCGAGGATCAGCAGCGACGGCCCGGTGAGCAACTCCAGCGCCACCGAGGCGCGCTTGCGTTGGCCGCCCGAGAGCTTGTCGACGCGGGTGTCGGCGTGCTTGGTCAGCTCGAGTTCCTCGAGGACCTGCGCGACGACCTGTTCGCGGTCGGCTTTGCTGGTGTCGGGGGGCAGCCGCAGTTCGGCCGCGTAGCCCAGCGCCTGGTTGACCGTCAGCTGGCGGTGCACCACGTCGTCCTGGGGGACCATCCCGATCCGGCTGCGCATCGACGCGTATTCGGTGTGGATGTTGTGGCCCTCGAACGTCACCGTGCCCGTGCTGGGGGTGGTGTACCCGGCGATGAGCCGCGACAGCGTGGTCTTGCCCGCGCCCGACCCGCCGATGATGGCGGTCAGCGTCCCGGGGCGCGCGGTCAGTGAGATGTGGTCGAGCAGCTGCTTTCCGTGGTCGACGGTGTAGGTGACGGCGTTCACCTCCAGGCCGCCGGTGCGCGTGGCGGCCTCCGTGCGACGGACCAGGCTGTCGCGGGTGAAGACCAGGTCGACGTTCCCGATCGTGACCACGTCGCCCTCGGTCAGCACCGCCGAGCCGACGCGCACGCCGTTGACGAAGGTCCCGTTGACGCTGTGCGCGTCGCGGATCTCGGTGCCCAGCGGGGTCTGGGTCAGAAACGCGTGGTGGCGCGAGGCCAGCACGTCCTGGATGACGACGTCGTTGTCGGTGGCGCGGCCGATCGTCACCGCGCCGCTCGGCTTCGGCATCGCGCCGGACCGGCCCGGCATCAGCGCCTGGAACATCTTCGTCGCCAGGTTGGAGACCTCCGGCGGCTTGGCGAGGTTGGCGGCCGACATCTCGGTCGGCGGCGCCGCCGGCGCGGACATCTGCGGGTGCGGCTGGAAATTCGGCGGCGGCGGCGCGCTGGTCGGATACGCGGGTGGCCGGCCCCCACCGCTGGGCGGGTACGCCGGCGGCGGGGGTGGGCCCGGATGCGGTCGCCGCGACGGCTGCTGGGCCCAGCTCGGTCCACCCCTACCGGAAGGGCCGGGAGGACCGGGCGGGGGAGCGGGCGGGGCGGCGACGGGAGGACCGGGCGGCTGCGAGGCCGGCCACGCCGTTCCCGCGTGTGCGGCCACCGGGATGCCCATCGATTCGGTGCGGGGCGGGCGCCCGGCCAACCCTTGGTGGCGACCCACCTCGAAGGTCAGCTGCGGCCCGTCGGGATTCCCGATGTTGATGCTTTGGCCGTCTTGGATGTCCACCACCGGCACCCGTCGGCCGTTGCAGAAGGTCCCGTTGAGCGAGCCGTTGTCGATTGCCAGCCACCGGCCCTGGTCGAAGCGCAGCAACAAATGGGCGCGCGAGATCAGCGGGTGGGTGATGCGCATGTCGGCGCGCAGATCGCGTCCGACCACTACATCGTGGCCCGCCGCGAACGTGCGCTCCGACCCGTCATGGCGAACGGTCAGTGCTGGCGGGGCTGGTGCACTCATCGCCACAACTGTAGCGGGTGCGCCTGCTTCCACCCTGTGGGCTGAGCGGTCTCTGATGCCCGCTTTTCCCCCTCGCCGCTTCGCGGCTGGGGGGACCCCCACCTCACGCCGCCGGCGCGGCGCGCATCGTCAGTGGGCTAAAGCGTCCGGGGCGCCGGTGACCACGCAGCGGGTGCGGGTGTAGATCGTCGGCATGCACCGATTGCAGTGTGTGCACGCCGAATGCACGGTGTGCGCGGCACCGTCGGCGGCTATCCGATTGATCAGGTCGGGCTCGGCCAGCAGCGCCCGGCCCATCGCAACGAACTCGAATCCCTCGGCCATCGCGAGGTCCATCGTCTCCCGGTTGGTGATGCCGCCGAGCAGGATCAGCGGCATCGTGAGCTCGGCGCGGAACAACTTGGCGTCGCGCAATAAATAGGCCTCGCGGTAGGGGTACTCGCGGAGGAACTTCTTGCCCGTCATCCGCATGCCCCAGCGCAGCGGCGGCTTGAAGGCGCCGGCGAATTCTTTGAGCGGCGCGTCGCCGCGGAACAGGTACATCGGGTTGACCAGCGAGCTGCCCGCGGTGAGCTCGATCGCGTCCAGCCCGCCGTCGTCCTGCAGCCACTTGGCGGTGATCAGCGATTCCTCGGTGCTGATGCCGCCGCGCACCCCGTCGGCCATGTTGAGCTTGGCGGTGACCGCGATGGGCGTGCCCTCCTTTTCCACCGCGCGCCGCACCGCCATGACGATCCCGCGGGCGACCTTGGCCCGGTTCTCCAGCGATCCGCCGAATTCGTCGGTGCGGCGGTTGATCAGCGGAGACAGGAACGCGCTCGCCAGATAGTTGTGGCCCAAATGGATTTCGACCGCATCGAAGCCGGCTTCGATGGCCAGCCGGACCGCGTTGACGTGCCCTTCGATGACGTCGTCGATGTCGGCGCGGGTGGCCTTCTTGGCGAAGCGCATCCCGATCGGGTTGAAGAACCGCACCGGCGCCAGGGCAGTGGCCTTGTTGGACTTGGCGTTGGCGACGGGACCGGCGTGCCCGATCTGCGCGCTCACCGCCGCGCCCTCGGCGTGGATCGCGTCGGTGAGCCGCCGGAACCCGGGCACCGCCTCCGGGCGCATCCAGATGCCGTTGCCCTCCGTGCGGCCGCCGGGGGACACCGCGCAATAGGCGACGGTCGTCATCCCGACCCCCCCGGCCGCCGGCAGGCGGTGGTATTCGATCAGGTCGTCGCTCACCAGGGCGTTGGGCGTGCGCGCCTCGAAGGTGGCGGATTTGATGGTGCGGTTACGCAGCGTGATCGGGCCCAGCTTGGCCGGCGACAACACGTCTGGAGGGGTAGACATGCCAGGAGCTTAATCTTGTCCCGTGCCAGACTGTCAGGCGTGGGCGCAATCACGCTGGACGGCAAGGCCACCCGGGACGAAATCTTCGTCGACCTCACGCGACGCGTCGCCGCTCTGACGGCGTCGGGTCGCACGCCCGGGCTGGGCACCATCCTGGTCGGCGACGACCCCGGGTCGCAGGCCTACGTCCGCGGCAAGCACGCGGACTGCGCCAAGGTCGGCATCACGTCGATCCGCCGCGACCTGCCCGCCGACATCAGCACCGCGCAGCTCAACGAGACCATCGACGAACTCAACGCCAACCCCGAGTGCACCGGCTACATCGTCCAGCTGCCGCTGCCCAAGCACCTCGACGAGAACGCGGCACTCGAGCGCGTCGATCCCGCCAAGGACGCCGACGGCCTGCACCCCACCAACCTGGGCCGCCTGGTGCTGTCGACCCCCGCGCCGCTGCCCTGTACCGCGCGCGGCATCGTGCACCTGCTGCGGCGCTACGACGTCGAGATCGCCGGGGCGCACGTGGTCATCATCGGTCGCGGCGTGACCGTCGGTCGCCCGCTGGGGCTGCTGATGACCCGTCGTTCGGAGAACGCCACGGTCACGTTGTGCCACACCGGAACTCGCGACCTCTCCGCGCTGACCAGGCAGGCCGACATCATCGTGGCAGCCGTCGGGGTGCCGCACATGCTGACCGCCGAGATGGTGCGTCCGGGCGCCGCGGTCGTCGATGTGGGCGTCAGCCGCACCGAGAGCGGCCTCGTCGGCGATGTGCATCCGGACGTGTGGGAGGTGGCCGGCCACGTGTCACCGAATCCCGGCGGCGTCGGCCCGCTCACTCGCGCGTTCCTGCTGACCAACGTCGTCGAATTGGCCGAGGGACGGCACTAAGAGGTGCGCGCGACGCTGCGGGCGCAATGGCCGATCCTGTTGGTCGGCCTGATCTTCGCCGCGGCATTTGTGTTGGCGGGGGCCAACTTCTGGCGCCGCGGTGCCCTGCTGATCGGAATCGGGGTGGGCGTGGCGGCGATCCTGCGGTTGGTGTTGTCCGAGGACCGCGCCGGCCTGTTGGTCGTCCGCGGCAAGGGAACCGACTTCATCACGACCGTGACGGTCGCGGCGGCGATGGTCTATATCGCCTCGACCATCGACCCGTTGGGGACGCGTTAGGCGGTACCCCTAAGCCCCCGGCATACCGGGGATTTGCCGGATGCCGGGGATGCCGCCGGCAAGCCCCGGCAGGCCCCCGGGAATGCCGGCGGTCGGGTTGCCGCTGGCGATGTTGGCCATCTCCTGCGGGCAGTACATCTGAATGGCGATGGTGGTGAACATCTTCGCCATCCCCGGTGACATGCCGCGGTTGGTGACGCTCGCCGCGGCCGCAGCGAAGTTCCCGCCCGGCGTGGCGAGCATCGGGCAGATGGACTCGCCTACTTTCATCGCGTTGCCCGGCTCGCCGAAGTCGATGCCGGCGTGGTTGAGCGCGTCGATGAAGGCGTCGTCGGTCGACGGGTCCGCCTCGGCCGGCGCTGCGAACGCCGCGGCCACCGTGAGGAGGCCGGCGGCACCGGCCAGAAGGCGAATGGTCAGGGGCTGGTGACGAAACAGCCAGATCCATCGCTGAGTATCTGCCAGTGCCTTCATGCCAGCCTCCCTGTCTCGGAATGCGCCGACGGCACTCCAGTCACTTAGGGAACTCTGGTCTACGACTGTCACGTTTACAACACGGTGCGATAAAGCTTTGCACAATAAGCGTTTTGTAAGGGCGTAGCGCGCCTGACGTGGCTTATTGGACCGAAACACGCCCGCGCCGGCGCCGGCGGATCGAGGCCACACTGTGACCTGACACTCGCGCCGGGGCCGGATTTTCGGGTGTCGATTGGACCAGAATCCGGCTCATGACGACGAATCGAAGCCGTCCGCTGGACCATGAGATTTCGCGCCAGACCTTTCTGCGCGGTGCCGTCGGGGTGCTGGCGACCGGGGCGGTGTTCGGCACCGCGCGGGCGGCCGCCGACCCCACCGCCGGCTGGGGCGGCCTGGCCTCCTCCATCGGCGGAAGCGTCGCGTTGCCCGGCAATGGCGCTCAATTCTCCTCGGGCAAACAGGTTTTCAATTCGTTCTACAACAACTCCAATCCCGCGGCGGTCGTCACGGTGTCGTCGCAATCCGATGTGCAGAAGGCGGTTTCGTTCGCGACGGCGAACGGGCTCAAGATCGCCCCGCGTGGGGGCGGGCATTCGTACATCGGCGCGTCGAGCGCCAACGGCACGATGGTAGTCGACCTGCGCAAGCTGCCGGGCGGGGTGAACGTCGACGGTGCCGGCAACGCCACGGTGACGCCGGCGACCACCGTGTACGCGGTGCACCAAGCACTCGCCGGCGCCGGGCGCGCGATCCCCACCGCGACCTACCCGAGCATCGGGACCGCGGGGTTGGCCCTCGGCGGCGGGGTGGGGGCCGATTGCCGCCACGCGGGCCTGACCTGTGATGCGCTGCAGTCGGCGACGGTGGTGTTGCCGAGCGGCGATGTGGTCACCGCGTCGGCCAACGATCATCCGGATTTGTTCTGGGCGCTGCGCGGCGGCGGTGGGGGCAATTTCGGGGTGACGACGTCGATGACCTTCGCGACGTTCCCGACCGCCGACAACGACGTCGTGCGGCTCGACTTCCCGCCGGCGTCGGCGGTGCAGGTGCTGGTGGGCTGGCAGTCCTGGTTGAGCGCGGCGGACCGAAACACCTGGGGGATAGTCGATCTCTCGGTCGGCAGCCAGCCGAACTGCCATGTGCTGGCCACCTGCCCCGCGGGCGCCGGGCCCGGCGTCGTCGACGCCATCAAATCCGCGGTGGGCGTGGCACCGACCGCGGTGGTGAACAAGACGCTGAGCCACATGGACCTGGTGACCTACCTGGCCGGTGGCAGTTCGACGCCGTCGCCCGTCGGATTCGTCGCCGGCTCCGACGTGCTCTCGACGCTGAATTCCGCTGCGGCCAAGGCCATTGCGACGGCGATCGGGCAGTGGCCGGCATCGGGCGGCAAAGCGTCGCTGCTCGTCGACCCGTTGGACGGCGCCGCCGGCGACATCGCCCCGGGGGACACCGCCTTCCCGTGGCGCAAGCAGTCCGCGCTATTGCAGTGGTACGTCGAGCCCGCGGCCAACCAGGTGCCCGCCGCCACCCAGTGGCTGAACTCCGCGCACCAAGCGGTGCAACCATTTTCGGTCGGCGGGTACGTCAATTACCTGGAGGCCAACAGCTCGGCGGCGCGCTACTTCGGCTCGAATCTGTCGCAGCTGACGACGGTGCGGCAGAAGTACGATCCGAACCGGGTGATGTACTCCGGGTTGAACTTCTGAGTCAAATACGGTCAGTGGGCGTCCCGCTGGGACGCGCGCGCTTCGAGCGCGGCGGCCAGGGAGCGTTCGGCGCGCCGGCGTGTGTCGCCGAGACCCACTAGCAAGTTGATCGCCAGTGGCACCATCACGTCTCGCCACCCATTGGGCTCGATGATGCCGGCCATCGTCAGCAGCACGAATCCGTGGGTGGCACTCAAGATCTGGGTGGCCACGGGTGTCGGCTCCTGCGGTCGGATTCGCCCGGATTGAATGACACGCTCGACCGCACTGACTAGCACCGACAACGCATCGACCCCTTCGTCGAGATCCCAAGGTGTTCCCCCGTCGGCCGATGGCTTATTGACTCCGCCAAGGTCGGTGAGACCAAACAGCAACCGGTACAGCTGCGGGCTTCGCATGGCGAACTCGCCGTAGGCCAGCCCGCCAGCGAGGAGATCAGCCATCGGGTCGTCGGTATGCGGCACCGCGCGAGTGTGCTCGGCGAAGCGCGCCAGCCCTTCACGCATCATCGCTTCAATCAGATTGGGCATGCTCCGAAAGTGCGTGTACACGGCCATCGTCGACGCGCCGATCTCGCCAGCCAGTGTTCGCGCTTGAATCGCCGCCGGTCCGTCCCGCTCGAGCACGGCTAAAGCGGCGGTCACCAGGCGCTCCCGGGTGCTCAGAGAGGCGTCGGCCGAAGTCACCATTGACATGATGCCATAACAAACGTTATGTTTCTGAAAAGGGATAACAGATGTTATGGAGAAAGGTAGGCAGGAACCTGCCGCAGTGCTTGGGGGACAGAGATGGCTGTGAAGACCTCGCTATATCGACGGATGATCGCCGGCTTCGGCGGCGCCTCGCTGATGGTGGCGCTGTTTCTGCCCTGGGCGGGCGTCCAGGGCGTGAACCGTACCGGTTGGGAGATCAACGCGATGGCCTCGGCGCTGTTCCTGGTGGCGGGCGTGTTCGGGATTGCCACGGCGATCACCCGCGGTCAATATGGCCTGGGCCGACCCGATTTGTCGCTCATGGCCGCAACCGACTTGCTCAACACCACCTCAATGCTGTTACTCGCCTGGCTTATTCCCCTTGGCTTTCCCGAACACGCAAGCCGTCAGCCCGGCGCTTTCTTGGCGCTGATCTCAGCAGCTGCAACCGCCTTCGCCGTCGCCGACTACCGGCCTCTGCGGGGAGCGCCCTGGTTTCCATCCATGACTACCGGCGAACCCACAGGCACCCGTATTCCGCGATAGTTCAACCCTATGAACCCTCTACGCAGTCGAGGTATTTACTCCGTTCATCCCAAAATTAGTTGGATCCACTTGGTTTCACCGGTTCGCCGCGGCGGCTAGTTTGGCACCGCGCGTACCGCTTCAAAGAACTTGCGCCACTGTGGTTTCAGTGGTCACAGCGCGGGCGTTTTTTGTCGGTGGGTGTTCGTAGAGTTTGGGGCATGGGTGCGAGCAGTCGTGAGGAGATCGTCGAGGTCTTCGACGCGCTCGATGACGATGCAGAGCGCCTGTGCGCGTTGTCTTTCGACGTGTTCACCACCCCGGAGCGGTTACGGGCCCTGGAGCGCCTGGAACGCGTGGCGCGCCGGCTGCGCACCCCCGGGCACGCGTTGATCAACCAACTCGAGGCGCAGGCCAGCACGGCAGAATTGGGCGGCACGCTGCGTTCGGCGTTGGCCGACCGATTGCGCATCACCAAGGCCGAGGCCGCCCGGCGCGTCGATGAGGCCGAGGACCTGGGCCAGCGTCGCGCGCTGACCGGCGAGCCGCTGGCGCCGAAGTTGGCCGCGACCGCCGCCGCCCAACGCCAGGGACTGATCGGCGACGGGCAGGTGAAGGTGATCCGCAGCTTTTTCGCCCAGCTGCCCGCGCAGGTCGACGTGTTCACCCGCGCGCACGCCGAAGCCGACCTGGCCGACAAAGCCCGCGCCTATCGCCCCGACGAGTTGGTCAAATACGCCCAGCGCCTCATGGGCTGCCTGCATCCCGACGGGGAGTTCAGCGACACCGAACGCGCCCGCCAACGCGGCATCATCCTGGGCGCCCAACAACACGACGGCATGTCCCGCCTCAGCGGGCTGATCACCCCGGAACTACGGGCCGCCATCGAAGCCCTGCTGGCCAAACTGGGCGCCCCCGGCGCCTGCAACCCCGACGACCAAACCCCCATCGTCGACCCCGCCCCCGACGGGGATGCCGCACGCCGCGACACCCGCTCCCAGGCCCAACGCAACCACGACGCGTTTGTGGCCGGGCTGCGCGGGCTGTTCGCCTCCGGGCAGCTGGGCCAGCACAACGGGCTACCCGTATCGATCATCGTGACCACCACCCTGCAAGACCTCGAGGCCGCCGCCGGCAAAGCCCTGACCGCCGGCGGCACCCTGGTGCCGATGTCGGATGTCATCCGCTGGGCCGGCCACGCGCATCACTACCTGGCGATCTTCGACAAGGCCCGCTCGCTGGCGCTTTACAGCACCAAACGGATCGCCTCCCCCGCGCAACGCATCATGCTCTACGCCAAAGATCGCGGCTGCACCAAACCCGGCTGCGACGCACCCGCCTACCACAGCCAGGTCCACCACATCCGCGGCTGGACGGCCACCCACCGCACCGACATCGACGACCTGGCCCTAGCATGCGGTCCCGACAACCGACTCGCCGAACAAGGCTGGACTACCCGCACCAACACCCGAGGCCAAACCGAATGGATCCCCCCACCCCACCTCGACCGCGGACAACCGAGAACCAACACCTTCCACCACCCCGAAAAACTCCTCCACCCGAAGACGACGACGAGGAAGGCGAGAGTCCCGGCGCGGCATAGCGCCGCCGGCGATGGTGGACATTAAATGCAAGTGCAGCGCTTCCGCTGTTCATGGTGGAATGTCGAATTATGCCTTCCACGATGAGCCGTCAAGCATTCGGTGCGCAGTTCGTCGGCGCCGACGGATTCCTCAACACCCCTACCTATGGGTTGCCGCCGCGGTTCACGGCCGAGGCCATGCGCGATTGCGTGCAGTCGTGGGAAGAAGGCCGGCTGCAGATCGACGCCTTCGAGGAGCCGTTGCGCGCCAGCCGCTCCGCGTATGCGTCACTGATCGGTGCCGACGAATGCCGGGTGGCGATCGGCACCAGCGTGTCGTCGCTGATCGGACTGGTCGCCGCCTCGATACCCGACGGCAGTCGGGTGGCTACCTTGCGTGGCGAATTCGCAAGCGTGAGCTTCCCGTTCGCCGCTCAAGCAGGACGCGGAGTCACCGTCACCGAATTGGCGCCGGGCCAGCTCGAAGATGTCGCCGGCGATTTTGATGTTGTCGCTGCCAGCCTGGTCCAATCCGCCGATGGCGCTGTGCTCGACGTCGAGACACTGCGTGGCAGTGTCGCCGAATCCGATACGGTCACGGTGCTCGATGTGAGCCAGGCTTTGGGTTGGAAGAATGTCGCGCTGCCGTGGGTCGACGCCGCGGTTGCAGCCAGCTACAAGTGGTTGCTCGGTCCGCGCGGTGTGGCATGGATGTCGTTGAGCCAGCGGATACTTGACACGCTCGTGCCGCATACGGCAAACCCGTACGCCGGTGCGGACATGTGGTCGTCTCTGTATGGGTTACCGATGCGCCTGGCTGACGATGCGCGGCGGTTCGACTCGTCGCCGGCGTGGTTCAGTGTGTCGGGTGCGGCGGTCTCGGTGACGTGGCTGGCGTCGCTGGACCGGTCGGCGGTCGAGGCCCATACGCTGGGACTGGCCAATCGGTTGCGCGCCGAGTTGCAGTTGGACGCATGCGAGTCAGCGATCGTATCCGTCCCCGCTGCGCATGCGACCGATGCGCTGCAGAGGGCCGGCATCCGGGCCGCGGTGCGCGCAGGCGCGACTCGTGTGGGGTTTCACCTCTACAACACGGACGGGGACCTCGATCGGCTCCTCGACGCCCTCAAGCCGTAGCGGCCGGCCGGGTGCGGCCGAATGGATCTCAGGCGTCATAGTCACGGTCCTGCGGAAAGCCACGCCTAGCCTCGCGGCTGCGAGTACCCTCACAGCCACCGCATTCGCTCCGCAAAGAGGCGCCCGTGTCGTTTGTCCTCGCAACGCCTGAGGTGTTGTCGAGCGCTGCTGAGGATTTGGCCCGGATTGGGTCGGCAGTCAACGCGGCGAACGCGGCGGCTGCGAACTCCACCACGTCGCTGTTGGCCGCGGCCGCCGACGAGGTGTCGACAGGCATCGCCTCATTGTTCGGCGCGCACGCCTTGGAATTCCAGGCTGCCACCGCCCAAGCGGCGCAGTTTCAGGAGAGATTCCTGCTCACCCTGGCGGCGAACGCGAACACCTATCTGACCACCGAGATGGCGACCGCCCAAACCCTCTTGGCGCGCCCGCCGATCCCGGGAGCAGCGGCAGGTACGCGGATCACGGTTCCCGGCGCAGGACCGCTTTACTACGCGAACTTCATCACCGAGCTGCCCTATCTGGGCCAGTTTGTCTATGCGGGCAGCATCCCGGGGCCACTCTCGGTATCAGTCCTGCAGGGGTACGACCTGCTGAACCACGCCATCGGGCAGAACTGGTTTCCCGGCACCACCCCTCAGGTGGTCAACTACCCGGCCAGTATCGGCCTCGTGAGCGGTAGCCTGGCCGCTCCCGGCGTCAACCAAGCGGTCGCCATGGGACAGCGAGCGCTCAACGACCAGATCATGAATGCGTTCGCCAACGGCAACGGATCACCGGTGCGCATCGCCGCCCTGTCGGAGGGAACCCTCGTCGTCAACCGCGAATTGGCTGCCCTGGCGGCTGACCCGACCGCGCCACCGCGTAACGCCCTGCAGTTCGCCATGTTCAACGGCCCCGAGACCGGCTTGTTCCACACCTACCTGCCGAACGGGTTGACCGTGCCTTTCGTCGACTACACGGCGCAGGGCCTGCCGAACACCCAATACGACGTCAGCGTGGTATTCGGCCAGTACGACTTCTTCGGCAATCCGCCCGACCGACCCTGGGACCTCCCGGCATGGGTGAACTCGCTGTTCGCCGGGATCTACAACCACAACACCACATCGCTGGTCTCCATGTCGGACGCCGTGCAGGTCTCCAGTGTGACCACCTCGCTGGGCGGCACGATCACCACCGACATGGTCCCGGCTCCGACCCTGCCGATGCTGTTCCCGCTCCAGCAGCTCGGCGTCCCGCAGCCAATCGTCAACGACCTCAACTCATTTCTGCATCCGATCGTCGACGACGGCTACTCGTCCCTGACACCGAACGCCGGGCCGTACTTCTTGCAGGGCACACTGCAAGGCCTGCCCCCCTTGCCGAATCTCTTCTGGTGACGCGAAGGATGGAACTTTCCGGCGCGGTTGCCGTCATTACCGGTGGTGCTTCCGGCATCGGCCGGGCCACGGCGCTTGCCCTGGCCCGGGCGGGCGCCGACGTCGTGGTCGGCGACATTCACCAGCAACGGATGGACGAGACCGTGGCGGCCATCGGCGAGATCGGGCAACGGGCACTGGCGGTCCGCTGCGATGTCACCTCCGATGCCGACGTCGACGCCCTGGCGCGGGTGGTGCTCTCCGAGTTCGGCAAAGTGGACGTCGTCATGAACAACGCCGGCGTGGCGCTGCTCGGCCCGCCGGAACGAGTCCCGATGCAGGACTGGCAGCGCCTGTTCGACATCAACGTGTTCGGCGTCGTGCGAGGCATCCGCGCGTTCGTACCCATCCTGCTCGAACAGGGCCACGGCTGGATCATCAACACGGCCTCCATCGCGGGCCTGTACGCCCACGGCTACGACAACATCCCCTACATCGGCGCCAAACACGCCGTGGTCGGGATCACCGAGGGCCTGTATCTCTACCTGCGGCCCAAAGGCATTGGGGTTTCGGTCCTGTGCCCGGAGTTGGTGGCCACCAACATCGGCGAGAGCGCACGTATGATCGGGATCGACGACCCGCGGTGGATCAACTTCCCGCCCCACTTGTTACGCCCGATCCAGCCCGACGATGCCGCCGAACGCGTCGTCGACGCCATCCGGCAGGAACGTTTTCTGATCCTGACGCACCCGGAGAACGAGGAGTGGGTGGTCAACCACGGCCGGGACATCGAGGGCTTTCTCGCCAGCTACCTGCCGATGCTGTACGAGGGCCGTGACCCCTTCGGCCTGCCCGTGACCGAGTCCTAGCCCAGCGCCGCCCGGATACACACCGTGACGTACGGCAGCGCCAGGCCGTTGGCGTTCGCCAGCGCCGGATGGGTCGCCAGCAACTCGCGCACCTGGTCCAGCGTCTGAGTGCGGACGTCGGTCGGCGACGTGATGCAGTAGCTGCGGGACGCGACCAGGTCGATCAGGGCTTGCGGCGTAACGTAATTCGTCCACTCGACCTGATGGCGCTCCGGCTCGCTGAACGACTCCGACAGCGTCACGTCGAAGCGCCCCCGGTCACCGTCGGAGCCGATGATCTCGCCCAGCTCGCGCACCCAGCCCAGCCGTTCGTCGCGAGTGTTCCACACCAGACCGAGCCGCCCGCCCGGCCGCAGCACGCGGGCCACCTCGGGAATCGCCCGCTCGGGGTCCACCCAGTGCCACGCCTGCGCGACCAGCACGGCGTCAACGCTGTTGTCCTCCAACGGAATCTCTTCCGCCGTCCCCAGCAGGGCACGGGTCTCCGGCAGCGAGCTGCGCAGCACTTCCAGCATGTCCGGAATCGGGTCGACGGCCACCACGTCCAGGCCGCGCTCCACCAGCCGGGTGGTGAGCTTGCCGGTTCCCGCCCCCAGGTCGAGCACCCGGCGTGCGCCGCGCGGCAACAGCCAGTCGATCGCCTCCGGCGGATAGGAGGGCCGGCCACGCTCGTAGGCAGCGGCCGCCGAGCCAAACGAGAGCGAGCGGTCCTGGCCGGAGCGGATCACCGTCGATCCCGATCAGCCGAGTCCGCCAAATCCAGTGTCTTGCGGATCAATTCGCCGACGGCCTCGGATTCCACCAGAAAGCCGTCATGCCCGCAGACGGAGTCGACGACGTGCAGCTCATTGCAGCCGGGCAGCAGCTGGGCCAGCTCCTCTTGCAGGCGCAGCGGGTAGAGCCGGTCGGAGGTGATGCCGCCGACCACTACGGGCAGCGGGCACGCGCGCAGGGCGCTTTCCACCCCGCCGCGGCCGCGGCCGACGTCGTGGCTGCTGAGCGCCTCGGTCAGGATGACATAGCTCCCGGCATCGAAGCGGGACAACAGCTTGTCGCCCTGGTGCTCCAGGTAGCTCTGCACGGCGTAGCGGCCGCCGCCAAATGGGGGGGCCGGGTCCTCGCCGCCCTGGGCGTCGTTGGCGAACCGGGTGTCGAGCTCCACCTCGCCGCGATAGGTCAGGTGCGCGAAGCGGCGGGCGATCGTCAGCCCGGCATCGGGTTTGCGTCCGGTGTCGTGGTAGTCCCCGCCCTGCCAGTTCGGGTCGGCCTTGATCGCCGCGATCTGCGTGGCCTGGGTGCCGATCTGATCGGCGGTGGCGCGGGCACCGACGGCGAGCAGCAGGCCGGCCCGCACCCGGTCGGGGTGGCCGACGATCCACTCCAAAGCCCTTGCGCCGCCCATGGATCCGCCGACGACCGCGGCCACCCGATCGATACCCAGCGCGGCCAGCGCGGCGACGTCGGCCTGCACCTGGTCGCGCACCGAGATCAACGGAAACCTTGAGCCCCAAGGCCTTCCGTCCCGGGCGAGTGAGCTGGGGCCGGTGGATCCGCGGCAACCGCCGAGCACGTTGGTGGCCACCGCGCACCAGCGGTTGGTGTCGATCGGCGCTCCCGGCCCGGCCACGCCGTCCCACCAGCCGGGCGTGGGATGCCCGGCGCCGGCGGGCCCGGTGATGTGCGAGTCGCCGGTCAGCGCGTGCAGCACCACCACCACGTTGTCGCGGGTGGGCGACAACTCGCCCCAGCGCTGGACGGCGATGCAGACATCGTCGATCACCGCGCCGCTTTCGGTGGTCAGCGAGCCGATGTGGACATACCCGACTTCGCCCTCCGCGGGCAGCGTCTGCGTCGGAACGTCGGAGATCGTCATGTCAGGCCCCTCAGAACGCCGCCACGGCCTGCGGGTCCGCCGCTCCATCGGCTGCGCTGCCGAACTTCCGGGCCGCCGCGAAGCCGAGCTCCAGGTCGGCCAAGATGTCGTCGATGCCCTCGATGCCGACGGCCAGCCGCACCAATCCCGGCGTGACGCCGGTGGCCAGCTGCTCCTCGGCCGAAAGCTGGGCGTGCGTGGTCGACGCCGGGTGAATCACCAGGGAGCGCACGTCGCCGATGTTGGCGACGTGGCTGTGCAACTGCAGGGCGTTCACGAACGCCTTGCCGGCCTCGACGCCGCCGGCCAGCTCGAACGCCAGCACGGCGCCGGTTCCCTTGGGCGCCAGCTGCTTTCCCCGCTCGTACCACGGCGAGCTCGGTAGCCCCGCGTAGTTCACGGACAGCACGCCCTCGCGGCCGGCCAGAAATTCGGCGACCCGCTGCGCGTTGGCGACGTGGCGCTCAACTCGGAGGCTCAGCGTCTCCAGGCCCTGGGCCACCAGGAACGCGTTGAACGGCGCGGCGGCCGACCCCAGGTCGCGCAGCAATTGCACGCGGGCCTTGAGCGCGTACGCCGGCGGACCCAGCTCGGCGAACACCACGCCGTGGTAGCTGGGGTCGGGCGTGGTGAATCCGGGGAACCGGCCCTGCGTCCAGTCGAAGGTGCCGCCGTCGACGATGACGCCGGCGATCGCGGAGCCGTGCCCACCCAGGTACTTGGTGGCCGAGTGCACCACGATGTCGGCGCCGTGCTTGAACGGCTGGATCAGGTAGGGAGTGGCGATGGTGTTGTCGACGATCAGCGGGACGCCGTTGGCGTGGGCGACCCCGGCGACCCCCGGGATGTCCAGGATGTCGATCTGCGGGTTGGAGATGGTCTCGCCGAAGAACGCCTTGGTGTTCGGCCGCACCGCCGCCTGCCACGAATCGAGATCGTCGGGATCCTCGACGAAGCTGACGTCGATGCCGAGCTTCGGCAGCGAGTAGTGGAACAAGTTGTAGGTCCCGCCGTAGAGCCGCGGGCTGGAGACAATGTGATCTCCGGCACTCGCGAGGTTCAATATGGCGAACGTCTCAGCAGCCTGCCCGGAGGACAGGAACAGCGCGGCCACCCCGCCCTCGAGCGCGGCGACGCGTTGCTCGACGACGTCGGTGGTCGGGTTGCCGATCCGGGTGTAGATGTTGCCCGGAACCTCGAGCCCGAACAGGGCGGCGGCGTGCGTGGTGTCGTCGAAGACGTAGGACGTGGTCTGGTAAATGGGCAGGGCGCGGGCGTGGGTCGCGGGATCAGGACTCTGACCCGCGTGGACCTGCTTCGTCTCGAACGACCACGTTTCGAATGACGGATGCGCGGTGGGATCGGCCTCGGGACTGGTTTCGTTGTTTTGGGAGCTCACGTGCGGTGTGCTTTCTTCTCAGAAGGGCATGAATTCGGGTATCGGGAAGTGCGCGGTCGGGCTACCGACGGCAGACAAAGCGACGCGAATGAGCTTGATGGATGCGCATCACGTTTCCCCTCTAGTCAGGGGTCCGGTATGGCGGACCCGCGCTTGCCGCGCAGCCTGTGGCTACTAGACCTGGTCTTTCACCCGGGGCACCCCACCGCGGTTGGAGGGTTGCCGGCCAGCAAGCCGGGGCTTAGCGCTGGCGCTCATGACCGATGTGAAGCCTATCTCATAGCGGCGAGTCGATGCCAATGGACGATCCGTCCGCCATCGATGCCGCAGTTCAGCGCGCTGGCCTGCAGGTCGACAGGTGTCCAAACACCCTTGATAACGTGGCAACCAGAACGCTCTAGCCCCATCAATATCTGACCAATGACGCCGGGAGATGGACCGTGTGCGCCGAACAGCCGACCGTCATCTACACGCTGACCGACGAAGCGCCGCTGCTGGCGACGTACGCGTTCCTGCCAATCGTGCGAGCCTTCGCCGAGCCGGCGGGCATCAAGATCGAGGCGAGTGACATCTCGCTGGCCGCTCGGATCCTCGCCGAGTTCCCCGATGAGCTGACCGAAGAGCAGCGGGTGCCCGACGACCTGGGGGAGCTGGGCCGGCGGACGGAGCTGGCCGACACCAACATCATCAAGCTGCCGAACATCAGCGCCTCGGTGCCCCAGCTGATCGCCGCCGTCAAGGAGCTGCAGGGCAAGGGATACAAGATCCCGGACTTTCCGCAAAGTCCAAAGACGGACGAGGACAAGCAAATCCGTGCGCGCTACGCCAAATGCCTCGGCAGCGCCGTCAACCCGGTACTGCGGCAAGGCAATTCGGACCGGCGGGCGCCCAAGGCCGTCAAGGAGTACGCCCGCAAGCACCCGCACAGCATGGCGGACTGGTCGCCGGCGTCGCGCACTCACGTCGCGACCATGCGGCACGGCGACTTCTACCACGGCGAGAAGTCGATGACGCTGGACCGCGCGCGCAACGTCAAGATGGTGCTGGAGACCAAGAGCGGGCAGACCCTCGAGCTGAAGCCCAAGGTCGAACTGCGCGAGGGCGACGTCATCGACTCCATGTTCATGAGCAAGAAGGCCCTCGTTGAGTTTTACGAGGAGCAGATGCAGGACGCCTACGAGACCGGCGTGATGTTCTCACTGCACGTCAAGGCGACCATGATGAAGGTCTCCCACCCCATCGTCTTCGGCCACGCGGTCAAGGTCTTCTACCAGGACGCCTTCGCCAAGCACCAGGAGCTGTTCGACGAACTCGGCGTCGACGTCAACAACGGGCTCGTCGATCTCTACAACAAGATCGAGTCGCTGCCCGCGTCGCAGCACGAGGAGATCATCCGCGACCTGCACGCCTGCCACGAACACCGCCCCGAGCTCGCGATGGTGGATTCGGCCAAGGGCATCACCAACTTTCATTCGCCCAGCGACGTGATCGTGGATGCGTCCATGCCGGCGATGATCCGCGCGGGCGGCAAGATGTGGGGCGCCGACGGGCGGCAGAAGGACACCAAGGCCGTCAACCCGGAGTCCACCTTCTCCCGCATCTATCAAGAAATCATCAACTTCTGCAAAACCCACGGGCAGTTCGATCCGCGGACGATGGGCACGGTTCCCAACGTCGGCCTGATGGCGCAGCAGGCCGAGGAGTACGGCTCGCACGACAAGACGTTCGAGATCCCCGAGGACGGTGTGGCCAACATCGTGGACCTCGACACCGGCGAAGTCCTGCTGACCCAGAACGTGGAAGAAGGCGACATCTGGCGCATGCCCGTCGTCACGGACGAGGCGATCCGCGACTGGGTCAAGCTGGCCGTCACCCGGGCCCGCAATTCGGGCATGACCGTGGTGTTCTGGCTGGACACCGAACGCCCGCACGAGGTCGAACTGCGCAAGAAGGTCAAGGCATACCTGAAGGAGCACGACACCGAGGGCCTCGAAATCCAGATCATGCCGCAGGTATGGGCCATGAGGTACACGCTGGAGCGCGCGATGCGCGGGCAGGACACCATCGCCGCGACCGGAAACATCCTGCGTGACTACCTCACCGACCTGTTCCCGATCCTGGAACTCGGCACCAGCGCCAAGATGCTGTCCATCGTGCCGCTCATGTCCGGCGGCGGGATGTACGAAACCGGAGCGGGCGGTTCGGCGCCGAAGCACGTCCACCAACTCGTCGAGGAAAATCACCTGCGCTGGGATTCCCTCGGTGAATACCTCGCTTTGGGAGCGTGTTTCGAAGACATCGGTATCAAGACCGACAACGAGCGCGCCAAGATCCTGGGTAAGACGCTGGATGCTGCGATCGGCAAACTGTTGGAGAACAACAAGAGTCCGTCGCGCCGGACCGGCGAACTCGACAACCGCGGCAGCCAGTTCTACTTGGCGCTGTACTGGGCCGAGCAACTGGCCGCGCAATCCGACGACGAAGGGTTGCGCGAGCACTTCGCCGCGCTGGCCGAGGAGTTGAGCGGCAACGAGGACGCCATCGTGGCCGAGCTCGCGGAGGCGCAGGGCGAGACGGTCGACATCGGCGGCTACTATCGCCCGGACACCGAGAAGACGACTGCAGTGATGCGGCCGAGCAAAACGTTCAACGAAGCGCTAACCGCTTCGCAAGGCTAGGGCCGCGAGAGGAAAGTCGAGCTCGACATGACAGGCGAATCCAAGATCAAGGTCAAGGGCCCGGTAGTAGAGCTCGACGGCGACGAGATGACCCGCGTCATCTGGAAGCTCATCAAGGACATGCTGATCCTGCCGCACCTCGACATCGATTTGGACTACTACGACCTGGGCATCGAGCACCGCGATCGCACCGACGACCAGGTGACGATCGACGCGGCCTATGCGATCAAGAAGCACGGCGTGGGCGTCAAGTGCGCAACGATTACCCCCGACGAGGCTCGAGTCCACGAATTCAACCTCAAGAAGATGTGGCTGTCGCCCAACGGGACAATCCGGAACATTCTGGGCGGCACCATCTTCCGCGAGCCGATCGTGATTTCCAATGTGCCGCGCCTGGTTCCGGGCTGGACCAAGCCAATCGTCATTGGCCGTCACGCTTTTGGTGACCAGTACCGGGCGACGAACTTCAAGGTCGACAAGCCGGGCACCGTCACCCTGACCTTCACGCCCGCCGACGGCAGCGAGCCGATGGTGCACGAGGTGGTGTCGATTCCCCCGGACGGCGGCGTCGTGATGGGGATGTACAACTTCAAGGACTCCATCCGCGACTTCGCGCGCGCCTCGTTCGCCTACGGCCTGAACGCCAAGTGGCCGGTGTATCTGTCCACCAAGAACACCATCCTCAAGGCCTACGACGGCATGTTCAAAGACGAGTTCCAGCGCATCTACGACGAGGAATTCAAGGAGCAGTTCGAGGCCGAGGGGCTGACCTACGAGCATCGGCTCATCGACGACATGGTCGCGGCCTGCCTCAAGTGGGAGGGTGGCTACGTCTGGGCCTGCAAGAACTACGACGGCGACGTGCAGTCCGACACCGTCGCGCAGGGCTACGGCTCGCTGGGGTTGATGACGTCGGTGCTGATGACGGCCGACGGCAGGACGGTCGAGGCCGAGGCGGCGCACGGCACCGTCACCCGCCACTTCCGGCAGTACCAGGCGGGCAAGCCGACCTCGACGAACCCCATCGCGTCGATCTTCGCCTGGACCCGGGGGCTGCAGCACCGCGGCAAGCTGGACGACACCCCCGAGGTGATCGAGTTCGCCCAGAAGCTGGAAGAGGTCGTCATCTCCACCGTCGAGGGCGGCAAGATGACCAAGGACCTCGCCATCCTCATCGGCCCCGAGCAGGAGTGGCAGCAAAGCGAGGAATTCCTGAATTCCATCGCCGAGAACCTGGAGAAGGCCTTAGCTGGCTAGCTAGCCGGTCGACTCTTCGCGGCCCGGGGTCGGGCAGCATTCGTCGATGAAGTCGGTGATCACCCGGGTGATGCGCTCTGGCGCCTCGAACATCGGGACGTGCCCGACGCCGTCGAGCCGGGTGACCTGGTGACTGTCCTTGGGCAGGTGGTTGGTGAAGTGCCGGCTGAACCTGGGTGCGGGCAGGATCCGGTCCTTTTCGCAGACCACCAGGTGGGCCGGGACGGCGTTCTGCGCGACCTCCCGCAGGCCGTGCAGCAGCGTCGCCTTGACCAGCAGCTGGAAGTAGGCGGGGCAGTGCCTGACGTCGTCGATGATGGCGGACAGCTGGCCGTCGTTCACGCCGTCCGGTTTGGCGCTGATCGCGTAGGTGGCCAACTGCCGGCTGAACGGGAGCTGCAACACGCGCGGCCCGAACGCCCAGGCGGCCACCAGCAGCGGGATGCCGAGGATGAACTTGGCGATGACCTCGAACTTTGCCGGGGTCCAGCGCGTCCATCCGCCGGCCGGGGCGATGCCCATGACGCTGCGCGCGCGCCCGCGCCGCTCCAGCTCGAAGGCGACCCAGCCGCCCAGCGAGTTCCCGACGATGTGGGCCGTTTTCCAGCCTATTTCGTCCAGCTGCCGCTCCACGTGATCGGCGAGCACCTCCGACGACAGGAACCACGTTCCGGCCTTGGGCCCGCCGTTGTGGCCGGCCATCGTGGGGGCGAACACCTCATAGCGGCCGGTGTCGGCCAGCTGCCGGGCCACGTCCTCCCACACCGCCTGGGACAGCAGGAACGGGTGCAGCAGCAGGATCGGCTCCCCAGAACCGAGGTGAATCGGTGGACGGCTCCCCATGTTCCCGACATTAAAGGTGATACCGGCGGTACCGCAACCGGCCTGGATTCCTGCGTGAAAAGATCGGGGCATCATGAGCACCGCTACCGGATCCCGCCGGATTTTCTCCGGCGTGCAGCCCACGTCCGACTCGCTTCACCTGGGTAACGCGCTGGGCGCCGTCACTCAGTGGGTCGCGCTGCAGGACGACCACGACTCGTTTTTCTGCGTCGTCGACCTGCACGCCATCACCATCGCGCAGGACCCCGAGGCGCTGCGGCGCCGGACCTTGGTCACCGCCGCCCAGTACCTGGCGCTGGGCATCGACCCCGGCCGCAGCACGGTGTTCGTGCAGAGCCACGTGCCCGCCCACACCCAGCTGGCGTGGGTGCTCGGTTGCTTCACCGGCTTCGGGCAGGCGTCGCGGATGACGCAGTTCAAGGACAAGTCGGCGCGCCAGGGCAGCGACGCGACCACCGTCGGCCTGTTCACCTACCCGGTCCTGCAGGCCGCCGACGTGCTGGCCTACGACTCCGATCTGGTGCCGGTGGGTGAGGACCAGCGCCAGCACCTCGAGCTGGCCCGCGACATCGCGCAGCGATTCAACGGCCGCTTCCCGGACACCTTCGTGGTTCCCGACGTGCTCATCCCCAAGGCCACCGCCAAGATCTATGACCTGCAACTGCCGACCGCGAAGATGAGCAAATCGGCCTCGACCGATGCGGGGTTGATCAACCTGCTCGACGATCCGGCCTTGTCGGCCAAGAAGATTCGCTCGGCCGTGACCGACAGCGAGCGCGAGATCCGGTACGACGCCGAGGCCAAGCCGGGTGTGTCGAACCTGCTCGCCATCCAGTCGGCGGTCACCGGGGTCGGCATCGACAAGCTCGTCGACGGGTACGCCGGGCGCGGCTACGGCGACCTGAAGAAGGACACCGCGGAGGCCGTCGTCGAATTCGCCGGCCCGATCAAGGCGCGCGTCGACGAATTGATGGCCGACCGCGCCGAACTGGAGTCGGTGCTCGCGGCCGGGGCGCAGCGCGCCGAGGAGGTGGCCGGGAAAACCGTTCGGCGGGTTTACGATCGGTTAGGGTTCCTTCCGCAACGGGGATAGGTTTCACCATGAGCGAGCCGGCCACGCCCGGGTTCCTGGATCGGTTGCGGGCCCGGTTCGGATGGTTCGACCACGTCGTGCGCGCCTACACGCGCTTCGACGAGCGCAACGGCGGTTTCTATGCGGCCGGCCTCTCGTACTACACGATCTTCGCGCTATTCCCGTTGCTCATGGTCGGTTTCGCGGCGTTCGGGTTCGTGCTGTCGCGCCGCCCGCAGCTGCTGGCCACCATCGACGATCACATCCGGTCCTCGGTGTCCGGCGCCCTCTCGCAGCAGCTGGTGGACCTGATGAACTCGGCGATCGACGCGCGGACCTCGGTGGGTGTCATCGGCCTGGCTACCGCCGCCTGGGCGGGTTTGGGGTGGATATCGCACCTGCGGGCGGCGGTGACCGAGATGTGGTGGGAGCGGCGCATCGATTCGCCGGGCTTTGTGCGCAACAAACTTTCGGACCTGCTGGCGATGGCGGGGACGTTCGCGGTTGCGGTGGCCACCGTCGCGCTGACCACTCTCGGCCACGAGGCGCCGATGGCTGCGGCGCTGAGATGGGTTGGGATACCCGAGTTTACGGTGTTCGACTGGTTGTTCCAGCTGTTGTCGGTCGTGATAGCCGTCCTGGTGCAGTGGCTGCTGTTCATCTGGCTGATCGCCCGGTTGCCGCGCGAGAAGGTGAACCTGCGCGATTCGGTGCGGGCCGGGCTGTTGGCGGCGATCGGCTTTGAACTGTTCAAACAGGTTGCGTCGCTTTACTTGAAGGTGGTGCTGCGCAGTCCGGCGGGGGCCACCTTCGGGCCTGTCCTGGGGCTGATGGTGTTCTCCTACGTCACCGCCTACCTGGTGCTGTTCGCCGCCGCCTGGGCCGCCACCACGTCGACGGATCCGCGCGCCAAGCCCGTCGATCCTCCGCCGCCCGCGATCATCGCCCCGCGGGTGCACGTGGACGACGGTCTGTCCACCCGCCAGACGCTCACCGCGATGGGCGTGGGAGCCGCTGGGGCGCTGGCGTTTTCCCGCCTGGCTCGCTGGCTCCGGTAGCCGGATCCGGGACCCGTTCAGTCGGCCAGGAAAGCGACCGCCTTCGACGAAAAGTCCTCGTGGTACTGGAAGATGCCGCCATGGCCGGAATTCGGGTAGATGATGAGTTGCGAGCCGGGGATTCTGCGGTGTAAGTCTTCGGAGAGGGTGGTGGGCACCATCCGGTCGTGGTCGCCGTTGGCGATGAGGGTCGGTTGGGTGATTCTGGACAAGTCGGCCGGTGTCGAGCGCCCCCATCGTTTGATCGCCTTGAGTTGGCGCTGCAGCGCTGTGATCTTGATCGGGGTATCGCGATCCTCGGTGCGTTCCTCGAGTCGTTCGACGAACTCGCGGCCCGCGCGGCGGCCGGTGCCGTCGCGATTGAAGAAGAGAAACTCCTTGGGATCGACCCGCCTGAGAGTGGCGCGAACCATGTCGTAGTACGTAACCCCGGCCACCTTGTCGATTCCCTTACCGCCGGCGGGTCCGGTGCCGGTCAGGATCAGCTTGCGGACGAGCTCCGGGTGCTTGAGCACCAGCGCCTGGGCGACCATCCCGCCGAGGGAGAACGAGAAGATGTCGATCTTGCGATGGCCCAGCGCGGTGATGAACGTGTAGGCGTCGTCGGCCATTTCCTCCACGCTCAGCGGCACCTGGCCGCTGGAGGCGCCGACGCCGCGGTTATCGAAGGCGATGACGTGGTGATGCGCGGCGATGGCATCGATGATGCGGGGATCCCAATTGTCGAGGACCGCAGCGAGATGGACGAGGAACACTACGGGCACACCACCTTTGGGGCCCAGTTCCCGATAGGCGAAGCTCACACCTCCGGCGCTGAGCGAGCGCGCCGGGGCATCGCGGTAGGACAGGATCAGGTCATCTTTGTGGTGCGTATTGTTCATTGGACACTCCCTTTTCTTCGCTGGTTGTTTCGCCGCCGAGAAAGCGCAGCACATCGGCGACGAAAGTCTCGTGGTGCTGGAACACCCCGCCGTGTCCCGAGCGCGGGTAAATCTTCAGCTCCGCGTTGGGAATTCGGCGCGCGATGTCGTCGGACAGGCTGCTGTCGACCATCAGGTCATGGTCGCCGTTGGCGACGAGGACCGGTTGGGTGATCGCCGAGAGGTCGTCGGGTGCGCTCAGACCGGCCCCCCGAATGGCCTTGAGTTGTGCGACGCGGGCTTGGATGGATATTCGCTTGTCGCGGTGGTGCGTGCGTTCTTTGAGGCGGCCGAGGTAATCGGACGCGGCGCGCCTGCCTTCCGGGGTGCGAGGGAAGAAGAGGAAGTTTCTGGGATCGCTGCGGGTGAGCGCGGCTTTGAGGTAGGCGATGACGAAGATCCTGGTGATCCGCTCGATGCCTCCTCCGCCGCGCGGCCCGGTGCCGGCCAGGATCATGCGGCGCACCAGGTTCGGCGCTCGGAGGGCGACCATTTGGGCGACGCCGCCGCCGAGTGAGAATCCCAGCAGATCGACCTTCGTCAGGCCCAGCGCCCGGATGAACGCGATCGCGTCCGCGCCCATCTGGTCGATGTTGCCGGGCACTTTGGAGCTCGTCGCGCCGACGCCACGATTGTCGAAGGCGATGACGCGCCGGTGCGCCGCGATGCCGTCGACGACCCGCGGATCCCAGTCGTCGAGCACCGCGGTCAGGTGGTGCAGGAAGACCACGGGAACACCGGTGTCGGTTCCGAGGTCGCGGTAGGCGAAGTCCACGCCGTTGGCGCGAATCCTGCGCGTCGGCGCGTCTTTCCAAGTGGTCATGTCATCCCTTTCGGCATGGTGTCCGCGTACGACGTGGGGGATCGTTCAGCCATTTCGGTTTGGGGCCGGGCCGACCTTGCATCCTTTGGCTGTCGATCATAATATTATGACTGTAAGCTAATGCGGTATCGTGAGTCAAGCGACGAGCTACCCAGAGGAGAGGACGACGGTGGCGAGATACGACAAGACGCACAAGGGCGAGACGCGGCGCCGGATCATCGACCGTGCCGGTCAACGGCTGAAGCGCGACGGTATCGACGGTGCCGGGATTGCGGCGCTGATGTCGGACGCCGGGCTCACCAACGGCGCCTTCTACGCTCACTTCGGATCGAAGAACGACCTGGTGGCCCGCGTGGTGGCTGACCAACTGGCAACCCAAGCGGCCACGATGACGGCGCTCCCGCCCGGGCGGGAGTCCCTCGAACAGTTCATCCGCGACTACCTCTCCCCGGATCACCGCGACCACCCCGCGACCGGTTGTCCGTCGGCGGCGCTGCTCGATGAGATCTGCCGCTGCGACCGACAGGTCCGCGATTCCTACACCGAGGGCGCGCGGGCCATCATCGAGGCGGTGGCGACCCACCTGTCGCCGGACAACCCGGCGGCCGCACTGAGCACGGCGACCGGGCTGTTCGCCCTTCTCGTCGGCAGCCTGCAACTCGCGCGGGCCCTCGCCGACCCGACACTGTCGAGCGACGTGCTCGCAGCGGGCATCAGCGCCGCGCTCGACCTCCTGAGCGTGACAAGCCGGTCTTAGAGAGGACACCCAATGGCTTTGCGGAAACCGAAACAGCTCAACTCGCGATTCGTCCTGGTGGCGTCGCGCTACCTCAGCCGCGCCCACGCTTTCACCTACCGCATCAGCCGCGGGCGCTTGGGCGGCAACTTGCGCGTCGGCGCCGGCTTCCGCAAGCCGGCCCCGACGTTGCTGCTGGACCATCTGGGGCGCAAGTCCGGCAACCGCTTCACCACGCCGCTGCTGTACATGAACGACGGTCGCAACGTCATCGTCGTCGCCTCGGCGGCAGGACGTGACGAGAACCCGCAGTGGTATCGCAACTTGCTGGCCCATCCCGATACGGACGTCACGATCGGTGCCGAGCGCCGCGCCGTCACGGCGCATCAGGCCGACCCCGAGGAACGGGCGCGACTGTGGCCCCGCCTGGTGGACACCTACGCCGATTTCGACTCGTACCAGAACTGGACCGACCGCGAGATCCCCGTTGTCGTTCTCGAGCCGCGGTAGCCCGATCGGCTAGTCGTTCATCACCCAGCCGCCGCGGACCATGGCGTCGGTCACTTCCAAAGCGCCGTTCAGTACAACCAGATTCGCGTCGTGGCCCGCCCGCAGTGTGCCCACCCGTTCGAGGCCGAGCGCCCGCGCCGGAGTCGTCGCCGTCATCCGCACCGCATCGGCCAGTCCCGCGTCGGCGGCCACAGTGCGGAAGATCCCGTCCATGGTGGCGGTGCTGCCGGCGATCGTCGACGTCCCGCGCACCCGCGCCACGCCGGACACGACGTCGACCGGCACCGCGCCCAGCCGAAACGCCCCGTCGGCGCGGCCGGCCGCGGCGATCGCGTCGGTCACCAGGGCGACCCGGTCCGGCCCCGCGGCCCGGATCACCGCCCGCAGCGCCTCCGGGTGCACGTGCACGCCGTCGGCGATGAGTTCGACGGTCACGCCCGCCTCCTGCAGCAGGGCGAGCGCGGGCCCCGGCTCGCGGTGGTGCAGCGGCGGCATCGCGTTGAACAGATGGGTGCCGACCGTGGCGCCGGCGGCGATGGCCCGCTTCGTCTGCACGTACGTCGCATCGGTATGCCCAACGGCGACAACGACACCCGCGTCCAGGAAGCGGCGGATCGCCTCCTGCGCCCCGGGCAACTCGGGCGCCAGCGTCACCATCCGGATCGCGCCGCCGCCGGCGGTGAGCACGGCGTCGATCTCGGCGGGATCGGGGTCGCGCATCAGGGCGGGGTCATGGGCACCGCAGCGCGCCCGGCTCAGCCACGGCCCCTCCAGGTGGATGCCCGCGACCGCGCCGCGCCGGGTGGCCGCGGCGAGCGCGCGCACGCCGGCGATCAGCTCGGCCGGCGCGGCGGTGACCAGGCTGGCCAGCGTCGTGGTGGTGCCGTGCCGCAGGTGGAATTCGGCGGCGGTGCCGATGCCATCGGGGTCGGTGTAGGACGCCCCGCCGCCGCCGTGCACGTGCATGTCGATAAAGCCCGGAACCACAACGCAATCCGGGAAGTCGTCGCCGGCCGGGCGCGGCGGCGGGCCGGCCCCGCAGTCCAGGATGCGCCCGTCGGAAACCTCCAGCCACCCGGGGCGGCTGACCTGACCGTCGAGGACCGCGGTCCCGGCGGCGATCAATCCCATCGCCCGCCGTTTTCCCAGAAGTGACTGATCTCCTCGAGCGGGCGCCCCTTGGTCTCCGGGGCGAACCGGTAGACGAAGCCGAGAGCGACCACCGCGAAAGCCGCGAACACCGCGAAAGTCCCGGCGCCGCCGAGGGAATGCAGCATGGTCAGGAACACGGCGGCGACGATCGCGTTGCCCACCAGGTTGGACGTCAGCATCACGCTGGACCCGATGGACCGCAGCCGCGACGGGAAACTTTCGCTGGCGTACACCCAGCCCAGGGAGCCGAAACCCATGGTGTAGCCGATGATGAACAGCAGGATGCCGGCGAACCCCAAGACCAGGCCCGCGCCGCCGAGATGATTCTGGGCGAACACGGCCAGCAGGACGACGTCGGCGACGATCATCATCGCGATGCCGCACAACAGGATCGGCCGCCGGCCCAGCCGGTCGACGAGAAGCAGCGCGGTGCACACGGCCGCCAATCCGGCGACCTGAACCAGCGCCGGCAACCCGAGCAGCGCGAAATTGCCGGTGAAGCCCATGGCTTCGAAAATCCGCGGGCTGTAGTAGATGATCGCGTTGATGCCGGTGATCTGGATCAGGAAACCCAGCGTGACCACGAAGACGGTCGCCCGCCGATACGGCCTGCGCAGCATCTCGGCGAAGCCGCCGCTGCCTTCGCTCAGGGCGCTGCCGATCTCGGCGAGCTCCTCGTCGACCTGCGCGTCCGGCTCGATGCGCAACAAGGCCCGTCGGGCGTCGTCGACCCGGCCCTTCAGCAGGTACCACCGGGCCGTGTCGGGCATCCGAATCAGCAAGGGCAGCAGCAGGGTTGCGGGTACGGCGGCCAGCCCCAGCATCCACCGCCAGCTGTGGGTGCCGGCCAACAGGTAGCCGGTCAGGTAGCCGAGGATCAGCGCGCTGACGATCGCCAGTTGGTAGGCCGTCAGCAGCGAGCCGCGCACCGCCGCCGGGGACGATTCGGCCACGTACACCGGGACGACCACCACCGTCACGCCGATCGTCAGGCCGAGCAGGAATCGCGCCGCCAACAGCATCGGCAGCGATACCGAGAACGCCGCCAGCAGCGCGAACACCGCGTAGCTGATCGCGATCAGCACCATCGACTTCTTGCGCCCGATGGCGTTGGCGAGCACGCCGGCGCCGAGCGCCCCGGCGATCTGGCCGAGCACCACCATCGTCGTCAGCAGTTCCTGCTGGCGGGTGGTGAGCCCGAAGTCCTCGGTGACGAACAACTGCGCGGCGGCGATGATGGACAGGTCATACCCGTAGATGACGCCGACGCTGGCGGCGGTGAGCCCGACCCGCAGGCCCCGCCGCGACACGGCGCTCAACGGTGTTGCGGTCGGCGGTTCATCGAGCGAGCGACCATGATCAAACTAAACACGATGATCGTTCCGATCACCGCAACACCCACCCGCACCGGCAGCGCGTCGGCCGATGGCATGAACCCGGCGGCCTGGGCGCCGGTGCCCGGCCGGTCGGAAGCGGCGTCGTGGTGGGCCGGCAGCAGCGAGGGATCCGGCTCGATCAGCGTGCCGACCTGGGTGCCGCGCGGCGTGGAAAACCCGTAATCCAGTAGGTGCGCCGCCTGTTCCCACGGGGCGATCGGCTGCCGGGTTCCGTGCATCAGCACCGCCATCAGCCGTCGTCCGTCGTGGTTGGCCGCGCCCACGAAGGTCTGGCCGGCGTCGTCGGTATAGCCGGTCTTGCCGCCCATGGCGCCGGGGTACTTGTAGAGCAGCTGGTTGTCGTTTTCCAGCTCGTAGCCGGGGTGGTCGCCGTGGCCGGGGAAGTCGAAGGTCCGCGTCGCGACGATGTCGGCGAAGGTGGGGTTCTGCCAGGCGTAGCGGTAGAACAGGCCGATGTCGTAGGCCGACGTGCTCATGCCGGGCCCGTCCAGGCCCGACGGGGTCGCCGCCCGGGTGTCCCGGCCGCCGAGCTTGGCGGCGAGCACGTTGATCTTGTCCAGCGCCTGCTGCATGCCGCCGAGTTGCATGGCCAGCGCGTGGGCGGCGTCGTTGCCGGAGTGCATCAGCAGCCCGTGCAGCAGTTGGTTGACGGTGAACACGCCGCCCTCCTGCACGCCGACCTTGGTGCCCTCGGCCGCCGCATCGTCGGCGGTGCCCTGGACGGACTTGTTGAGGGGCAACGCGTTGATGGATGCCATCGCGACCAGCACCTTGATGATGCTGGCCGGGCGGTGCCGCCCGTGCGGGTCCTTGGCGGCGATGACGGCGCCGCTGTCCAGGTCGGCCACCAGCCAGGCGTCGGCGGACACGTCGCCCGGCAGCGGGGCGGTGTCGGGTGCCGCGACGATTCCGCAACTGCTCAGCGCCTCGCCGCCGACCGGCTTGGGCGGCACCGCCAGGGGCATCGGCGGATCGCCGGCGGCGGGGACCTCCGAGGAATCCACCGCGGGCGGGGTGTTCACCTGATATGGGCAGTTTCCGGGACCGGCGTTGGGGCCCGGGGCCGGTTCGGCGAACGCGGGTGCCGCCGGCGCGGCGATCACAACGGTGCCCAGTACAAAAAAGGCCGCTGCCAGGCAAGACGCGGGGCGTAGGAAGTTCATTGTGTGTGCAGACTAGGCGATCGACCGCGCGATTCCCGGGAGCCGCGCTGTGACTGGTGGGGCAGATGTTGCAAATCTCCTGATAGGGCCCATGACGTCGAGGCATTACGCTGTGATGCGGCCGGCTTGACTACCCCCACCGAAGGGTCTGCCCATTCAGAACAACGGATTTTGGTCTCGAACATGGTCCGGGCGGCGGCGCGACGGTGACGGCCCGCGATCGCTGGCACAACTGCTCAAGCAGGTCGAGAAGGGCACCCAGGTCCGGCATTCCGGGGGCGACCGCGTGCTGGACGAGCTGAAGCTGCATCGCGATAACGCGACCGACGCCGACTTGCGGTCCGCGCTCACCTGGCTGTGCAATGCGCAAACGCGGCTGCTGGGCAGCCCGAGCACCGCGCATTCGCGGGAGGTGTTGCTGGCCGCGTACGAGGTCAATCGCGTCCTCGCTACAGGCGCTGACACTCCTCGGTGAGCACGCCGCGCAGCGCGGCCTCGATGGTGTCGAACTCGGCCTGCCCGCTGATGAGCGGCGGCGCCAGCTGGATGACGGAGTCGCCGCGGTCGTCGGTGCGGCAGTACAACCCGGCCTCGAACAGCGCCGAGGAGACGCGGCCGAGCAGCGGCCGCCGTTCGTCGTCGGTGAAGGTCTGCTTGCTCGCCTGGTCCTTGACGAGTTCCACGCCGTAGAAATACCCCTCGCCGCGCACGTCGCCGACGATCGGCAGGTCGTACAGCTTCTCCAAGGTGGCGCGGAAAAGCGGGCCGTGGTGTTTGACGCGCTCGTTGAGACCCTCGCGCTCAAAGATGTCGAGGTTGGCCAGCGCCACGGCGGCCGACACGGGGTGACCGCCGAACGTATAGCCGTGCGGGAACATGGTTTTGCCGTCGTTGAACGGCTCGAACAACCGCTCGCTGGCGATCATCGCGCCCAGCGGCGAGTAGCCGGACGTCATTCCCTTTGCGCAGGTGATCATGTCGGGCACGTAGCCGAAGTCGGCACAGGCGAACATCGACCCGATCCGGCCGAAGGCGCAGATCACCTCGTCGGAGACCAGCAGCACGTCGTATTGATCGCAGATCTGGCGCACCCGCTCGAAATAGCCTGGGGGAGGCGGGATCGAGCCGCCCGCGTTCTGCACCGGTTCCAGAAAGACCGCGGCGACGGTGTCGGGCCCCTCGAACTCGATCGCCTCGGCGATGCGGTCGGCGGCCCAGCGGCCGAAGGCCTTCTCGTCGTTGGCCAACGGATCGGGTGCGCGGTAGAAGTTGGTGTTGGGCACCCGGAAGCCGCCCGGGGTCACCGGCTCGAACGGCGCCTTGTACCGCGGCAGCCCGGTGATCGCCAGCGCGCCCTGCGTGGTGCCGTGGTAGGCGACCGACCGCGAAATCACCTTGTGCTTACCGGGTTTGCCGGTGAGCTTGAAGTACTGCTTGGCGACCTTCCACGCGGTCTCCACCGCCTCGGTGCCGCCGGTGGTGAAGAACACCCGGTTCAACTCGCCCGGCGCGTAGCGCGCGAGGCGCTCCGAGAGCTCGATCGCGGTCGGCGTGGCATACCCCCACAGCGGGAAGTACGCCAGCGTGGCGGCCTGCCGGGCGGCGACCTCGGCCAGTTCGGCGCGGCCGTGGCCGACCTGCACGGTGAACAGCCCCGACAACCCATCGAGGTAGCTGCGGCCGCGGTCGTCGAAGATGGTGACCCCGTCGCCGCGCGTGATGATCGGCGCGGCGATGTCGGGGCCGTGCCGGGCGAAGTGCAACCAGAGGTTCTGACTCATTGGGGTCATTCTGCCCGCCGAGCGCAGCGCCAAAGCGCGCCGAACCTGGTCGTGGCGACCTTTTGTTTCCGGGCCGTTCTTACTACGATCTGTAGTAGCACTGTTACGAGGAGGTTATGGTGCGCGGGCGCGGTGTACACCACGTGGAATTCGCGGTTCTGGACTACGACGGTTCCCTCGGGTTCTACGATGCGATGTTCGGATGGCTGGGATACACGAGCTTCTCGACGCTCGACATCGACTATCGATCGACCTATTACATGACCCGCTTCCTCACGCCGCACAGCTACGTCGGCATTCAGCCCGCGCGCAACGGACAAAAGCTTGTGCACTCCGATCAGGCCGTCGGGATCAACCACATCGCGTTGTGGGCCACGAGCCGACGAGAGGTCGATCGCTTTTATGGCGAGTTTCTGACCCCGCGCGGAATTCCCGTCACCGACGCACCCAAGGTGTATCCGCAGTACTGGCCCGGCTACTACGCTGTCTTCTTCGACGACCCGATCAACGGCATCCACTGGGAACTGGCCTGGCTGCCGAGAATTCCGTCGCCACGGCAACTTTGGGCGTCCTATCGCGCGTTTGGCTCCATCGCCTCGGGCCGGGCGGATTTGGCGGATTCCGTGCCCGGCCTGGCCCGGCAGGCGAGGCGTCCCTTGTCGTCCAGACGGTCGTTGTGACCACCTGGTGCGATTGCCTAGGCTCGCGGGTATGACCGCAGCGCAGCAGGTCAGCGAGTTCGAGTCCCTGCGACCACATCTCATGTCCGTCGCCTACCGGCTGACCGGCACCGTGGCCGACGCCGAGGACATCGTTCAGGAGGCCTGGCTGCGCTGGCACGGGCAGAACGCCGAAAAAGCAACAGCCATCTCGGACCTGCGGGCGTGGCTGACCACCGTGGTGAGCAGGCTGGGCCTGGACCGGTTGCGCTCGGCCGCGCATCGCCGCGAGACCTACACCGGCAACTGGCTGCCCGAGCCGGTGGTCACGGGCTTTGACCAAGGCGACCCGCTGTCCGCGGTGGTGGCCAGCGAGGGCGCCCGATTCGCGGCGATGGTGGTGCTGGAGCGCCTCTCGCCCGACCAGCGGGTCGCGTTCGTGCTGCACGACGGCTTCGCCGTGCCGTTCGCCGACGTGGCCGAGGTGCTGGGAACCAGCGAGGCCGCCGCGCGGCAGCTGGCGTCGCGGGCCCGCAAGGCGGTCACCGCGCAGCCCCCACCGGAACCCGATCCGTCGCACGACGAGGTGGTCGGTCGGCTGATGGCCGCCATGGCCGCCGGCGACCTGCCGGCCGTGGTGGCGCTGCTGCATCCCGACGTGGTCTTCACCGGCGATTCGAATGGCAAGGCGCCCACCGCAGTCCACGTCATTCACGGGGCGGACAAGGTGGCCCGCTTCATGTTCGGCCTGGCCCGCCGCTACGGGCCGGCGTTCTTCACGGCCAACCAGCTGGCGCTGGTCAACGGCGAACTGGGCGCCTACACGGCGGGCAGTCCCGGCGACGGCGGCCACTGGGAGATGCGGCCGCGGATCCTCGCGATGACGGTGCGCGACGGAAAGGTCTGCGCCCTATGGGATGTCGCCAACCCGGATAAGTTCAGCGGCTCTCCGCTGCGGGGCCTTCCTGGGTAGCCCACGGGATACGGCAGGCGTCACCGGAATTGAAGCCCTGCTCGGTGATGCCCAGCGCGGAGTTCACCCGCGCCCGCATGTTCTCCAGCCCGATCTGGTAGGTCAGCTCGAACACGCCGGCGTCGCCGAAGCGCGCGCGCAGGTCGGCGACCTGCTCGTCGGTGACGGTGTGCGGGTCGGCGGTCATCGCGTCGGCGTAGGCGATGGCCGCGCGCTCGTCGCCGCTGAAGAGTGGTGACGTCGCGTAGTTGTCGAGGTCCTTCAGCCGCTCAATGTCCAGGCCGTCCAGCCGCTGCAGCATCGACCCGAAGTCCACGCACCACGAGCAGCCGATCGCGCGCGCGGTCCACAGCACCGCGAGTTCGCGCACGCCGATCGGGAGCGTCTTGGACGCCCGGTCCACCATGGTTTCGTGCACGGCGCCGGCGATCATCAGTTTGCGATGGTGCGCGGACACGGCGAACGGCTCGGGAACCTGGCCGTAGCGCCGCTTGGCGACCCGATACATGGCCCGGGTCAGCAGCCCGGCGCGCTTGGGGGGTAGGGGCTCGAGGCGGGTTTTCTGCGTCATACCCGTCAGACGGGACGAGGTGCGAAAGTGTGACGGGCTCCCGCGATTGAGCCGTAGGATGCGGCTAGCCGCTGGACGGGCAGTAGCGATGGGGAGCGATTGAGAGTCGACGATGACCGCGCTGTTTAGCCGGGGGGCCGATCAGTACGACTGGCTCTCCGGCTACCTTGCTTCGCGGGGTATCAGCGGCGCCACCCGGGCCGTGATGGCATTGATCTCCGCGTCGATGGTGTTGTGCCTGGTCGCGCTGCTGGCCAGTTCGGACGGCCCCCGGGGACCGGTGCCGGTGGCGATGATGTGGGTTGCCCTCGCCGGTGGGGTGGCGGGAATGTTGCTGTGGATATGGCGCTGGCCGACGCGCACGCAATCGCTGGTTTTCGCCATGACGTGCAACACCGCCGTCGCGTTGGCGTGCCTGGCGCACCCGAACCCGCTGGCCGCACTGATCGGGTGTGTCGCCTTCGCGACGTTCGGCGCCTACCTGGCGTTCTTTCACACCACGGGATTCGTGCTGTACAACTTCGCGCTGGCCGCCGCCGTCGGCTCCTGGGAGGCCTTGTCGCTGGCGAGATCGGGCCACCCCAGCCTCGCGGGCGTCGACCTGTGGCTGGTGATCGAGGTCAACATCGCCCTGCCGCTGGCCATCCGGATTCTGGTGCGCGCCTTGTCGGGGGACCTGCTGCGCGCCGACCGCGACCCGCTGACCGGTCTGCTCAACAGGCGCGCGTTCCAGCACGAGGCGCTGGGCATGATCCTGGCCCGGCGCGGCATCGATTCCCACCTGGTGGTGATGCTGATCGATCTGGACAACTTCAAAGGCCTCAACGACCGGTGTGGCCACGCCGCGGGCGACCACGCGCTGGTCCAGGTCGCCCAGGCGCTGCTGGCCGCGGCCGACAACCAGGCGGTGGTGTCGCGAAGCGGCGGTGAGGAATTCCTCTTGGCCGGCACCTCGTCGGGCTGCAACGCCGAGTCGTTGGCCGCGCGAATGTGCCGGGCCATCGCGGCCTCGGCGGCGGGGGTCACCGCCAGCATCGGCACCGCCTGCGCGCGTCTCGACGACGCCGCGCCCGAACCACAAGCGCTGCTGGGGGAGTTGATCAGCGCGTCCGATGCCGCGATGTACCAGGCCAAGCGGCTCGGGGGCAACCAAAGTCATCATCACGAACTCTGCTGACGCGTTGTTCGGCGCGCCGGGTTTCGGGTACCCGGGTCTTACCCGCGCCGCAGCCCGTGTGGCAGGGCACGAGAGGGTGAGGAGACGGTGATGACCTCTCAAAATGACCAGGAATCAGAAAACTCGCGGCTCGAGCACTTCGACGATCCGCCGTTGGGCAGCGGCGCACGCGACACCGGCTCGGACACCCCCGAGCAGGGCCGCGGGGACCGTCCCGTCGGGACCGTGGACGAGGACGCCAACCCGCCGATGAGTGACCCGACCGCGTCGGAGACGTACAGCGGCACCGGTGAGATGCCACCGCAAGACACCGGGAGCGCAGTTCCGCCGTACGAGGGGCGCCAAACGGACTAGCGGCGCCCAGAAGATCAGCGCGAGAACATGATCGCGCGCTTGACCTCCTGGATCGCCTTGGTGACCTCGATGCCCCGCGGGCAGGATTCGGTGCAGTTGAACGTGGTGCGGCAGCGCCACACGCCGTCGACCTCGTTGAGGATGTCGAGGCGCTCGGCGGCGGCCTCGTCGCGGCTGTCGAAGATGAAGCGGTGCGCGTTGACGATGGCCGCCGGCCCGTAGTAGCTGCCCTCGTGCCAGAAGATCGGGCAGCTGGTGGTGCAGCACGCGCACAGGATGCACTTGGTGGTGTCGTCGTAGCGGGCGCGGTCGGTCGGACTCTGGATGCGTTCCCGCGTCGGCGGATTGCCGCTGGTGATCAGGTACGGCTTCACCGCCCGGTAGGCGTCGAAGAACGGCTCCATGTCGACCACCAGGTCCTTCTCCACCGGCAGCCCGCGGATCGGTTCGACCGTGATGGTCAGCCCCGCCTTTTTGGCCTTCCGCTGGTCTTTTGGCAGCAGGTCGCGCATCAGCACCTTGCAGGCCAGTCGGTTGACGCCGTTGATGCGCATGGCGTCCGAGCCGCACACCCCGTGGGCGCACGATCGCCGGAACGTCAGCGTCCCGTCCAGGTAGCTCTTGATGTAGATCAGCAGGTTGAGTATCCGGTCGCTGGGCAGGCATGGCACCCGAAAGCTTTGCCAGCCACCGGTTTTCGCGAACGCCTCGGGCTGGTCGGGGTTGAACCGGGCGATCTTCACGGTCACCAGCACCGCGCCCTCGGGGATCGGGGGCAACGGTGGTTCCAAAGTTTCGGCCTCCGGCGCCTCCGCTGGTTCAAAAGCCATCAGTACTTCCGTTCCTTGGGTTCGTAGCGGGTCTGCACGACGGGCTTGAAGTCCAGCGCGATGTCGCTCAGCAGATCGGTGCCCTGCTTGTAGGCCATGGTGTGGCGCATGTAGTTGACGTCGTCGCGGTTCGGGTAGTCCTCGCGGGCGTGGCCGCCGCGGGACTCCTTGCGGTTCAGTGCGCCCACCACGGTGACCTCGGCCAGCTCCAGCAAGAAGCCGAGCTCGATGGCCTCCAGCAGGTCGCTGTTGAACCGCTTTCCCTTGTCGTGCACGGTGATTCGGGAATAGCGCTCCTTGAGCGAGTGGATGTCGGTGAGCGCCTGCTTCAGCGTCTCCTCGGTGCGGAACACCGCGGCGTTGTTGTCCATCGACTGCTGCAGCGCGTTGCGGATGTCGGCGACGCGCTCGTTGCCGTGCTCGGAGAGGATGTCGCCCACCCAGCCGACGACCATCGCCGCCGGGTCCGGCGGCATGTCGACGAAGTCGTGCCCCCGGGCGTAGCTTGCCGCGGCGATGCCGGCCCGGCGGCCGAAGACGTTGATGTCCAGCAGCGAATTGGTGCCCAGCCGGTTGGCGCCGTGCACCGACACGCACGCGCACTCGCCCGCCGCGTACAGACCCGGGACGGTGGACGTGTTGTCCCGCAACACCTGTCCGGTGACGGTGGTCGGGATGCCGCCCATCACGTAGTGGCACGTGGGGTAGACGGGCACCAGCTCGTGCACCGGGTCTACGCCCAGATAGGTGCGGGCGAACTCGGTGATGTCGGGCAGCTTGGCCTCGAGCACGTCCGCGCCGAGGTGGCGGACGTCGATGTAGACGTAGTCCTTGTTGGGGCCGGCGCCGCGGCCCCCCAGCACCTCGAGCACCATCGAGCGTGCGACGATGTCGCGCGGCGCCAGGTCGACGATCGTCGGGGCGTAGCGCTCCATGAACCGCTCGCCCTCGGCGTTGAGCAGGCGGCCGCCCTCACCGCGCACCGCCTCGGAGATCAGGATGCCCAGGCCGGCCAGGCCCGTCGGGTGGAACTGGTGAAACTCCATGTCCTCCAACGGAAGTCCCTTGCGAAAGACGATGCCGATGCCGTCGCCGGTCAGAGTGTGCGCGTTGGAGGTCGTCTTGTACATCCGGCCCGAGCCCCCGGTGGCGATCACGACGGCCTTGGCGTGGAAGACGTGAATCTCGCCGGTGGCCAGCTCATAGGCCACCACGCCGGTGGCGACCGGGCCGCTCGGCGTCTGTGTGAGCACCAGGTCCAGCGCGTAGAACTCGTTGAAGAACTGCACGTCGTGGCGGACGCAGTTCTGGTAGAGGGTCTGCAGGATCATGTGGCCGGTGCGATCCGCTGCGTAGCAGGCCCGGCGCACCGGCGCCTTGCCGTGGTCGCGGGTGTGCCCGCCGAAGCGGCGCTGGTCGATGCGGCCCTCGGGGGTGCGGTTGAACGGCATCCCCATCTTCTCCAGATCGAGCACCGCGTCGATCGCTTCCTTGCACATGATCTCGACGGCGTCCTGGTCGGCGAGGTAGTCGCCGCCCTTGACGGTGTCGAACGTGTGCCATTCCCAGTTGTCGTCCTCGACGTTGGCCAGCGCGGCGCACATGCCGCCCTGGGCGGCGCCGGTGTGGCTGCGGGTGGGATACAGCTTGGTCAGCACCGCCGTGCGCACCCGGGGCCCGGCCTCGACCGCGGCACGCATCCCGGCGCCGCCGGCGCCGCCGATCACCACGTCGTATCGGTGTTGCTGGATCACCCCGTCAGCCTCCGATATTCGGGTCGAAGGTCACCAGCACGTAGGTGCCCAGCACCAACGTGAACCCGATCGACAGCAGCAGCAGGCTGTTGAGCCAGAATCGGGTGGAGTTCTTGCGGCTGTAGTCGTCGATGATGGTGCGCAGCCCGTTGCCGCCGTGCAGCTCGGCCAGCCACAGCAGTGCCATGTCCCAGATCTGCCAGAACGGCGAATGCCAGCGCTGCGCCACGTAGTTGAAGTCGATGCGGTACACGCCGTCGTCCCACATCAGCATGATGAACAGATGCCCGAGCGCGAGGAACACCAGCGCGATCCCGGAGAAGCGCATGAACAGCCACGCGAATTTCTCGAAGTTGGGGATGCCGGAGCGGCGGCGCGGGGATCGGGGGTTGTCCAGGCTGGCGGGGCGGTCGTAGAAGCGCTGCCTGACCGGCGCCGTCTGGCCCCGGGCCAGCTGGAGGTCGGGGCTGCTCATCGGAAGTGCTCCAGGATGTGGATGCCGGTCACCACGCCGGCGGGAACCATCAGCAGCGCGAAGACGATGCCGACGATCCAGAACATCAGCCGCTGGTAGCGGGGTCCCTGCGACCAGAAGTCGATCAGGATGACCCGGATCCCGTTCAGCCCGTGGAATGCCACCGCGGCGATCAGGCCGTACTCCATCAGGCCGACGATCGGCGTCTGGTAGTCGTGGATCACCGCGTTGTAGGTCTGCGGGCTGACCCGCAGCATGGCGGCGTCCAGGACGTGGACGAACAGGAAGAAGAAGACCGTCGCGCCGCTGATGCGATGCAGCACCCACGACCACATGCCGGGGTCGCCCCGATACAGGGTCCGGGGTGGTCGACGCTTGCGCGCGGTGGCAGTACTCACCAAGTCCTCACCGCCCTTAACGTTGAAACGACAGTCAAGCCGGGCAATTCAGCCTAACCCTGCCAGCTGGAGGGTTGTGCCGAACAGTCCGCGAGGCGAACTGTCGTGTCAGAGTTAGGGTGACTGTCTCGAGCCGGCCATCCACAGCGGGATCCAAGGGAGGTGGGCATGCCCGATATCGATTGGAATGCGCTGCGCGACAAGGCAATCCAGGCTGCGACGGGGGCCTACGCGCCCTACTCGCGATTCGCGGTCGGGGCGGCCGCGCTGGTCGACGACGGCCGCGTGGTCACCGGTTGCAATGTGGAGAACGTCTCATATGGCCTTGGTCTCTGCGCCGAGTGCGGGGTGGTGTGCGCCCTGCACTCCACCGGTGGGGGCCGCCTGGTCGCGCTGGCGTGCGTCGACGCCCAGGGTGCCCCGCTGATGCCGTGCGGGCGGTGCCGTCAGGTGCTGCTGGAGCACGGCGGCCCCGAGCTGCTGATCGATCATCCGGTGCGGCCCCGCCGCCTCGGCGAGCTGCTGCCCGACGCCTTCACCGCCGACCTGCCGAGGGAACCCCGTTGACCGGCTTCGAATTTGACGCGCCGACGGTGATCCGGACCAAGCGCGACGGCGGCCGGTTGTCCGACGCGGCCATCGACTGGGTCGTCGACGCGTACACCCACGGCCGGGTCGCCGACGAACAGATGTCGGCGCTGCTGATGGCGATCTTCTGGCGCGGCATGGACCGCGACGAGCTGGCGCGGTGGACGGCGGCGATGCTGGCGTCCGGCGACCGCCTGGACTTCCGCGACCTGCCCCTGCCGACCGTGGACAAGCATTCCACCGGCGGCGTCGGGGACAAGATCACTTTGCCGCTGGTCCCCCTCGTCGCCGCCTGCGGCGCGGCCGTGCCCCAGGCCTCGGGCCGCGGGCTCGGGCACACCGGCGGCACCCTGGACAAGCTGGACGCCATCGCCGGGTTTTCCGCCGCGCTGTCCGGCCGGCGGGTGCGCGACCAGCTCCGTGACGTCGGTGCGGCCATCTTCGCCGCCGGCGAGCTGGCGCCGGCGGACGCCAAGCTGTACGCGCTGCGCGACGTCACCGCCACCGTCGAGTCGCTGCCGCTGATCGCGAGCTCGGTGATGAGCAAGAAGCTGGCCGAGGGGGCGGGCGCGCTGGTGCTCGACGTGAAGGTCGGTTCCGGGGCGCTGATGACCTCGGAGGCGGCCAGCCGCGAGCTGGCGCACACCATGGTGCGGCTCGGCGCGGCGCACGGCGTGCCCACCCGGGCGCTGCTGACCGACATGAACCGCCCGCTGGGGGCCACCGTGGGCAACGCGCTCGAGGTCGCCGAGTCGCTGGAGGTGCTGGCCGGCGGCGGGCCGCCCGACGTGGTGGAGCTGACGTTGCGGCTGGCCGCCGAGATGCTGGAGCTCGCGGGGATCGACGACCGCGATCCCGCCGAGGCGCTGCGCGACGGCACGGCGATGGACCGGTTTCGCCGGCTCGTCGCGGCCCAGGGCGGTGACCTGTCGGTGCCGTTGCCGATCGGTTCGTGTTCGGAGACCGTGACCGCCGCCCGGGGCGGCACAATGGGCGATATCGACGCGATGGCAGTGGGGCAGGCGGCATGGCGGCTGGGCGCGGGGCGGTCCCGCCCGGGCGAGGCGGTGCAGCCGGGCGCCGGCATCCGGATTCACCGCCGCCCCGGGGAGCCCGTCGCGGCCGGCGAGCCGCTGTTTACCCTCTACACCGACACCCCCGAGCGCTTCGGCGCCGCGCTGACCGAGCTGGACGGCGGCTTCAGCGTCGGCGACACCCCACCGGCTTGCCGGCCGCTGATCATCGATCGGATCGCCACGTGAATCTGGATCTCGAGCAGATCAAGAAAGCGCCCAAGGCCCTGCTGCACGACCACCTCGACGGCGGGCTGCGACCGTCGACCGTGATCGACGTCGCCGGCCAGATCGGCTACGACGCCCTACCCGCCACCGACGTCGACGAGCTGGCGAAGTGGTTCCGCACCCGCTCGCACAGCGGCTCGCTGGAGCGCTACCTGGAGCCGTTCTCGCACACCGTGGCGGTGATGCAGACGCCCGACGCCCTGTACCGCGTGGCCTACGAGTGCGTCGAAGACCTGGCCGCCGATGCCGTGGTCTATGCCGAGGTGCGCTTCGCCCCGGAGCTGCACATCGACCGCGGGCTGTCCTTCGACGCGATCGTCGAGGCCGTGCTGGACGGTTTCGCCGCCGGCGAGAAGGCTTGCGCCGCCGCGGGACGCCCGATCAAGGTGCGGCTGCTGGTCACCGCCATGCGGCACGCGGCGGTGTCCCGCGAAATCGCCGAACTGGCAATCCGGTTCCGGGACAAGGGAGTGGTCGGATTCGACATCGCCGGCGCGGAGGCCGGCAACCCGCCGACGCGGCACCTGGATGCCTTCGAATACATGCGAGACCACAACGCGCGCTTCACCATTCATGCCGGTGAGGCGTTCGGGCTGCCGTCCATCCACGAGGCGATCGCGTTCTGCGGCGCCGACCGGCTGGGCCACGGGGTGCGCATCGTCGACGACATCGAGGTCCTCGAGGGCGGGGGCGTCCGGTTGGGCCAGCAGGCGTCGATCCTGCGGGACAAGCGAATTCCGCTGGAGCTGTGCCCCAGCTCGAACGTGCAGACCGGAGCTGTCAAGAGCATCGCCGAGCATCCGTTCGACCTGCTGGCCCGCGCCCGCTTCCGGGTGACCGTCAACACCGACAACCGCCTGATGAGCGACACCACGATGAGCCTCGAAATGCACCGACTGGTCGAGGCTTTCGGCTACGGGTGGAGCGATCTCGAGCGGTTCACCATCAACGCGATGAAGTCGGCCTTCATCCCGTTCGACGAGCGGCTGGCGATCATCGACGAGGTGATCAAGCCGCGGTACGCGGTGCTGATCGGTTAGTCGTCGATGATCGCCGGCCTGCACAACTGACTCGTCGGAAACGGGGCGACGCGACCTACCGGGGCATCCCCGTGTGGCTGCGGCGGCCCGTCACGGCCTCGTAGATGGCGATCAGGACGACGGCGGCGGCGACCCCGACGAAGAACGGAATCCAGGCGATTCCGCCGTTGGCGTTGTGGTATCCGAACTGGCCGGCCACGGCCGACCCGATCAGGCCACCAACGGCGCCGAGCACCACCGTCATGATCATGCCGATGCTTTGTTTGCCCGGCATCACAAGGCGCGCAACCACGCCGATGATCGCGCCCACGATGATGGCAAGGATGATTGATCCGATCATTGCAGCTCCTGTCTTCGCGGCGCCCGGGGCGGGCGCCATCTGATTGCGGGTTCCCCGAACCGCCGGGCTTATAACCCCTTGTGCCCCCAAACAACGTCTGTCGCCCAGGCTTCCGCGGTGCGACCATGTACTGATGGAGCACGGCGGACTTACCGCGGAGCACGTCCACAATGTGGCCTTCTCCAAGCCGTCCATCGGCAGGCGCGGCTACAACGAAGACGAGGTCGACGCGTTTCTTGACCGCGTCGAGGCCGCGTTGCGGGATCCGGCCGGCCGTGCCCTCACCGCGGACCAGGTTCGCACCGTGACCTTCTCCAAGCCGCCGGTCGGCAAGCGCGGCTATAACGAAGACGAGGTCGACGCGTTTCTTGAAGCCGTTGCGGCGCAATTCCACTCGGGACCCGGCGTGCCACCTGCCGGCCGGTCGCACGCACGCGACCCCGCCCTCGACTCAAAAGGGCGCCGGTTCCTCAACGGTGTCCTCGACATGGTGCGGTGGATCGGCGATTGACGGCGCGAAAGCGCCCCGTTAGAACGCCGGGTTGAGCAGCGAGTCGACGTTGGTGTGGAAGAGCCCGGGCATGTCGGGCTCCGCGCAGCCCATCCGCCGATAGTCGTCGAGCGGGGTCGCGGTCCCCTCGGAGTGGGGGTAGTCGCTGCAGAACATGAACACGTCGCCGCTCATCTCGGCCAGCTGCCTGGGGTTCTCGTAGGAGAAGGAGGACACCCGGACGTGGTCGACGAAGTACTCGCTCGGCCGACGGGCCAGCGGGGTGACCGGCTTGCCGTTGAGCTGGGTGGTGAAGGCGGCCGCGCCGTCCAGCATCAGCAGGAACTGCGGCACCCAGGCGGAGCTGAGCTCGACCACGCCGAAGCGCAGCCGCGGATGCCGGTCGAAGACGCCGTGCAGGATCAGGTCGGTCAGCGCCAGCGCAGGCGGCACCCACAGGAACACCGCCTCGGTGGCGGGCACCAGATCGTCGCCCGGATCGTCCTGATACCAGCAATCGTCGAAGACCCGCACCTGATCGGCGACGTGGAACACCGGCGTGACGGCGTGGTCGACGAACGCGGCCCAGATCCGGTCGTGGTCGGGGTGCGACAGCTCCCGGCCGTCCACCGGCCCGGCGCCGATCATGGCCAGCGTGACCCCGGCGCCCGCCAGCGCGTCGAGCTCGGCCTCGAGCCACTCCGGGTCGCGCAACGTCAGGTGTGCGACCGGGTGCAGCCGGCCGCCGCCCTCGGCCCGCACGACCGCGCACCATCGGTTCCACGCCGTCATGTTGGCCGTCATCGCCGGAAGCGACGGCGACAGGCGGCGCTCCCAGAGCAGGCCGAAGTTGGGAAACAGGACCGCCTCGTGCAGCCCCGCCCCGCGCAGCCATTGCAGGCGCGAGGCCGGCTCCCAGTAGGCGGCCGGCAGCGCTTCGTCGTACCGGTAGGAGGCGGGCTCGCCGGCCCGTTGACGCTTGCGGTGCTCCCCGCAGGATGCGGTGTCACCGGGCAGGTGGACGTCGGCCAGGGCGAGGCGGGCGCCGCGCCAGCTCAGCCAGGTGTAGCCGAGTTGATCGTCGACGAGGCTCAGCGCGTCGTCGCGGGCGGCCGGGTCGATGTGCTCGGCCCACAGCGAACGGCTCTCGTAGAGGTGCTGGTCCGAGTCGACGATGCGGGTCACACCGCCAGTTGTCCCACCGGCGCCCGGCCGCGTCAAGGCGCGATGCCGATGGCCCGCCCGGTGCTGGCGAGGTGCGTGCGCACCGCCTCCTGCGCGCGCGGCAGATCGCCGTCGCGCAGCGCCTCGGCGATGCCGCGGTGCTCGTCCATGATCGTCGCCATCCGATGGGGATCGCCCAGCGCCGATTCGCCGATCATCCGCATCTGACGGTCCCGCAGCGAGGAGTAGAAGCCCGACAAAATGGCGTTCCCGGCCTCCTCCACGGTTACGTTGTGGAAGGCGCGGTCGGCGTCCAGGAACTCCCGCCAATCGTCCGCGGCGGCCGCATCGCGCTGCCGCTTCAGCTCGCCCGCCAGCCGCTCGTAGGTCGCCGCGCGGGCGGCGGGGCCGCGGCCGGCCACCTTGGTCGTCGCGAAATGCTCCAGCAGCAGCCGGGATTCGATGACCGCGCGCGCCTCGTCGGGCGAAACCGGGACGACGAGCGCGCCGCGCTGCGGATACAACCGCAGCAGCCCTTCGGCCTCGAGCCGCAGGAACGCCTCGCGGACCGGCGTCCGCGACATGCCCAGCGCCGTGGCGACGTCGCCCTCGCTGATCAGCTCCCCGCCGGGAAACTGGCCGGTGAGCACCCGCCCCTTGACGTACTCCAGCGCCCGGTCCTTGGCCGAGCCCGCCCGTGGTTCCGTCGCCCCGCCCCTTCCTCGCGGCTAACTTGCGGCTAACTTGCGGCTAAGTCGTATCTCAGATGCGTCCCTGAAGGTACACCCAGCGAAGACCGGGCCCGCCGAGCTTGACGACTAAGATACAAGATAGATACATTGAATATACAAGATGCACCTCAGCCGAAGGGTACTCCTCATGTCCCTCGTGGAAACGAATCAATCCGTCGTCCCCAACCTGGACCCGACGATCCCCGCGCCGATGACCAACGTCGCCGAATACGGCTTCGAGGGCCGGTTCGAAGACTGGGCCGACGATGCCTGCTACTTCGAGTACTCGAAGGCCGCCAATCCGATCGGATCGGGACACGCGCCGCAGGTTCCGATTACCCGCTTCGGTCCGGAGATCTACGTCGATCGGCCGACCGGCGTGTTCCCGCTGGACCTGTCCAAGGAGCTGGGCATCGAGACCGGGCCGGCGACCAGCCCCGCGCTGTCGGCCAACTTCATCCGCATCCGCCCCGGCGAGCAGGTCGACGCCAGCCCCAACGCCACCTCGCAGCTGTATTACGTCCTGTACGGGCGCGGCTTCGCGGCCATCAACGGCCATCTGGTCAAGTGGGAGAAGGGCGACTTCCTGACCCTGCCCGCGGGCACACGTTCGGTGTTCTACGCCGACGACGAGACGGCCATGTACTGGGTTCACGACGAACCGCTGCTGCGCTACCTCGGCGCGCAGGCCACCCAGCCGCGGTTCCGCGCGACCAAGTTCTGCCGCGCCGACGCGGTCGCCAAGCTGGAGGAGATCGCCGCCCGCCCCGGCGCCAACGAAAAGAGCCGGGTCAGCGTGCTGCTGGCCAATGCCGACCAGGAGCAGACGATGACCATCACCCACGTGCTGTGGGCCATGTTCGGGGTGCTGCCGCCGCAACAGGAGCAGCGCCCACACCGGCACCAGTCGGTCGCGCTGGACCTGATCCTCGACGCGCCGCCCAGCGGCTGCTACACCCTGCTGGGCAGCCGCCTCGACGAGCGCGGCGACATCGTCGACCCGACCCGCGTCGAGTGGCAGGCCGGCGGCGCGTTCACCACCCCGCCCGGCATGTGGCACGCCCACTACAACGAGACGGACACCCCGGCCCACCTGATCCCCATCCAGGACGCCGGCCTGCAGACCCACCTGCGCAGCCTGGACATCAAGTTCACCCAGCGCCGGGATCTGGTCGCGGGCTGACCCGCCCGGGCCCCGTGCAGGGTCGGCGTTCGCCGCATAGTGTGGCTGGACATGAAGCTGCCGCTGCTGGGTCCGGTGTCGCTGACGGGCTTCCAGAACGCCTGGTTCTTCCTGGTGCTGCTGGTGGTCCTGCTGGTGATCGGGACCTACGTCGCGGTGCAGTTCGCCCGCCGCCGCCGGGTGCTGCGGTTCGCCAACATGGAGGTGCTGGAGCGGGTCGCGCCGCTGCGCTCGGGCCGGTGGCGGCACGTGCCGACGATCCTGCTGGCCGCGGCGCTGGCGCTGCTGACCACCGCGATGGCCGGGCCGACGTCCGACATCCGGATCCCGCTCAACCGCGCGGTGGTGGTGCTGGTCATCGACGTCTCGGAGTCGATGGCGTCCACCGACGTCCCCCCGAACCGGCTGGCCGCCGCGCAGGAAGCCGGCAAGAAATTCGCCGACGAGCTGACGCCGGCCATCAACCTGGGGCTGGTGGAGTTCGCGGCCAACGCGTCGCTGCTGGTGTCCCCGACGACGAACCGTCAGGCCGTCAAGGCGGCGATCGACGGCCTCAAGCCGGCGCCGAAAACCGCGACCGGGGAGGGCATCTTCACGGCGCTGCAGGCGATCGCGACCGTCGGCTCGGTGATGGGTGGCGGCGACGGGCCGCCCCCGGCGCGCATCGTGCTGGAGTCCGACGGCGCCGAGAACGTGCCGCTGGACCCCAATGCCCCGCAGGGCGCGTTCACCGCGGCGCGCGCGGCCAAGGCCGAGGAGGTGCAGATCTCGACGATCTCCTTCGGCACGCCCTACGGCACCGTCGACTACGAGGGCGCCACCATCCCGGTCCCCGTCGACGACCAGACGCTGCAGGAGATCACCAAGATCACCGACGGGCAGGCGTTCCACGCCGACAGCCTGGAATCGCTCGAGCAGGTCTATTCGACGCTGCAGCGCCAGATCGGCTACGAGACGGTGAAGGGCGACGCCAGCCTCGCCTGGTTGCTGCTCGGGGCGGTGGTTTTGGCCGGCGCCATCCTGGCCGGTCTCGCCCTGAACAGCCGGTTGCCCTCCTAGGCGATCAGGCAGGCGATCAGGCAGGCGATCAGCGAGGTGATCAGATCGGCAATCGCCGGTTGATCAACAGGGCCAGCGCCGTGGCGATCAGGGCGGCGACGACGCCCAGGCGCAGCCACCCCGCGCCGCCGGGGCCGGGCACCGTGCGAAAGCCGATGTCGTTCTCGATGGCGTTGTAGCTCTTGTTGAGTTCGGCGATGTTGGTGGCGGAGTAGGACTGCCCGCCGGACAACTGGGCGATCTTTTTCATCTGGTCGGTCGAGACGGGAACGGCGACCCGCTGCCCGTTCATCTCGATCTCGCCGCCTTTGGTGCCGAACGAGATCGTCGAGATGGGCACGCCCTGGTCCTTGGCCAGCCGCGCGGCGGTGTAGGCGCCGTCGTGCGGGTCGCTGGGATCGGTCGGCTTGTTCTCGCCGCCGTCGGACAGCAGCACGATGCGGGCCGGCGGCGGGGTGTCCCCGCCCGTGATGGCCGCGGCCCCGACCGCGTGCAGCGCGGTGAAGATCGCCTCGCCGGTGGCCGTCCCGTCGCCGAACTCGAGCTTCTTGAGCCCGTCGAGGGTCGCCTGGTGCTGCGGGGTCGGGGGCACCAGCAGGTAGGGCGTCCCGGCAAACCCGACCAGCCCGAGATTGATGCCGGGTGTGAGCTGACTGGCGAACTGGCTGGCCGCCTGCTCGGCCGCTTTTAGCCGGTTGGGCTCGACGTCGGTGGCGCCATGGAGTTCGACATGTCGATGACGAGCACGACCACCGCGCGGTTGAGCGGGAT
>NZ_LZIC01000029.1 GCF_001667185.1 Mycobacterium sp. 852002-50816_SCH5313054-b | reverse complement strand
GTCGCGCACGGCGGCGAACGTCGAGCCCAACGCCTCGACCACCGCGGTCTTGCCGACCCCGCCCTGAGCTGAGGGTCGGCGCTGGCGGGCCAGCCCGGCGGCGGCCGCTGACGGCCCGGCGGGCGCGGGGGCCCTGCCGATGCGGGCGGCTGAACGATTCCGCGAAGTGAACCGCGGTTGCTCATACGTCCCGGTATAACCGCTTTAAACTGGCAGAAAACCACCAATATCGCGCCGTTTTGCCGTGAGCTGCGCAATTCGCCGGCAAATTCAGGCGGTCGTCAATTCCGGGCCACCGATTGTTCGCACAGCGCGCACCCGTTAGCCGAAGAAAGCCGCCGCGTCGTCGTAGCGGCTTTCGGGCACCAGCTTGAGCTGGCGCGTGGCGTCCGCCAGCGACACCCGGCCGATGTCCTGGCCGCGCAGCGAGACCATCTGGCCGTACTCGCCGGCATGGGCGGCGTCGGCCGCGTTGACGCCGAACCGGGTCGCCAGCACCCGGTCGTAGGCCGTCGGGGTGCCGCCGCGCTGGACGTGGCCCAGCACCGTCACCCGCACCTCCTTGTTGATCCGCATCTCGACCTCGGCGGCCAGCTGCGCGGCGACACCGGTGAAGCGCTCATGGCCGAACTCGTCAATTCCGCCTTCGCGCAACTGGATTGAGCCGGCCACCGGCTTGGCGCCCTCGGCGACGACGCAGATGAAGTGCGAATCGCCGCGCTGGAAGCGACGTTTGACGAGCCGGCACACCTCCTCGACGTCGAAGGACTGCTCGGGGATCAGTGTCATGTGCGCGCCGGACGCCAGCCCGGCGTTCAACGCGATCCATCCGGCGTGCCTACCCATCACCTCCACCAGCATCACCCGCTGGTGGGATTCGGCCGTGCTGTGCAACCGATCGATGGCGTCGGTGGCGACGGTCAGCGCGGTGTCGTGGCCGAAAGTCACGTCGGTGCAGTCGATGTCGTTGTCGATGGTCTTGGGCACGCCGACGACGGGAACGTTTTCCTCCGAGAGCCAATGCGCGGCCGTCAGCGTGCCCTCGCCACCGATCGGGATCAGCACGTCGATGCCGTTGTCGTCCAGGGTCTGTTTGATCTGGTTCAGCCCGGCACGCAGCTTGTCGGGGTGCACGCGCGCGGTGCCCAGCATCGTTCCGCCCTTGGCCAGCAGCCGGTCGTTGCGGTCGTCGTTCTGCAGCTGAATGCGCCGGTTCTCCAGCAGCCCGCGCCAGCCGTCCTGGAACCCGACCACCGACGAGCCGTACCGCGAGTCGCAGGTGCGCACCACCGCCCGGATGACGGCGTTGAGCCCGGGGCAGTCGCCGCCCCCGGTGAGAATTCCGATCCGCATCTTTTTATCTTGCCTGGTCGGCCCGGCCACGGCTCGTTTAGGGCGCGACTAACGCGCGACTAACGCGCGACTAAGCCGTCGGGGGCGCGGGCAGCGGACCGCGGGCCGCCTCGTACGCGGCTCCCACCCGGTACAGGCGGTCGTCGGCCAGCGCGGGGGCCATGATCTGCAGCCCGACCGGCAGGCCGTCGTCCGGGGACAACCCGGCGGGCACCGACATGCCGCAGTGGCCGGCCAGGTTCAGCGGCAGCGTGCACAGGTCGAACAGGTACATGGCCAGCGGGTCGTCGACCTTCTCGCCGAGCGGGAACGCGGTGGTCGGCGTCGCGGGCGACACCAGCACGTCGACGGATTCGTAGGCCCGGTCGAGGTCGCGGGCGATCAGCGTGCGGACCTTCTGCGCCTGGTTGTAATAGGCGTCGTAGTAGCCGGCCGACAGCGCGTAGGTGCCGATCATGATGCGCCGCTTGACCTCCGGCCCGAAGCCGGCGGCGCGGGTCAGCGCCATGACCTCCTCGGCGCTGTGCGTGCCGTCGTCACCGACCCGCAGCCCGTAGCGCATCGCGTCGAAGCGGGCCAGGTTGCTCGACACCTCGGACGGCAGGATCAGGTAGTAGGCGGCCAGCGCGTGGTCGAAATGGGGGCAGTCGACTTCGCTGACCTCGGCGCCCAACGCGGTCAACTGCTCGACGGCGGCCTCGAACGACGCGAGCACCCCCGGCTGGTAACCCTCGCCGCGCAACTGCCGGACCACCCCGACGCGCACGCCCCGCAGATCACCGTCCGCGCCGGCCCTGGCCGCGGCCACGACGTCGGGCACCTCGGTGTCGACGGAGGTCGAGTCGCGGCCGTCGTGCCCGGCGATCACCTGGTGCAGCAGCGCGGTGTCGAGCACGGTGCGCGCGCACGGCCCGCCCTGGTCCAGCGACGACGCGCACGCGACCAGCCCGTAGCGGGACACCGTGCCGTAGGTGGGCTTGACGCCGACGGTCGCGGTCAGCGCGGCCGGCTGGCGAATGGAGCCGCCGGTGTCGGTGCCGATGGCCAGCGGCGCCTGGAACGCGGCCAGCGCCGCCGCGCTGCCGCCGCCCGAGCCGCCGGGCACCCGGTCGAGGTTCCACGGGTTGCGGGTGGGGCCGTAGGCGGAGTTCTCCGTCGAGCTGCCCATCGCGAACTCGTCCATGTTCGTCTTGCCCAGGATCGGGATGCCCGCGGCGCGCAACCGCGCGGTGACGGTCGCGTCGTAGGGGGAACGCCACCCCTCCAGGATCTTGGAGCCGCAGGTGGTGGGCATGTCGACGGTGGTGAACACGTCCTTGAGCGCCAGCGGGACCCCGGCCAGCGCCGACGGCAGCCGCTCGCCGGCGGCCACCGCCTTGTCGACGCCCGCCGCGGCCGCCAGCGCCTCGTCGGGCGCCACGTGCAGAAACGCGTGGTAGCGATCGTCGGTCGCCTCGATCCGGTCCAGGCAGGCCCGGGTGATTTCCGTGGCAGACAGCTCCTTTGCGGCGACGCGAGCGGCCAGCGTCGCGGCGTCGGAGCGGAAGATCTCGGTCACTCGGCATCCCCCAGGATCTGCGGCACGGCGAAGCGGCCGTCGACGGCTTCGGGCGCTTCGGCCAGCGCCTCGGCCTGCGTCAGGCACGGCGTCATTTCGTCGGGACGGGTGACGTTGACGTCCTTGAGGGGGTTGTCGGTCGGTTCGACGCCCGTGACGTCGACGGCCTGAATCTGGCTGACGTGGGTCAGGATGGCGTCGAGTTGGCCGGCGAAGCTGTCCAGCTCGCCGTCGGTCAGCGCCAGCCGGGCGAGCCGGGCCAGGTGCGCCACGTCGTCGCGGGAGATCTGAGACACGACAGGAAAGCCTAACCGGGTGGCTGCGGCCGCCGGGCACTCAGGGCTCGCCGAAATGTTGTGGATACATAGCTGTGCGACAGTGTTGGCCGTGCCGTCGTACCTCCTGCGCATCGAGTTGGCCGACCGCCCGGGCAGCCTGGGTTCGCTGGCAGTGGCGCTCGGCTCGGCGGGCGCCGACATCTTGTCGCTCGACGTGGTGGAGCGCAGCTCGGGGTATGCGATCGACGACCTGGTCATCGAGCTGCCACCGGGGGCGATGCCGGACCGGCTGATCACCGCGGCCGAGTCGCTACCCAACGTCCGCGTGGACAGCGTCCGGCCGCACACCGGGCTGCTGGAAGCCCACCGCGAGCTGGAGCTCCTCGACCATGTCGCCGCCGCCGGCGACAACGCCGCGCGGCTCCAGGTGCTCGCGGACGAGGCGCCGAAGGTGCTGCGGGTCAGCTGGTGCACCGTGTTGCGCAGTTCGGGCGGTGAGCTCGAGCGCCTCGCCGCCAGCCCGGGCGCTCCCGAAACCAAGGCGGATTCGGCCCCCTGGCTGCCGATCGAGCGCGCGTCGGCGCTCGACGGAAGCGCCGAGTGGGTGCCGCAGGCGTGGCGTGACATGAACATGACGATGGTCGCGGCGCCGTTGGGCGACCCGCACACGGCGGTGGTGCTGGGCCGGCCCGGCCCGGAATTCCGGCCGTCGGAGGTGGCCCGGTTGGGCTACCTCGCCGGCATCGTCGCGACGATGCTGCGCTGACCCCTCACTCGGCGGGCGGCTGCTCGGTGGGCCCGTCGGACAACAACTTTCGGAAGCCGTCCTCGTCGAGGATCGGCACGCCGAGCTCCACCGCCTTGTCGAACTTGGATCCGGGCGCGTCGCCGGCCACGACGTAGTCGGTCTTCTTCGACACCGACCCCGCGGCCTTGCCGCCGCGCGACACGATCGCCTCCTTGGCGTCGTCGCGGGAAAAGCCCGCCAGCGAACCGGTGACCACGATAGTCAGGCCCGCCAGCGTGCGCGGCACGCTGGCGTCGCGTTCGTCGGCCATCCGCACCCCGGCCGCCCGCCACTTGTCGACGATCGCGCGGTGCCAGTCGACGGTGAACCACTCGGTGACCGCGGCGGCGATCGTCGGGCCGACGCCCTCGACCGCGGCCAGCTGCTCGGTGGAGGCCGCCTCGATCGCCTCGAGGCTCCCGAACTCGGTGGCCAGCGCGCGGGCGGCCGTCGGCCCGACGTGCCGGATCGACAACGCCACCAGCACCCGCCACAGCGGCTTCGCCTTGGCCGCACCGAGATTGGCCAGCAGCCGCGCGCCGTTGGCCGACAGCCCGCCGGCCTTCGTCCGGAACAGCTCGGTGCGCAGCAGGTCGTCCTCGGTGAGGGTGAACAGGTCCCCCTCGTCGGCAATCACCCCGGCCGCCAGCAGCGCGATGCCGGCCTCGTAACCCAGCCCCTCGATGTCCAGCGCGCCGCGGCCGGCGACGTGAAACACCCGCTCCCGCAACTGCGCCGGGCACGAGCGGGCGTTGGGGCAGCGGATGTCGGCGTCGCCCTCCTTCGCGGGGGCGAGCGGGGTGCCGCATTCGGGACACGTTGTGGGCATGACGAATTCGCGTTCGGAGCCGTCGCGCAGGTCGACGATCGGGCCCAGCACCTCGGGAATCACATCGCCGGCCTTGCGGATCACCACGGTGTCGCCGATCAACACGCCCTTGCGCTTGACCTCCGCGGCGTTGTGCAGGGTGGCCAGCCCCACCGTCGACCCGGCGACCTTGACCGGCGTCATGAACGCAAACGGCGTGACGCGCCCGGTCCGGCCGACGTTGACGCGGATGTCGAGGAGCTCGGTCTGCACCTCCTGGGGCGGGTACTTGTACGCGATCGCCCAGCGCGGCGCCCGCGAGGTGGACCCGAGCCTGCGCTGCAGCGCCACGTCGTCGACTTTGACCACCACGCCGTCGATTTCGTGGTCGACGTCGTGGCGATGCTCGCCCCAGTAGGTGATGCGCTCGAGTGCGCCGCCCACGTTTTCCACCCGGGTGGTGTGCTCGGAGACGGGCAGGCCCCACGCGCCCAGCGCCAGGTAGGCGTCGTGCAGCGTGGCGGGCCGGAAACCTTCGGTGCGCCCCACCCCGTGGCAGATCATCCGCAGCTTGCGCCGCGCGGTGACCGCAGGGTCCTTCTGGCGCAGCGATCCGGCGGCGCTGTTGCGCGGGTTGGCAAACGGCGCCTTGCCGTCCTCGACCAGCGCGGCGTTGAGCGCCTCGAAGTCGGCGAGGCGGAAGAACACCTCCCCGCGCACCTCGAGAACGTCCGGTACGGGGTAGCCCTTGGCCGCCGTCAGCCGCTCGGGAACGTCGTCGATGGTGCGGGCGTTCAGCGTGACGTCCTCGCCGGTGCGGCCGTCGCCGCGGGTCGCCGCCCGCACCAGCCGGCCGTCGCGATACACCAGCGACAGCGCGACGCCGTCGATCTTGAGCTCGCACAGGTAGGGCACGTCCCCAACGTCCGGGCCGACCTCGCCGCGCACGCGGCCCGCCCACAGCTCGAATTCGTCGGCGCTGAACACGTTGTCGAGCGACAGCATCCGCTCCAGGTGTTCGGCCTCGGCGAAATCGGTGGCGAAGCCGGCGCCGCCCACGAGCTGGGTGGGCGAATCGGGCGTGCGCAGCTCGGGGTGCTGCTCCTCGAGCGCTTCGAGCCGCCGCAGCAGCTGGTCGAACTCCGCGTCGGAGACGATCGGCGCGTCGCGCACGTAGTAGCGGAACTGGTGTTCGCGCACCTCGTCGGCGAGTTCGCGCCATTCCCGGCGAATCTCGGGCGCCACCGGGTCAGCTTCGGCTGAAGTCACCTTCGCAGGCTATCGAAGGGGGCCGACGCCGGCCCGGCTCACTCCTCCACGTACGCGCGCAGCCGGTCGACCGCGGCGTCCCAGCGGCGAGACAACTGCGTGAGGTAGTCGCTCGCCTGGGCCAGCGGCTCGGTCCGCACAGTCCAGACGCGCTCGCGCCCCCGGCGGCTGCTGGAGACCAGCCCGGCATTCTCCAGCAGCGCCAGGTGCTTGCTGGCCGCCTGCCGCGTGACCGGAATGGCCCGGGTGACTTGCGATGTCGAGCTGGGCCCGTCCTCGCAGAGCCGCACGACGATGCGCAACCGGTTGGGATCCCCGAGCGCGTCGAAGATCGGCGCCGCGACCGCGCTCATACCCGGGCGTCCTCCAGATAGCGGCGCACCAGATCGGTCTGCATGGCCCAGCCCTCGGAATTCGACTCGAACGCCGACGAGCGGCGCGCCTCCGGGATGGCGTCGAATCCCGATTCGGTGATGGTGAGCAGCACGCCGTCGGGCGTCTCGGCCAGGACGAACTCGACCAGCGTGGTCGGCTCCTGGTCGAGGTCCGGCTCGCCCGCGCACGGGTGCCAGCGGTAGGCGAACCGCCGCCGCGGCTCGATGGCGACGATCTGCCACGTGCTGGTCACCCCGGCGTGCGGCTCCTGGCGCCTGGCGACCTCCTCGTCGACGACGGTCGGGGTGATCGTCGCGGTGACGGGCTCGCCGGCGACGAAGGGCCCGTCGAAGCGCACGCCGAACCAGCGCCCGAACTCCTCGGCCTCGGTGACGGCCCGCCACACCCGGTCCAGCGGCGCGTGCAATACGACTTGTTTCTGAATGCGATCAGTGCTCATATGCAACCTCCTGGTTGCCTATTAGTACAGCACCCGGAGGCGGTAAAGCGCAACCTTTTGGTTGCACTACTAGATGGCGTCCGGGTCCTCCGCGAACGCCTCGGCGGCCTTGCGGGCGAGCCCGATCGCGGCCCGGGCCCACTGGGGCGTCGCCCCCGCCAGCCCACACGCCGGCGCGACGCCGATGCGATCGCGCAGCGCCGAACGCTCGAACGGAAGTCGATCGGTCACCGCGACCACCGCCGCGGCCACCTCTTCGGCAGCGGGCCTGCGCTGCGGGGCGCTGCTTTCGACGACGCCGAGCATGACGGCGCGGCCCGATTCGACGAACGCGGCGATCCCGTCCAGATCCGGCGCGCTCAGCGTGCCCACGTCGACCGAAACCGCGCCAACGCCACTGCGCTGCAACAGATCCCACGGCAGTCCGGGGGCGCAACTGTGCAGCAGCACCTCGGCGCCCACGCCCGCGACGCAGGTAGCCAACAGCGCCTCGGCAACCACCTCGTCGAGCGAGGCGACCGGGCTCAGCGCCGTCACCCCGGCCAGCTGTCCGTCCAGGGCCGCCGGCAGCGACGGCTCGTCGAACTGCACCACCACCGTCGTGTCGAGTCGCCGGGCCAGCGCCGCCCGGTGTGCCGCGACGCCCTCGGCCAACGACGCGGTCAGGTCGCGCACGGCACCCGAATCAGTGATGGCCCGATGGCCGTTGGCCAGCTCGAGGCCGGCGGCCAGCGTGATGGGGCCGGGGGCCTGCACCTTGACGACGCGCCCGGCGCCGCGCAGCCCCGCCGCCTCCCAGGCCTCCTCCAGCGCGTCCATGTCCTCGTCGAGAAGGCTGACCGCGCGGCGCGTCACCGCGCCGGGCCGGGCGACGATGCGGTAGCCGCGCGGCACCGTGTCGATGGCCACGTCGATCAGCAGCGCGCCGGCCCGCCCCAGCAGGTCGGCGCCCACTCCCCTGGCGGGCAGCTCGACGATGTGGGCCAGCGCGCCCGCCAACTCTCCGACGACAACCTCGGCGGCCGGGCGGGCCGCCGCCCCGGGCCAGGAACCGATGCCGCTGGCCGTCGCGAAAACACTCACCGGCCAACCGTATTCGACGGCGCATCGCACGCCGGTCGCGAGGGGTGTTCGGGGCGGGTAGGTTCAAGCCGAGAAGGGTGTGAAGGGTGTGGCACGGAGCGAGATCGGCGTGGGCGTGGCGGCTGCTGTTATGCGTGTGCGGCGCGGTGCTGCTGACGGCGTGCACCCGGGTGGTGGGCGGCGCCGCCCTGCCGGGATTCGGGCCCGCCGCCAAGGGCGTGCACGGCGTCAACGTCGACACCATCCTGCTGGACCAGCCACGGATGCGCGCGATCACCGGCGCCGGTGAGCACCTGACGATCATCCCCTCGATGGATGGCAGCCGGCCGGTGGACATCGACGCCCTCGCCGACACCACCCCCGCCGAATGCCGGTTCCTCTATGCCGAGACGGCGACGTTCGGGCCCGACATCGAGGAGTTCCACAAGACCACGTTCCAGGACCCGCCCGACGGCGCGCTGATCTCCGAGGGCGCCGCGGCCTATCCGGACGCCGACACCGCGCGGCGCGCCTTCGGCGCCCTGGTGACCGCCGTCGGGAACTGCGCGGGCGGCTCGTCGGGCCAGTTGCTGGTCGGCGACTGGACCGCCAACGCCAACTCGCTGCACCTGGGGCCCGGCGGGTGCGGGCGCGACTACCGGGTGCTGTCGGTGGCCATGGTGGAGGTCACGTTCTGCGGCTTTGCGCAATCGGTGTCCGACATCGTGATGACGAACATCGCCGCCAACGTTCCCGGCTAGCTCACCAGTGCGCCGTGCTGAACAGCTCGAAATTCGCCTGGCCGCTGTGGATCCACATCGCGACGTGTAAGGCCGTGAAGGCAACCGAGACCGCCAGCGCGGCGATCGCCAGCGCGTAGCCGTTCTGCTCGCGGTGCCTGGACTGGCGCAACGCGACGGCGGCGAGGACGCCGCTGAAGATCGGGCTGCCGTACATGCCCATGAGGCTCAGCACGAACGCCGCGATGGCAAGCGCGTTGGTCTGGACGGCCGGCACCTCCCGTGCCGCGATCTGGTGTGTGCTCATGTCTGCCGATTCCTTTCCTGGCTGTCAGGAAAAGGTTCGGCGGCGGCCCTTGGCGCATCCTCAACGAATTCTTGGAACCGAGCAGATCAGCGCGAGGTGCCGGCGATCGTGGCACTGCCGAGCACCTCGTCGCCGTCGGCGTCCGGGCGGTACAGCACCAGCGTCTGGCCGCACGCCACACCGCGCAGCGGGACCCGCAACCGCACGACGAGTTCGTCGTTCACCAACTCGGCGACGGCTCCGGCCGTTTCACCGTGCGCCCGCACCTGCACGGCGCACTCGACGGGGCCCTGGGGCGGGGCCCCCGCGGTGAAGACCGGGGACCGCCCGACCAGCGCGCGGATGTCGAGGTCGGCGGCCTCGCCTACCTGAACCGTGCCCGTCGCGGCGTCGATGGACGTCACGTATCGCGGGCGGCCATCGGGTCCCGGCCCGGCGATGCCCAGGCCCTTGCGCTGCCCGATGGTGAAACCGTGCACCCCGTCATGGGTGGCCAGCACGGCGCCGTCGGCGGTGACGACGGCGCCGCGGCGCACCCCGATCCGCTCGCCCAGGAAGGCCCGGGTGTCCCCGGACGGGATGAAGCAGATGTCGTGGCTGTCGGGCTTGTCGGCGACGGCCAGTCCGCGCCGGGCCGCCTCGGCCCGGATGTGGGGCTTCGCCGTGTCCCCGATCGGAAACGCCGCGTGCCGCAACTGCTCGGCGGTCAACACGGCCAGCACGTACGACTGATCCTTGTCCCGGTCGACGGCGCGGCGCAGCCTCCCGCCGGACAGCCGGGCATAGTGGCCCGTGGCGACGGTATCGAAGCCCAGCGCAAGGGCTTTCGCCGACAGCGCCGAGAACTTGATCCGCTGGTTGCACCGCACGCAGGGGTTCGGCGTTTCCCCGCGGGCGTACGACTCGACGAAATCGTCGATCACGTCCGCCTTGAACCTCTCCGCGAAATCCCAGACGTAGAAGGGTATTCCGAGGACGTCGGCGACGCGGCGCGCGTCCGAGGCGTCCTCCTTCGAGCAGCAGCCGCGCGAGCCGGTGCGCAACGCGCCCGGCGCCGAGGAGAGCGCCAGGTGCACGCCGACCACATCGTGCCCGGCGTCGACCATGCGAGCGGCGGCGACGGACGAGTCGACGCCACCACTCATCGCGGCGAGGACCTTCACTTACGGCGCCCCCGCGGCGGCCAGCGCGGCCCGTCGAGCGCGGTCCACAGCGCCGGGCAGCACCCGCAAGACGGCGTCGACGTCGGCGTCAACACTGGTGTGCCCCAACGAGAGTCGCAGCGATCCTCGGGCGCTCGCCGGGTCGGCGCCCATCGCGGTCAGCACGTGCGACGGCTGCGCGACACCGGCCGTGCAGGCCGAACCGGTCGAACACTCAATCCCGTTGGCGTCCAACAGCATCAACAGCGCGTCGCCCTCACAACCGCGGAAGGTGAAGTGCGCGTTGCCGGGCAGCCGCTGGGGGTACCTCCCGCTTGCGGGGGACGGATCGCGGGCGCCGTTGAGGCTGACGTCGTCGATGCCGGCCAGCACCCCCTCGACCAGCCGGTCGCGCAGTGCGCGCAGGCGCGCAGCGTTGGGTTCGAGCCCGTCCACCGCGATCCGCGCCGCCGCCGCCATGCCGACCGCGCCGGCGACATCGGGTGTGCCGGAGCGGATGTCGCGCTCCTGGCCGCCGCCGTGCGACAGCGGCACGCAGGTGACGTCGCGGCGCAGCAGCAGCGCCCCCACGGCGGGCGGGCCGCCGAACTTGTGGGCCGTGACGCTCATCGCCGACAGCCCGCTGGCGGCGAAGTCGACGGGCAGCTGTCCCACCGCCTGCACGGCATCGCTGTGCATCGGAACCCCGAACTCCGCCGCCACAGCCGCCAGTTCGGCGACCGGCAGCAGGGTGCCGACCTCGTTGTTGGCCCACATCACCGACACCAGCGCGACGTCGTCGTGGCCCTGCAGCGCCTCGCGCAGCGCGGCCGCCGACACCGAGCCGTCAGCGGCGGTGGGTAGCCAGGTCACCTCGGCGCCCTCGTGCTCGACGAGCCAGTTCACCGAGTCCAGCACGGCGTGGTGTTCGACCTCACTGGTGACGATGCGCCGGCGCCGCGGATCGGCCGCGCGCCGGGCCCAGTAGATGCCCTTGACGGCCAGGTTGTCGCTCTCGGTGCCGCCGGCCGTGAAGATGACCTCGGACGGGCGCGCGCCCAGCTTGGCCGCGATCAGCTCGCGGGATTCCTCGATCCGCCGCCGCGCCGCCCGGCCGCTGGTGTGCAGTGACGAGGCGTTGCCGACCGTGCCGAGCACGGCCGTCATCGCCTCGATGGCGGCGGGGTGCATCGGGGTGGTGGCTGCGTGATCGAGGTAGACCATGACGCGCCCCACGATACCTGCAGGTCCGCACGGGCCCCAAAGCTAGGAAGCCACCAGCACGTGGCGCCGGCCCGGGCGCTGCGGCACCCCGACGCCCACCGCCGACTGGCAACGGCGGGCCAGCGCCCGCCGGTCGTCGCCCGGCAGCTGCAGAGATTCCACGTGCACGTGCGCCCAGGTGCGGCGCACGGCCAGCAACCGGCACATCGACCGCCACAAGGTGTCGTCACCGACGAAGGCCGGAGCGGTCGAAACGCAGCCGTCGACGTGGTGGTAGGTCAACCGGAGCGGCTGCACGGGCCGACCGGCGTCGATCGCGGCCTGGAACATCGCCGGATAGAACGACCCGCAGGCCAGCCCGCACCACGTGGTGCCCTCCGGAAATGCCACCACGGTGTGACCCGCGCGCAGCCGGTGCGCGACGGTCTCGACCACCACGGGCAGCCGCCGCAGGTTGGCGCGTTCGATCGGAATGATCTTGAGCAGGCGCACCGAGAGGTCGCCGAACAGGTCGGCGCGGGCCACGAACGAGCCGGGCAGCACCGACCCGATGGCGAACACATCCAGCCATGACATGTGCGGGCTCACCACCAGGACTCCCCGCAGGTTCCGGATCGGGCTCCCCGACACGCTGATCCGGACACCGAAGCAGCGCAGCACCACCCGGCAATAGAACCTCTGCACCCGCGCCTGGCCCGGCAGGGGCACCAGCGCCAACGGCACCACCGGCACCAGCAGCAGCGCCAACAGGACGCGCAGCATCACCCGCAGCACCACCCGCCACCGCGGCGAGGCGGGGCCGACACGCACGCAGCTGCCGTCGCACGTCGCGCGTGGCAGCCAGGAATGGTCGGCGACGCTCATCAGGCGCCGCCCACCATGGCCATAGTTTCAGTGGCCGCCGAGACGGACCGCAGCCGTTTGAGATACCGGGTATCGGCGCGTCGTTTGTCCAGCAGCACGCAGAAGTCGCCGACCCCGAAGTCGGGGTCGTGCGCGGGCTCGCCGCAGACCTGGGCGCCGAGCCGCAGGTAGCCGCGCATCAGCGGCGGCACCGCCGGGCGCGGCGGCGCGGGGACGTCGTCGAGGGCCCGCCCGCAGACGCGGACCGGCCGGTACGGGCGCACCCGGTACTGCCGGGGCGCGGCGTGCCGGTCGAGGATGAAGTCGCGGACGCCGCGCAGCTGGCTACCCGACACGTCACCGTCCGATGCGTCGCCGATGGGCACCGACACACAGCCGGTCACGTAGTCGTAGCCGTAGCGGTCCAGGTAGGCCAGGATGCCGGCCCACATCAGCAGCACCACGCCGCCGTTGCGGTGGCCATCGCGGACCACCGCGCGCCCCATCTCCACCAGGGAGGGTCGCAGCGAGTCGAAGGCGCGAACATCGAATTCCGTTGCGGTGTAAAGCCCCCCGGCCGCGATGGCACCCGAAGGCGGCAGCATCCGGTAGCACCCCACCAATTCGCCGGTGTCGTCGTCGCGGACCAGCAGGTGGTCGCAGTGCTCGTCGAACCTGTCTACGTCGACGTGCTCCGTGCCGCCCGTAGGCAGCGTGAAACCCGGTGTGCTGCTGAACACGTCGTACCGGAGCCGCTGCGCCGCCTCGATCAAACTCGGGTCGGTGGACAGCAGCAGCGAATAGCGCGGCCCGACCGAGCCGGTGGTCGCGCCGTCCGGCTTGTCGCTGGCTATCAGGACAGAAGCAATGCTCATGCCACCTAAAGTTGCGTAATCGGTGAGCTAATCGGCATCGCCGCTATGACGTGTCGGTGCACGTCAGATGACGAGATATCGCGAAATGATCACGCCGGAATGCGCCGGGTGAACAAAGGTAAAAGCCCCCGACACGCCGGGGTGTCGGGGGCTTTTACGTGTGTTCGTGCTGGAAAAGTTAACCCTTCCGCGCCTTGATCGCGTCGGTCAGCTGCGGGGCCACCTTGAACAGGTCGCCCACCACGCCGTAGTCGGCGATCTCGAAGATCGGCGCCTCTTCGTCCTTGTTGACCGCGACGATCGTCTTGGAGGTCTGCATGCCCGCGCGGTGCTGGATCGCCCCGGAGATGCCCAGCGCGATGTAGAGCTGCGGGGACACCGTCTTGCCGGTCTGGCCGACCTGGAACTGGCCCGGGTAGTAGCCGGAGTCCACCGCGGCGCGCGACGCACCGACGGCCGCACCCAGCGAGTCGGCCAGCGCCTCGACGACGTTGAAGTTGTCTGCGCTGCCGACGCCGCGGCCACCGGAGACCACGATGCTGGCCTCCGTCAGCTCGGGGCGGTCACCGGCGACCGCCGGCTCGCGGGCGGTGATCTTGGTGGCGTTCTCGGCGGGCGCCGGAACCTCGACGGTCACCTGCTCACCGGCGCCGGCCTGCGGCTCGGCGTCGATGGCGCCACCGCGCACGGTGATCACCGGGGTGTCGCCGTTGACCTGCGACTCGACGGTGAACGCGCCACCGAAGATGGAGTGGGTTCCCTTGTTGCCTTCCGCAATTCCCACCACGTCGACGAGCAGGCCGGACCCGAGCCGGGCAGCGAGCCGGCCCGCGATCTCCTTGCCGTCGGCGTTGGCGGACAGCAGGATCGCGGCGGGCGAGTTCGACTCGGCCAGCGAGGCCAGCACGTCGACCACCGGGGTGATCAGGTACTTCTCGACGTCGTCGGACTCGGCGACGTAGATCTTGGCGGCGCCGGCCTCCTTGAGGCCGTCGGCCAGCGGCGCGGCGGTTCCCGGCGCGCCGACGACGACGGCGGCCGGGGCGCCCAGCGCGCGGGCGGCGGTGATCAGCTCGGAGGTGACTTTCTTCAGGGCGCCTTCGGCGTGCTCGACGAGCACCAAAACTTCAGCCATGGGTTATTTCGCTCTTCTCGTGTTCTAGAGACGTGGGTTCGTTAGACGATCTTCTGCGCGACCAGGTACTGGGCGATCTGATTGCCGCCCTCGCCCTCGTCGGTGACCTTCTCACCCGCGGTCTTGGGCGGCTTGGGCGTCGACGTCAGCACGGTGGACCCGGCGTTGGCCAGCCCGACCTCATCGGCCTCGACCCCGATCTCGCCCAGGGTCAGCACCGTGACCTCTTTCTTTTTGGCGGCCATGATGCCCTTGAAGGAGGGGAAGCGCGGCTCGTTGATCTTCTCGGTCACGCTCACCACCGCGGGCAGGGTGGCCTCGAGGCTGAAGACGCCGTCGTCGGTCTCGCGCTCGCCGGTGATCTTGCCGCCCTCGACCGACAGCTTGCGCAGGTGCGTCAGCTGCGGCAGGCCCAGGTACTCGGCGATGATGGCCGGAACGGCGCCGCCGGAGCCGTCGGTGGATTCGTTGCCGGCGATGACCAGCTCGGTGCCCTCGATGGTGCCCAGCGCCCGCGCCAGCGCCCAAGCGGTCTGGACCACGCAGGAGCCGTGCATGCCGTCGTCCTTGAGGTGGACGGCCTTGTCGGCGCCCATGGACAGGGCCTTGCGGATCGCCTCGGTGGCGCGCTCGGGGCCGGCGGTCAGCACAGTCACCGAGCCCTCGGTGCCGTCGGCTGCTTCCTTCTCGCGAATCTGCAGCGCCTCTTCCACGGCGCGCTCGTTGATCTCGTCCAGCACCGCGTCGGCGGCCTCGCGGTCCAGCGTGTAATCGCCGTCGGTGAGCTTGCGCTCCGACCAGGTGTCTGGGACCTGCTTGATCAGGACCACGATGTTCGTCATGAGTCTGGTTCGTCCTCCTCGAAGGGGTCCCGCAGCGGTCGACTACGGGACCTCGGTCACGCACTTTTCACTGCACAGCGTGTTACTGGCGGGTAACTTTGTGCGGTCTGCTCTCACACCATAGCGGGTCGTAGTGCAGGTTCTTTCGCCCTGTCTGCCCCATCCGGCAGGGGTGCCCACTTCCCGGTTCGCGAATCGGACACTTCGCGTTAGCCTGCCTATGCAATGAGCGCACACCTGCCCGACGCCTCCCCCGACACCCCCCGCGACCCCTCGCCGGGAGCTGACGCGGTGTTGACGCTGACGGGCGAGCGCACCATCCCGGATCTGGACATCGAGAACTACTGGTTTCGCCGCCATCAGGTCGTCTACCAGCGCCTTGCGCCGCGCTGCGCGGGCCTCGAGGTGCTCGAGGCCGGCTGCGGCGAGGGGTACGGGGCCGAGCTGATCGCCGCCGTCGCGCGCCGGGTCGTCGCGGTGGACTACGACGCGGCCGCGGTGGCCCACGTCCGGGCGCGCTACCCGCGCGTGGAGGTCATGCAGGCCAACCTCGCCGAGCTGCCGCTGCCCGACGCGTCGGTGGATATTGTGGTGAACTTCCAAGTCATCGAGCACCTGTGGGACCAGCCACAGTTCGTCGCCGAGTGCGCCCGGGTGCTGCGCCCGTCGGGGTCGCTGATGGTGTCCACCCCCAACCGGATCACCTTCTCCCCGGGCCGTGACACGCCCGTCAACCCGTTCCACACCCGCGAGCTCAACGCCGGCGAGCTGACCGAGCTGCTGGTCGAGGCCGGCTTTTCCCGAGTCTCGGTCAGCGGCCTGCACCACGGCGCGCGGCTGCGCGAGATGGACGCCCGCCACGGCGGATCCATCATCGACGCGCAGATCGCGCTGGCTGTGGGCGGACAGCCGTGGCCGCCCGAGCTGGCGGCGGACGTTGCCGCCGTCACCTGCGACGACTTCGACATCCTCGACACCGGCATCGACGACAGCCTGGATCTCATCGCGATCGCGGTGCGGCCGTGAGCACCTCCGGGGCGCGCGTGCCCGGCATGTTCACCCTGGTGCTGCACACCCATCTGCCCTGGCTGGCCCACCACGGACGCTGGCCCGTCGGCGAGGAATGGCTCTATCAGTCCTGGGCGGCGTCCTACCTGCCGCTGCTGCGGGTGCTGCACACGCTGGCCGACGAGGATCGGCACCGGCTGATCACGCTCGGCGTCACCCCGGTGGTCAACGCCCAGCTCGACGACCCGTACTGCCTCGACGGCATGCATCACTGGCTGGCCAACTGGCGGCTGCGCGCCACCGAGGCGGCCGCGGCGGCCGGCACGCGCCCGGCCCCCGCCTCGAAGTCGGCCGGCTACCAGTCATGCACACCGGAAGCCTTGCGGACCTTCGGGATTCGCGAATGCGCGGAGGCGGACCGGGCGCTTGACGAGTTCGCCACCCTGTGGCGGCACGGCGGCAGCCCGCTGCTGCGGGGCCTGGTCGACGCCGGCACGGTCGAGTTGCTCGGCGGGCCGCTGGCCCACCCGTTCCAGCCGCTGCTGAATCCGCGGCTGCGCGAGTTCGCGCTGCGCGAAGGCCTCGCCGACGCGCAGCGTCGGCTGGCGCATCTCCCGACCGGCATCTGGGCGCCCGAGTGCGCCTACGCCCCGGGCATGGAACGCGACTACGCCGCCGCGGGCGTCACGCACTTCATGGTCGACGGCCCGTCGCTGCACGGCGACACCGCCCTGGGCCGGACCGTCGGTGACACCGACGTGGTCGCGTTCGGGCGCGACCTGCAGGTCAGCTACCGCGTGTGGTCGCCGAAATCCGGCTACCCCGGCCACTCCGCCTACCGCGACTTCCACACCTACGACCACCTGACCGGCCTCAAGCCGGCCCGCGTGACCGGGCGCAACGTGTCCTCGGAGGGCAAGGCGCCCTACGACCCCGAGCGCGCCGACCACGCCGTCGACGTCCACGTCGCCGACTTCGTCGACGTGGTCCGCGGCCGGCTGACGAGCGAATCGGAGCGCATCGGGCGCCCCGCCCACGTCATCGCCGCCTTCGACACCGAGCTGTTCGGCCACTGGTGGTACGAGGGCCCGACGTGGCTTCAGCGGGTGCTGCGCGCCCTGCCCGCCGCCGGCGTGCGGGTGGGCACGCTGCGCGACGCGATCGACGACGGCTTCGTCGGTGCCGCGGTCGCGCTGCCGCCCAGCTCGTGGGGTTCGGGCAAGGACTGGCAGGTGTGGGCCGGCGAGCAGGTGACCGACCTGGTCCAGCTGAACACCGAAGTGGTCGACACCGCGCTGAGCACGGTCGACAAGGCGCTGTCGCAGACGGCGTCGCTGGACGGGCCGATCCCGCGCGACCACGTCGCCGACCAGATCCTGCGCGAGACCCTGCTGACCGTCTCCAGCGACTGGCCGTTCATGGTGAGCAAGGACTCGGCCGCCGACTACGCCCGCTACCGCGCTCACCTGCACGCGCACGCCACCCGCGAGATCGCCGGGGCGCTGGCCTCGGGCCGGCGCGACAGCGCGCAGCGGCTGGCCGAGGGCTGGAATCGCGCCGACGGTCTGTTCGGCGCCCTGGATGCGCGTAGGCTGCCCCGGTGAGGTGCAAACCCTCTCGCGAGCGCGCGTGTTTGTACACCGACACGCCGTTGGCGCTGTCATTCTGCGGACCCTCGCGCTGGTGCCGGGCGGGCGCGTGAAAATCCTGATGGTGTCGTGGGAGTACCCACCGGTGGTGATCGGCGGGCTCGGCCGCCACGTGCATCACCTCTCGACCGCGCTGGCCGCCGCCGGCCACGACGTCGTCGTCCTGTCGCGCCGCCCCACGGGCACCGATCCCAGTACCCACCCGTCGTCCGATGAGGCCAGCGCGGGCGTCCGGGTGATCGCCGCCGCGCAGGATCCGCACGAATTCACCTTCGGCGACGACATGATGGCCTGGACGCTGGCGATGGGCCACTCGATGGTCCGCGCCGGGCTCGGCCTGAAGAAACCGGGCACCGACCGACCGTGGCGTCCCGACGTGGTGCACGCCCACGACTGGCTTGTCGCCCACCCCGCCATCGCGCTCGCCCAATTCTACGACGTGCCAATCGTTTCCACGATCCATGCGACCGAGGCCGGGCGGCATTCCGGTTGGGTCTCCGGGCCGATCAGCCGTCAGGTGCACGCGGTGGAATCGTGGCTGGTGCGCGAATCCGACTCGCTGATCACGTGTTCGGCCTCGATGGGCGACGAGATCACCGAGCTGTTCGGCCCCGGCCTGGCCGAGATCACCGTGATTCGCAACGGCATTGACGCGGCGCGCTGGCCGTTCGCGGCGCGGCGCCCGCGACCGGGCCCGCCCGAGCTGCTCTACCTGGGGCGGCTCGAGTACGAGAAGGGCGTGCACGACGTCATCGCCGCGCTGCCCCGCGTCAGGCGAGCCCACCCGGGCACCACGCTGACCATCGCCGGGGAGGGCACGCAGCTGGACTGGCTCGTTCAGCAGGCGCGTAAACACCGGGTGCTCAAGGCGATTCGGTTCGTCGGACACCTCGAGCACGCCGAATTGCTGGCGGTCCTGCACCGGGCCGACGCCGCGGTGCTGCCCAGCCACTACGAGCCGTTCGGCATCGTCGCGCTGGAGGCCGCCGCGGCCGGCACCCCGCTGGTGACGTCCAACATCGGCGGCCTGGGCGAGGCGGTGATCGACGGGCAGACCGGGGTGTCGTGCCCGCCCCGCGACGTCCGGGCGCTGGCCGCGGCGATACGCACCGTGCTCGACGACCCCGACGCCGCGCAGCGGCGCGCCCGCGCCGCCCGCAAACGGCTCACCTCGGCCTTCGACTGGCACACGGTCGCCCAGGAGACCGCACAGGTCTACCTGGCGGCCAAGCGCAACGAGCGGCAGCCCCGGCCACGGCTACCCATCGTCGAGCACGCGTTGCCCGACCGCTGACGTCATGGGGCTGGAATATTCGAGCGTGATCGACGCGCCGCGCGCCGAGGTCTTCGCCTGGCACGCCAGACCGGGCGCCTTCGCCCGACTGTCGCCGCCGTGGCAACCCATGCGGCTGGTCACCGAGGCCGCCTCGCTCGAGGACGGCCGCGCCACGCTGGCGCTGCCCGGCGGCCTGCGGTGGGTGGCCGAACACCAAGCGGACTCCTACGACCCACCCCGACGATTCGTCGACGCCATCGGCGGCGCGGGCGCGGCGTCGCTGCCGGCACGAATCATGGTGCGGTGGCGGCACACCCACGAATTCGAGGACGTCGGCAACAACCGGACCCGGGTCATCGACCGGGTCGACACGCCGGTGCCCGGGTCGTTGTTGCGCCCCATGTTCGCCTACCGCCACCGTCAGCTGGCCGACGACCTGGCCGCGCACCGGCTGGCCGCCGAGCGCGGCCTGACGCCGAAGACCATCGCCGTCACGGGAGCGTCGGGTCTGGTCGGTTCGGCGTTGACCGCGTTCCTGCGCACCGGTGGCCACCGCGTCATCGCGCTGGTCCGGCGGACACCCGGCGGCGACGACGAGCGGCGGTGGGACCCCGATGAACCCGACGCCGAGCTGCTCGCCGGGGTGGATGCGGTGATCCACCTCGCCGGCGCCTCGATCGCCGGCCGCTTCAGCCAGGCCCATCGGAAAGCCATCCGCGACAGCAGGATCGGGCCGACGCGCCGGCTCGCCGAGCTGCTGGGCCGCACCGAGCCCGCGCCGCCGGTATTCGTCTCGGCTTCGGCGATCGGGTACTACGGGTACGACCGCGGTGACGAGACCCTCACCGAGGGCGGCGATCGCGGCGACGGCTTTCTGGCCGAGGTCGTCGCGGAGTGGGAGGATGCGACCGCGCCCGCGGAGCGTGCCGGGGTGCGGGGGGTGCGGGCGCGCACCGGCATCGTGCAATCACCCCGCGGCGGCACGCTGAAGCTGATGCGGCCGCTGTTCGCCGCGGGGCTCGGTGGCCGGCTCGGCGACGGCCAGCAATGGCTGTCCTGGATCGGGATCGACGACCTGGTCGACGTCTATCACCGCGCGCTGTGGGACACGCAGCTGTCGGGGCCGGTGAACGCCGTTGCCCCACAACCGGTCCGCAACTCCGAGTACACCCGCACCCTGGCCCGGGTGCTGCGCCGTCCCGCGGTGTTGCCGGTGCCCAGGCTCGGGCCCCGGCTGCTGCTGGGCGAACAGGGCGCCCGCGAACTGGCCTGCGCGAGCCAGCGCGTGATTCCCCAGAAACTCACCGCGGCCGGGCACCGGTTTCGCCACCCCGACCTCGATGGGGCCCTGCGCCACCTGCTGGGCCGTTAGCCCGCCTCCCTGCCGTCGCGGCTGCGCCGGTAGGCGCGCCCCCGCAGCTCGGCGAGCCACTCCGGGTAGAGGCTCAATCCCGGCGCGGTGTTGGCGACCGGATCGAACGACACGTCCGTTTCCCGGTCCAGGACGCCGGTGAGCGTCAGCCGCGCCAGCGGCGCGAAATCGCCCCTGCCGCAGGCCTGGTCGATGGCGAAGTCGATGCCGCCACCGTCGATCGCCCGCCGGACGCTGTCCAGCGAAAGGCCAAACCCGTCGACGGCTCCGCCGCTTCGGGCCCTCAGCCACCAGGTGTTGCCCTGGTAGCGCAGCGGCATCAGGCTGGTCAGGGTCTGGCCGCCCCACGACACGGCCGGCCGCAGCGCCACCGCCCGGGCCAGCACGCCCGATCCCGCGGACACCAACAGGATGTCCCACGTCCCCCCACCCTCTTGCTGCGGCGCGACCCGGAAAGCCAGGCCGATGAAATCGGGCAGTGCACCCGGCGTCCCGGCGGCCTTGGAGACCCGCGCGACAACCTCGCAAGACGGCAGGGGCAGCCCGTCGGCCGCGGGCGCGGTCCGTTCGATGAAGCCGTGCGCCAACACCCCGACGGGGTGAAAGAACCGCCGGCCGCGCAGGGCGGATCCCCATTGAAAGGGCTTGGTGACGAGATTGGAAACGTTCACCGGCGCCGGGTTCCCGTTCTCCGCCGGGAAAAACCCCCGGCCCGATCAATCGATCCGGCCCTTCCAGCTTCGGCCACCACTGGCGCATCGCCCGATCATTCAGTAAGTTAATGTTTCAATAACTTAACCGAACGTGTCCGGCGGGCGGGCCCGGCCGGGCACGTCGGCGATCGGCCAGTTTTGTTTTCTCGTCAAAGGGGTACCAACGCGTGAATCCGAGCCGTACGAGCCAGCGGCTGACCGACCCTGCGAGGGAGGCTTCGGTGGGAGCTGTGCGCGCGTTTCCGGGTGTGCGCCTCGCCGAAGCGACCCTGTGCGGTCCGGCCACCCTTCCCCATCCCGACCAATTGGACAGCTGGCGAGCGGGTTTGCGGCAGGCGGTGCTCTCCCGCGTCGTCGAATTCGTCGCCGAGCGCTGCGCCGAGGCACTGGGCGCATGCGGTGTCGACGTGGCCGGTGACATCGTGATGGAGTTCGTCAACGGCGGCAAGTGCCTTCGGTCGACGTTCATGTACCTGGGCTGGCTCTGCGGCGAGCCGGCCAGCGATGCCGCGCTGTCGGCGACCGCCAGCCTCGAACTGCTGCACGCGTTCGCGCTCCTGCAGGACGACGTGATGGACGAGTCGACCTCGCGACGTGGCCGCCCCGCCGCGCACGTCCAATTCGCCGCGTGGCACCGCCGGCGCGGGATGTCGGGGTCCGCGCGCCGGTTCGGTGAGTCGTCCGCCGTCCTGCTCGGCGACCTGTGCCTGATCTGGGCGGAACAAATGCTGCGCGACAGCGGCCTTACGCACCGCCAGTTGCAGCGGGCGTGGCCGCGCTACGACGCCATGCGCACCGAGTTGGCGGTGGGCCAATTCGCCGACCTGGCGACCGACGCGCGCGACCTGCCTACGATGGAGGCCGTGCTGGAAGTGGCCCGACGAAAGTCGGGAAACTACACGGTGCGGCGGCCCCTCGAGATCGGTGCCGCCATGGCCGGTTGCGACGATCGGGTGCTGGCGACGCTCGCCGCCTACGGCGCCGCCATCGGCGAAGCGTTCCAGCTGCGCGACGACATCCTCGGCATCTTCGGCTCCCCCGCGGCGACCGGGAAACCCACCAACGACCTGGTCGAGCGCAAGGCCACCAGCGTGGTGGTGGCCGCCCATCAGTTGGCGGATGCGTCGACGCGGCTGCAGTTCCGGGAACTGATGACCACCGAGCGGCTCGACGACTCCGCCCTCGACCGCTGGCGAAACCTGATCCTGGCCACCGGGGCCGTGCACTGGATCGAAGAATTGATCGCCGAGCGCGTCGATCAAGCGGTCAAGGCGTTGGATGACATCGCCGTTGGCGACCGCCTGACGGCCGCGCTGGTCGATATGGCGGGCCTGTGCGCACGGCGGGCCGCATGAACGCCGAGGTATCGCGCTGATGCGTACGGTTCCGGGGCGAACCGACCGCGTCGTCGTGGTCGGTGCGGGATTCGCGGGCCTTGCCGCCGCGCTGCATCTCGCGGGCCGCGGCCGCGAAGTCACGGTGGTGGAGCGCGAACCGTGGCCCGGCGGGCGGGCGGGCCGCCGCGACATCGACGGCTACCGCCTCGACACCGGCCCCACGGTGCTCACGATGCCGGACATCATCGACGAGGCGTTCGCCGCCGTGGGCGAAGCCTCCTCGGAACGGCTCGAACTGCTGCCGGTGGATCCCGCCTACCGGGCGATGTTCGCCGACGGCAGCGCCATCGACGTCCACACCGACGCCGACCGGATGGCCGAGGCGGTGCGCGACTTCGCGGGCCCGCACCAGGCCGACGGCTACCGGCGGTTGCGCGGTTGGCTAGAGCGGTTGTACCGCACCGAATTCGACGGCTTCGTCGCCGCTAACTTCGACTCGCCGCTGTCGCTGCTGAACGGCCGGTTGGCCAGGCTCACCGCGCTCGGCGGGTTCCGCCGCTGGGACACGATGGTCCGGCGCCATGTCAGCGACGCGCGGTTGCGCCGGGTGTTCACGTTCCAGTCGCTGTACGCCGGTGTCGCGCCGCAGCACGCCCTGGCGGTGTATGCGGTGATCGCCTACATGGACACCGTGGCCGGTGTGTTCTTTCCGCGCGGCGGCGTGCGTGCGCTGCCCGATGCGCTGGCGGCGGCCGCCACCGACGCCGGGGTGCGATTCCGTTACGGCACAACGGTCACCGAGCTGGAGCGCAGCGGTGACCGGGTCACCGCGGTCCGCACGCATGATGGGCGGATCGCCTGCGACGCGGTGGTGTTGACGACCGAGCTGCCGCTGACCTACCGCCTGCTGGGCCGGCAGCCGCGACGGCTTCTTCGGCTGCGCGCGGCGCCGTCGGCGGTGGTGCTGCACGTGGGCTGCCGCGCCGCGCCGCCGCAAAGCGCCCACCACACCATCCTTTTCGGCTCGGCCTGGGAGCAGACGTTCGACGAGATCATCCGCGACGGCCGGCTGATGGCGGACCCGTCACTGCTGGTCACCCGGCCGACGGTCGGCGACCCGAGCCTGGCCCCCGCCGGTCGCGACCTGCTGTACGTGCTGGCGCCGGCGCCGAACCTGTCCCGCCGCGACATCGACTGGTCACACACCGGCGGCGCGTACGCGGACTCCCTCCTCGAGGTGGTGCAGGACAGGCTGTTGCCCGGCCTGCGCGACGGCGCCCGCCTGTTGCACGTCGACACCCCGGCCGACTGGGCCCGCCAGGGCATGGCGGCCGGCACGCCCTTCGCGCTGGCCCACACGTTCGCCCAGACCGGGCCGTTTCGGCCGGCCAACACCGTGCGCGGCATCGAGAACGCGGTGCTGGCCGGGTCGTCGACGCTGCCGGGCGTCGGGGTGCCGACCACGTTGATCTCCGGGCGATTGGCCGCCGACCGCATCACCGGCGTGGCCGGCCGGACATCCACCACCGTGGACCTGAAGGCACGATCGCGATGATCCGCACGGAGCTGGACGCCGCCGGGATCTCCGACGCGCACCTGCGCGCGGCGTATCGGAGCTGCCGGCAGATCGCCGCCGCACACGGCCGCACCTATTTCCTCGCCACGCGCCTGCTCGCCCCGGACCAGCGCCCGGCGGTGCACGCGTTGTACGGCTTCGCCCGCCACGCCGACGACATCCTCGACGAGCTCGACCCGGCGCTGGACGTCGCCGCGCGCGCCGAGCGGCTACGACTGCTCTCGGAGCGCTTCTTCGCCGGCGGCGAGCATGACGACGAGCCCGTCCTCGCCGCGGTCGACGACACGGTGCGCCGCTACCGAATCCCCGCGGACCTGTTCGAGGACTTTCTGGAATCCATGCGCATGGACCTCACCGTCACCGACTATCCGGACCGGGCGGCGCTGGGGCGCTACATGCGCGGCTCCGCGGAAGTCATTGGCCTGCAGATGCTTCCGATCCTGGGCACCGTGGGACCCGCCGACGACGCCGCCCCGTACGCGGCGGCGCTGGGCCAAGCGTTCCAACTCACCAATTTTCTGCGGGACATCGATGAGGACCTGGCGCGCAACCGGATCTATCTGCCGGCCGACGAACTCGCCGCGTTCGGCGTGGACCGCGAGCTGATGCTGTGGTGCCACACTCACCGGCGCACCCACGCCCGGGTCCGGGCGGCGCTGGCGGCCCAACACGACATCACCCGGGAGATCTACCGTTTCGCGGCCGAGGGGATCGCGATGCTGGCCCCCCGTTCCCGGCCGTGCGTGGCCACCGCGTTGACGCTGTACTCCGAAATCCTGGATTGCATTGAGGACAGCGACTTCTCGGTGTTCACCCGGCGTGCCACCGTCGGCAACGCGCGACGGCTCCGGGTCGCCGGTGGCGCGCTGCTGGCGTCGTGGCGGGCCCGCATGAGGGGTGCGGGGTGACCGACTGGTGGCAATACCTGATCCTGCTCGGGCTGTGCCTGGCGATCACGGCGCCGCTGGAGCTGTTCGGCGCCGGCGTCTACCGGCAGCCGCGCCGGGTCGCACGAGCGGTGCTCCCGGTTGCGGCACTGTTCCTCGTCTGGGACGCGGTGGCGATCGGCGCCGGGGTGTGGACCTACAACGGCGAGTACATCACCGGCCTTCGCCTCCCGTTCGGGGTGCCCATCGAGGAAGTCCTGTTCTTCCTGGTGATTCCGCTGTGCGGCCTGCTGACCTACAACGCCGTCAGCGCCATCCTCGATCGGAGCAGGCGCCGATGACCGGGCTGGGCTACACCCTTCCGGCGATCGTGTCGGTCCTGGCGGTGGGCGCGCTGGAGTTCGCGCTGTTGCGCACCGGGCTGTTCCGGCGGCCCGCCTACTGGCTGTCGATGGTGATCGTGCTCGGCTTTCAGGTTCCGGTCGATGGCTGGCTGACCAAACGCAGCGCCCCGGTCGTGATCTACAACCAACGCCAGACCAGCGGCGTGCGGTTTCCGTTCGACATCCCCGTCGAGGACTTCCTGTTCGGGTTCGCGCTGGTCACCGCCGTGCTGCTGTTGTGGGAGCGTCACCGTGCGGGTCGATAAGACGGGTCTGCCCCGCCGCGACGTGCCCGGCGCCTTCGACGGGGGCGCGGCGGCCTACGACCGGCTGGTCGGCGCCAACCCGTCCTACCACGCGAACCTGGCGCGCTCGGCGCGCCGCATGGCGCTGCCCGAACGGGGCCGGGGTCTGCGCCTGCTCGACGCCGGCTGCGGCACCGGCGCGTCGACGGCCGCGCTGCTGGCGGTGGCTCCCGAGGCGCAGATCGTCGCCGTGGACGCCGCGAACGGGATGCTCGACGCCGCGAGGGCGAAGGCGTGGCCACCGTCGGTCCGGTTCGTGCACGCGCGCGTCGAAGATCTGGACGAGCACGGCGTCACCGGGCCGTTCGACGGCATCCTCGCCGCCTACCTGCTGCGCAACCTCGCGGACCCGGACGCACAGCTCCGCGCCTTTCGCGCCCTGCTTCGCCCCGGCGCCACGCTGGCGCTGCACGAGTACTCGGTGCGCGATTCCCGTGCCGCGACATTGATCTGGCACGCGGTGTGCTGGGGCATCATCATTCCCGCCGGCTGGTGGCGCACGCGTGACGCCACGCTGTACCGGCATCTGTGGCGCAGCGTCCTCGCGTTCGACGGCGCGGCGCGGCTGCGGCGGCGGCTGCGCGATGCCGGATTCACCGGGGTGCGCAGCGCCACGATGCCGGGCTGGGAACACGACGTCGTGCACACCTTCTTGTGCGAGGCCCCGCAATGACCGATCGCCGCCGACGCATCCACCCGGCAACGCCGGGCCTGCCGAACGCGGGCGCGCTCTCGCAGCGTCCTCGCGCCGTGGTGGTCGGGGCCGGAGTCGCGGGCCTGACGGCCGCCACCGCGCTCGCCGACCGCGGCGTCGCAGTCGACCTGGTGGAACGCGAGGACTACCTCGGCGGCCGGGTGGGCGGCTGGACCGAACACCACGACGGCGCCGGGCTCGCGATGAACCGTGGGTTCCACGCCTTCTTCCGCCAGTACTACAATCTGCGGGCCCTGCTGCGCCGGGTCGATCCGCAGCTGCGCATGCTCGCCCCCGTCGAGGATTACCCGCTGATCGACGGCGCCGGTCGCCGCGACAGCTTCCGCGGATTGCCCCGCACCCCGCCGTGGAACGCCGTGGCGTTCGCGTTGCGCAGCCCGACGTTTCGGCTGGGCGACCTGGCGCGCATCAACGCCCGTGCCGCCGCGCCGCTGGCGGCGGTGTCGGTGCCCGACATCTATCGACGGCTCGACCACATCGACGCGGAAACCTTCCTGAAGAGCATCAACTTTCCCGAATCCGCGCGCCACCTGGCGTTCGAAGTGTTCTCCCGCAGCTTCTTCGCCGAGCCCTCGCATCTGTCCGCCGCCGAACTGGCGACCATGTTCCACATTTACTTCCTGGGCTCCAGCGAGGGCCTGATCTTCGACGTCGCCACCGCGAACTTCGATGTGGCCCTGTGGAATCCGCTGGGCGACTACCTGCAGGACCGGGGCGTTCGGGTGCACCTCGGCACGCAAGTATCACGCGTCGCCCCCGACACCGCGAAAACCCTTCGCGTCCAGACCGATTCGGGGGAACACTTCGACGCGGACGCCGTCGTGCTGGCGCTCGACGTCGGTGGCCTGCAGCGGTTGGTGGGCGCGTCGCCCGGGCTGGGCGACGATCCCTGGCGCGCCCGGATCCGGCGGCTGCGCACCGCACCGTCGTTCGTGGTGCATCGGCTCTGGCTCGACCGGCCCGTCGAATCCCACCGGGCCGCCTTCCTCGGCACCTCGGGACACGAGCCGGTCGACAACATCAGCGTCCTCGAGCGCTACGAACGCGACGCTGCCGCGTGGACGCGGCAGCACGGTGGATCCGTCGTCGAATTGCACTCGTACGCCGCAGTTTCCGAGTCGCCCGGCGGTGCGGCGATAGGCCGCCTGCACGAGTTGTATCCCGAAACCGCCTCGGCGCGGGTGGTCTACGAACGCGAACTGCGCCGCAGCGACTGCCCACTGTTCGCGCCCGGAACGTACCCGCACCGCCCGACCGTGGCCACGCCGCATCACGGGCTGGTACTGGCCGGCGACGGGATCCGCATCGACCTGCCGGTGGCGCTGATGGAACGCGCGGCCACCACCGGGTGGTCGGCCGCCAACCGGCTGCTGGAGTCGTGGGGCCTTGCCGGCCACGAACTGTGCACGGTTCCCACCCGCGGGCGCTCGCCGCTGCTGCGGTCGCTCGCCGAGCGCCAGGGGCGGCGGCGATGAGCATCCTCGACCGCCTGCGCCGGTGGTCGAAAGACTGGCCCGTCGGCGTAATCCCGCGCGCCTCTTGGACACAACAGCGCCCGACCCATCGCGACGCGCAACCGGCGATCATCAACGCCGCGTTGGAGCGCTCGAAGCGCCGGCCGACGGGAAACTGGTACGTGTTCGCCGCGAGCCGCGACCTGCGCATCGGTCGCCCCTACGGCGCGCGCGTCGACGGCATCGACCTGGTCGCCTGGCGCGACAAGCACCGCCGGCTGCGGGTCGGTCCCGCGAGCTGTCCGCACCTGGGCGCCGACCTCGCGACGGGGCTGGTGCGCGGTGGCGTCCTGTACTGCCGGTGGCACGGGCTGGCCCTCGACGGCGACACGTGCGAATTGCGTTGGCAGGCCTTCCCCAGCCACGACGACGGCGTGCTGGCGTGGGTGCGCCTCGACTCCGTGGGCGGAGAAGCCCCGCTGGACCAGCCGGTGATCGCACCGAGGCCATCGGCCGACACTCTGGCGGCGGTCACCCGCCTGGTCGGTCAGTGCGAACCGGCCGACATCCTCGCGAACCGGCTCGATCCCTGGCACGGCGCGTGGTTTCACCCCTACTCGTTCACCCGGCTCGACGTGCTCACCACCCCCACCGCGGAGGACGACCGGTTTTTGGTCTCGGTCACCTTCCGGATGGGCCGCTTCGGCGTGCCCGTCATCGCCGAATTCACCACCCCCGAGGCGCGGACCGTGGTGATGCGCATCATCGAGGGCGAGGGAACCGGCAGCGTCGTCGAAACCCACGCGACGCCAATGGGTTCAGGGCCCGACGGCCGGCCCCGGGTTGCCGTCATCGAGGCCACCGTCGCAACGTCGCAACGCCCGGGTTTCACCGCCGCGCGCCGCGCGGGGCCGCTGATCACACCGCTGATGCGCTACGCCGCCACCCGGTTGTGGCGCGACGACATGGCCTACGCGGAGCGCCGCTACCGCCGACGCGCGGGTGGCTAACATGGACGTGCCGCAGCACGTGCCACCACCGGAAGTCCGAACCAGCGATGAAGAAAGCGCATTTCGCCGTCGTGATCGTCAGCGTCGGCGCGCACTTCGCCTACCTCCTCTACCTGCCCAGTGGCGGCTTCCTGGCGCTGCGCTGGCCGCGCACGATTTGGCTGCACCTGGCGAGCGTGTGCTGGGGCGTGGCGGTCGTGACGCTGCCGGTGCCGTGTCCGCTGACTTCCCTGGAAGATTGGGCGCGCGCGCGAGCCGGCATGCAGCCGCTGCCCTCGACCGGGTTCGTCGACCGTTACGTCGAAGGCGTTCTCTATCCGCCGGGCCGAACCGGCGCCGCGCAGGCACTCGCCTTCATCGCGGCCGCCGTCTCGTGGGTCGCGCTGGCCAGCAGGCGGGAGTCACATCCGCCACTTCCGTCTCTTCCCGGAAGGACTCGGCCTTTTGCCCGCCTCAGAGCGACAACGCGGTCGATCCCCGCGAGGTAGCCGGCTCACGTTGTCGCTGTGAGGCGGGCACAACGGGTGTCGACGCCGCGTGGAGCCCAACGTGGCGGAAGTGACTAATGATCCGGACGCGGCAGGTTGCGCTAGGTCCCGGATAACCGCCCGGATACGCTGGTGGGTCTTATGAAGGATGCGGGTAGGTGAGCAAGCGCCGCGCACAGGATCCACCGCCCGGCCGGGACGAGCTGGAGAGGCAATTGTCGGCCGACATGCGGGCGATCACTGCGCAATCCGATCGCATCGGCCGTCACTTCGCGCGCACGAACGAGGTGGGCAGCAGCGACTTCCACGCCCTCCTGCACATCATGGTCAGCGAAACCGCGGGCAAGCCGTTGACCCTGGCCCAACTGCGGCAGCGCATGGACGTGTCGCCCGCGGCGATCACCTACCTCGTCGATCGGATGATCGACGCGGGCCACATTCGGCGCGAACCCGATCCCGACGACCGGCGGAAGTGGCTGCTGCGTTACGAGGAGAGCGGGATGACGTTGGCGCACGCCTTCTTCCGGCCGCTCGGCATCCATCTCAGCAAGGCCATGGCGGATTTGAGCGACAAGGACCTGCTTGCCGCTCATCGCGTTTTCTCGGCGATGATCGCGGCGATGTCATCGTTCGAGGATGAGCTGGAAGCTACGCGGTAGGCGCTCCTCGATCAGGTCGGCACCCCGGGCCACCCCGCCGGTGGCGGCGAAACCGGCGGCCACCCGGCGGGCGCCGTCGGCCATGGTCATCGCCTCGCGCACGGCGGCGCGCAGGCGCGCCGCGGTCAGCCGCTTCGCCGGCAGCCGGGTGCCGCAGCGGGCCACCTGCACGCGGCGCGCGACTTCGGCCTGATCGCGGGCAAACGGCACCGCGCAGACCGGGACGCCGCGGTCCAGCGCCTTGACGGTGGTGCCCATCCCGCCGTGGGTGACGGCACAGACCGCACGGTCGAGGACCGCGCCGTGGTTCAGGAACCGGCACACCGTGGCGTTGGGGGTGTGCGGCAGCCCGGGGGGCACGCCCGCCGGAAAGGTCGCGACGACGTGGACGGGTTCATCGGCCAACGCCTGCAGGGCGATTCGGCCGAGCTTGGCGTCGGACTGCGCGAGGGAGGAGGTGCTGACCAACACGATGGGCCGGTCGATGGCGGCGATCCGATCCGGGACGGCCGCGAGGGCCGGCTCGAACTCACACGCACCGATGAAATGCACGGCGCCCCAATCGGGATGCGGGTATTCGAAGGGCTCTCCGCCGACCGCCAACAGCAGCGGGGCGCGGCGCATCAGCCCGTCCACCGACTTGACCCGTGGCACATCCAGTCCCGCGCGCAGGGCGTTGACCCGCGGCACGATCCGGCGATCGAAGAGACAGCTGACGAAAGGGCGCATCGACGCGTCGCGGACCTTGCCGATCGGGCCGGGCAGCGGCCGCAGGCCGGGGCCGAACGGCGGCGCCGCCCGCGACCTTAGGTAGGGCGTGAATGGCGAAAAGACCAGCCAGGGAACACCGCTGGCCTCGGTCGCCGACATCGCCCCCCAGCAGTTCGCGTCGACGATGACCGCGTCGGGCCGAACGCGTGCCAGCGCGCTTCGCAGGTCGTCGACCTCGATCACCGCGCGCCGGCACAACACGTCGATCGTCGCCTTGAGAACCCCTAAGGCGTTGGGCGCAAGCCAATCCCGGCCGGTGATGGTCTCGATCCGCGGGTCAACCGCCTCGGCGCGCACGCCCGCCGCACGCAGGGCGGGCACCCCGTCGGCCAGGGTGCGCAGGTGAACGTGGTGGCCGCGCTCAACCAGTTCGCGTAGCAACGCGCCCAGGGGATACAGGTGGCCCAGCGCGGGGGACCCGTAGGCCAGAACCACAGCCATGCGCCGCCGCCCTCACGAAAGGGGCGTCACGCCAACGTTTCGCAGGGCCGGCAGGTCGGCCGCCCCACACCCGTGCAGGCAGACGCAAAGCTCGTCGACGAATCGCTCCAGCCAGGCCGTCGCGGCCGCCGCCGACTCGATCGCCGGCGCTAACAGCGGCCGCGCCACGGCCACCACGTCGGCGCCGAGGGCCAGCGCCTTGGCCGCGTCCATCCCGGTCCGGATCCCACCCGAGGCGACCAGCGGGATGTCCGGCAGCGCCGCGCGCACCTCCGTGATCGCCTGCGCGGTCGGGATTCCCCAGTCCGCCAGGTCCGGATAGCGCAGCTCGCCGTAGCGCACCAATTGCTCGACGCGCGACCACGAGGTTCCACCGGCGCCCGCCACATCGATGGCCGCCACCGGCGGCTCCCCCGACAGGCGCAGCAATTCGCCGATCGCGGCGGCGCCGATCCCGTGCCCGACCTCCTTCAGCAGCACCGGATACCCCAGCATGCCGGCCACGTCGCGCAGCCGGTCCAGGGATCCGGCGAAGTCGGTGTCGCCATGGTGCTGGATGGCCTCCTGGAGCGGATTCGTATGCACGGCAAGCGCGTTCGCCCCCACCCGGTCAAGCGCCCGAATGATGTCCGGCACCGCGTCCTTGGTGAACTGGGATAGGCCGATGTTGCCGAACAACAGCACGTCGGGCGCCACGTCGCGCACGGTGAAGCTGGCGGCGGCCTGCTCCCCCAGCACGCTGTCGAGCATCACCCGCTGCGAGCCCAGCATCATTCCGATGCCGAGTCGGTGCGCCGCGGCGGCCAGATTCCGGTTGATGGTGCCCGACAGCTCGGCCCCGCCGGTCATGGCGCCGATCAGGACAGGCGCCCGCAGCCGCGCGCCGAGGAATTCGGTGCCCAGGTCGATGTCGTCCAGGTTGGTCTGGGTCAGGGCGTTGTAGGGCAGGGCATAGCGTTCCAAGCCGGTGGTCAGGCGGCGAAAATCCACGTCACCGTCGAGGCACACGTCGATGTGGCGGCGCTTGCGGCTGGTCATCTCGCCGCGATCGGGCGTCATGGCGCATCGATCCGGCGCCGGCGGTTCAGCAGCAGCTTGGCCGCCAGAGCACCCAAATACGAGCGGGCCGCCGGCGCGTTGCCGCGGTCGAAGAGCCGGTCGAAGGCGGCAGCCGACGCCGCCGCGCTGGCGACGAACGTGGACGCGCGCATGGTCATGGAACCGTCGCTACCGGCACGGCGATCTCGTTGCGGCGCAGCGCCGGAACCGTCCAGGGCGGATCGTAAAACCAGGCCTCCGGCGTGTCGACGGCCTCGAAACCGGCCTCGCGCAACGTGGTCATCAACTCGGCGGTGTGCCCGGCAATGGCGCGGCGGCTGCGGCTGCCCGTGAACCGGTGCACCGCAATCATCTCGGGCGGCACGGCCACCAGCCTGACCGCACCGTCATCCGGCTCGGGTAAGGACTCCAGCGTCTTGTCGGCGGGCATGAAGAACCGGATTACCCACCGCCGGTCGCCGGCCGCCTCTTGCGCCACCGGCGCCGTCATCGCGATCTTCTCGTGCACGCGATTGCCGCCGAATATGTAGCGGGCAAGGCGGCGAAAGCCGGCGTTGCGGGCGGCCTCCTCGCCCGCGGTGACGGTCGTCTCCGCGGCGACCCGGGCGCCGTATCGGCGGATCTCGACGTCGCGACTCAGCTTCTCGGCGCTGTAGTCCGGCTCCTTGGTGCCGTGCCGATAGCCGACCACCGAGCCCGCCGCATCGACGACCTCGCCCAACAGGGCTCCCACCGACCCGAACACATTGCCACCTCGTTCCTTCGATCCATCGTTAGGTGGTACCCCGGCAGTCACCAGGCAACCCACTTCGGGGCGCCGATTCCCGACGGCCCACCAGGGTCAGCCTAGCGGAATTTCCGGATTTAGTTAAGTACTTGAATGGTTAAGAAACTTAACCTAGTCTCGGAGGTGACGCGCGGCGGCCCAAGCGCTGCTGGGCAACGCCATCGCAGCCATGGATCACTGCAGAGGGCGGTGCATGTGAGCGCGAATGGCCCGACTCGCCGTCACCATGCCACGACGGATCGTCGGAATCACGGTCTTGTTCGTGATGGCTGCCGCGGTGTTCGGCATATCCGCCGCGAGCAGACTCTCACCCGGCGGCTTCCTCGCCCCGGCGTCTGAATCGGCCCGCGCCGCAGCGACGCTCGCCCAAAAATTCGACCGGGGCGACATGGACCTGGTGCTGCTGGTGAGTTCGGCAGGTGGGGCCAAAGACGCACCCGCACAGGCCGTCGGCACCGACATCGTCCGACAGGTTTCGGCCTTCATGCACGTACTCGGCGGCCTGAACTGGTGGGCGCCCGACCCGCTGGCGAGATGGCACCACCGGAGGTTCAGTGGGCCGGGCCCAGTTCGCCCTGGAAGTGGCGCATTGCGGCGATCAGGGCGGTGAAGACCCGGTGCGCCGCGGCCAAATCGGCGTCAGACAACTCGTCGAGCGCGGCGCGGGTGTGCGTTCCCAGCGGAGTGAAGAACGAGCGCGCCGTGTCCAGCCCGGGATCCGAGTAACGCAGGATGACCTTTCGCCGGTCCTCGGCGTGAGTGTCGCGCCGGATGTGGCCGGAGTTGATCATCCGCTCGACGAGGTAGGTGATCGCCGCCGCGGACAAGCCCATTCTCTGGCGCAACTCCCCCGAAGTCAGCGGAGCGCCCGCCGTTTCGGCGACCAGAATATGCAGCAGGGCGCGAAAGTCGCTGGGGCCCAAATGATGCACCGCCGCGAAAACGCGACCCAATTGGTCGGATTCGGCGGTGAGGGCACGCGCATCGGCTGCGATCAGGGCTTCGAGCCGCACCCGTTCGGTGGTGGCTTCCATCAGAATCGCAGCATACCGCGGCCACCGCAGGTTGTTAATTTGATTAATGGTTAAGTGATTGAAATACTTTGAGGCGTGATCTGGGACGCTGTTGCCGCCGCCGTGACGGGCCGGCGGTCGTGGCTGCCCGGATTGGCGGCGGTCGTGCTGGGTATTGGCCTCATGGTGGTCATCGGCGGAAATGCGGCGGCGAGCCGGTCCCCGCTGTCGGTGCCCCCGGCCTCCGATTCCGCGAAGGTCGACGCCCTGGCCCGCGAGTTCCCGGGCGGCGACCGGGCTCCGCTGATCATCGTGGTCAGCCGCGCCGACGGTGCGGCGCTCGCCCCCGCGGACGTCGGCGCCGCCAAAGCGGCCCGCGACCGGATGCTCGCGCTCGCCCACGACGCCGCCCCGGCACCCGTGACGGTCTCGGCCGACGCCCACGCGGCCATCGGCGTGGTTTCGGTCGACGCCGACCTGTCGGGCCTGGCGCTGGGCGACGCGGTCGCGTCCCTGCGCGCCGCCGCCAACGATGGACTGCCCGCGAGCCTGCGGGCCCACGTCACCGGGGGGCCGGCGTTCGGCGCCGACATCGCCAACGCGTTCACCGATGCCAACGTCACCCTGCTCGCGGTGACGGCGTCCGTGGTGGCGCTGCTGCTGATCGCGACCTACCGCTCGCCGGTGCTGTGGCTGGCGCCGCTGCTGGTGATCGGGTTCGCCGACCGGGTCGCGACTGCGGTGGGCACCGCGGTGGCGGGACTGACCGGGCTGAGCTTCGACGGCGCCACGTCGGGGATCACCAGCGTGCTGGTGTTCGGCGCGGGCACCAACTACGCGCTGCTGCTGATTTCCCGCTACCGCCAAGAACTTTTACACCACCCCGAGCATCGAGCCGCCCTGCGCCGGGCCGTGCACAGGGCCGCGCCGGCCATCGTGGCCAGCAACGCCACCGTGGTGCTGGCGCTACTGACCCTGCTGTTTGGGTCGACCCCGAGCACCCGCAGCCTGGGCGCCCTCGCCGCGTGCGGACTCGTCGTCGCGGCGGTGTCCGTTCTCGTGGTGCTGCCGCCGGTGCTGGCGCTGTGCGGTCGGCGGTTGTTCTGGCCCTTCGTCCCACGCGCCGAGGACGGGGCCGCACTCGATTCGGGGCCATGGCACCGGGTCGCCGAGCGGGTGGCCCGCCGCCCCGCCGCGGTAGCGGCGGTCGCGATCACGCTCCTGGCCGCCCTGGCGACCGGCCTGCTGGGGACCCGAATCGGGTTGTCGCAGACCGAACAGTTCCGGGTCCGCGCGGATTCGGTGTCCGGCTACGACGTGGTGGCCGCGCATTTTCCGGGGGGTCTGGCCAGCCCCACGGTGGTGGTCGCGCCCTCCGCCGAGGCGGCGCAGGTGCAACGGGCGATCGGCTCCACGCCGGGCGTGGTCTCGGCGACCGAGGCGGGCCGGTCGGCGACGGGACTGACGAAGTGGTCCGTCGTGATCGACGCCCCACCGTCCTCCGCCGCGTCGTTCAATATCGTTGCTGCGCTGCGCGATTCGACCAAGACCGGCGCCCCCGGCGCGCTGGTCGGGGGCCCCGACGCGCAGGCACTCGACATCCGCGACGGCGCCGCGCACGATCGCCTGGTGCTGATCCCGGCGATCCTGGCGGTGATCCTGGCGGTGCTGTATGTGCTGCTGCGCTCGGCCCTGGCGCCGCCCACCCTGCTGGCCGCAACGATTCTCGGCGCGCTGGCCGCGCTGGGCCTCGGCGGCTGGGCCAGCTCCCACGTCTTCGGATTCCCCGCGCTGGATCACAGCACCCCGTTGTTCGCGTTCCTGTTCCTGGCCGCCCTCGGCGTGGACTACACGATCTTTCTGGTCACCCGCGCGCGCGAGGAGGCCGCGCATCATGGCGCGCGGGACGGCATGGTGCGCGCCGTGTCGGCCACCGGCGGCGTCATCACCAGCGCGGGCATCGTGTTGGCTGCCGTGTTCTGCGTGCTGGGGGTGCTGCCCTTGATCGTCCTGACGCAGCTGGGCATCATCGTGGGCCTCGGCATCCTGCTGGACACCTTCGTCGTGCGCACCCTGGTGATACCCGCGCTGTTCGCTCTTGTCGGCGACCGCATCTGGTGGCCCACCCACC
>NZ_LZIC01000028.1 GCF_001667185.1 Mycobacterium sp. 852002-50816_SCH5313054-b | reverse complement strand
CGCGTAGTGCTCGCGCAGCAATTGCACCTTTTCGACGGTAAATCCGGCCGCCGGCGCCAACTCCACAATGTCTTCCTCCGCCGGCAATTGCCCGCCGGGAAAAATTTCCGTGTAGATGAATCGCGTGAATCGAATGTCGCGCATGGTCAGCGAGATGCCGCGCTCGTGCATCTGTTTTTGCGAGTGCCCGAGAATCGTATGCAGCAACATTCGGCCGTCGTGGGGAAGAATGTCGTAGGCGCGATCGAAAAACGCGGGCCAGCGTACCGACTTGAACGCTTCGAAGGCGCCGATGCTGACGATCCGATCGACGTTGTCGTCGAACTCCTCCCAGCCCTGCAGCCGGACCTCGACATTGCGCTCGGTCGGGATACCGGCCAGCCTCGCCTTGCTGTACTCGAACTGGTTGCGGCTGAGCGTGATTCCGATGACGTTGACGTCGAACTTCTCGATCGCCCGTTGCAGCGCCCCGCCCCAACCGCAACCGATGTCGAGCAACGTCATGCCGGGCTCGAG
>NZ_LZIC01000027.1 GCF_001667185.1 Mycobacterium sp. 852002-50816_SCH5313054-b | reverse complement strand
GGATCGGGGCCGCGCCGGGCTCGGTGGGTTGAATCCCCGTCGCGGTCGCGCCCGCGCCGGGCCCGAACAGCCCGTTGAGGGCGTCACTGACCGTGGGGCCGTAGCCGATCTTGTCGTTGTACATCATCGCCACCCGGATCAGCCGCGGGTACGACGACGCGGCGTCGCTGGCCCCCGGCGAGGCGTAGACGGGTTCGACGTAGAGCAGGCCGCCCTGGCCCACCGGCAGGGTGAGCAGGTTGCCCCACCGGATCCGGTTCTGGTTGTCGCGCCCGATCACGCCGAGGTCCTGGGACACCGCCGGGTCGGTGGTGATGGCGTTGTTGGCCAGCTTCGGGCCGTTGACCTGACCCGGGATGGTCAGCACGGTGATCCTGCCATACGTCGCCGGGTCCGAGCTGGCGCTGATGTAGGCCGCCAGGTAGTCGCGCTTGAACCGGTTCATCGCGCTGATCAACTGGTATGACGCCGAATTGTCGTTCTTCGCAATGTTTTTCGCGACGATGTAATAGGGCGGCTGATAGCTGCTGGCGGTCGGGTTCGGGTCCAGCGGCACATCCCAGAAATCCGACGTGGAGAAGAACGTCACCGGGTCGTTGACGTGGTACTTGGCCAGCAGCATCCGCTGCACCTTGAACAGGTCCTCGGGGTAGCGCAGGTGCTCGGCGAGTTCGGGGCTGATGTCGCTCTTAGGCTTGACGGTGCCGGGGAACACCTGCATCCACGCCTTGAGCACCGGATCCTGTTCGTCCTGCTGATACAGCGTGACGGTGCCGTCATAGGCATCGACGGTGGCCTTCACCGCGTTTCGGATGTAGGACACCTTCTTGTCGGGCGCCAGCCGGTTGAATGCGACCTCGTTGGAATCGGCGGTGGCCGACTCCAGGGACGTCAACTCCGAGTACGGGTAGTTGTCCAGCGTGGTGTAGCCGTCGATGATCCACACCAGCCGCTTGTTGACGATCGCCGGGTACACCGCGCTGTCGGTCGTCAGCCACGGCGCCACCGCCTCCACCCGCCGCGCCGGATCGCGGTTGAACAGGATCTTGCTGTTGGAACCGATCACGTTGGAGAACAAGAAGTTCCGCTCGGCGAACTTGGCGGCGAACACGCTGCGGGACAACCAGTCGCCAACTGGCACCCCCCCGAGCCCGGTGTAGGTGTAGTTCTTGGTCTCGGCGCTGGTCTCGTAGTCGTATTCGCGGTCGGTGCCGTTGCGACCGACGATCGCGTAGTCGGCGGAGGTGTTGGAGATGACCGGCCCGTAGTAGATGCGCGGCTGGTCCAGCGGCGCCGGCCCGTCGGACACGATGCTGCCGTTGGCGCCGACGACGTTGGCAAGAAACTCGGGGTAGCCGCCGTTTTGGTTGGGGTCGTTGGCGATTCCGCGCACCGTGTTGGCCGGCGACGCGATGAAGCCGTTGCCGTGGGTGTAGACGGTGTGCCGGTTGATCCAGTCCCGCTGGTTGTCGATCAGCCGGTCGGGGTTGAGTTCCCGCGCGGCAACGACGTAGTCGCGCAACGCCCCGTTGCGGTCGAGGTACCGGTCGATGGACAGCTGGTCCGGGAAGTAGTAGAAGTTCTTGCCCTGCTGGAACTGGGTGAACGCCGGGCTGACGATCGTGGGGTCCAGCAGCCGGATGTTGGAGGTGGTCGCCCGGTCGGCCGCGACCTGCTGCGCGGTGGCCTGGCCGTCGCCGGTGTAGTTACGGTAGCTGACCTGATCGGACGTCAAGCCATAGGCCTGCCTCGTCGCGGCGATGCTGCGGCTGATGTATTCGCTTTCCTTCTGCGCCGCATTGGGTCTGACGCTGATCTGCTCGACGATCAACGGCCACCCGGCGCCCACGATCATCGACGACAGCAGCAACAGCACCAGGCCGATGGCCGGAATCCGCAAGTCTTTCAGGACGATTGCGGAGAACACCGCCGCCGCGCAGATCACCGCGATCGCCATCAGGATCAGCTTCGCCGGCAGCACGGCATTGATGTCGGTGTAGCCCGCACCGGTGAACGGCTTGCCGCCGCGCGTGTGCGACAGCAGCTCGTAGCGGTCCAGCCAATAGGCGACGGCCTTGAGCAGCACCAGCAGCCCGACCAGGGTCACCAGCTGGATTCGCGCCGAGCGGCTCAGCGCCCCGGTGCGGCCGGACAGCCGGACGCCGCCAAAGATGTAGTGCGACAGCACGTTCGCCAAAAGGGCCAGGAAAACGGCCACGAACATGTAGCTGAGCAGGAGCCGGTAGAACGGCAGGTCGAACGCGTAGAAGCCGAGGTCCTTGCCGAACTGCGGATCCCTGATGCCGAAGCTCCCGCCGTGCAGGAAAAGCTGGACCCGCACCCAATAGCTCTGCGCGATGATGCCGGCCAGCAGGCCCACCGCCACCGGGACGCCGATGCCCACCACCCGCAGCCGCGACACCACGACCGCCCGGTAACGCGCCACGGGATCGTTGTTGTTGCTCGGCACGAACACGGGCCGGGTGCGATAGGCCAGGGCGAGCCCGGCGAACACGATGCCGCCGACCAGCAGGCCGGCGACCAGAAAGACCACGATGCGGGTGACCAGCACGGTGGTGAACACCGAGCGATAGCCCAGCTCACCGAACCACAGCCAGTCGACGTAGGCGTCGATCAGCCGCGGGCCGGCGAGCAGCAAAACGATCACACCCAGTGCGATCAGGATCAGAATCCGGCTGCGCCGAGTCAGCTTCGGCATCCGTGCGGTGGGCCGCATCCCCACTGGCTACGCTCCCTGATCGTTTTGGCTGGCGTTGAGAATGAGATTTCTAGATCACAACTGTACGCATCTCACGCGGCTGTCCGGCCGGGCTAGCAACTGGGCGGCTGACCGCCCGACGTGATCGCGTGCAGCGCGTCCACCGCCTGGCTGAGGGTCTCCACCTTCACCAAGCGCAAGCCGGACGGATTGTCCGAGGTCGCCTCGTAGCAATTCTTGCCGGGGACCAGAAACACCGTGGCCCCGGCCGCGTGGGCGGCGGCCATCTTGTGGGTGATGCCGCCGATCTGGCCCACCTTGCCGTCGACGGAGATGGTGCCGGTTCCCGCGATGAACTTCGAGCCGGCCAGGTCGCCGGTGGTGAGCTTGTCGACGACCGCGAGGCTGAACATCAGCCCGGCCGACGGCCCGCCCACGTTGGCGAGGTTGAAGTCGACGGTGAACGGCGCCCACGGCGCGTCGAGCACCGCCACCCCCATGAAGCCGTAGTCGCGATCCTTGTTCGTTCCCAGCGTAATTTGCGCCACGCCGGCCGGCTCGTTCTTGCGGCGATAGTCGATCGTGAGGACCTGACCGGGCTTGGTGTCCTTCAGGTATCCGGTGAACTGCTCGACGGTGGCCACCGGCGTGCCGTTGACCCCGTCGATGGCGTCACCGGCCTTCAGCTTGCCCGCCGACGGCCCCGGGTCGGTGACCGTCGCGACGGTCACCGCGGCGGGGTACTTCAGGTACCCCAGGGCGGCGTATTCGGCGCTGTCCTCCGACTGCTTGAAGTCGGCGTTGTTGGCCTTGTCGACCTCGTCCCGCGACTTGCCGGGCGGGTAGACGAGATCGCGCGGAACCAGCTGTTCCTGACCCGACAACCACAGCGTCAGCGCTTCGCCCAGGCTCAGCTCGTCGCGCTGCGACACCGTCGTCATGTTCAGGTGGCCGGTCGTCGGGTGCGTCACGGTGCCCTCGATCGCGACCACCTGCTTGCCGTCGACCTCGCCGAGTGTGTCGAACGTCGGACCCGGCCCCAGCGACACAAACGGCACCGTCACCACCGCGAGCAGCACGCCGAAAACCACGATCGGCACCAGCGCGACGAGCAAGGTCAGGATCCGCCTGTTCACGCCGCTTACCCTAACCGGATCCCGGCCGGCCTCGTTCAGCTACGAGCGTGACCCGAGATCGCGCGCCGCATTCCAGCGGTGAGTACCGTTAGCGATATGTCTGACCTGCCTTTCGGCTTCTCCTCCGGCGAGGACCCGGAGCACGAGCAGCATGGGAAGAAAGATCCCGATCCTCACGCGGGGGCGTCCGACCCGTTGGGCGCCTTCGGCCTGGGCGGGGATTTCGGCATGGGCGACCTGGGCCAGATCTTCACCCAGCTGGGCCAGATGTTCAGCAGCGCGGGCACCGTCGCGACCGGGGGCAAGGCGTCCGGGCCGGTCAACTACGAGCTGGCGCGGCGGGTGGCGTCCAGCTCGATCGGGTTCGTCGCACCCGTCCCCGCCTCGACGACCAAGGCGATCGCCGATGCGGTCCACCTCGCCGAGACCTGGCTGGACGGCGCGACGGCGCTGCCCGCGGGCACGTCGAAGGCGGTGGGGTGGAGCCCCACCGACTGGGTCGATAACACGCTGGCCACCTGGAAGCGGCTCTGCGATCCGATGGCCGAGCAGATCGCGACGGTGTGGGCGTCGTCGCTGCCCGACGAGGCCAAGGGCATGGCGGGTCCGCTGCTGGCGATGATGTCGCAGATGGGCGGCATGGCCTTCGGCTCGCAGCTGGGCCAGGCGCTGGGCCGGCTGTCGCGTGAGGTGCTGACCTCGACCGACATCGGGTTGCCGCTGGGCCCCAAGGGGATCGCCGCGATCCTGCCCGACGCGCTCGAATCGTTCGCCGCCGGGCTCGAGCAGCCGCGCAGCGAGATCCTGACCTTCCTGGCCGCGCGCGAGGCCGCGCACCACCGGCTGTTCAGCCACGTGCCGTGGCTGTCCAGCCAGTTGCTGGGCGCGGTCGAGGCCTACGCCCGGGGCATGAAGATCGACATGAGCGGAATCGAGGAGCTGGCGCGCGACTTCAATCCGGCGTCGCTGGCCGATCCGGCGGCCATCGAGAGCCTGCTCGGTCAGGGCGTCTTCGAGCCGAAGGCGACCCCGGAGCAGCAGCAGGCGCTGGAGCGGCTCGAGACCCTGCTGGCATTGATCGACGGCTGGGTGCAGGTGGTGGTCACCGCGGCCCTGGGCGATCGGATCCCCGGCACGGCCGCGCTGAGCGAGACGCTGCGCCGGCGACGGGCCAGCGGCGGCCCGGCCGAGCAGACGTTCGCGACGCTGGTCGGCCTCGAGCTGCGCCCGCGCAAGCTGCGGGAGGCCGCCGCGCTGTGGGAACGCCTGACCGAGGCCGCCGGCGCCGACGCCCGCGACGCCGTCTGGCAGCACCCGGACCTGCTGCCCGGCGCGGAGGACCTCGACGAGCCGGCCGGATTCATCGACCGCATCATCGGCGGGGACACCAGCGGCATCGACGAGGCGATCGCCAAACTCGAGGACCCCGACTCCAACGGCGGCGCCGGCGACAACTGATCAGGTCGCGGCCGTTTGCTGACGGTGCTACCTTGCAGACCAATCGATTGTCGGGCCGACTTCTTTGCGAGCGAGCATGGTCAGGATCGCCACCGCGGTGCGCGTCGCCCTGGCGGGCGCTTGCATCGGCTTGGCCGGCGTCGCGTCGGTGTCCGGGTGTGGCCTCGCGCCGCCAGCGGCGCGCGTCACTGCCAGCACGCACGACAACCCGACGCCGCAGGCACGGGCGACCGCCGACGGCGTGTACGGCGACCCCGACGCGGCGGCCAAATACTGGGTGCAGCAGTCGCTGGAGGACACCTGCGGGCTGGCCTCGGTGGCCGACGTGGTCGGTGAGGTCACCGGCAACGCCCCGACGGAGAAGCAGATCATCAAGCTGGCCCAGAACACGCCCTCGGTGATCCGCGACGGCCCGATCTACCTGCCCACCGGCGACCCGGGCCACGAAACCGACGCCGGTGGCATCGACATGGCCGACACGGTCGTGTTGCTCGAGCACTACGGGATCAAGTCACGCATGATCTACGACACGCAGCCCGACCAGACCGGGCTGCCGGCGCTGGAGCAGTACCTCGGCGCCGGCCGCAAGGTCATCGCATGGGTCAACGGCGGAACCGTTTTGAACAGCGACGACCAGCGCAGCGCGCCCGATCACCTGCTCGTCGTCACCGGGGTCGACACCAACAGCGACACCGTTCACTTCAACGACCCCTACGCCGACCACGCCAACACGAAGGTCAGCATCAAACGTTTCATGACCGCCTGGAAGGTCGGGCAGAAATCGATCGTCGTCACCTCGTGACGGCGCGGCCGCGACGCTGTGGATAACTGAGCGCGGCGCCCGCCGTCGGCCTGGCAGTCTCCAGCCATGTCCAAGGCCGTGCTGTCGGTGTATGCGCTCGACCCGGCGATGCCGGTGCTGCTGCGACCCGACGGCGCCGTGCAGGTCGGCTGGGATCCGCGCCGCGCCGTGCTGGTCCGTCCGCCGCGCGGCCTGGCCGCGGCCGAGTTGGCCAGGCTGCTGCGGTGCATGCGATCACCCACCCCCCTCTCCGAGTTGCGGCGGCACGCCGTCGACCGTGGCTTGCGCGACGCCGAAGGCCTGGCCGGCCTCGTCGCCCAACTGGTGGGCGCGGGCGTCGCGACCGAATGCCGTCAGCCCCGCGGGCGCGCGGCGTCGATCCGCATCCACGGCCGGGGCCCGCTGTCCGAGCTGCTCGTGGAGGCGTTGCGCTGCTCGGGGGCCCGCGTCGCCACCAGCAGCCAGCCGCACGCCGCCGTGTCGCCCGACTCGGTGGACCTGGTGGTGCTGTCGGATTATCTGGTCGCCGACCCCCGCATGGTGCGCGACCTGCACGGCCGGGGCGTCCCGCACCTTCCGGTTCGGGTGCGAGACGGCACCGGTCTGGTGGGTCCGCTCGTCATCCCCGGCGTGACGAGCTGCCTGGGCTGCGCCGACCTGCACCGCAGCGACCGCGACGCCTCCTGGCCGGCCATCGCCGCCCAGCTGCGCGACACCGTCGGGGTGGCCGACCGGGCCACCCTGCTCGCGACGGCGGCGCTGGCGCTCAGCCAGGTGAACCGGGTGATCGCGGCGGTGCGCGGGCAGCAGCCCGTGCCCGATCCCGCGCCGCCGCCGGCCCTGAACGCGACGCTGGAATTCGACGTCAACGCAGGTTCGATCGTCGCGCGGCAATGGACCAAACATCCGCTGTGCTCGTGCTGAGCCCCCTGTCCTACCCGAGCCGTCCCTGTTCGGGGACGCACGACGACACCGATGAATACGCCCTGGCGAGCTCCTCCAGGATCTCGGCCGTCAGGGTGCCGTCCTTGCGGTTCTTGTCCAGCGTTTCGATGATCGCCCGGAACAGGGCGTCGGCGGCGTCGTGCTGCGCTTGCTTTGCTGCCATGGTTTCGTCTCCCGTTTCTCCTGAGTGCAAAGACAACCTATGGTCCGGATCACGGGTCCCGCGCGCCGACCGTCATGGATGATGGAGACGTGGCAGACATCAAACGCGGCCGTGCTGCGCGAAACGCGAAGCTGGCCAGCATTCCGGTCGGCTTCGCCGGCCGGGCGGCGCTCGGCTTCGGTAAGCGGTTGACGGGCAAGTCGAAGGACGAAGTCCAGGCCGAGATGCTGGAGAAGGCCGCCAACCAGTTGTTCACCGTCCTGGGTGAGCTCAAGGGCGGCGCGATGAAGGTCGGCCAGGCCCTGTCGGTGATGGAGGCCGCCATCCCCGAGGACTACGGCGAGCCGTACCGCGAGGCGTTGACCAAGCTGCAGAAGGACGCCCCGCCGCTGCCCGCGGCCAAGGTGCACCGCGTGCTCGACGCCCAGCTGGGCACCAAGTGGCGGGAGCGGTTCAGCTCGTTCGACGACACCCCGGTGGCGTCGGCCAGCATCGGCCAGGTACACAAGGCGGTCTGGTCCGACGGCCGCGAGGTGGCCGTGAAGATCCAGTACCCCGGCGCCGACGAGGCGCTGCGCGCCGACCTGAAGACCATGCAGCGGATGGTCGGCGTGCTCAAGCAACTCTCGCCGGGCGCGGACGTCCAGGGCGTGGTCGACGAATTGTTCGAGCGCACCGAGATGGAACTCGACTACCGGCTCGAGGCCGACAACCAGCGCAAGTTCGCCAAGGCGTATCAGGACAGCCCGCACTTCCTGGTGCCACACGTCGTGGCCAGCGCGCCCAAGGTCGTGGTCCAGGAGTGGATCGAGGGCATCCACATGGCGGAGATCATCCGCAATGGGACCACCGAGCAGCGCGACCTGATCGGCACCCGATTGCTCGAGCTCACCTTCGACGCGCCGCGCCGGCTGGAAATGCTGCACGGCGACGCCCACCCCGGGAACTTCATGCTGATGCCCGACGGCCGGATGGGCGTCATCGACTTCGGTGCCGTCGCGCCGCTGCCCGGCGGCTACCCCGTCGAGCTGGGCATGACGATCCGGTTGGCCCGCGACAAGAACTACGACCTGCTGTTGCCGACGATGGAGAAGGTCGGCTTCATCCAGAAAGGCCAACAGGTCTCGGTGCGCGACATCGACGAGATGCTGCGCCAGTACGTCGAACCCATCGAGGTCGACGTGTTCCACTACACCCGCAAGTGGCTGCAGAAGATGACCGTGGTGCAGATAGACCGGTCGGTGTCGCAGATCAAGACGGCCCGGCAGATGGACCTGCCGCCCAAGCTGGCGATACCGATGCGCGTCATCGCTTCGGTGGCCGCGATCCTGTGCCAGCTGGATGCGCACGTGCCGATCAAGGCGCTGTCGGAGGAGCTGATCCCCGGCTTCGCCGAGCCCGACACCGCGGTCGTGTAAGCCGCCCTAGCGCCGCGAGGGTGCAACTACCGACGGTCTCGCTCGGAAAACGCGTCGGCAGTTGCACTTTCGCGGCCCAGTTCGTCCTAGGCCGCGACGACGTCCTTGCGAGGGCGGCCGCGCGGGCGCTTGCGGCTCACGATCGAGCCGCGCTCGAGGATTTCACCGCCCCAGACACCCCACGGTTCGGCCCGGTCCAGCGCCGCGGCCAGGCACTGCCGCCGGACCGGGCAGGCCGCGCACAGCGTCTTGGCGCGCTCGAGGTCGGCCGGGGCCTCGGCGAACCACAGGTCGGGATCGTTGACGTGACAAGGCAATTCCGGCAGCGTCGGTCTTCCGACTCGCAATGCCGACATGTCCTGCTCACCTGCTTCCTGGTCGGGTGGTTGTCCTTCGTGATCCGGACCAGGTTGGGCGGCTGTCGACCCAAAAACTGTGGCCACGGATCCTGCTGACTTCGGGTCCGTGGCCATCTTCAAGGGGGGCTAGTTAGGTATGGCCCCCATCCACGGACGCGTCGGTCGCGGCGGCGACACGGTGCTTGACCGCTGCCGCCGGCACGGCGGCGTGGGCGGCATGGGAGGTAGCCGCGATCAGCACCGCGGCCGCCACGCCTACACCGAACGCGTTGGTGATCATCGTGGCGACCCTCCTCTCAGCTGGCAGCAATGTGCGGTTTCGAGGGTAAATGGTAGCGGCCGGTCCCCACAACCGATTTTCTGACCTGGGATTTTCCGTCAGCGGGCGGCGCGGACCAGCTCCAGCACGTCGGGCCCGTACTGTTCGAGCTTGCGCGCACCGATGCCCGGGATCGCGATCAGCGCCGATTCGTCACCCGGCAGCAGCTCCGCGATCGCGATCAGGGTGTTGTCGCTGAACACGACGTACGCGGGCACCTTCTGTTCCTTGGCCACGTCCAGGCGCCAGGCCTTGAGCCGCAGCAACAACTCCTCGTCGATGTCGGCCGCGCACGTCTCGCACCGCCGCAGCATGATGGCCGCCGGGGTGGTCAGGTTGTTGTTGCAGATCCGGCAGCGGGTGGCGACGCCCCGGGCGCGCCGGGACTTGGCCGGCGCGGCGTCGGCGCGGGCCTGCGGCGCGATGCCGTTGAGGAACCGCGACGGCTTGCGGCTCTGCCGTCCGCCCGGGCTGCGGGCCAGCGCCCAGCTGAGCGCCAAATGGATTCGCGCCCTGGTGATTCCGACGTAGAGCAGCCGGCGCTCCTCCTCGACGGCCTCGCTTTCGGGACCGTGCGCCAGCGCGTGCGAAATGGGCAGCGTGCCGTCGGCCAATCCGACCAGGAACACCGCGTCCCACTCGAGTCCCTTGGCGGCGTGCAGCGAGGCCAGCGTGACGCCCTGCACCACCGGTGGGTGCCGCGCGTCGGCGCGCAGGCGCAGCTCGGCCACCAGGCTCGCCAGGTCGAGCTGCGGGCGCTGCGCCACTTCGTCGTCGACCAGCTCGGCCAGCCCGGACAGCGCCTCCCAGCGATCCCTGGCCCGGGTGCCGGTCGGTTCCTCGGCCGTCAGCCCCAGGGGCTCCAGCACCGCGCGGACGACGGCGGGTAGCGGGCCCTCTTCTGCCCGGTCGGCCGCGCGCTGCAGCGCCAGCAGCGCCTGCTTGATCTCCTGGCGGTTGAAAAAGCCCTCCCCGCCGCGGATCTGGTAGGTGATGCCGGCCTCGGTCAGGGCCTCCTCGTAGCCCTCGGATTGCGCGTTGACCCGATAGAGCACCGCGATCTCGGAGGGCGGGGTGCCGGATTCGATCAGCAGGCCGATCGACTTCGCGACCGCGGCGGCCTCGGCGGTTTCGTCGGGGTGCTCGCGAAACGACGGCGCCGGGCCGGGCGCGCGCTGGCCGGACAGCTGCAGCTTGCTGCCGGCGACCCGGCCGCGCGCCGCGGCGATCACCTGGTTGGCCAGCGACACCACCTGGGGGGTGGACCGGTAGTCGCGTTCCAGGCGCACCACCGTGGCGTCGGGGAACCGCCGCGAGAAGTCGAGCAGGAACCGCGGCGTGGCCCCGGTGAACGAGTAGATGGTCTGGTTGGCGTCGCCGACGACGGTGAGGTCGTCGCGACCGCCGAGCCACGCCGCGAGCACGCGCTGCTGCAGCGGGGTGACGTCTTGATACTCGTCGACCACAAAGCAGCGGTACCGGTCGCGGAACTCCTCGGCCACGGCCGCGTCGTTCTCGATGGCGGCCGCGGTGTGCAGCAGCAGGTCGTCGAAGTCCAGCAGCGCCATCGACTCGTCGCGCACCTTGAGTGCCTCGTAGGCGGAGTAGACGGCCGCGATCTGCGTGGCGTCCATCGGGGCATCCCGGCCCACGTCGGCCACCGCCGACGGATACTCCTCGGGGCCGATGAGCGACGCCTTGGCCCACTCGATCTCCCCGGCCAGGTCGCGCACGTCGTCGGTGCTGACGTTCATCCGGCAGCGGCTGGCGGCCCTGGCCACGACGGGGAACTTGCTGTCGAGCAGCTGCCAGCCGGTGTCGCCGACCACCCGCGGCCAGAAGTAACGCAGCTGGCGGTGCGCGGCCGCGTGGAAGGTCAGGGCCTGCACGGCGCCCACCCCCGAACCGGTGGTGGCCAGCGCGCGCAGCCTGGAGCGCATCTCGCCCGCGGCCCGCTGGGTGAAAGTGACCGCCAGGACCTGACCGGCGGACACGTGACCGCCCGCGACCAGCTGGGCGATCCGGTGCGTGATGGTGCGGGTCTTCCCCGTCCCGGCGCCCGCGAGCACGCAGACCGGCCCCCGGGGAGCCAACACCGCCTCGCGCTGCTCGTCGTCCAGCTCGGCGGTCAGTGCGTCGGCGACCATCGGCATGGGCTTCATCTTGGCTTCCATGAAAGCAGGAGTCGCCGACAAACACGCCGCAGCGCGCGCGTGACTTGCGTTGCTCGCGGAATGCGTCGCCGCTGCGCTACGTTTACCGGGCTATGGCCAACTCCCCGCTCACGGTTTACACGACGTCCTGGTGTGGCTTCTGCCATCGGCTCAAGACGGCGCTCAAGGCCGAGGCGATCTCCTACGACGAGGTCGACATCGAGCAGGACCCGGCCGCGGCGGAGTTCGTCGGTTCGGTCAACGGCGGCAACCGGACGGTCCCGACGGTGAAGTTCGACGACGGGTCCACGCTGACCAACCCGAGCGCGGCCCAGGTCAAGGCGAAGCTGGCCGAGGTCGGCTAGGCCGCTCAGTCCAGCCCGGCCCAGGACTCGATGATCACCCGCGCGATCGAAATCGACCCGGGCAGAAGCAGTTTCGAGTCGGACGAGCTGCTCCAGTCGCCGGCGTCCAGCGCCGCGCGCACCTCGTCGCGGGTGAACCATTGCGCCTCGGCGATCTCGCCGTCGTTGAACGAGAACTCCTCGTCCGGGTCGCCCACGGCGTGGAAGCCGACCATCAGCGAGCGCGGGAACGGCCAGGGCTGGCTGCCGAGGTAGCGCACGTCACGCACGGTCAGGCCGATTTCTTCGCGGATCTCCCGCGCGACGCACACTTCGAAGGACTCGCCGGCCTCCACGAACCCGGCCAGCAGGGAGAACATCCGCTCCGGCCACACCGCCTGGCGGGCCAGCACCGCACGGTCGCCGCCGTCATGGACGAGGCAGATCACCGCCGGGTCGATGCGCGGGAACTCCTCGTGACCGGTGACCGGGTTGACCCGCGCCCAGCCCCCTCGGGCCGGCCTCGTCGCCGCGCCGTCCACCGCGCTGAATCGCGCGCTGTCATGCCAATTCAGCAGCGCGAGGGCCGCGGACACGAGTTGGCTGCTGGTGTCGTCGAAGATGCGGCCGAGGCTGCGCAGGTTCACCACCTCGGCCTGCACGTCGGGATCCTCGGGCGCCTGCAGCGCGCCGCGGACGGCCCAGACGTGTCGGCCGCCCTCGATGCGGCCCAGAAATACCGCTTCCGGCGGCGGCTTGTCGGCCAGCGCGGCCGCGTTCCCGAGCAGCACCCGGCCCTCGACGACCAACACCTGGTTGCGCGAATCCACCCGCAGCAGCGCCGCATCCGCCCATCCCGCGGCCGCCGCGTCGACGTCGGTGCGCAGCTGGTCGGCGCGGTCGGCGCCGACGCGTGAGAGCAGCGGAACGCTCTGCAGCTGAAAATCCACGCGCTGCCCTAGTGCCCCGCGTGCCGGATGTAGAGCAGCCGGTCGCTGGCCTCGATCGCGTCCACCTCGGGGGCGCCGATGCGCAGCAGGTGGCCGTCGCGCACCACGCCCAGCACGATGTCGCGCAAATGCCTTGGGGATCCGCCGATCTCGGTCTGCTCGACCTCGCGTTCGGCGATCGCCAGCCCGGCGTCGGGGGTCAGCAGGTCCTCGATCATCTCCACGACGCTCGGCGTGGTGGTGGCGAGGCCGAGCAGCCGGCCCGCGGTCTCCGAGGACACCACCACCGAGTCGGCGCCCGACTGCTGCAACAGGTGCTGGTTCTCGGCCTCCCGGATCGACGCGACGATCTTGGCCTTCGGCGCGATCTCCCGAGCCGTCAGCGTGACGAGGACGGCGGTGTCGTCGCGGCTGGTGGCGACGACGATCGACGCCGCGTGTTGCGCCCCGGCGAGCCGCAGCACGTCGGATTTCGTGGCGTCGCCGTGGACGGTGACCAGGCCGGCCGACACGGCGTGTTCGAGGGCGGACCGGTCGGTGTCGACGACGACGACCTCGCCCTGAGCGTCCTCGTCGCCGAGAATGGCCGCGACCGCCGTTTTGCCCTTGGTGCCGTAGCCGATCACGACGGTGTGGTTGCGCACTTTGCTCCTCCAACGCTGGATCTTCCACGCTTGTCGCGACCGCTCCGAAAGCACCTCGAGCGTCGTGCCGACGAGCACGGCCAAAAACGCGATCCGCAGCGGCGTGAAGATCACGGTATGGACCAGTCGCGCCGTCTCGGTGTACGGCGTGATGTCGCCGTAGCCGGTGGTGGACAGCGACACCGCCGAGAAATAGAGGCAATCCAGGAAGGTCAGCGGCCGGCCGCGCAGGTCGCGGTAGCCGCCGGCGTCCAGATAGACGATGACGGCGGCGCCGAACAACACCAGCAGCGCGATCGCCACCCGGCGCGCGATGACTCGGGTGGGACTGGCGTGGTCCTCGGGGATGCGCAGCACGCCGACGAGCTGATGACCCGGCTGGGCGGTCAGCGTCTCGTCCAGACCGCTCAGCTTGCGCGCCCTACCGTTGCCCACGGCGCTCCGTCATCGGCTGAACCCAGCGCACGAGACACGCACGACTCCTATGTAACCACGCTGGCGGGCCGCCCATGACGCGAGCGGCACACCTCACACCGCCACGGCGCCGCCGCCGGCGGGACCGGCGAGCAACGCGGCCAGTTCGGCGGGTTCCGGCAGTTCATCGGGCGTGACCGTGGCGCCGGTGCGCACGTAGTAGAAGGCGGTGCGCACCGCGGACTCCGGAACTCCGGACAACGCCGCCCACGCCAACCGGTACACCGCCAGCTGCACGGCGGCCTGGCGCATCGCTTCCGCCCCGCGCGGCGGCTCGCCGGTCTTCCAGTCCACGACGGTGGCGCCGCCGTCGGGGTCGGCGAACACGGCGTCGATGCGACCGCGCACCACGGTGTCGCCGATCGGCATGTCGAACGGCACCTCGACGGCCACCGGCGTGCGGGCCGCCCAGCGCGATTCGGCGAACGTCGCCTGCAAGGCCGCCAATTCCTCGACGTCGCCGACGCCGGAGTCGGCCGCGCCCGGCAGGTCGCCGAGGTCGAACAGCGAATCGGCGCCGTAGAACTGCTGCACCCAGGCGTGAAAGGCGGTGCCCAGCGAGGCATGGGGGTCCGGCCGGGTGGGCAGCCGGTGCACCAGCCGCTGCGCGGCGGCCGCGGGGTCGCGGGCCAGGTCCACCAGCCCGCTGACCGACAGCTGGCTGGGCAGGGTTCGGGCGGCGCGGCGCTCCGAGCGCGCCCGCTCGGCCAGCAACGCGTCGACGTCGACGGCCCAGCCCTCGGCGTCGGCGCCGGGCTCCCCGATGTCGGCCGACATGGCCCGGGCCACCAGCGCGGCGCCGGCCTCGACGTCGCCGCGGCGAGCGTCCAGCGGGTCGGCGGGCCACATCGCCTCGACGACGTTGTCGCGCATGGGGTTTCGCTCGCCGTCGGCCGGCGTGGGCGCCCATTCGTCCACCGCGCCGCACGGATCGCCGCCCGCGACCGAACCGTCGATGACGTCCTTGAGCTCGCACAGGAATTCCGAGGGGCCCCGGGGTTTGACGCCGGTGGACCCCCATTGATGGCCCGAGACCAGCAGGGTGTCCTCGGCGCGGGTGATGGCGACGTACAGCAGCCGGCGTTCCTCGTCGATGCGCCGCTGCTCGAGCTGGCGGCGATGCTCGAAGATCTTGTCGGACAGCTGCTTTCGGTTGGTGACGTCGGAGGTGTCCAGCACCGGGATGCCCAGCGAGCCGGCCGCGGCGCGGTCGCCGCGCAGCAGCGGCGGCAACTCGGCGGCGTCGGTGAGCCACGTACTGCGCGACGCCGTCGAGGGGAAGATTCCGCCCGACAGGTGCGCGACCGCGACCACCTGCCACTCCAGACCCTTCGCGGAGTGCACGGTGAGGACCTGAACCCGGTCCCGCGCCACCGTCGGCACGGCGGGCGGCAAGCCGTTCTCGACTTGCTCGGCGACGTCCAGGTAGGCCAGCAGGCCGGCCACCGATGCCACCGACGCGTCCGTCGTCCGTTCGGCGTACGCGGCCACGACGTCGGCGAAGGCGTCGAGGTGTTCGGCTCCGGTCCAGGGCTGCGCCGCGGCGGCCGCCCGGACCTCGCAGTCGACACCCAGCACGCGGCGCACCTCGGCGACCAGGTCGGGCAGGGAATGGCCGAGATGGCCGCGCAGGGAACCGACTTCGGCGGCCAGCGCCGTGATGCGCCGGTATCCCGCCGCCGAGTACGCGCCGGCCGGGCCGGGGTCGCTGATCGCGTCGGCCAGGCAGGCGCCGTCGGAATCGGGCCCGGCCGCCATCGCGATCGACTCGGGCGACGGCGTCGCGCCCGCCCGACCCCCGGCCAGCGTCTGCGCCCGCTGCCACAGCGCGGCGAGGTCCCGGCCACCGAGGCGCCACCGCGGTCCCGTCAGCACGCGCATGGCCGCCGCGCCGGCCGTCGGGTCGGCCACCAGCCGCAGCATGGCCACCACGTCGGCGACCTCGGGAACGGACAGCAGCCCCGCCAAACCCACCACCTCGACCGGGATTCCGCGCGCGCGCAGCGCGTCGGCGACGGGTGCGGCGTCGGCGTTGCGGCGCACCAGCACCGCGGCGGTCGGCGGGCTGACGCGGTCGGCATGCGCCTGCCGGTAGCGCTCCTGGAGCTGGTCGGCGATCCACTCGCGTTCGGCCGCCACGTCGGCGAGCAACGCGCAGCGGACGGTGCCGGGCGGCGCGTCCGGGCGGGAACGCAACGCGTGCACCGCAACCGAGCGTCGCCGCGCCTCCGCCGAGATGGCGTTGGCCACCCGCAGGGCGCGGGGCGGGTTGCGCCAGCTGGTCCGCAGCTCCAATACCGGCGCGGGCGTGCCGTCGGCGCGGGGGAAGTCGGTGGTGAACCGCGGCAGGTTGGTCGCCGAGGCGCCGCGCCAGCCGTAGATCGACTGGATCGGGTCGCCGACGGCCGTCAGCGCCAGCCCGTCGTCGATCCCCCCGCCGAACAGCCCCGACAGCGCGATGCGCTGGGCGTGCCCGGTGTCCTGGTACTCGTCGAGCAGCACCACCCGGAAGCGGCTCCGCAGCTCCTCCCCGACCTGCGGGAAGGCCACCGCCAGCCGGGCGGCCGAGGCCATCTGCATGCCGAAGTCCATCGCCTTGACGGCGCGCATGCGCTCGTGCAGCGCATCGAGCAGCGGCACCAGCTCGGTGCGCTCGGTCTGGGCGGCCAGCAACCGCAACAGCCACTGGCTGGGCCCGCGGTCGCGCTGGTAGGGACCCGCCGGCAGGGCGTGGATCAACCGTTCCAGCTCGACGTGGGTGTCGCGGAGCTGGCCGGTGTCCACCAGGTGCTCGGCCAGCTGGCCCCACAGCCGCAGCACCATCGAGGTGACCGCGGCGGGGGTCTTGTCGGTGCGCAACTCCCCGCGGTATCCGTTGACCACGTCGAAGGCCAGCTGCCACAGCTCGGTTTCGCTGAGCAGGCGGGTGTCCGGCTCGACGGGCAACAGCAGGCCGTGGTCGCGCAGCAGCGAGCCGGCGAAGGCGTGGTAGGTGCTGACCACCGGGGCGCCCTCCGGCACCGCGGCCCCGCCAAGGCCGATGCCGGCCAGCCGGGCCAGCCGGGAGCGCACCCGGCGCAGCAGCTGGCCGGCCGCCTTGCGGGTGAACGTCAACCCGAGCACCTGGCCGGGTTCGGCGTAGCCGTTGGCGATGAGCCACACCACCCGCGCGGCCATCGTCTCGGTCTTGCCGGCGCCGGCCCCGGCGATGACGACCAGCGGCCCCGGCGGCGCGGCGATGACGGCGGCCTGCTCGGCGGTGGGCGGGGAAAGCCCCAGCGCGCAGGCCAATTCGTCGGGGGTGTAGCGCGGGTTCACTTCGCCGGCCCGTCGGCGTGGGCGGGACAGCACGGCCGGATCGGGCAGTGCGCGCACCCGTCGTTGCGCCGCGCGACGAACTGCGGCCCGGCCGTCGCGTCGGCGGCCAGCCGCACCAGGCCGCGCCATTCGTCCCGCGCGGCCGTCGTCAGCGGGTCCTGCTCGCGCACGGTGGCGCCGCCGGCGCCCGCCTTGCCGACGTACACCAGCCGTGCGCCCCCGGGCTCGTCCCCGGCCGCGATCATGCCCTCGGCCACCGCCAGCTGGTACAGCGCCAGCTGCGCGTGTTGCTGGGCGTCGTCCTTGCTCACCGGCGTCTTGCCCGTCTTGATGTCGACGATGACGAGCCGGCCGGCCGCGTCGCGTTCCAGCCGGTCGACCCGCCCGCACACCCGGATCTCGCCGCCTTGAACGGCACCGTCGCGCGGGGTGCCGAGCGTGCCGTCGACCTCCACCTCGACGCCAACCTCGGTGAGCTCGCCCCGGGTCTGGGCCCGCCATTCGAAAAACGCCTGAACCATGGCGCGGTGGCGGGCCAGCTCGTTGGCCGCGTGCCACTGCGCCTCGAAGGGCAGATGCTTCCAGGCCCGGTCCAGCTCGGCCAGCAATTCCGATTCCGTTTTGTCCGGTCCGGCGATCAGCGCGTGCAGCACCGAGCCGAGGGTGGAGCGCAGGTCCCGCGCGTTGGTCCCGCCGTGGCGTTCGGCCAGCCAGCGCAGCGGGCAGTCGGTGAGCGCCTGCAGGGTCGACGGCGTCAGGGTGACGGACTGGACCCCCGCCCGCAGCGGTTCGCTGGTGCTGACGGGCAGCAAGCCGTGCCAGCCGGCCGGGTCGGCGCCCGGCACACCGGCCTTGGCAAGCCGGGCCAATTGCGCTGCCGCGCAACGGCGGTCGGCGTCGTCGACGGCGCCGCCGGGCGCGCACACCACCCCCCGCAGCCGGCCCACGAGCGCGGCCGCGGACAACACGCGCGGGGCGGAGATCGGTTGCGCTGCAACGGGATCGCCGTCACCATCGGCCCACCGCGCGATTTCGGAGAAGAACGACGACGGCAGCGCGGCCTCCCCGTCGGCCCCGCCCGTGTCGGCGTCGACGGCCGTCACCAGCACCCGGCGCCGGGCCCGGCCCAGCGCCGCCACCAGCAGCCTGCGCTCCTCGGCCAGCAGCGGCGCGCGCACCGAGGCGTCCGCGCCGACGCCGTCGAGCACGTCGAGCAGCCGCTGGGTGCTCAGCACACCGCCGCGCGGAACGGTGTTGGGCCACAACCCGTCCTGCAGACCGGCGATGACCACGAAGTCCCATTCGTGCCCCAGCGCGGCGTGGGCACTGAGCACCCGGACCTGTTCGACCTGCGACGCCGGCTCGTCGCTGGCGCCGGGCAGCCGCAGCGCCGCGACGTGCTCGATGAGACCGCGCAGCGACGCGCCGGGCGTGCGGGACACGTAGTGATCGGTGATGTCGAACAACGCCGTCACCGCCTCCAGGTCCCGGGTGGCCCGGGCGCCGGCGGGGCCGCCGCGCTCGCCGGCCGAAAGCCAGCGGCGCTGCAGGCCCGATCGGTGCCACGCGGCCCACAGGGTGTAGCGCGGATCTTGGCCGTCGCGATCGCAGCGCGCGGCCGCGTCCAGCACGGCGCGCACCCGCCGCAGCGCGCGCGACTGCGGTCCGGGGCATGGCGTGTCGGCCCCCAGGGCCTCGACGAGCAGGCCGGCGAAATCGCGCGGCGCGCGATCGGGGTTCGCGCGCTGCAGCGTTCGGCGCAGCTGGCGCAGCGACACCGGATCGACGCGGCCGATGGGACCGGTCAACAGCGCCAGGGCCCGTTCGCCGTCGAGCCCGTCGGCGACGGCCGCCAGCACGGTGAGCAACGCCCGGACCGCGGGCTCGTCGGACAGCGGCCCGCTCGACGGCGGCGCGGCCACCGGGACGCCGGCGGCGGCCAGCGCGCGTGGCAACCGCGCTCCGGCCCGAGGCACCGACCGGACGAGCACGGCCATCTGAGACCACGGCACCCCGTCGATCAGGTGGGCGCGCCGCAACGCGTCGGCGATCATGGCCGCCTCCGCGTGCGCCGAGGCGGCCAGCCGCGCGGTGACGGATCCGTCCTCGGGCCCAGTGCCGTCGATGTGCCTGCCGGCGCTGCCGCCGGGCAGCCGGCCCGCGATGCCGCTGACGGCGCGCGCCACGGCCGGCGCGCAGCGATGCGACACCGTCAGCCTCACCGACGGAGAATCGTCGGCGCACAGCCCGGACCCCTCGCCGCCCCGGAAGCCGAACACCGCCTGGTTCGGGTCGCCGGCGACGAGGGTCGCCTCCGTGCCCGCGGCCAGCGCCCGAACCAGGGCGGCCGCCTGCGGGTCGAGTTGCTGCGCGTCGTCGACCAGCAAGAGGCGGATGCGGGCGCGTTCGGCCGCCAGCAATTCCGGGTCCACCGCGAAGGCCTCCAGCGCGGCACCCACCAGCTCGGCGGCACCGAGCGCCGGCGTCGTGGCCTGCGCCGCCGCCGTCCCGACCGCCGCACGCAGCAGCATCACCTGCTCGTACTGCCGCGCGAATTGGCCGGCGGCGGCCCAGTCCGGACGCCGGCACCGTCGGCCCAGCCGCTCCAGTTCCTGCGGGTCGACCCCGCGTTCAGCGCAGCGCGCCAACAGGTTTCGCAGCTCGGTGGCGAAACCGGCGGTGGCCAGCGCGGGCCGCAGATGGGCCGGCCACGCGCTGGCCGCGCGCGGCCCGTCGGCGAGGTCACCGGCCAGCAGTTCCCGGATGATGGCGTCCTGCTCGGCGCTGGTGACCAGTCGCGGGGGCGCGTCGCCCGCACGCTCGGCGGCCCGCCGCAACACCGCGTACGCGTAGCTGTGCACGGTGCGCACCAGCGGCTCGCGCACGGCCGCCCGGCAGGGGCCGGTGGACCGCGACCGCAGCAGCGCCGTCGTCAACGCGCTGCGCGCACGCACCCCGATCCGCCCGGAACCGGTAAGCAGCAGAACCGATTCCGGCTCGAGGCCCGCGCCGATCCGGGCGACCGCGGCGTCGACCAGCAGGCTGCTCTTGCCGGTGCCCGGCCCGCCCAGGACGCGCATCCGCCCGCGCAGGCCGGGTGCCAGAACGGCACGGGCCTCGTCGTCCCAGGTGAATGACATGGCTGCATGCAATCACGAGGGTCTGACAAGATCGATCGGGATACTGGGCTGAAGGAAACCGAAACGCCCCCTAGGCAAGGAGGGATTGGATGGGCTCCGATTTTCGCGGCCCCGACGACGTAGTGCCCGAAGCAGACGCCGCGGAACAGCAGCAGGCCGTCGACTCCGAGGACGACGCCGGCCTGGACACCGCGTACCTGGACGACGCCACCGATCGCGATGCCAACGAAGCCGATGTGATCGAGCAGGCCTTCATCGTTCCCGCCGACGACGATTGGGACGACACCGCCGGGTGAGCGCCGACCTGCACGTGCACCGCTACGGCCCGGCCGGCCCGGTGCGGATGCTCGCCCTTCACGGGCTGACCGGTTACGGGGGTCGTTGGCAGCACCTGGCCGGCTACCTGCCCGAGATCGCCATCGCCGCACCGGATTTGCTCGGCCACGGCAGGTCGTCGTGGGCGGCGCCGTGGACCATCGACGCCAACGTCGCGGCGCTGTCCGGGTTGCTCGACGACGATGCCGCCGCGCCGGTGCTGGTGGTCGGCCACTCGTTCGGCGGCGGCCTGGCGCTGCACCTGGCCGCGGCCCGTCCGGACCGGGTGGCGGCGCTGCTGCTGCTCGACCCGGCGGTTGGCCTGGACGGCGACTGGATGCGCCAGATCGCCGAGGCGATGTTCTCCTCACCCGACTATCCCGACACCGAGGAAGCACGCATGGAAAAGGCGACCGGCTCCTGGGCGGACGTGGACCCGGCGCTGCTGGCGTCCGACATCGACGAGCATCTGGTCGAACTGGCCAACGGGCGGTACGGGTGGCGGGTCAGCCTGCCGGCGATGATGTCGTATTGGAGCGAACTGGCCCGCGATGTCGTGCTGCCGCCGGCCGGGACGACCACGACCCTGGTGCGGGCCAAGCAGACCTCGCCGCCGTACGTGAGCGCTCAATTGATCGAGGCGCTGCGGGAACGGCTGGGCTCCGATTTCGTGTTGCTGGATTTCGACTGCAACCACATGGTGCCCCACGCCAGGCCCACCGAAACCGCGGCGCTGATCCGCGGGCTGCTGGAAGACCGCTGACCGTGGCGGCGGTGACCGACGAGCAGGTCGAGCGGGTGCGTTCGCTGGTCGCGGGGATACCGTCCGGCCGGGTCGCCACCTACGGCGACATCGCTTCTGTCGCAGGGCTTTCCAGCCCTCGCATCGTCGGATGGATCATGCGGACCGACTCCTCGGACCTGCCCTGGCACCGGGTGATCACCGCGTCCGGGCGCCCCGCGCGCCACTTGACTTCCCGGCAGCTGGAGTTGCTGCGCGCCGAAGGGGTGCTGGCCGTCGACGGCAGGATCGCGCTGGACGAGGTCCGCTACGACTTTCCTGCCTAGAGCACCAACCGGACCAGGGCCGCGGTGCGGGCCAGGCCGGGGAACGCCTCGGCGGTCGAGCGCGGGTGCAGCGCGTGCACCGCGAGGCGAAACATCAACGCCCGCAACAGCATCTGGGGCCACTCGGGCAGCGCGTTCCACCGTTCGATGAGTCCGTCGTCGGCCTCACCCCAGGACAGGGCGTCGACGACGACCACGCCCGCGGCCCACGACGACGGCCGCCAGTACGGCGTGATGTCGGTGATCCCCGGCGCCGCGGTGCCGATGAAAAGCACTGTGCCGTAGAGGTCTCCGTGGACCAGCTGGTTGGGGCTCTTGGTCGGCCTGCGCAGGGTGGCGAGCTGACTGATCAGCTCGACGGACCGCTGGGCGTCCGCCGACGGCGGCGCGGTGCGCGCGCCGGGCGGCACCGACGCCAGCGGCCGCTCCTCCCACGCGGCGCGGTCGGCGGCGATGAAGACGTCGACGTCGGACCAGGGCGCGGTGGGCCCCTGGGTCAGGAATCGGGGGCGTTCCAGCTTGCCGGTCGCCTCGTGCAGCCGGACCGCAGCCGAGACGACTTCGTCATGCCTGGGCTCCGGCGTGCCGGCGACGAACGTGTCCGCCCGCCACCCGGACACCACGTAGCGCCCGTCGGTGGAGCGGACCGGCCGGGCCAGCCGGACGCCGTCCACGAACAACGTCTCCCGCACCCGGGCCGACCAGGCCGCGCGGGCGTGGTCGGCCACGATCGACAGCACGACCTCGCCGCACCGCCAGCCACCCTCCCAACTGGCGCCCAACGGGACGGGCTGCACGCCGGTCAAACCAAACGCCGACAGCACATGCTCCGGCGGTGGCTCGACTGTCACGGGGGTCAGCCTATAAGAGGCCACCTGCGGTATTGGGTTAGTACATGACCATGTCGGGCTGCATCTGCTGCGCCCACGCCACGATTCCGCCGTGCAAGTGGACCGCGTCGGAGAAACCGGCCCTCTTCACCGCGACCAGCGCCTCGGCCGAGCGCACGCCGGTCTTGCAGTACAGCACCGCCGTGCGGTCGTGCGGCAGCTGCGCCAGCCCCTCGCCGGAGCTGAGCAGCGACTGCGGAATCAGCCGGGCGCCCTCGATGTGATTGATGTCCCACTCCACCTGCTCGCGCACGTCGATCAGGGCGAGCTTCTTGCCCGAATCCAGCAACTCGCGCAGCTCCCGCGGGGTGATGGTGGAATCGGCGGCGGCAGCAGCGCCTGCCACGGACACCACGCCGCAGAAGTCGTCGTAATCGATCAGCTCCGCGATCCTCGGCGTGGACGGGTCCTTGCGGATCCTGATCGTGCGGTAACTCATCTGAAGCGCGTCGTAGATCATCAGCCGGCCCAGCAGCGACTCGCCGATCCCGGTGATCAGCTTGATCACCTCGGTGCCCATCACCGACGCGATGGAGGCGCAGATGATGCCCAGCACCCCGCCCTCGGCGCAGGAGGGCGCCGTGCCGGGTGGCGGCGGCTCGGGGTACAGGTCGCGGTAGTTCAGGCCCCGCCCGTCGGGGGCATCCTCCCAGAACACCGACACCTGGCCCTCGAATCGGTAGATCGACCCCCACACGTACGGCTTGCAGGCCAGCACGGCGGCGTCGTTGACCAGATAGCGAGTGGCGAAGTTGTCGGTGCCGTCGACGATCAGGTCGTATCGGCTGAACAGCTCGACGGCGTTGTGCGGCGCCAACCGGAACTCGTGCAATCGCACGTCCACCAGGGGGTTGATGGCCGCGATCGAGTCGCGCGCGGATTGGGCCTTGGGCCGCCCGACGTCGGCGGTCCCGTGGATGATCTGGCGCTGCAGGTTGGACTCGTCGACCACGTCGAAGTCGACGATGCCGATGGTGCCGACGCCGGCCGCTGCCAGGTACAGCAGCGTCGGCGCGCCGAGACCGCCGGCGCCGATCACCAGGACCCGAGCGTTTTTCAGCCGCTTCTGACCGTCGACGCCCAGGTCGGGAATGATCAGGTGGCGGCTGTAGCGGGCCACCTCATCGCGACTCAGCTCGGCCGCGGGCTCGACCAGCGGCGGCAGTGGCGTCTGCGATGTCGACACCGAAGGTCTCCTCTATAGCTTGGTCAGCTCTCTCCATCACAACAGTTGCCCGAAGCAACGGCAAACAACCGAGGGGGCTTCCCAGACCGGTCAGGCGATCGGGTACGGCCAGGGGTTGAATCGGCAGGTCTTGCCGTCGGCCTTGACGACGTCGGGGTCGAACTTGGCGGCGTCGTCGTTCGACGTGGAGAACGTCTGCTGCATCATCACCGGCGCCAGACCACCTTGCTGCTCGCAGGGCTCGTGACGCACGTATCCGATGGCGTGGCCGACCTCGTGGTTGATCACGTACTGCCGATACGAGCCGACGTCGCCCTCGAACGGCACGGCACCGCGCACCCAGCGCGCCTCGTTGATGAAGACCCGCGCCTCCCGGTTGGGCCCGTAAACCGGGTTGTAGCAGGACGTCTCCAGGCGGAATTCGTAGCCGCAGCCGCCACGCACCGTGACCGGCGACACGAGCGAGATGCGGAAGTCGGGCTTGCCGTTATCGATGCGCACGAAGGCGAATTGCGGGTTGTGCGTCCAGCCCTTGGGGTTGCCCAGCGTCTGCTCGACCATCTGGGCGAAAGCCTCGTCGCCACCGAACATCGTGGCGTCGATGCCGTTTTCGACCTCGACGGTGTACCGGAACACCTTGGCGGTGCCCTGACCGATCTGCGGCGTCACGCCCGGCACGATGTGCCACGTCTTGTCGCCCGCTTCGGTGAACGGGCCGCCGTCGGGCAGCGTCCCGGCCGGCAGGTTCGCGTCGAACGCGGCCAGCCCGCGAGGCGGTGCGTCGATGATCGACGTGCCCACGGCGCCGATGTCCGGGGTGCCCTGAATGGATTGCGTCGCCGTCGGTTTCGGCGCGCTCGTGCCGGTGACGGTCTGATAGATCACCAGCCCGGTCAACACCACCAAGGCGGGCAACGCGTACGCGCGCCAGCCATAGGTCGAAACGAACCGTCCCAACCATGTCTGCTTGCGCCATTGCCGCGGGCGCTCGCGGTCGGCCCGGGTCCGTCCGGCGTCCCGGGCGATCGGGTCGCGCAGGGCCCGTAGCGGTTCGCGCCACTCGTCGCGCACCATCGGAGCTCGACCGGTGCTACGCACAGGCCGCTGGGACGTCATTTCCCCAGGATTGCACAGCCGGCACCGCGACCACCCTTGGCGCGCCCGAATCCGCCCCACGACACCGCTTCTGCCAGCACCGACGGCCGCGCCGGCAATCACCAAGGCGCTACGGGTAGTAATGTCGTTGCGACTAGTCGCGTGCGGCTGGCCCCGGCGGGCCGACGGCCAGTTGCCAACGATCAGATGAGGACTCGATGAGCGATCTCGCCAAGGCGGCACGGCGCGCCGTGAAGCCGGCTGACCGTCGGCCGGGAGACGGCGTAATGCCGGCCAACCGGCGCGGCAACCGCCTGCCGCGCGACGAGCGCCGGGGCCAATTGCTGATCGTGGCCAGCGACGTCTTCGTCAACCGTGGCTACCACGCCGCCGGTATGGACGAGATCGCCGACCGCGCGGGAGTCAGCAAACCCGTCCTGTATCAACACTTTTCGAGCAAGCTGGAGCTCTACCTGGCGGTGCTCGCGCGGCACGTCGAAAACCTCGTCTTGGGCGTGCAACAGGCCTTGCGCACCACCACCGACAACCGGCGGCGGTTGCACGCGGCGGTGCAGGCGTTCTTCGACTTCATCGAGCACGACAGCCAGGGTTACCGGCTCATCTTCGAGAACGACTACGTCACCGAGCCTGAGGTGGCGGCGCAGGTGCGGGTGGCCACCGAATCGTGCATCGACGCCGTGTTCGACCTCATCAGCGCCGATTCCGGCCTTGATCCGCACCGCGCCCGGATGATCGCGGTGGGCCTGGTCGGCATCAGCGTCGACTGCGCAAGGTACTGGCTGGACTCGGACCGCCCGATCTCGAAGGCGGACGCCGTCGACGGCACCGTCCAGTTCGCCTGGGGCGGGCTATCCCACGTGCCGCTTACTCGCCCTTAGCGCCCTTACTGGCGTGTTTGGCGGCCGATTCGGCCCCGATCCCGAACCCGACCCGGCGGGCGTCGGCGACGCCGATTTCGACATAGGCGATCTTGGAGCTCTGAATCAGGAAGCGGCGGCCCCGCTCGTCATTCAGGCTGAGCAGGCCCGAGCTGTCGCGCAGCGCGGCCGCGACGAGCTCCTCGACTTCGGATTGCGTCTGCGTACTGGACAGGACCAGTTCGCGTGGACTGTCCGTGATACCGATCTTGACCTCCACGGTGGCCCCTTCCCGTTGGCGTTGAAGTTCGCAGACGCGTCAGCAGCAGGCTAATGGACGCCCCCGCGCGGCGTGTCGCCCCGGGGCCCGGTTCGCGGTAAGCGAAACGCCGCCGCCCGAAGATAACGATTCGCTCCCAGCTCGGCCAACATGCCGCGCACCGCCCCGACCCGCCTATTCACATCGGTAACATCGGCACCATCAGACACATGGTCACGGATCGTCTCGGCCCAGTTCACGACTACCCCGACGACGACTACGACGGAGCCGACACCGACGTCCTGGACGGCTACGGCGACCTCGCCTGGCCGTCCGACACCCGCTGGCGCCCGGCCGCGGCGATCCTCGGCGCCGTGGTGGCCGTCGGCGCCATCGCCACCGCCGTCATCGTCAACAGCGGCGACAGCGCGTCGACCAAGGCGACCGTCGGGCCGCCCGTTCCGCCGCCGCTGACCTCCGCGGCGCCCGCACCGAAAACGACGGCCCCGCCCAGCGCGTCGCAGACCCCGCTGCCGCAAGAGACGGTGACCACCGTGCCGCCGCCGCCCAGCGCGTCACTGCGCCCGGTGCCGTCGCCGACGCCGACCGCCGCGCCGCTCCCGACGGGCGCCCCGCCCCCGGTCGCGGTGAACCCGCGCACCGTCGTCTACAGCGTGACCGGGACGAAACAGCTGCTGGACCTGGTCAACGTCGTCTACACCGACGCCCGGGGCTACCCGCATTCCGAGTTCAACGTGTCGCTGCCCTGGTCGAAGGTGATCGTCCTGAATCCGGGAGTCCAGAACGTGTCGGTCGTCGCGACCAGCTTCTACGGCCAGCTCAATTGCTCGGTGGTCAATGCCGCCGGCCAACCGGTGGCATTGTCGGCCAACAACGGCGTCGTAGCGACCTGCACCCGCTGAGCCGGTCGCGGGTCAACTCAGACCGAGTTCGCGCATCCGCCGGTCGTGCGTCTGCTGCAGACGGTCGAAGAACGCGGTGAGCTGGCCCAGGCCCCCGGGCCCGGATACCACCAGGTCGACCAGCTCGTCGTGCTCGGCCAGCACGTACTGCGCCTGGGTGATCGCCTCGCCGAACAGGCGACGCGACCACAGCGCCAGCCGGCTGCGCTGCTTGCCGCTGGAGGTCACCGCGGCGCGCACCTCGGCGACCACGAACTGCGAGTGCCCGGTCTCCGACAGCGCCTCGCGCACCACGTCGGCGATCTCGTCGGGCAGCCCGTCGGCGATCTCGAGGTACAGGTCGGCGGCCAGCGCGTCGCCCACGTAGGTCTTCACCAGGGCTTCCAGCCACGTGCTCGGCATCGTCAGCCGGTGGTAGTTCTCCAGCGCCGAGACGTACTTCGCCATCGCCGACACCACGTCGACGCCACGCCTTTCCAACGCGCGGTGCAGCAGCTCGTAGTGCTGCATCTCGGCGGCGGCCATGCTCGCCATCGAGATCCGTCCGCGCAGATCGGGCGCCATCCGCGCCTCGTCGGTGAGCCGGTAGAACGCGGCGACCTCGCCGTAGGCCAACACGGCGAACAACTCATTGACGCCCGGGTGATCTGCCGACAACCGAGAAGCGGGCGGATCGTCCGCCTGGTCGGCTTCCAGATCGGCTCCGGATGGCCCGGAGTAGGGCGGGGTCATGGCAACACTGTAGTCGGCGGGATGAGGACAAAATGGGCGCCAGCTGTCGACCAGCTATCATGGACGCAGGTATTGGCTGAATTCTTCAATCTCGAACCGCCACTACCGGCGAAATGTGCGTGCACAGCTGGCCCAGACCGTTACAGGGCCGCGACTCGGCGACGTATTCGGAGTCGGAACTCGTGCGCGCGTGACCGCGACAGAGAAACACCGACAGCACCGATACCGTCACCGAAAGGCTTGTCCCCCACGTATGACCGCACTCGACAGCACAACTGAACTGACTTTTGCCAAACTCGGCGTCCGCGACGAAATCGTCCGCGCACTGGCCGAAAAGGGGATCGAAAGCCCCTTTGCCATCCAAGAGCTGACCCTGCCCATGGCGCTGGCCGGCGACGACGTGATCGGCCAGGCCCGCACCGGCATGGGTAAGACCCTGGCGTTCGGCGTGCCGCTGCTGCAGCGCATCACCGACGGCGCCGCCCACCGGCCGCTCAGCGGTGCCCCGCGGGCGCTGGTCGTCGTGCCCACCCGCGAGCTCTGCCTGCAGGTGACCGACGACCTGGCCGCGGCCGCCATATACCTGACCGCCGAGGACGGCCGCGCGCTGTCGGTGGTCTCCATTTACGGCGGACGCGCCTACGAGCCGCAGATCGACGCGCTCCGCGCGGGCGCCGACGTCGTGGTGGGCACCCCCGGCCGGCTGCTCGACCTGTGCCAGCAGGGGCACCTGCAGCTGGGCGGGCTGTCGGCGCTGGTGCTCGACGAGGCCGACGAGATGCTCGACCTGGGCTTCCTGCCCGACATCGAGCGCATCCTGCGGCAGATCCCCGCCGAGCGGCAGTCGATGCTGTTCTCGGCGACCATGCCGGACCCGATCATCACGCTGGCCCGCACCTTCATGAACCAGCCCACCCACATCCGCGCCGAAGCGCCGCACTCGGCCGCCACGCACGACACCACCGAGCAGTTCGTCTACCGCGCGCACGCCCTGGACAAGGTCGAGTTGGTGAGCCGCGTGCTGCAGGCCGAGGGCCGCGGCGCGACGATGGTCTTCACTCGCACCAAACGCACCGCGCAGAAGGTCGCCGACGAGCTGGCCGAACGAGGCTTCAAGGTCGGCGCCGTGCACGGTGATCTGGGTCAGATCGCCCGCGAGAAGGCGCTGAAGGCGTTCCGCAGCGGCGACGTCGACGTGCTCGTCGCGACCGACGTGGCCGCGCGCGGCATCGACATCGACGACATCACCCACGTCATCAACTACCAGATCCCCGAGGACGAACAGGCCTATGTGCACCGGATCGGCCGCACCGGCCGCGCCGGCAAGACCGGTATCGCCGTCACCCTGGTGGACTGGGACGAGCTGCCCCGCTGGACGATGATCGACAAGGCCCTGGGCCTGGAGTCCCCCGATCCGGCCGAGACCTACTCCAACTCGCCGCACCTGTACGACGAGCTGGGCATCCCCGCCGAAGTGGGCGGCACGGTCGGCTCGCCGCGCCGGGCGCCGGGCAAGCGCCGCGAGGCCGACCGCAACGGCCCGCCGGAACGCCAAGGCGACGAGAAGTCGGGCCGCGCCCGCTCCCGGCCGCCACGGCGGCGCACGCGTGGCGGCCAGCCTGCCACCGGGCACCCCGGCACCAACGGTGAACCCGCCCCGAAGACGCCGTCCGAGACGGCCTCCGGCGCGCCCGCGGGTAACGCCGGGACCCCCCGCCGCCGCCGGCGCCGCAAGCCGGCCTCGCAAACGACCACCGCCACCACCACAGCCACCACAGCCACCACAGCCACCACAGCCACCACCACGAACTGAGGCCCGCGCCGCCGCATGGTCAAACCGGAACGCCGGACCCAGGGCGACATGCTGGCCGCCGCGGCGATCGCGATCGTCATCGCGCTGGGGGCGGCGTTGATCTGGTGGACGAGCGACGCCCGGGCCACCGTCAGCCGCCCGGCCGCGATTCCGGTGCCGGCCCCGACGCCCGCCCGGGAGGTCCCGGCCACCCTGAAGCAACTGTGGAGCGCGCGAAGCCCCGGCACCACCGCGCCTGTGGTGGTGAGCGGGGCCGTCGCTACGGGGGACGGCCGCCGCGTCGACGGGCGTGACCCGGGCACGGGCCAGTCCCGCTGGAGCTACGCCCGCGACAGCGCGCTGTGCGGTGTGTCGTGGGTCTACCACTACGCCGTCGCCGTCTTCCAGGACGATCGCGGCTGCGGGCAGGTCAGCACCCTCGACGGGTCCACGGGCCGGCGCGGGGCCACCCGCAGCGCGTACGCCGACCCGAGCGTGCGTCTTTCCTCCGACGGCACCACGGTGTTGTCCGCGGGCGACACGCGGCTGGAGCTGTGGCGCTCGGACATGGTCCGGATGCTGGCCTACGGCGAGACCGACGCCCGGGTGAAACCGTCGGCGCGCGGGCCGCACTCCGGCTGCCGGCTGATCTCGGCGGCGGCCAGCTCGTCGGCGGTTTCGGTGCTGGAGAGCTGCGCTCAGCAGGCCGACCTGCGGCTGGTCCTGTTGCGCCCCGGCAAGGAAGACGACGAACCCCAGCAACACGTCGTCGCCGAACCCGGGATCGCGGCCGATTCGGGGGCCCGGGTCCTCGCCGTCTGGGAGAACACCACGGCGGTGTACCTGCCGTCACCACAGCCCAGGGTCGAGGTGGTCGACGACACCGGCACCACCGTCGCGAGCACGCTGCTGCCCAGGCCGCCGTCGAGGTCGGCGGCGGTGTCGCAGACGGGCAACCTGGTGACCTGGTGGACCGGCGATGCCCTGATGGTCTTCGACGCGACCAACATGACCCTGCGCTACACGATCGCCAAAGGCGAGGCGACGGCGCCGCTGGGGCCGGGCGCGATGATGGCCGGCCGGCTGCTGGTGCCGGTCACCGGCGCGATCGGGGTTTACGACCCGCTCAGCGGCGCGAACGAACGCTACATCCCGGTGGACCGGGCGCCCGGCGATGCGGCGGTGGTCCCGGCAGTTTCGGGGTCGCGGGTGTTCGAGCAGCGTGGCGACACCGTCGTGGCGCTGGGCTGACGCGTCCGGCTGCCGAGCAGACGCAGAATCGCACGAAATCGCATATCAGCATGCGATTTTGCGTCTGCTCGCGCTTGAGGGAGGTGCCCCCAGCTCGCGCTGGAGCTAGACCTCGACGGCGAAGGTCGGCAGCGGTTTGCCGGTCTTCCAATGCTTGAGCAACGCCTTCGCCAGCTCGCCGTAGGCCACGGCGCCTTTGTTCTTGCGCCCGGCCATCACCGACGAGCCCGAGGCGCTGGCCTCGGCGAAGCGCACCGTGCGCGGGATCGGCGGGGCGAGCACCGGCATCTCGTAGCGGTCGGCGACGTCGAGCAACACGTCGCGGGTGTGGGTGGTGCGCGCGTCGTACAGCGTCGGCAGGGCGCCCAGCAGCCGCAGCTCCGGGTTGGTGATCTGCTGGACGTCGGCGACCGTGCGCAGGAACTGGCCGACGCCGCGGTGCGCGAGCGTCTCGCACTGCAGCGGGACGATGACCTCGTCGGCGGCGGTCAGCCCGTTGAGGGTGAGCACGCCCAGCGACGGCGGGCAGTCGATGACGACCACGTCGAACAGGTCGGCGAGCTTGGCCAGCGCGCGCTTCAGCGCGTATTCGCGGCCGGCCCGCATGAGCAGCATCGCCTCGGCTCCCGCGAGGTCAATGTTGGCCGGCAGCAGCGTCATCCCCTCCATCGTCGTGACCAACGCGGCGTTCGGCTCGACCTCACCGAGCAGCACCTCGTGCACGGACACAGGCAGCTTGTCGGGGTCCTGGCCGAGCGAAAAGGTCAAACAACCCTGCGGATCCAGGTCGACGAGCAGCACTCGCAGGCCCTCGTCCGCCATCGCCGCCCCCAGCGAGGCAACCGTCGTCGTCTTGGCCACGCCGCCCTTCTGATTGGCCACCGCCAGTACCCGGGTCTTACTCACAAGCGCCCGCCCCTCCTTGTTGCCGCGGTCACAGTGCCCATCCTGGCATGTTCGATCGCCGGGCGCTTCGTCCACGTCCGTCCGGCAGAATCGGTCGGCATGGGCATCTACAACCACCGGCTGGTCCTGCTGCGCCACGGCGAGACGCCGTGGTCCAAGTCCGGCCAGCACACGGGTCGGACGGATCTCGAGCTGACCGATCACGGCCGGGTCCAGGCCGAGCTCGCCGGCCGCGTCCTGCGCGAACTGAACCTCGCCGACCCGCTGGTGGTCAGCAGCCCACGCATCCGGGCGCTGACCACCGCCAAGCTGGCCGGGCTCGCCATCGACGAGGTGTCTCCCATGCTGGCCGAATGGGATTACGGCTCCTACGAGGGGCTCACGACCCCCCAGATCCGCGAATCCGACCCCGATTGGCTGGTGTGGACGCACGGCTGCCCCGGCGGCGAGAGCGTGCAGCAGGTTAGTGACCGCGCGGACAAGGCTGTCGAATTTGCGTTGGGGCACATGGGCTCGCGCGACGTGGTTTTCGTGGGCCACAGCCACTTCTCGCGCTCGGTGATCACGCGCTGGGTCGAGTTGCCGCTCGTCGAGGGCAGCCGGTTCTGGATGCTCGCCGGCTCGATCGCGGTGTGCGGGTTCGAGCACGGCGTGCGCCAGCTCGCCGCCCTCGGGTTGACGGGCAACCCGCAGGCGATCGCACCCGGGTGAGCGCCACCCCACCGCCGTTCGCACTGTGCGGGCCGCGCGGGACCCTGATTGCTGACGGCGTGCGCGCGGCCTACCACGACATCGGCGCGGCCCAGGCCGCGCTGCGCTCGGGTGCGGCCCCGATCGTGTTGGGCGCGTTGCCTTTCGACGTGAGCGGACCCGCGGCTTTGATGGTGCCGGACGCCGTGCGGTCCCTCGCCGGCCTACCCGACTGGCCGACGGGGCCGCTGCCGCCGGTGCGCGTCGCCGCCGCCCTGCCGCCGCCGGCCGACTACCGCGACCGGATCGGCCGCGCGCGCGACGAGCTCGCCGCACCGGACAACCCGCTGCACAAGGTGGTGCTGGCGCGCGCGCTGCAGCTGGTCGCCGCCGCCCCGCTGGACGCGCGCGTCATCCTGCGCCGGCTGGTCGCGGCCGACCCCGCCGCCTACGGCTATCTCGTCGACCTGACCGCCGCCGGCGACGACTACGCGGGCGTGACGCTGGTGGGCGCCAGCCCCGAACTTCTGGTCGCGCGCACCGGCGACCGGGTGGTATGCCAGCCGTTCGCGGGTTCGGCCCCGCGCGCCGCCGACCCGCAAGCCGATGCGGCCAACGGCGCCGGGCTGGCCGCCTCGGCCAAGGACCGCCACGAGCATCGGCTGGTGATCGACACCATGCGCGCCGCGCTGGAACCCCTGTGCGACGAGCTGACCATCGCCGCCGAACCGCAACTGAGCCGCACCGCGGCGGTCTGGCACCTCTGCACACCCATCAGCGGGCGGCTGCGCGAGGCGTCAACCACCGCAATCGATTTGGCCCTGGCACTGCACCCCACGCCGGCGGTGGGCGGCGTTCCGACCAAGGCGGCCACCGAGCTCATCGCCGAGCTGGAGGGCGACCGCGGTTTCTATGCCGGCGCGGTGGGCTGGTGCGACGCCGGCGGCGACGGGCACTGGGTGGTGTCCATCCGGTGTGCGCAGCTGTCGGCGGATCGCCGCACCGCGCTGGCTCGCGCCGGCGGGGGCATCGTCGCGGAATCCGACCCCGACGCCGAAGTCGCGGAAACCACAACGAAATTCGCCACCATTCTGAATGCGCTGGATGTTGCGCAATGACGGAAAGCATCCGCCGCGCCATCCCGGCAGACGCCGCCGCCATTACCGGCATGATCCACGCACTGGCCGAATTCGAACGCGCCGCCGAGCACTGCACGGTCACCGAAACACAAATTTCGGCAGCGCTTTTCGCCAATTCACCGACCGTGCACGGCCACGTCGCCGAAGTCGGCGGCGAGGTCGCCGCCATGGCGCTGTGGTTCGTCAACTTCTCCACCTGGGACGGTGTCGCGGGCATCTACCTCGAAGACCTGTTCGTGCGACCCGGTTTTCGTCGCCGCGGCCTGGCCCGTGCGCTGCTGTCGGCGCTGGCCTCCGAATGTCTCGACAACGGCTACACGCGGTTGTCGTGGGCGGTGCTGAACTGGAACGTCGACGCGATCGCGCTGTACGACGGCGTCGGCGCCGCGCCGCAGCGCGAGTGGACCACCTATCGGCTGTCCGGCCCGCGGTTGGCCGAACTGGCCGGACCACCCTGATCGCGGCCGGCGGCCCAGCGCACGGCCGCCGGGCTGAACAGCAAGACCAGCACCGCGGCCGCCAGGACACCGAGCGGGATGCCGAAGGCCGGCCGGTGCGATCCGACCGCGAGATACCACGCCACCGGAAGCAGCAGCAGCTGGGTGAACACCCCCAGGCCGCGGCCCCAGCGCTTGCCGATCACCAGCGCGCGCCCGGCGGCGAGCACCACGCCACCGACCAGCACGAACCACAGCGCGGTGCCCAACCCGTTGACCACCCGCTGGTCGGCGCCGGCGATGCCCCGGACCACCAGCGCCGCGGCCACCACCAGGGCGGCCACGCCCTGCACCGCGACGAGGAGCCCGGCGCCGCGCACGACGGGCGGGGCGGCACCGGGATTCACAGCGCCAGCGTAGTCAGGCGCGCTTGCCCCAAAGCGGGGCCTTAACCGCCCCGCATAAGCTCGTGCATCATGCGCGCCGTGCTGATCGTGAACCCAACAGCCACTTCCACCACGCCGGCCGGTCGCGACCTGCTTGCCCACGCACTCAAAAGCCGGCTGCAGCTCAACGTCGAGCACACCACCCACCGCGGCCACGGGGCCGAACTCGCCCAGCGGGCGGTTGAGGACGGGATCGACCTGGTCGTCGTGCACGGCGGCGACGGCACGGTCAGCGGGGTGGTCAACGGGATGCTCGGACGCCCCGGGTCGGCGCCGACGCGACCGGTGCCCGCGCTCGCGGTGGTCCCCGGCGGCTCGGCGAACGTGCTGGCGCGGTCGCTGGGCATTTCCACCGATCCCGTTGCCGCCACCAACCAGCTCATCCAGCTGCTCGACGACTACCACCGCCACCCGGCCTGGCGCCGCATCAGCCTGATCGACTGCGGCGAGCGGTGGGCCGTGATCAACGCCGGGATGGGCGTCGACGCCGAGGTGGTCGCGGCGGTGGAAGCGCAGCGCAACAAGGGCGTCAAGGTCAATGCGTTGCGGTATTGGCGCGTGGCGATCCCCGTCACCCTTGCCTTCCGGCGCCGCGAGCCCACCCTGACGGTCGAGCTGGCCGGCCGCGATCCCGTCCCAGGGGTGCACTTCGCGTGGGTCTCCAACACCAGCCCATGGACCTACAGCAACAGCCGGCCGTTGGTGACCAACCCGGACTGCAGCTTCGAGTCGGGCCTGGGTGTGTTCGCGCTCACCGAGATGAAGGTGATGCCGACCCTGAGAATGGTCAGCCAGCTCCTCGGCAAGGGGCCCAAGGGCAACCCCAAACAGCTCGTCCGCGACGACGACGCCCGGTGCGTGCGGGTGACCGCGACCGGGCGCCCAATCGCCAGCCAGTTCGACGGCGATTACCTCGGCCTGCGCGAATCGATGACGTTCAGGTCGGTTCCCGATGCGCTGCCGGTCGTCGCGCCCCCCGGGAAAAACTACCGCTGACCTGGGAAAACGAAACGGCCCGAAAAATCGTTCGCGAGAAGCGGCCCGTCAGTGTAGTACAACGGTGTAAGGGCCTGACTAAGAAATCTTTGAAGTGAGATAGCCCACGAGCTTACTCACACTATTGACATCTGTTGAGCCTGTGAAACGATCGAAAGGTTGCATGCAGAAATTTATGGAGGGGTGCGGACCCTTTTCTTGTGCACGCGTTAACAGCGAAGAAAATTGGCCGTGCGCCTTGCTGCGCACTCAGTGAGGAGTAACTACTTATGGATTGGCGCCACAAGGCGGTCTGTCGCGACGAGGACCCGGAGCTGTTCTTCCCGGTTGGGAACAGCGGCCCGGCGCTCGCGCAGATCGCTGACGCGAAACTGGTCTGCAATCGGTGCTCGGTGACCACGGAATGCCTTTCCTGGGCGCTGAACACCGGCCAGGACTCGGGCGTCTGGGGGGGCATGAGCGAAGACGAGCGGCGCGCTCTCAAGCGTCGCAACGCCAGGACGAAGGCCCGCAGCGGAGTCTGACCCCAGATCGCTAACAGTGCGGCCCCGACAATCGTCGGGGCCGCACTGTTGCGCGGACACGTAGCTACAACAGCAACCGGGTCCGGCGGCCGATCGGTACCCGCAGCACGACGTCGGTGCCGCGGGCGGCGGCGTGCCGCATCCCCAGCGTGCCGTCCAGTTCCGCCGACACCAGGGTCCGCACGATCTGCAGGCCGAGGCTGTCGGAGTTCTCCAGGCTGAATCCATCCGGCAGTCCACGCCCGTCGTCGTGCACGACGACGTCGAGCCAGCGGGCCGAGCGCTCGGCGCGAATGGTCACAGAGCCTTCCTGGGCCGCCGGGTCGAAGGCGTGCTCGATCGCGTTCTGGACGAGTTCGGTGATCACCATGATCAGGGCCGTTGCACGGTCGGAGTCCAGCACGCCGAGGTCGCCGACCCGGTTGATGCGGATCGGCCGGTCCACCGAGGCCACGTCGTTCATGATCGGCAGGATCCGGTCGATGACCTCGTCGAGGTTCACCTGCTCGTCCACCGACATCGACAGCGCGTCGTGCACCAGGGCGATCGACGACACGCGACGCACCGACTCGATCAGCGCTTCCCGCCCTTCGGCGTTGGCGGTGCGCCGCGCCTGCAGGCGCAGCAGCGCCGCCACCGTTTGCAGGTTGTTCTTCACCCGGTGGTGGATTTCGCGGATGGTGGCGTCCTTGGAGATCAGGGCCCGGTCGCGGCGCTTGACCTCGGTGATGTCGCGGATCAGTACCGCGGCCCCGGCGCTTGCGCCGTGCACCACCAGCGGCAGCGTTCGCAGCAACACCGTGGCACCGCCGGCGTCGACCTCCATCCGCATGCTCCGGCCGCCGGCCAGCAGGTCCCGCACGTGCTCGGCCACTTCGTGCGCCTCGAACGGGTCGGAGATCAGCGGCCGCGTCACGTCGACCAGATGGTGTCCCTCCAGCTCCGACGTCAGGCCCATCCGGTGGTAGGCCGACAACGCGTTGGGGCTGGCGTAGGCGACCACGCCGTCGACGTCGAGGCGGATGAAACCGTCGCCCGCCCGCGGGGTGGAGCGCGACATGACGACGTCCCCAGAGTCGGGAAAGGTGCCCTCCGCGAGCATGTGGACCAGGTCGTTGGCGCAGTCGCGGTAGGCGGTCTCCAGCTGGCCGGGGGTGCGGTCGGCCGCCTCCGCGGTCTGATGGCGCGTCACCACCGCCACCACGTGGCCGCCATAGCGCACCGGGGAAGACTCGACGTGTGGGCCGGGCAGCTGCCACGAATGTTGTTGGCCCGCATTCCTTTCCCGCGGAGCGGCACCGGGCTCGAACGTTTCGTCGACGAGCGGCAGCCGGTCGGCGGCGACGACGGTACCCACCGCATCGGTTTGCAGCACCGTCGGCGCCGTATTCGGGCGGCACTGCGCCACGCACACCAGCACGCCGTCGTCGCGGCGAACCCACATCAGGTAGTCGGCGAAGGACAGGTCGGCCAGCAGCTGCCACTCCCCCACCACGGCATGCAGGTGGTCCACCGCGTTGCCCGGCAGCATCGTGTGCTCGGCAAGCAGGTCACCGAGAGTGGACATCCAATCCTTAGCTGATCACGGCGATGAGGTCACCCGCTTGGATGACATCGCCCACCGCCACACTCACCTTGCTGACCGTGCCGTCGACCTCGGCCAGGACGGGGATCTCCATCTTCATCGACTCCAGCAGCACCACGATGTCGCCCTTGCCGATCTGGTCACCCTCGTTGACAACAACCTCGAGCACGCTGGCCACGATCTCGGCGCGAACATCCTCCGCCATCTTCACCCCACTCGTCCGCATGCTGGCTGCTGGTGCATCAAGGTCATGTATATCGAACCATAGGAGCGGTCGGGACCGCGGGACGCGGGGCGTTACACCGCATACGGCCGTCCGTGAGACACTGTGAGGCAAGCTAACGGGCGCCGAGCGCCCGTTCTTGACGAATCAACCAGCGACGAAGAAATCACGGAGGATGACGATGGCCAAGCGTGGCCGGAAGAAGCGCGACCGCAAGTACAGCAAGGCCAACCACGGCAAGCGGCCCAACGCCTAGCTAGGCGCTACTCGCCCCGGCGGACGATGGTGGTCCGGCGGATCTCCAGCCGGAGGCGTTCCTTGAGGCCGTCGGGGGCCTTCTCGCCCGTGCATTTCGTCGCGATGAGGGCCTTGAGCCGCTCCTCGATCCCGTAGTGCTGGAAGCAGCCGGGGCACGCCTCGAGATGCTGGCGCAGCCGCTCCTTGGCCTCCGGTGTGCACTCGCCGTCGAGCAGGGTCCATACCTCGGCGATCACCTCGGCACAGCCGAGGCCGTGGGAGTGGCTGTCGTGGGCGCGCGGGTCGGTGGGACCGGCGAACTCGCTCATGGCGACACCTCCTCGTGCGCTTGTTGACCGCGGGTGAAACCACGCTCCTTGGCCACGTCGGCGAGCAGGCCACGCAGTTGACGTCTGCCACGGTGCAGCCGTGACATTACCGTCCCGATCGGCGTATCCATGATCTCTGCGATTTCCTTGTACGGAAATCCCTCGACGTCGGCGTAGTAGACGGCCATCCGGAACTCCTCCGGCAACGCCTGCAGCGCCTCTTTGATCTCGTTGTCGGGCAGCGACTCCAGCGCCTCGACCTCCGCCGAACGCAACCCGGTCGAGGAGTGCTCGGCGTTGGCCGCCAGCTGCCAGTCGGTGATCTCCTCGGTCGGATACTCAGCCGGTTGCCGCTGCCTCTTGCGGTAGCTGTTGATGTAGGTGTTGGTCAGGATCCGGTACAGCCACGCCTTGAGGTTGGTGCCGGCCCGAAACGAGCGGAACCCCGCGTAGGCCTTCACCATCGTCTCTTGCAGCAGGTCCTCCGCGTCGGCGGGATTGCGCGTCATGCGCAGCGCGCCGCCGTAGAGCTGGTCGAGCAGGGGAATCGCGTCGCGCTCGAAACGCGCGGTGAGTTCCTCGTCGGTTTCGGTTGGCGGTGCCGGTTCGGCAGCCTCTAAGCCCTCTAACCCCGTTGCGCCGTCGGTATCGGCCATCTTGATTAACACGGTCCCTTCTGCAGCGGTGTCGCCGGGCGGCACCGGAGGCGCCGCCGGACGCTCAAGCAGGCACGTCGCCGTTGGCACCAGACTGCTCCTCCCAATCTAAAGGCTGCCCCCGACAGTGTCCGTTCTAGTCTGCCGGTGGCTGCCGCATCTGCATCAGAAACCGACTTCTTTAACAGCGTCAGGCGGCCGGCTATTTCCCCGGGCCGAATCCGACCGGTCCGGGCGTGGCGTTAATGTGACGCCATGTCCCTGAATGGCAAAACCATGTTCATCTCCGGTGCCAGCCGCGGTATCGGCCTGGCGATCGCCAAGCGCGCGGCACAGGACGGCGCCAACGTCGCGCTGATCGCCAAGACCGCCGAGCCGCACCCGAAGCTGCCGGGGACGGTGTTCACCGCCGCGAAGGAGCTCGAAGAGGCGGGCGGGCAGGCCCTGCCGATCGTCGGCGACGTCCGTGACCCGGACTCGGTCGAGTCCGCGGTGGCCAAGACCGTCGAGCAATTCGGCGGCATCGACATCTGCGTCAACAATGCGTCGGCGATCAACCTGGGCTCCATCACCGAGGTGCCGATGAAGCGCTTCGACCTGATGAACGGCATCCAGGTGCGCGGCACGTACGCGGTGTCACAGGCCTGCATCCCCCATTTGCAGGGCCGAGAGAACCCGCACATCCTGACGTTGTCGCCGCCGGTGCTGCTCGGCAAGGAGTGGCTGAAGCCGACCGCCTACATGATGGCCAAGTTCGGAATGACGTTGTGCGCGTTAGGAATTGCCGAGGAGATGCGCGAGGCGGGCATCGCGTCGAACACGCTGTGGCCGCGGACGCTGGTAGCGACGGCCGCGGTGCAGAACCTGCTCGGCGGCGAGGAGGCGATGGGCCGGGCCCGCAAGCCCGAGGTCTACTCCGACGCCGCCTACGTCGTCCTCAACAAGCCCGCCCGCGAGTACACCGGCAACACGCTGCTCTGCGAGGACGTGCTGGTGGAATCCGGCGTCACCGACCTGTCGGAGTACGACTGCATTCCCGGTTCGAAGCTGGGCGTCGACTTCTGGGTGGACGGCGTGAACCCGCCGGGGTACAGCGGGCCCTAGTCGTGATCGCAAGCGCGGCGGAACCGGGCGCTGGGGGTGCCGCCCGCTTGCGGGGGACGGGTCACGACCATCGGAAGAGCGTGCCGCACGCTGCGACGCCGGGCATCGCGGCGCTGGTCAAGGCCGGTGTGCCGCACGAGGTCGTCAAGTTCTCCCACGATCCTCGCGAATCGTGGTTCGGCCTCGAGGCGGTGCGCGCGCTCACCGACGAGGGCGCCATCGCGCCGGCGCAGATCTACAAGACCCTGGTCGTCGCGGTGCCGGACGGGCTGGCGGTCGCGGTGCTGCCGGCGCCGGCCCGGCTGTCGCTGAAGGCCGCCGCCGCCGCGCTCGGCGTCGCCAAGGCAACCATGGCCGAACCGGCGGTCGCCGAACGGGCCACCGGTTACGTCCTCGGCGCCATTTCGCCGTTCGGGCAGCGCCGGTCGCTGCCCACCGTCGTCGACGCCGGCGCGCTCGCCTTTCAGCGGGTCTACTGCAGCGCGGGCCGGCGCGGCTGGGACGTCGCGGTGTCACCCCAGGACCTGATCCGGCTGACGAGCGCCGTCACCGCGGACATCCGGGCCTAGCGGGATTCGCGAGCGTAACGCCACTGCGAAAATCTGGGGGGAATTTCGCAGTGGCGTTACGCTCGCGGCCAGAGATTACGCCGAGCTGGTTAAACCGGCGGCTCCAACGGTTTCCGCTACCCGCTTGGCCCTGCCGCGGACCTGGAAGGCCGAGATCACGTCCATGACGCCGATGACGATCAGCCACCAGCCGGCCACCAGGGCCAGGATCGCGATCGAGCGGAGCGGCGAGATGATCAGCACGGCGCCGCCGATCACGATGATCAACCCGGACAGCGCCTGCCAGCCGCGGCCGGGCATGTGGTCGAACGACAAAGCCGCGGCGAGCAGCGTCATCCCGCGGAACAGCCAGCCGATGCCGATCCAGATGGCCAGCAGCCAGACCGCCTCGAATTCTTCGCGGAAGCAGAAGAATCCCAGCACCAGCGACACGACGCCGGTGATGAACGTCAGCACTCTCATTGCGACGCCGGCGTGGGTGCCGAACGAGGCAAACATGTATCCGATTCCGGACACCACCAGGTAGATGCCGAACAGGACACCCGCCACAAACAGCGTCTTGCCTGGCCAGACCAGAACAATGACACCCAGCGCCACCGCGGCGACGCCGATGAGCAAAAGCAGCTGCCACGCGCTGCGAGCAAGCTGCTGCAGTGGACCTTCAAACACGGTCTGTTCGCGATTCGTCATGTAAACATGATTGGCCATCACAATCGCGAAAAAACTGTCCCTAGCGACACAATTCGGTATCGCGCACGGGTACCGCGGATAACACCACGGGAAATTTCCTGTTGGATGGTGCAATGAGCACCGCGCTGGTGGTCGGCGGTGGGCCCAATGGGCTCGCCGCCGCCGTCTGTCTGGCCGCCGGGGGCGTACAGGTCACGGTGCTCGAGGCCGCCGACGAGGTGGGCGGCGGAGCCCGCAGCGCCGAGGCGATTCTCCCCGGCCTGCTGCACGACGACTGCTCGGCGATTCACCCGATGGCCGTCGGATCGCAGTTCCTGAACCGCTTCGACCTGCACCGGTACGGCCTGACCTGGCGCTGGCCGGAGGTCGACTGCGTCCACCCCCTAGACGGCGGCGGCGCCGGCGTGCTGCACCGCTCGGTGGGCGAGACCGCCGCCGGTCTCGGGCGCGACGGATCGCGCTGGCGGCTGGCGTTCGGCTACGCGGCCCGCCGCTTCGACGGCCTCAGCGACGACATCATGGGTCCGCTGCTGCGGCTGCCGCATCATCCGCTGATGCTGGCCCGGTTTGGCGTGCCCACGTTGCTTCCCGGGTCGACGTTCGCGCGGCTGTTCCGCACCGACGAGGGCCGGGCGTTGTTCGGAGGTGTTGCGGCACATGCCTTCCGGCCGTTGCACTATCCGATGACGTCTGCGATCGGGATGGGCATCATCGCCGCGGGCCACCGGCACGGCTGGGCCGTGGCCGAAGGGGGATCGCAGTCGATCACCAACGCGATGGTGGCGCTGCTGACCGACCTGGGCGGAAAGATCGAGACCGGCGTCCGGGTCAAGGCGGCGTCGCAGCTGCCGGCCGCGGACGTCACGATGTTCGACCTGGCACCGGGCGCCGTCGCCGGAATCCTGGGAGATCGCCTGCCGCGCCACGTTTCCCGCGCCTTCAGGAGCTTCCGCCGTGGCCCCGGAGCCTTCAAAATCGACTTCGCCGTCGAGGGCGGCGTGCCCTGGACCAACCCGGACGCGCGCCGGGCCGGCACGGTGCACCTGGCCGGGACGTACGCCGAACTGGCCGCGACCGAGCGGGAGATCCATGCCGGGCGGATGCCCGAGCGGCCGTTCGTGCTGGTTGGTCAGCAGTATCTGGCCGATCCGCAACGCTCCGTGGGCGATACGCATCCGGTGTGGACCTACGCGCACGTCCCCAACGGCTACGCCGGCGACGCCACCGACGCGATCGTCGCGCAGATCGAACGATTCGCCCCGGGTTTCGCCGAACGCGTTGTCGGACAAGCGGTTCGCTCGACGACGCAGATGGCCGCCTACAACCTCAACTATGCGGGCGGCGACATCATGACCGGCGCCAAGGACATCCGCCAGCTGACTTTTGGGCCACGAATCACGCTGTCGCCCTACACCCTTGGGGTGCCCGGCATGTACATCTGCTCGGCGGCCACCCCGCCCGGGCCGGGCGCCCACGGCATGTGTGGCGCCAACGCCGCCCAACTCGCGCTCGCCGACCTGGCCCGGCGGGCATAACAGAAGGCCTTGCGCGAGTGTAGTCAGGTGACTACACTCGCGGTACCGCGTGATTACACGCAGCACCACAGGAGGATTGGGTCACATGAAACGATTCGTCGCGGCCGGCGCGCTGGCACTCGCGGGGTTGATGACCATCGGCGTGGGCGTCAGCAGCGCAGACACCATTCAGACCGAGGGCAGCTATCCCACTCGGGAAGCCTGTCAGGACGCCGGCCCGGGCGTGAAAGCGTCGACGCCGGGGAACTGGAACAACTTTTGGTGCGTCTTGGACCGCACGGCCGCCGGCCAGTGGCGCCTGGTGCTGAGCAACTGAGCGCCACGTCAATACGTGTAGAAGCCCTCGCCGGTCTTGACGCCGAGCTTGCCGGCGTCGACATAGCTCTGCAGCAGTTCGCGCACGCTCTCGGGTAGGTGCGGGAACTCGGCGGCGTAGTGGTTTTCGATGTCCAGCACGACATCGAGGCCGACGAGATCCATCATCTGGAACGGCCCGGCCGGCACGCCCCAGTTGACCCGAAACATCCCGTCGACGTCCGCGGGGCGGGCCACGCCCTCCGCGACCACGGCCAGCGACTCGCGTTTGATGGCCGCCCAGATGCGGTTGAAGATGAAGCCGGTCGATTCCTTGCGCGCCTCGAAGGGGTGGACGCCGAACTCGGGCAGCACGGTCAGCAGCGTGTCGAGCAGCCCGCGGTCGGTCTGTCCGTCGGACATCAGGTCGACGGCGTTGACCTCAGGCGGCATGTAGAAATGCATGTTGCACAACCGGGTCTTGTCCCGAACGTTGTCGGCCATCAGGCGCGACGGGTACGACGACGAGTTGGTCGCGAAGATGGTGCCCGGCGGCGCCGCCTGGTCGATCTGGCCCCACAGGGGAACCTTGATCTCCAGCTTTTCCGGCACGGATTCCACGGCGAGCCAGGCGCCGTCCAGCGCGTCTTCCAACGACGCCGCCGCCGCCGCGACGCCCACGTCGCCAAAGCCCCTGTGCTGCACCACCCTTGGCACGGTCTCCGCGACGTACTGCGTTGCCGCGGCGAGCTGTTCGGCGCGGCGCGCGTGGATTCGCACGGCCCCGCCGCGGCTGGCGAACATCACCGCGATGCGGCGGCCCAGCGTTCCCGCTCCGATCACCGCCACCGGGCGGTCGCGGATGTCCTCGAACGTGTAGGTGTACGAGCCGGTCACACACGCATCCTAAGTCCGTCCGGCACGCAAGGATCCGTCGCCGAACGACAAGGATGCGCCAGATGTTTTCTCGCGCAGACAGACTCGAACCACTCAGACCACTTTGGTTTCACTGGTCCCAGTGATTCGCGACTGTTGCACCACGCACACGGGGCCAAATCACTTGGGCCACTGTGGTTTCAGTGGTTGGTGGGCGGGGGTTTTTGTCGGACCTCTTGGTTAGGTTGGCGGTATGGCTGGCAACGGTGTTGATCGCGAGGCGTTAGCCGCCGCGCTGGACACCCTGGACGCCGCCTTGGAGAAGGTGGCCGAGTTCGATTGCGAGGCGTTGACCAGCCCCGAGCACCTGCGATTGCTGCAGCGCTTCGAACGCTGGCGCCGGCGCCTGCCGGCCGTGGAGCACCCGCTGATCAACGCGCTCCGCCGCCAGGCCACCCCGGCGCAGTTGGGTGGAAAGCTCGAGCACGCGATCGCGCAGGCCACCCTGATCGACTATCGCGAGGCCGCCCGGCGCGTCGCCGAGGCCGCCGACCTGGGGCCGCGCCACGGCCTGACCGGCGAAGCCATGGCGCCGCTGCTGGCCGCCTCTGCCGCCGCCCAACGTCACGGTGAGCTGGGGCCCGGACAGGTCGCGGTGATCCGCAAGTTCTTCAGGCAGCTGCCCGGCTGGATCGACACCGCCACCCGCGAGCAAGTCGAAGCGCTGCTGGCCGCCCAGGGCGCCCAGTTCCGGCCCGAACAACTCCGCGCCTTTGCCAACGTGCTGGCCGACTGCCTCAACCCCGACGGCACCTACACCGACGAGGACCGCGCCCGCGCCCGCGCCGTGGTGCTAGGCCCCCAACAAGCCGACGGCATGTCGGAGCTGCGCGCCATGCTCACCCCCGAAGCCCGCGCCACCGTCGAAGCCGTCCTGGCCAAGCTGGCCGCCCCCGGCATGTGCAACCCCGACGACGACACCCCGTGCGTGGACGGCACACCGTCCCAACAGGCCATCGAGCACGACTCGCGCAGCCAACCCCAACGTCAACACGACGCGCTCAACACCGGGCTGCGCGCCCTGTTGATGTCCGGTGAGCTGGGCCAACACAACGGCCTGCCCACCTCCATCGTGACCACCACCCTGGCCGAACTCGAAGCCGCCGCCGGCAAGGGCCTCACCGGCGGGGGCACCATCTTGCCGATGAGCGATGTCATCCGCCAGGCCCGCCACGCCCACCACTACCTGGCCATCTTCGACAAAGGAAAAGCCTTGGCGCTCTATCACACCAAGCGTGTGGCCTCCCCCGCCCAACGCCTGGTGCTCTACGCCAAAGACCGCGGCTGCAGCGCCCCGGGCTGCACCGTGCCCGGCTACTACTGCGAAGTCCACCACGTCATCGGCTACGCCGTATGCCGCGCCACCGACATCAACAACCTCACCCTCGGCTGCGGCACCCAACACCGCATCATCCAACCCGACGGCTGGAGCACCCGCAAAAACGCACGCGGCGAGACGGAGTGGATCCCACCGCCGCACTTCGACCGCGGCCAACCACGAACGAACACCTACTGGCACCCCGAAAAACTCCTCCACACCAACGACGAAGACGAAGACCACGACGAGGACGAGGACGACAGCCCGGGTGCGGCGTAACCCCGATGGGCTCACCCGGCGCGGCTTGCCCGCTGCCGGGCATGTCGTCGCCCGCGGGGCGGTTGACCGCGCGGATAATGCGGCGGACGGACCAATGGCAACGAACCGTCCATTGGCAAGACGAGCCGTCAGGAGGACGCGTGGACGACGACAACGTAGCGAATGTGGCTGCCGAACCTGGCGGGTCGGCGCGCGTGGCGCGATGGGCTGGCACGGTCGGAGTCGTCATCCCTGCGATGGGGCTTGTGGTTTATCCGATTTGGTCGTTCCCGGCGACCCAGAAGTCGGGTACCGAACTGACGCTGTGGGCCGCGGCTTACCACGATCGGTTGGTCGGGACGATGCTGCTCAATACCGTCGGCGTCACGCTCTGGCTGATATTCGGCGCCGCGGTATGGACTTACCTACGTGACCGACTTCCCGCGGGATCGACTCTCCCGATGTGCTTCGCCGCCGGCTTCACCGGATGCGTGACCCTATTGCTTAGCGGGTTCACCGCGTTCGATCTCCTGCTCTACCGACAACACACCGCCGAAACATCAACGTTGCTCTACGATCTGACCTTCGGATTGTTAGCGATGTCGGGAATGCCTACCGTCGTGGCGGCGGGGTCTTTCGCGGTGGCGGTGTACGTCCACCGGGTGCTGCCACGGTTTACCGCTCACCTCGCGATCGCCGCCGCGGCAGTACATCCCCTACTCCTTGCAGCGTTCATCGTCCATGATGGGCCACTTTCGCTCGAGGGTTTCTCGATCACGGGAATGCCGGCTTTCTTGTTTGCCTGGATTTTCGGGACCGCAGTCGCGATGCCACGCGAGGCTCACTAATCAAAGAGCGGCTTATCGACGGCGAAGCTGCGAGTGGATCCCACCGCCGCACTCCCCCGCAAGCGGGTGACCCGCACGCCGGCCAACCGAACCAACACCTATTGGCACCCGAAAAACTCCTCCACACCAACGACGACGACGCTGGCGAGAGTCCCGGCGCGGCATAGCGATCGGCGCTAAAGCAGCTTCATCTGCTCCGATTGCTCTTCGACCGGTGCGAGCAGCTCCGGCCCGTTGTTGCGCACGCTGTTGACCAATGTCGACACCTCGCGCATCCGGATGCCGTGCACGTCGGGCGCGCGGGCCAGCAGCCCCTCGTCGACCGGCGCGTCGGGGTTCAGCCAGCGGTCCCAGTCCCGCTCCGGCACCACCAGCGGCATCCGGTCGTGGATCTCGGCGAGTTCCCCCGGGGCGTCGGTGGTGATGATCGTGCAACTCAGTAGCGGCTGAGCGTCCTTCTGGTCTTTGGGCTTCCACACCGACCACAGCCCGGCCATGAACAGCGGCTCGCCATCCTCGCGGTACATGAAGAACGGCGTCTTGCGCGACTTCTTGCCGTCACGGTCGGGATTGACGCGCCATTCGTAGTAGCCGTCCATCGGGATCAGGCAACGCTTGGACTTGGCGCTGGCGCGGAAGGCGGGCGAGCTGGTGACCTTCTCGGCGCGGGCGTTGATCAGCAGTGGCCCCTTGCCCTCCGGCGCCCCGTCGGCGCCGGCCTTGGCCCAGGGCGGGATCAGGCCCCATCGCATGAGCCGGACGCGGCGGGTGGGATCGTCCTCGGGCTCGGCATGCCGGGTCACGACGGTCGCGATGGTCGTGGTCGGCGCCACGTTGAAGTTCGGCGCCGCGGCATCGGGCGCGGTTCCGGTCGCCTCGTCGATCGCCTTGATCTTCTCTGCCAGCTTCGCCGGATCCGTCGTGACTGCAAACCGCCCACACATAACTCCCATGGTTGCAGAACGCGGTAACAGGCGATGATGTACCGGTGACCACCTGGACCGCGCCGCACGCCACCGCACCGGTGCACGCGACACTGACCGTCCCGGGCTCGAAGTCGCAGACCAACCGGGCACTGGTGCTGGCCGGGCTGGCGGCCGCGCAAGGACAAGGCGCCTCCACGCTCAGCGGGGCGCTGCGCAGCCGCGACACCGACCTGATGATCGGGGCCCTGCGCACCCTGGGCCTGCGCGTCGACGGGGAGGGCTCCGACCTTACGGTCAGCGGCCGAATCGCCCCCGGACCCGACGCCACGGTCGACTGCGGGCTGGCCGGCACCGTGCTGCGGTTCGTCCCACCCCTGGCGGCCCTGGCCGATGCGGTGGTGCAGTTCGACGGCGACGAGCAGGCCCGGGCCCGGCCCATCGCGCCGCTGCTGGACGCGCTGCGCGGCCTGGGGGTCAAGATCGACGGGACCGGTCTCCCGTTCCGGGTTCGAGGCAGCGGATCGGTCGCCGGCGGCACCGTGGCCATCGACGCCTCCGCGTCGTCGCAGTTCGTGTCGGGCCTGTTGTTGTGCGCCGCGTCGTTCACCGAAGGCCTGACCGTCCAGCACACCGGACCGCAGCTGCCGTCGGCGCCGCACATCGCGATGACGACGATGATGCTGCGGCAGGCCGGCGTCGACGTCGACGACTCCGTCCCGAACCGCTGGCGGGTGCGCGCCGGCGCGGTCGCGGCCCGGCACTGGGAGGTCGAACCCGACCTGACCAACGCCGTCCCGTTCCTGGCGGCTGCCGTGGTGACCGGCGGGTCGGTGCGCATCACCGGTTGGCCCGCGACCAGCGTGCAGCCCGCCGACAACATCCTGGGCGTCCTGGGCAAGCTTAATGCCGTTGTGACGCAGACCGATTCGTCCCTGGAGGTGCGCGGGTCGGCCGACTACCCCGGCTTCGATGTCGACTTGCGCGCCGTCGGCGAGCTGACGCCGTCGGTGGCGGCCCTGGCCGCGCTGGCCACCCCCGGCTCGGTGTCGCGGCTGACCGGCATCGCCCACCTGCGGGGCCACGAGACCGACCGGCTCGCCGCGCTGAGCGCCGAGATCAACCGCCTCGGCGGCGACTGCGCCGAAACGCCCGACGGCCTGGTGATCACCGCGACGCCGCTGCGGCCCGGCATGTGGCGCGCGTACGCCGACCACCGGATGGCGATGGCCGGCGCGATCGTGGGGCTGCGGGTCGCCGGGGTCGAGGTCGACGATATCGGTGCGACCAGCAAGACGCTACCGGAGTTTCCGCAGCTGTGGGCCCGGATGTTGGAGCCCGGCATGTGAAGCCCGGCGACTACGACGAGTCCGACGTCAAGGTCCGTTCCGGCAAGGGCTCGCGACCGCGCACCAAGACGCGCCCCGAGCACGCCGACGCCGAGGCGGCGATGGTGGTCAGCGTCGACCGCGGCCGCTGGGGGTGCGTACTGGGCGGCCGCCCGGATCGCCGAATCACGGCCATGCGGGCCCGCGAGCTGGGCCGCACGCCGATCGTCGTCGGCGACGACGTCGATATCGTCGGCGACCTGTCCGGGCGGACGGACACGCTGGCCCGCATCGTGCGCCGCGGCGAGCGGCGAACGGTGTTGCGGCGCACCGCCGATGACACCGATCCCACCGAGCGGGTGGTGGTCGCCAACGCCGACCAGCTGCTGATCGTGGTGGCGCTGGCCGACCCGCCGCCGCGCACGGGGCTGGTCGACCGGGCGCTGATCGCCGCCTATGCCGGCGGCCTTGCCCCGATCCTGTGCCTGACCAAGACCGACCTCGCGCCGCCGGAGCCGTTCGCCAAGCAGTTCATGGATTTGGACCTGACGGTGGTCGCCGCCGGCGTCGACGATCCGCTGCTCGCGGTGGCCGACCTGCTGACCGGCAAGATCACCGTGCTGCTGGGCCATTCCGGCGTCGGGAAGTCGACGCTGGTCAATCGCCTTGTGCCCGATGCGGATCGGGCCGTGGGCGAGGTGACCGACTTCGGCCGCGGCCGACACACCTCGACCCAGTCGGTGGCGCTACCGCTGGCCGGTTCCGGCTGGGTGGTCGACACCCCGGGCATCCGCTCGTTCGGGCTGGCTCACATCCAGCCCGACGACGTGCTGAAGTCGTTCTCGGATCTGGCCGAGGCGATCGAGGAGTGCCCGCGCGGCTGCGGGCACATGGGGCCGCCCGCCGACCCCGAATGCGCCCTGGACGCGCTGTCCGGTCCGGCCATGCGGCGCGTCGCCGCGGCCCGGCGGCTGCTGGCGGTGCTGCGCGAGCAGTAGCAGCTATGCCGAGCGCGCGTGTTTGCACGGCGACACGCCGGGTACGGCGTACATCTGCGCACCCTCGGCGCCTAGCGCGCGGCGCTCAACCAGACTTGGCCAGCCGCATGCCAAGCTCGCCCGGCGGCACCAGATGCCCTTCGCCGCAACGGATTTCGACGCTGACCTCGGCGCCGCAGCCCAGGTGGGTGAGCCGCAGGCGGTTGCGGACCGGCAGGTGGCGGCGGCCCCACTCGAACATCGACCAGACCACCGGCATGAAATCGACGCCGGCCTCGGTGAGCACATACTCCTCGCGGCCGCGCTGGCCGGGCTCACGGTAGGGCCGCCGCTCCAACAGGCCGAGGTCGACGAGTTCGGCCAGCCGCGCCGACGTGGCCGCCTTGGTGATGCCGACCCGGCGCGCGAAGTCGTCGAACCGGGTGGTGCCGTAGTAGGCCTCGCGCATGATCAGCATCGCGGACTTGGTGCCGACCACTGCCATGGTCTTCTCGATCGCGCACTCACCGACCGCGGACCACTTCTCCCGGTCCGCCAGGGCGCCCTGCAGAAATGTCATGTACATCACCTCCCGGTCTGGGTTGATTTTAGTGTACCTAGATGTTTATCTGGGTACAGTTAGTAATACCCAGCCTCGGACTCAAGGAGGAGCCATGGTTCAAGGTCGCGACGCCGTCATCGTCGGTGCCGTCCGCACCCCGATCGGCAAGGGCAAGGCCAGCGGCGCGCTGCACGACGTGCTGCCCGCCGACCTGCTGGCCCACAGCCTGCGCGAACTGGTGGCCCGCACCGGCGTCGACCCCGCGCAGCTCGACGACGTCATCGCTGGAGCCGTCACCCAGGTCGGCGACCAGGCCGTCAACATCGCGCGCAACGCGCTGCTCGGCGCCGGATTCCCCGAGTCGGTCCCCGGCGTCACGATCGACCGGCAGTGCGGCAGCAGCCAGCAGGCCATCAGCTTCGCGGCGCAGGGCGTCCTCGCCGGCGCCTACGACCTCGTCGTCGCGGGCGGCGTGGAGTCGATGGGCCGCGTCCCGATGGGCACCTCCGTGCTGCCGGGCTCCAACCCGTTCGGCGCGGACATGACGCGCCGCTACCCCGACGGCCCGGTGCCGCAGGGCATCAGCGCCGAACTGATCGCCGCCAAGTGGGGCTTTTCCCGCACCCAGCTCGACGAGTTCTCCGCCGGCAGCCACGACAAGGCCGCGCGCGCTACCAAGGACGGGCTCTTCGACAACGAGCTGATCCCGATCGCCGGGCTGAACACCGACGAGATCGTCCGGCCGGGCACGACGGTGGAAACGCTGGCCGGGTTGCAGCCGTCGTTTTACAGCGAAGCGGCCAAAGAACGTTTCCCGCAAATCAATTGGTCCATCACGGCTGGCAACTCCTCGCCGCTGTCCGACGGCAGCGCCGCGGTTCTGATCACCACGAGCGAGGTCGCCAACAGGCTCGGCCTGCGCCCGCTGGCGCGGATCCACACCACGACTGTGGTGGGTTCCGACCCGCTCTACATGCTGACCGGGGTCATCCCCGCCACCGAGAAGGTGTTGCGCCGCGCCGGGCTGTCGCTGGCCGACATCGACCTATTCGAGGTGAACGAGGCGTTCGCGCCCGTGGTCCTGGCGTGGGCGCACGACACCGGGGCCGACCTGGCCAAGACCAACGTCAACGGCGGCGCCATCGCGATCGGGCATCCGTTGGGCGCCAGCGGTGCCCGCATCATGACCACGCTCGTCAATGCGCTGGAGCAGCGCGGCGGACGCTACGGGCTGCAGACGATGTGCGAGGGCGGCGGCATGGCCAACGCCACCATCATCGAGCGACTCGGCTAATTCCCCTTCAAACCAGATCCCCCGGTGTCCAACTCATCGTCGGCACAGTAATTCTTCCGAGATACCCCCTCGAATCACAGCCTGAGCCTCGTAGGTATTGTCGATGCCCCTCATCCGGAAGATGGGCGGGCGACCGTCTATTGGTTGTGCGTTCGCTAAGGCCGGTTCGTGCCAAGGCTTACTTGCAGGTGTTGCACAACGGCGTCAGCGACGGCCTTGATCGGTGTTGTCTTGCCCGAGGAAACCCAGTCAGTGAGCCACACCTGTAATGCCGAGATGACAAGTGCGCCAGCAATCTCAGGACGTAGGTTGGTGATTTCTCCCGCATCGACGGCGGCCCCAGCGGCTCGGGTGATCATCTCCATGCCCGTTCGCCACGCCGCGCGCTGACCACCGCGGCCAGCTTGTCCTGACGGCGATGCCCAACTCAAACCCTCGTTGATGTGGAGTTGCAGAAAGTGGGGATGCGCTGCGAAGAACTCGACCTCGGCGCGGGCTCCGACCAGGATCGCCTCCAACGGCGAGTCCACCGACTCGGTACGAGCATGCACGGCGGTGACGAACTCCTGCATGCGATGGGCATTGAGGGCGTCCCAGATGTCGTCCTTGCCGGCGAAGTGCTTGTAGACCGTCGCCAGCGACACGCCAGCTGTCTTGGCTATCTCACTGACCCGCGCATCGGTGAAGCCTGTCTGACTGAACTCGTATTCAGCCGCAGCGATGATCTGTTGCCGGTACATCGTCCGGCGCGCATCGGCGATGTCGGCGACCGGCGTCGGGGATCGGGTCGTTGCCATAACCACCTACCTGTCCTCTGTCCACCCTTGGCCGCGCGCTACCAGGGTGTTACGGTGCCACAGTAACTGCTGTTCTGCATATGATAAGCATCATTACTACACCGCGTCATGAAGCAAGGGAGCGCGCCGATGGCGACCGTAGAGGCACTGCACGAGACCACGCAGCCAATCACTGCGAAACTGCCACGGTCGCGTGGACTGCGCATCGTGTGGATCGTGGCGTTCGGCTCACTGGCCCTGTCGTTCCCGATCTACAGCCACTTGGCATTTCACAGCAGCGTGGACCGCGTCGTCATCGCCAATGCGATGGCCGTGCAAGCCACCCTGGCCTACTTTGTCGGCATCTTCGCGGCGCTGCTGCCCATCCCGTCGCTGCGCAAGTGGACCCGATTCCAGCGCGTCCAAGCCGTCGTGCTGCCCTTCGTGATCTGCTCGTACGCAACACATCTGACCTGGGAACTCGGCTGGCTGATCATGCACAAGGCGATCGCCGGGGCGCGCAACGCCGCGTGGGCGTACCCCTGGTGGAACTACATCGACGGCGGCGACTTGCGCTACCTGCACGCCGAGCCCAACTTCATGATGGTCGAGGTGCTCTCGGTGATCAACGCCTGCGTCGGCCTCACCGGACTGGTCTTGCTGTTCCGGTCCAAGTTCACCGACTACCGGGGAACCCTGCTGATCATGGCGACTGCCGTGACGCACACCATCCTGACCTGGTACTACTACGGCACTGAGATCATGGCCGGATTCCCCTCGGTCAACACCCACAGCGTCATGGATCTCGGCGTCAAGTTCATCCTGCTCAACGGCCCCTGGCTGATCGCGCCGTGGTTCGTGCTGGGCTGGGGGTACACCATGCTCAAGAAGCAACTCGCCCTCGTGACACTGCCTTCTGCGCTGCTGAACACGTAACCGCGCAGGTTCGTGACGTGACCACGCAGCCACCAATGTCACGTATGACTGTCGGCACGGGGATCTGCTCATGCGCGAACTCGATATGCCAGCGCGCTGGTCAATACCCGACCCGAGCAATTCGCCAAGCACATCGGCCCGGCGTGTCGTGCCTAGAAAAACCAACCCCTTTCAGCAGGTCATCGCGAGCTTGCTCGACCTGTTAGAAAACGGCTGCGTTGTCACGGAGTCGATCGAGTATCCCGATCCTCAAGCCAGGAACCCTCGCGAAGTTGACATCACGATCGTTCGTGGCCAACTGAACGGACAAGAACTGAAGATCCGGTTCAGCACAGCCTGACACCACGCCACAGCAAGGGGTGGTCATGCATCGATTAGCAATAGGTTCGAATTGCCTATACCGTGCCGGCAGCGGGGGCAAAGGAGTGTCCGGTGCGGTTGAACCGATTTGCGATCGCAGGAATGGTGGCGTTCGCGGTGACCACATCGGGGTGCTCGAGCGGCACATCGCCGTCGGGCTCGACATCAAACCAGCCGTCATCCTCGAATCCAGCCGGCACACAACCCAGCTCGTCGCAACCGGTGGCGCCGCCCTCCTCCACGCCAGGCGCGTCGTTCGACGAATCGACCTGCCTGGACATCAGCTTCGCCAAAGACGCTGTGATGCTGGCCGGAACTCCCCCGAAAGCGCGTAGTTCCGCCGACACGCTGGAGAAGTACGGTCCTCCCGACCCGGTGAGGGCGGCCATCGAGCACTTCGTCACGACTGTCGGCGCACAGCCCAATGATCCCGACATTGACGCCAACAGGAACCTAATCATGGGTTGGCTCAAGCAGATATGTCCCAATCTCCCCAGTCTGAAGAACCAATGATGCCGCTGCAATTCGGCAGTAGCGCTCCTGGTCGTCGACGGGCCGGCCGCATTTAGCTCCCCCAAAACCGACGCTTGTAGGCGCACGACACCGGGGCCGACCTGGCCAGGACCAACGTCAACGGCGGCGCCATCGCGATCGGGCATCCGTTGGGCGCCAGCGGTGCCCGCATCGTGACCACGCTGGTCAACGCGCTCGAGCAGCGCGGTGGTCGGTGCGGGCTGCAGACGATGTGTGAGGGCGGCGGCATGGCCAACGCCACCATCATCGAGCGGCTGACCTAGGCGCCTTCAGCGGCAGTAGGCGCTCAGTCGAACTTGCTGGAGTATTGCGGGCAGTAAACGCCCGTCGATGCGCCCATGATCTTGGCGAGCGAGGTGTCAGCTAATTGCGGCATCCCCGACTTCGCGTCGGCGAGGGTTTGCTCGAACGTCATCCCTTTGGACCAGTCGGTGCACACCGCATGCCCGATCTGGACCATCGTCTGGTCGGCGCCGCTGGGCCAGGTGATGCCCTTGTCCTTGAGCGTCTGCAGGTAGGCGTCATCCGCTGAGTCGGCATTCGCGAGCGGGGCGGCGACGACGGCGATGCCACCGAGAACGGCGGCGAGCGAACAGCTCAGTCGTGCGGGCTTCTTCATTCGTTGACTCCTCGGTGTGGACTACGGATTTCCAAGCCCCCCGCCGCTCACGCGACTTGCAGTTAGATTAGCTGGATCCTGCCGACGAGCAAATCGATACCCAAATGTTGACCCCGGCCGGCCAGGCCTCAGTCCATCAACTCGACCCATTGAGCACGTGACGGACCCGGCTCGAACGGATCGCTGAAGTACTGGGTCTCGCGGACCACGTCGCCGCCCTCGAACTCCATGATGCTGACCACGTAAAACGGTTGCCCGTCATAGGTCAGGACGAGTTCGCGACGCCTCGATGTTGGCTCGACCCTGGATCCGCTCGCCCGACTGGGGATACTCGAGAACCGCGTCAGCTCGGTAGATTTCGTGCTCGGCCGGCAAGATTGTTGGCGTCGGAGGCCGCCCAGTGGCGCCGCAGCGCGGCCCGGACACGACACCGTCATCACTCACGGCCGCACCTTAACGCCGAACGTGCACTCACGGCGAAAAATCCCCCGCAATTTCGCCCTGAGTGCACGCTCGGCGCGGAACCTCAGGCGGCCAGGCCGTCGGAACGCCCCTGTACCCCTTGCTTTTTGGCGCGCTTGGCGCGGCGCCAGCCCCGCACGGTGGCGATGGCGGTCTTCAGCCCGCGCCGGCGGCCCGTCGCCGGATCGGTGCCCGCGAAGCCGGGCTCCAGCTCGGCGAACATCCGCTCGCTGCGGGTCTCCGGCGCGTTGTCGGCGTCGTCGCGCAGGTACTTGTTCGGCAGCGACAGCTTGGCGATCGTGCGCCACGTCTTGCCGTACTGCACCAGAAACGAGCCCGTGGTGTAGGGCAGGTCGTACTTGTCGCAGAGCGCGCGCACCCGCACCGAGATCTCGTGCAACCGGTTGCTCGGCAGGTCGGGGTACAGGTGGTGCTCGATCTGGTGGCACAGGTTGCCGCTCATGAATCGCAGCACCGGCCCGCCCTCGAAGTTGGCGCTGCCCAGCATCTGGCGCAGGTACCACTGGCCCTTGGTCTCGCCGATCATGTCGGTCTTGGTGAATTTCTCTGCGCCATCGGGGAAATGGCCGCAGAAGATGACGGCGTTGGCCCACACGTTGCGGATCACGTTGGCGACCGCATTGGCTTTCAGCGTGGACTTGTAGGTCGCGCCGGGCGACAGCGCGGTCAGCGCCGGGAACGCGACGTAGTCCTTGACGACCTGGCGGCCGGCCTTGGCCAGGAACTCCTCCGTCCGCTGCCGGGCCTCGTCGTTGTCCATCCGCTTCTTGACGATCTTGCCGAGTTCCACGTGCTGCAGGCCCACGCCCCACTCGAAGAGCAGCGCGAGCATGGTGTTGTAGAACAGGTTGAGGCTGTTGAAGCGCTTCCAGCGCTGGTCGCGGGTGACGCGCAGCAGGCCGTAGCCGACGTCGTCGTCCATCCCGAGAATGTTGGTGTACTTGTGGTGCACGAAGTTGTGCGTGTACCGCCAGTGCTTGGACGACCCGCTCATGTCCCACTCCCACGTCGAGGAGTGAATCTCGGGGTCGTTCATCCAGTCCCACTGGCCGTGCATGACGTTGTGGCCGATCTCCATGTTCTCGATGATCTTGGCCACGCCCAACGTGACGGTTCCCGCCCACCAGGCCGAGCGGCGCGAACCGGCGGCCAGCAGCAGCCGGGCGGCCACCTCCAGCGCGCGCTGCGCCGCGATGGTGCGGCGGATGTAGCGGGCGTCTTTCGCCCCGCGAGAGTCTTCGATGTCCTGGCGGATAGCGTCCAGCTCAACGCCCAGGCTTTCAATGTCGGCGTCCGTCAGATGGGCGAATACGTCGACGTCGGTGATCGCCATCGTCTTTCCTCCCTGCGGTCGTTTCCGGTTACTTACCTACGTTATCGTAACCTACGAATGCGTAGGTTACCTGTGAGTAGCCTTTAGATGTCGAGCGTGCAATCGCCCGACGCGGCCGACACGCAGGTCTGGATCCGCGTGCCCGGCTCGTGCTCGGCGCCGGTCCGCAGATCGCGGACGTGGCCGTCCACCAGGCTGACGACGCACGACTGGCAGATGCCCATCCGGCAGCCGAAAGGCATCTGCACACCAACGCCTTCCCCGGCGTCCATCAACGAGGTCGCCGCGTCCGCCGCCACCGCGCGCCCGCTGCGGGCGAACGTGACCGTCCCGCCGGCCCCGGCGGGTGCGGCCTTGGACACCGCGAACCGCTCCAGGTGCAGCCGATCGCCGACGCCCGCCGCCGACCACACCTTCTGGGCCTGGGCGAGCATGCCCTCCGGCCCGCACGCCCAGGTCTGACGGTCGCGCCAGTCCGGGACCTCGTGGTCCAGCGTAGCGAGATCGAGCCGACCCTGCCTGCGGGTCTCGCGCACCTGCAGGCGATAGCCCGGCTGATCGGCGGCCAGCGCGGCCAACTCGGCGCGGAACATCACGTCGGATTCGGTGGGCGCGGAATGCAGGTGCGTGATGTCGCCAATCTGGTTGCGCCGCACCAGCGTTCGCAGCATTGACATCACCGGTGTGATCCCCGACCCCGCGGTCAGGAACAGGATCGACGGCGGCGCCGGATCGGGCAGCACGAAGTTGCCCTGCGGCGCGGCCAGCCGCACGACGGTCCCCGGCTCGACGCCGGCCACCAGGTGGGTGGACAAAAACCCTTCGGGCATCGCCTTCACGGTGATCGTCACCGTGCGCGGCGAGCCCGAGGTTTCGGCCGGGCTCGACGTCAGCGAATACGACCGCCAGCGCCAGCGCCCGTCCACCAGCAGCCCGATCCCGATGTACTGGCCCGGCTGGTAGTCGAAGCTGAAGCCCCAGCCCGGTTTGATCACCAGGGTCGCGGAATCTTCGGTCTCCCGGCGCACCTCGACGATGCGGCCCCGCAACTCCCGCGCGGACCACAGCGGGTTGGCCAGGTGCAGGTAGTCGTCGGGCAGCAGCGGCGTGGTGATGCGCGCGGCCAATTTGCGCAGCGCGTGCCAGCCAGGATGCCGGTCGGCGCCGGCGACCGCCGGGCGCTTGGTGTCCGCGAGGTTGGCGGTGATCGGCGCGTATTGCTTGCTCATAGAAAACTCCTGCTCACGACGCTCCTCACAAAGGCTACGGTACCGTAACTTACGGTCCCGTATCCAGGCGTGCCGGCCGCGATTGCGTCACATCCGCCGCCGGTGCGGCGGGTCACAGCAGCTCAAGCAGGAATGGCAGCTCCTGGTTCGCGTACCAGGCGAGGTCGTGGTCTTGGGCATCGCCGACGACCAGTTCGGCGTCCTCATCGCCCAGGTCGGCGGCGTCGATTACCTCGATCGCCCGGGTGACGTCCGGCTCCGCGGCGGCATTGTCGACGTAGGCCGCCACCACCTGGTCGATCGTGACGGGGGCGGCCAGCCTGACGACGGCATCGTCGAGGTCGGGCCGGTACTTGGCCCCGGATTCGCCCACCTCGACCTCGGCGGCCAGCACCGCGCGCCGCGGCGGCAGACCGGCGTCGGCTTCAGACCCTTCAGGCGCGCGGTCCTCTTGGGACGCCAGCAGCCGCACCGACGCCAGCGCCGCCTCGCGCAGCGCCACGTCGGCAAGCTCGTCGTCGTCACCCTCCGCGTAGGCCTCGCGCAACGTCGGCGTGACCGCGAACGCGGTGCCGTTGACGGGCCACAGGGAGCCGTCGGCGACGAGCTGCCGCAACATCGCGAGGGTGGCCGGGATGTAGACCTGGATCATCACGTCCCGATCAAGGTGGCCGCGTAGTCGTCGACGTACTTCGACAGCTCACGCGGCGGGCGCTGGTAGGTCCCGCTCACCACCGGATGTTTGGGCAGTTTGACCTTGGGCCGGTCCACGTCGTGATACTCGATCGTGGACAGCACGTGGGCCATCATGTTCAGCCGCGCGTGCTTCTTGATGTCGGATTCCACGATGTACCAAGGGCTTACCGGGGTGTCGGTGTGCACCATCATTTCGTCCTTGGCGCGCGAATAGTCCTCGCGCCGGTACAGCGATTCCATGTCCATCGGGCTGAGTTTCCATTGCCGGACAGGGTCGTTCAGTCGCGCCCTGAACCGGCGCAGCTGCTCGGCCTCGGAGACGGAGAACCAATACTTGCGCAACAGGATCCCGTCGTCGATCAGCATCTGCTCGAAGAGCGGTGTCTGCCGCAGGAACAGCACGTACTCCTGAGCCGAACAGAATCCCATGACCCGTTCCACGCCGGCGCGGTTGTACCACGATCGATCGAAGAGCACGATCTCGCCCTTGGCGGGGAGGTGGGCGATGTAGCGCTGGTAGTACCACTGGCCGCTCTCCCGATCGCTCGGCGCGGGCAACGCCGCGATGCGGGCGACCCGCGGGTTGAGGTACTCGGTGATCCGCTTTATCGTCCCGCCCTTGCCCGCCCCGTCGCGGCCTTCGAAGATGACCACCAGACGCGCGCCGGCATCCCGTAGCCATTCCTGTAACTTCACGAATTCCGTTTGCAGCCTGAATAATTCGGCCTCGTAGACAGCGTTGGAAAGTTTATGCGCGTGGGGCGCAGGCGATTTATTCGAACTCGCCTTGCCCGACAGGCCGTCATTTGTCGCGGTGCTCATGATTACGAATCATAGATCCGGGCAGCGATTTTCACCCCGGGTAACTAGCGGGAAGCTTCCAGCAGTTCGTCGAGGGATTGCTTCAACAGGCCCGGCAGCAGATCGACATCGCTCATCGCATCGCGGTCGGCGTTGATTCCGAAATACAGCATGCCGTTATAGGACGTCACACTGATCGCCAAGGCCTGATTGTGCAGCAGCGGTGGCACCGCGTAGGTCTCCAGCAGTTTCGTGCCGGCGATGTACATCTGCGACTGGGCGCCCGGCGCATTGGTGATCAACAGGTTGAACGTGAGCTTGGAAAAGCTCGGAAAGTTGGTGGCGACCCGGATCCCCATGGCGTGCAGGGTGGGAGGCGCGAAACCCGAGAGGGTGACGATGGTCCGCGCGTCGACCAGGCTGGCGGAGGACGCGTTCGACTCGGTGGCGTGGGCGATCTGCGACAGCCGCACCACCGGATTCGCCTCCCCCACCGGCAGATCGACGAGGAAGGGCGTGACCTGGCTGATCGTTTGGCCGGGCCCGGTCGAGTCGAGATGGTCGTCGGCATAAACCGACAGCGGCGCCATCGCGCGGATCGTCCCCGTGGGTGACACCGCCATACCGCGGGACAGCAGCCAGTTGCCCAGTGCGCCGGCGATGACGGCGAGCACCACGTCGTTGATGTCACAGTCGTAGCGCGCGCGGACGGCACGGTAGTCCTCGAGACTGCCCCGAGCGACCGTGAACCGCCGATTCCGCGAAACGGTGGCGTTGAGCGGGCTGCTGGGTGGGTTGCCCCGCGCCACCGCGCGGGCAATGTCGACAACGCGGCGCCCCGCATCGAGCAGCTCGCCATAGTTCGTCACCAGGCCGGCCACCGCGGACCCGACGGCCTGCAGCGCCGTGCCCGGCCCCGCGAGCAAGTCACCGATCGCGCCCAGGACCAACCGGGTGTCGCCCGGATCGCGTTCCGGTATCCAGATGTCTTCGGGAAACGGCGGCGGCCGCCGCGTCCGGTCGGCGATGACGTGCCCGATTTCCACCGCGCTCATGCCGTTGATCAGGGCCTGGTGGGACTTGGTGTACAGGGCGACCCGGTTTTTCGCCAGGCCCTCGACCAGGTACATCTCCCACAACGGCCGAGACTTGTCCAACGGCCGCGCGGCCAGCCGCGCGACGAGCTCGTGCAGCTGCTCGTCGCTGCCCGGCGACGGCAGCGCCGAGCGCCGCACGTGGTAGGTGATGTCGAAGTCGTTGTCGTCGAGCCACACCGGTCGGGCCCCCGCGACGCCCACCTCCCGGACCTTCTGCCGGTAACGCGGTATCTGGGGCAGCCGCTTTTCCACGGTGGCCAACAGCGTCTCGTAGCTCAACCCGGCGCGCGGGCGCTGCAGGATGGAGAGCGATCCGACGTACATCGGGGTGGCCGTGTTCTCCAGCCGGTAGAAGGAGGCGTCCGCCGGGGACAACCGAGCCACCATTACGGCCCTGTCCTTCTTGTCAATTCGTCCTCGGTTCGCTGGGTGAACGGTCGTACCCGCCCACGGTAATAGTCCGGCCGGGCCGAAGCTCGGCGCGGGTACGCGTTGGCCCCATCGGCGCGGATACGCGCCGGCGCGACCTGTGCCATGATGACCACTGACCAAGCTGTCTGCCACTCTCCAGCAGGCGCTCGTGCGACCGTTCGCCTTGGAGAGTGCGCGTTGACCGTTTTCGCCGTAACCCCCGTCGTCGACTACGAGCCGCCACGACGGGACGTTCCCCAGTGCCGGCCGTCATCCCACGCGCCGCCGCGCCGCCGGCCGCCCGCGCCGCGCCGGGCGTGCACCGGCCCGACGGCGGGCGTCGCCCCCCTCGCGACCGTCCCGATGGGCCAGGCGGCCGCCTTCGCCGACGCCGCCCTGCGCCGGGTGCTCGAAGTCATCGATCGCCGCCGTCCCGCCGCCCAGTTGCGGCCGATGCTGGCGCCCGGGCTGATGGACTCCGTGCTCTCGATCGGCCGCGGGCGCGGCGGCGCCGCGATGCTGCGCCGGACACGGCTACAGCCCTCCGGGCGCCGCCGCCCGGAGACGGCGGCCGAGGTTTTCGGGACCTACAGCCGCGGGGACCGGACCCACGCCATCGCCTGCCGGGTGGAGCAGCTGCCCACCGGCGCCGGCGGCGCCCGGTGGCTCGTGGTGGCGCTGCACATCGGCTAGGCCGGGCGCGAACCTCCCGCATACCGGGCCAGCACCGGGCCCGCGATCGCCATGACGAAGACGTACGACGTCGCCAGCGCCGCCACCCCGGGAATCGAGGTGCCGACCAACCCGATGATGATCAACGAAAACTCGCCCCTGGCGATGAGCGCGGCGCCCGCGCGCAGTTGCCCGCGCCGCCCCACGCCGTCGCGGCGGGCGGCGACCATCCCGGTGGCCACCTTCGTCGCGGCGGTGACGGCGGCCAGGGCCAGCGCCGCCGGCAGCATCGGAAGCAGCTCGTGTGGGTCGACCGACAGGCCGATCGCCAGGAAGAAGATGGCGGCGAACAGGTCGCGCAGCGGGCCCAGCACCCGGCGCGCCCGGTCCGCCGTCGCGCCGGTCAGGGTCAGGCCCACCAGGAACGCGCCGACAGCGGCCGAGGCGTGCAGGACCTCCGCCACCGCCGCCACCATCAGGGTGATCCCCAGGACCCGCAGCAGCAGCTGCTCGGAATCGGGGTGTTCGACCAGCCGGCCGAAGTGGTGGCCCCACCGGTAGGACGCGGCGAACGCCACCAGCAGAGCGCCGACGGCGGCCGCCATGCCGGCGAGGGCGTGCACCCAGCCGCCGCCCGACGCCAGGACGGCGAACAGAGGCAGGTAGGCCGCCATCGCGAAGTCCTCGAGCACCAGCACCGACAGCACCGCCGGCGTTTCCCGGTTACCCAGCCGGCCCAGGTCCTGCACCAGGCGCGCGATGACGCCCGACGAGGAGATGTAGGTGACCCCGGCCAGGGCCAGGATGGCCACGCCGTCCAGCCCCAGCAGCCAGCCGGCCACCGCGCCGGGGGTGGCGTTGAGGACGAGGTCGACAGCGGCCGACGGCAGGTGGTGCCGCAGGCTCGCGGCGAATTCGGTCGCCGAGAATTCCAGCCCCAAGGTCAGCAGCAACAACACGATGCCGATGGGCGCCGCCGTCTGGATGAACTCGCCCGCCGCGGCGACCGGCAGCAGCCCGCCCTTGCCCAGCGAGAGGCCCGCCAGCAGGTACACCGGTATCGGTGACAACGCGAAACGCCTTGCGAAAGAGCCCAATACGGCCAGCGTGGCCAGGAGGGCTCCGAGTTGAAACAGCAGCGCCCCCGAAACCTGCATCGGCTCAGCCCTTATCGATGATCTGCTCGACACCGGCGATGCCGTCTGCGGTGCCGATCACGATCAGAACGTCTCGCGCGTGCAGCATCTCGGCCGGTCCGGGCGAGGCGAGCACTGCCTCGTTGCGCACGATCGCGACGATCGATGCGCCGGTGCGGGTGCGGGCGCGGGTGTCGCCGAGCGGGTGGTCCACGAAGGGGCTGCCGGCCACGATGTGGACCTGCCCCGTCTCCAGACCGGTCACCTCCCGGGAAAGCTCGGTGAACCGCTCGGCGATGCGCGGGGCGCCCAGGATCTGGGCCACGGCCTCGGCCTCGGCGTCGGTCAGGTGGAAGACCGGTCGGGCCTGGTCGGGATCCTCGGGCCCGTACAGGACGACGTCGAAGTCGCCGCCGCGGCGTGCGACGATCCCGATGCGCTCACCGTTGTGGCTGGTGAATTCGTAGCGGAGACCGACGCCCGGCAGCAGCACCTCCTTGACATCCATACCGTCCATCCTTACCAGCCGGGCGGCGCTAGTGTCATCGCATGGACGGAAGCACGGTCAGCGTCGAGCGGGTCATCAAGGCGCCACCCGAACGGGTCTTCGCGCTGCTGGCCGATGCCGCCAGGCACGCCAGCTTCGACGGTTCGGAGTCCGTCAATCACGCTTCGCAGCAGTCGGTTCCCCTCTCGATGGGTTCGACATTCGCGATGGCGATGAAGGGACGCAAGGAGACGCTGTTCATCCCGTACCGCACCACCAACACCGTCATCGAATACGAACCCGACCGCCGCATCGCGTGGCAGACCTTCGGGCTGGGCGGCCTGGTCGGCGGGCGCATCTGGCGCTATGAACTGCTTCCGGCCGAGGGCGGCACGCTGGTGCGCGAAACGTGGGACGTGTCGCGGGACAAGCAGAAGCGGATGATCACCAGCGGTTCGATGCCGAAGCTGACCGCAGCCGGCATGCGCGCCACGCTGGCGCGCATCGCCGACCTCCTCGAGAGTTAGTGCTGGCCCACCGCTTCCGCAGAGCGCCGGCGCGGGCGGTGTTTCAGGGGGACCAGCATGGGGACCTCGCGGCGGTACTCGCGATAGTCGTTGCCCAGCGCCGCGACGAGGCCGCGCTCTTCGATGTGCACGGCGAGCAGGATGTAGCCGGTCATGGCGATCGAGAAGAGCAGATGCCCGGCCGTCATGGTGGGTGCCGCCCAGAACGAGATGAGGAATCCCAGCATCAGCGGGTGGCGCACCAAGCGGTAGAACAGATGAGTGCGGAAATGGAGGTCGGTATAAGGCTTTTGGCGCCAAGCCAAATACACCTGCCGGAGCCCGAACAGATCGAAGTGGTTGATCATGAACGTTGCGCCCAGCGCGATCAACCAGCCCAGCCAGAACAATGCCCACAGCACCACGCGCGCCGCCGGCGGCCGCACGTCCCACACGACCGCCGGGATCGTCCGCCACTGCCAATAAAGCAGCAGCAGCACGGCGCTCGACAGCACCACGTAGGTGCTGCGCTCTATCGAGTGCGGCACGATCCGCGTCCACCACGCCTTGAACGCCGGCCGCGCCATGACGCTGTGCTGGACGCCAAACGCCCCAACCAGCAACACATTCACCAGCACCGCCAGGCCGATGGGTGACGGGAGCCCGTGATCGACGGTGCGCGGCACCCACAGGTTCGCCACGAACCCAACGAGATACAAAAAGGCAACGAGGAACAGCAGGTAGGCCGCCGCGCCATAAGCAACAGTCAAGTAACGCTTCATGACCCAAGTGTCGGGCGCCTCGGCAGTCGGGTATATAGGTCATCTGCCTCATCTTTGCGCGAGGGCGCCCTAGGTATTTTTGACTAGTCCGTTGCGCAGCGCAGACATGCTGGCGCCGATGCGGTTGGTCACGCCGATCTTCGCGTACGTCCGCTCGACATGGTTGCGGGCCGTCTTTTGGCTGATCACCAGGGTCGCCGCGATCTCCTTGTTGGACGCGCCGCGGGCCACCAGGCAGAGCACCTCGACCTCCCTGGGGGTGAGACCATCCGGTCGCCGGTTCGCCCGCGCGGCCGGCTGCCCGGCGGCCTGCAGCACCGTCTCGAAGCGGCTGCCGCCCACCACGAAATATCCACGTTGCGGGGCCCGAAATTCGGCGAGCCGCGCCTGCGCCGGCAGCGGCCCAACCGGGCCGAGGTCCTCGCCCCGCAGCCGTGCGCGCGAACCGGTCACCGGCCAGAACCGCCGTGGGGCGATCATGAATCGCTGGCCATTGGGCGACCCCGGATAGCCGGACCTGTCCGGCTCCCATCACGGGTCCGGCCGCCCGGCCGATGGCGCCGAGCATGAGGCGGTTGGTCCACGCCCGTGCCGGCAGCCGCGGCGCGATCGCGCTCATCAGCCGCGTGGCCGGGGTGGCACCGAGATCGAGCTGCCACCCGAGCAACCCGCCGATCTCGACCGACAACGACCACGGGGTGACCCACGCGACGTCGATGTCGCATTGGACGGCCTCGCCGGCCGCGGCCGAGCTGAAGTACCGCGCGCAACTGAGCGGGCCCGGCGTCGTCGCATAGAAAGTCCACACGCCGGCCGGGTCACGGTGCCACACCGACCGGTAGCCGGGCGCGAACGACGACGCCGGCATGCAGCGCAGGGCGAGATAGTGCCCACCGGCGAACGGCAGCCCCATCACACCGAAGCCGACAAATCTTTCGTCGTCTCCGGCGGGCAGCGCGGGGTTTTGCAGGACGGCCGAGGCGGCGTCCAAAGGGGTACGGATCTTGGTCATGCATGAATGCTGCGCGCCGAGTTCAGGTGCGCGCATGAGGCTAATGCCTCAAATCAGCGCCTCTTGACCGACTTCGGCGGCTTGGCGCCGCGGCCTTGCCGCCGGGCGGCCTCGCGACGCTCGCGGCGGCTGGCGCCACCGGCCACCCCAGCCGGGGTCTTCTGCGCGCCGCCGCCGTTGCGCTGCACCTGCGCCGAACCGTCCTCGGCCGGGCCGGAATAAGTGAGCGCGGGCGCGTCGTCGTCAATGCCCTTGGCGCGCAAGGTACTTGGCGCCTCCTCGCGCACCTCGGCGGGCGCTTCGGCTTCGCCGTCGGGCTGGGAGCCGGCGGCGGTCCCCAACTCCGCGAGCCCCTCCGGCGTCGCCTGCGGGGCGACCTGCGGGGTGGGCACCGCCTCCACGGTCACGTTGAACAAGAACCCGACCGACTCCTCCTTCATGCCGTCGAGCATCGCCATGAACATGTCGTAGCCCTCGCGCTGGTACTCGACCAGCGGGTCGCGCTGCGCCATCGCCCGCAGGCCGATGCCCTCCTTGAGGTAGTCCATCTCGTAGAGGTGCTCGCGCCACTTGCGGTCGATGACGTTGAGCAGCACGTTGCGCTCCAGCTGGCGCATCGCGCCCTCGCCCGCGATCTCCTCGAGCTCGGCTTCCCTTACGCCATAAGCGCGTTCGGCGTCCGCGAGCAACGCGTCGAGCAGCTCTTCGCGGGTGAGGTCGTCACGGTCGGAGTCGGCATCCGGGTGCGTCAGGCCTTCGTGGCTGATCCCCACCGGGTACAGCGTCCCCAGCGCCGACCACAGCGCCTCCAGGTCCCAGTCCTCGGCGTAGCCCTCGGCCGTCGCGCCGTCGACGTAGGCGGTGACCACGTCGCGGACCATGTCCAGGGCCTGCTCCTTGAGGTTCTCCCCCTCGAGGATGCGGCGGCGCTCGGCGTAGATCACCTTGCGCTGCTGGTTCATCACTTCGTCGTACTTGAGGACGTTCTTTCTGACCTCGAAGTTCTGCTGCTCGACCTGGGTCTGGGCGCTCTTGATGGCGCGGGTCACCATCTTGTTCTCGATCGGCACGTCGTCGGGCAGGTTCAGCCGGTTGAGCATCGCCTCCAGCGCGGCGCCGTTGAAGCGGCGCATCAGCTCGTCGCTCAGCGACAGATAAAAGCGCGACTCGCCCGGGTCGCCCTGCCGGCCGGAGCGGCCGCGCAGCTGGTTGTCGATGCGCCGCGACTCGTGGCGTTCGGTGCCCAGCACATACAGGCCGCCGGCCTCGATCACCTCGGCGGCCTCCTTGCCGGCCTCCTCCTTGACCAGGGCCAGCTCCTCGTGCCAGGCCGTCTCGTACTCGTCGGGCGTCTCCACCGGATCCAGGCCGCGTGCGCGCAGCCGCTGGTCGGTGAGGAAGTCGACGTTGCCGCCCAGCACGATGTCGGTGCCGCGGCCGGCCATGTTGGTGGCGACGGTGATGCCGCCGCGGCGGCCCGCCTCCGCGATGATGCCCGCCTCCTGCTCGTGGTACTTGGCGTTGAGCACGTTGTGCGGGATGCGGCGCTTCTGGAACTGCCGCGACAGGTACTCGGAGCGTTCCACGCTGGTGGTGCCGATCAGGACGGGCTGGCCCTTCTCGTAGCGCTCGGAGACGTCGTCGACCACCGCGATGTACTTGGCTTCCTCGGTCTTGTAGATGAGGTCGGAGCAGTCGGTGCGGACCATCGGCTTGTTGGTCGGGATGGACACCACCCCGAGCTTGTAGATCTCGTGCAGCTCGGCCGCCTCGGTCTGGGCGGTGCCGGTCATGCCGGCGAGCTTGTCGTAGAGCCGGAAGTAGTTCTGCAGCGTGATGGTGGCCAGCGTCTGGTTCTCGGCCTTGATCTCGACGTGCTCCTTGGCCTCGATGGCCTGGTGCATGCCCTCGTTGTAGCGGCGGCCGATCAGCACGCGGCCGGTGAACTCGTCGACGATGAGCACCTCGCCGTCGCGGACGATGTAGTCCTTGTCGCGGGTGAACAGCTCCTTGGCCTTCAGCGCGTTGTTGAGGTAGCTGACCAGCGGCGAGTTGGCGGCCTCGTACAGGTTGTCGATGCCGAGCTGGTCCTCGACGAACTCCACGCCCTTTTCGTGCACGCCGACGGTGCGCTTGCGCAGGTCGACCTCGTAATGGGTGTCCTTGTGCATCAGCGGCGCCAGCCGGGCGAACTCCAGGTACCAGTTGGACGCGCCGTCGGCGGGGCCGGAGATGATCAGCGGGGTGCGGGCCTCGTCGATGAGAATCGAGTCGACCTCGTCGACGATGGCGTAGGTGTGCCCGCGCTGCACCAGGTCGTCGAGCGAGTGCGCCATGTTGTCGCGCAGGTAGTCGAAGCCGAACTCGTTGTTGGTCCCGTAGGTGATGTCGGCGTTGTAGGCGACGCGCCGCTCGTCGGGCGTCATCTGCGCCAGGATGACGCCGACCTGCAGGCCCAGGAAGCGGTGCACCCGGCCCATCCACTCGCTGTCGCGCTTGGCCAGGTAGTCGTTGACGGTGACGATATGGACGCCCTTGCCGGCCAGGGCGTTGAGGTAGGCCGGCAGCACACAGGTCAGGGTCTTGCCCTCACCGGTCTTCATTTCGGCGACATTGCCCAGGTGCAGCGCGGCCGCGCCCATCACCTGCACGTCGAACGGGCGCTGGTCCAGCACCCGCCACGCGGCCTCGCGGGCCACGGCGAACGCCTCGGGCAGCAGGTCGTCGAGGGTCTCCCCGTCGTCCAGGCGCTTGCGGAACTCGTCGGTCTTGGCCCGCAGCTCCGCGTCGGTGAGCTTCTCGACGTCGTCGGACAACGTGTTGACGTAGTCGGCCACCCGCTTGAGGCGCTTGACCATGCGACCTTCGCCGAGGCGCAGCAACTTATCCAGCACGGTGTCGTCCCCTTATTGGGATATTCCCCTGTTGATAGGAGTCTTCTTCTTCGTAAACCGACCCCCATCGTAGGTGACTGGCCGGGGATGGCCGCCGCGGCGGCGATCGCAAGCCCGGCACTGCCGGGCGCGGCGGGTCGCCGCCTGAGGAATCGTCAGGCGAGCCTGATCAGGCCAGTCGAATCAAGCCATAGTCATAGGCGTGCCGGCGGTAGACGACGGACGGCCGTTCGCTCTCCTTGTCGTAGAACAAAAAGAAGTTGTGCCCGACCAGCTCCATCTCGTAAAGCGCCTCGTCGACGGTCATCGGCGTGGCCTGGTGCTCCTTGGTGCGCACCACCCGCCCGGGCTCGTGGTCGTCATGGGCTTGACCGGCGGCGCCGTCGTGTTTGTGCGGCTCCACGGGTTCGTTGTTGAAGGCCTTGGCCGGGGACGGCGCCATCGCGGTGGCCGCGGCCAGTGACACCGGCGTCTTGTCGCCGTAGTGGACCTTGCGGCGGTCCTTGACGCGGCGCAGCCGGTTCTCCAGCTTGGCCACCGCCGACTCGAAGGCGGCGTAGAAGCTGTCGGCGCAGGCCTCCGCGCGGCTGACCGGCCCGCGCCCGCGGGCGGTGATCTCCACGCGTTGACAGGACTTGCGCTGGCGGCGGTTGGGCGCGTGCTTGAGCTCGACGTCGAAAAGGTAGATGGACCGATCGAATCGTTCGAGGCGGGCGAGTTTTTGCGAGACGTAAATGCGGTAGTGATCGGGGATTTCGACGTTGCGGCCCTTGAACACGACTTCGGCGTTCAGCGTCTGTTCGGCCGGCTCGGCGGCGTCTGCCGGCGGTTGGTCGAGAATTTGACCGGAATCCACGGTAAGCCTTGACATACGTGTCAACTCGTTTCCTTTTCCACGTCGCACGCGGTGCGTGCCGGCTTGCTACGAAACGCGCCGACGGGGTGGGAGCGGTTTTGGCCGCAGGCTGCCCGCCGGTGCAAGGTGTCGAATACTCACCCCCTCCACGTATGGCGTTTCAACCTGGGGAATCGCGACGAGTGGGTCATAACCAGGAAGCCCAGGATGTTCCTGAAGGTTGTTCTCGACGTTAGCTCGTGTTCGCCTTGGGATGCCACTGATTTCGCATAGCTGTTGCGAGTTCTTCACATCCTCTTGGTGGCCGCACAGCCTCACGCGGCCGCGATCGCCAGCACCGCCGCCACACGCACGCCCGCCGCCCGCAGGGTCCGCACCGACTCGCGCGCCGTCGCCCCCGTGGTGACGATGTCGTCGACGACGACGACCTCGGTGCGAGGCGGCCGACCGCGCAGCACCACCCGGCCCGCGATGTTGCGCTCGCGCGCCGACGTGCCCAGGCCCACCGAGTCGCGGACCAGCGCCCGCAGTCGCAGGGTCTGCGCGACGGCGATGTCCGGGTGTCCGGCCACGGCGGCCCGGGCCAGCCGGGCGACCGGGTCACCGCCGCGCCGTCGCGCCGCCGAGCGCCGCGTCGGCGCCGGCACGAGCGTCAGCGGCGTCTCGACCATCCCCCATGCCAGCAGCCGGTGCACCCCGAGGGCCAGGGCCCCGGCCAGGGGTGCCACCAGGTCGGCGCGCCCGCGCTCCTTGCACGCGAGGATCGCTCGCCGCCTCGCCCCGGCGTAGCGGCCCAGCGCGAACACCGGCGCCAGCGGGTCGATCCGGGGAGTGATGACGTGCGGCTCGTCGGGCCTGACGGCGAGCTCGGCCGCGCACGCGTCGCACCAGCGGGTCGACGGCGCCCCGCAGCCGCCGCATTCCAGCGGCAGGATGAGGTCGAGCACGCCCGCCAGTGTGGCGGTGGGGCCCGACAATTAGCCCGGCAGCACCGGCGCCGCCCCGGGCAGCGACAGCCCGGAGACCTCCGACCAGCTCTGCTGGCTTTCGGGCGCCGACGCCGAATACTGCAGCACCCCCTGCGGGGCGGCGACGTACACCGCCGACGGGTTGGCCGCGACCGTCGTCACCGGGATCTGCAGGCCGCGGGTCGGCGCATCGGAGTTCACCCCGTCGAGGTTGACGTAGGACACCGGGTGGCTGGCGTCGGTGCGGGTCACCACGATGTCGTCGCCGGTGCGCCAGGACAGCGAGACCACCGAGTTGCCCAGCCCGAAGCCCAGCCGGCGCGGGTACGTCAGCGCGTACTGACCCGCCTGCGTCTGCTCCACGCCGGCGAGGATCACCTGGCCGTTGATCACCATCGCGGCACGCGTCGAATCGCGGGACAGCTGCAGGTCGGTGATCGGCCCGGGGAAGCTGGCCGCCACCAGCGCGGAATCCACCGGGATCCGCGCGGGCTGACCGGACGCGGGTTCCTGAATCGCGCGCAGCACGTTGTTGTTGTCCACCACCACCCACACGGCGTCGTCCAGCGACCAGCTGGGCCGGGTCAGGCTGTGCCCGTCGGCGGACTGGGCCGCCTCGCCACCCAGGTCGCCGATCCACAGCGACGCCGCCTGGTCCGGGGCCCCGCGGCGCAGCGTCACCACCGACGCCACCTGCCGCCCGCTGCGGGACAGCGCGGCGCCGGTCTGATCGCCCGTCCGCCCGAAGGCCCCCGCCACGGTGGTGGTGTGCTGCCCGTCCAGCCCGACCAGCGACCCGTTGACCAGGGCGTGCAAGCCCGCACCCGCGCCGTCGGCCACGCCCGGGTCGGTGGCCGCGACATCGGAGGTGGTCCACCCCTCGGCGAACCTGTCGTCCAGCGGCGCGCCGTCGGCGTTGATCACGTACGGGCCCCGGATGTCCGCCCGGGCCAGCGTCCAGATGATCTGTGCCGCAAGCAATGCCCTGCTGTGCGGGTCGGTGGTGGACAGTTTCTCGAGGTCGATGCGGGCACCGCCGTAGCCGAGCCCGATCCCGTTCTTGCCGCCGTCGGCCCGGGTCACCGGCCCGCGCAACCGCAGCGGCGGGGCGAGCAGGTTGCGCACGGTGTGGGCCATTTCGGGCCGCGGCCCGGCCAGCAGCTTGGACACCAGCTCGGTGGCCAACTGGTCGTGATCGGCCACCGCGACGTAGCGGGGATCGGGAACCACGGTCTTGCCGGTGGGGTCGGCGAAGTACAGCGTGTTGCGTTTGTAGGTCTCCTGGAACTGCTGCCAGTCCAGGAAGACCCCGTTGGGCAGGCGGTCGATCCGCCAGCCGCCGGACGTCTTGACCAGCTCGATCGGACCCGGGTCCGGCAGCACGCCCTCGGCGGTTTCGAACACGCCCACATCGGACAGCGAGCCCAGGATGTCCGCGCGCATGGTGGCCGAAACACGTTCCGCGCCACGGGTTTCCACGAACACCACGTGGTCGATCAACAGGGCGCTACCGGCGTCGTCCCACGCGTTGGACGCCGACTGGGTGAGGAATTGCCGCGCCGCCAGGTGCCGGTTCGCCGGATCCGCTGTGGCCTTGAGGAATTCGCGCAGCAACACGTCGGGATCCATGCCCGGGGTGGGCTTGGGCAGGTTCGACGGGGCCGGCCGTTCGACGGTGCCGATGGCCTGCGGAGCCGATGCGCTGGGCACCCCGGCGCACCCGCCGAGCAGCGCGGCCAACAACAGCGGCGCCAGCAGCCGGCGCGGCCCCCGCATCAGACGCTCCTCTCGGCGGGTTCGCGTTGACGGGCGTTGGCGTCGGGAGCGGACGGCTCCGCAGCGGGCTGCGGGATGGGTTTCAACGGCAGCGGGCTGGTGGTGACCTTGTGGCCGCGAATCAGGGGAAGCGTCAGCCGGAAGCAGGCCCCCTGCCCGGGCTCGCCCCACGCCTCCAGCCGGCCCTGGTGCAGGCGCGCGTCCTCGACGCTGATCGCCAGGCCCAGCCCAGTGCCGCCGGAGCGCCGCACCCGCGACGGGTCCGAGCGCCAGAACCGGCTGAACACCAGCTTCTCCTCGCCCGGGCGCAGCCCGACGCCGTAGTCGCGAACGGTCACCGCGACCGTGTCCTCGTCGGCGCCCATCCGGATGTCCACCGGTTTGTGCTCGGCGTGGTCGATGGCGTTGGCGATCAGATTGCGCAGGATGCGCTCGACCCGGCGCGGATCGACCTCGGCGATCACCCCTTCGCACGGCATGTCCACCTGCAGCTCGATGCCGGCCTCCTCGGCCAGGTGGCCGACGTTGCCCAGCGCGCTTTGCACGGTCGTGCGCAGGTCCACCGCCTCGACGGACAGCTCGGCCACACCGGCGTCGTGCCTGGAGATCTCCAGCAGATCGTTGAGCAGCGTCTCGAACCGGTCCAGCTCGTTGACCATCAGCTCGGTGGACCGGGCCAGCGTCGGGTCGAGGTCGGCGCTGTGGTCGTAGATCAGGTCGGCGGCCATCCGCACGGTGGTCAGCGGGGTGCGAAGCTCGTGGCTGACGTCGGAGGTGAACCGGCGCTGCAGGTTACCGAACTCCTCCAGCTGGGTGATCTGGCGGGACAGGCTCTCGGCCATGTCGTTGAACGACACCGCCAGCCGGGCCATGTCGTCCTCGCCGCGCACCGGCATCCGCTCCGACAGGTGGCCCTCGGCGAACCGCTCGGCGATCCGCGACGCCGAGCGGACCGGCACCACCACCTGGCGCGAGACCAGCAGCGCGATCCCGGCGAGCAGTACCAGCAGCACCGCGCCACCGGTGATCATCGTGCCGCGCACCAGCTGGATCGTGGCCTGCTCGTTCTTCAGCGGGAAGATCAGGTACAGCTCGACGTTGGCGACCTGCGAGGACGTCGGGGTCCCGACGATCAGCGCCGGCCCCGAGAAGCCGTCGGTGTGCACGGTGGCGTACTGGTAGGCCGCCTGCCCGGCCTTGATGAAGCCGCGCAACGAACCGGGCACCTGGTCGACCGGTCCGGCCGTGCTGGCGGCGCGCGGGCCGTCGCCCGGCACCATCAGCACCGCGTCGAAGGCGCCGGCCAGCCCGGCGCCCGAGGCGGTGTCGGTCTTCGAGGTCAGGGTGTTGCGGGCCAGCTGCAGGCTGCTGTCCAGCGAGCGCGTCTCCTCGCCGTTGACGATCCCGCCGACGGTGGTGCGCGCCCGCTCGATCTGCTCGATGGCGGCCCTGACCTTGACGTCCAGCACCCGGTTGGTGACCTGGCTGGTCAGCACGAAGCCGAGCGCGAGGATCACCGCCAGCGACAGCCCAAGCGTCAGCGCCACCACTCGCAGCTGTAGCGATCGGCGCCAGGCAACCCCCACCGCTCGACTCAACGCACCCATGCCGCGGGTCATGGGGCCAGAGCGCCCCCAACGGCTCCTCGTGCGTCGCGGCGAGCGCCAGATCACGGAGGTCCGGCCTTGTATCCCACTCCTCGAACGGTCAACACCACAGTCGGGTTCTCAGGGTCTTTCTCGACCTTGGCCCGCAGACGCTGAACGTGCACGTTCACCAGGCGGGTGTCCGCCGGGTGCCGATAGCCCCACACCTGTTCGAGCAGCACATCACGAGTAAACACCTGGCGCGGTTTGCGTGCCAGCGCGACCAACAGGTCGAACTCCAGTGGTGTGAGCGAGATCTGCTCGCCGTTGCGCGTGACCTTGTGCGCCGGCACGTCGATCTCGACATCGGCGATCGACAGCATCTCGGCGGGCTCGTCGTCGTTGCGGCGCAGCCGCGCGCGCACCCGGGCGACCAGCTCCTTGGGCTTGAACGGCTTCATGATGTAGTCGTCGGCGCCCGACTCCAGGCCGAGCACCACGTCCACGGTGTCGGTCTTGGCGGTGAGCATCACGATCGGGACGCCGGAGTCGGCGCGCAGCACCCGGCACACGTCGATGCCGTTCATGCCCGGCAGCATCAGGTCCAGCAGCACCAGATCGGGGCGCAACTCGCGCACGGCGGTCAGGGCCTGAGTCCCGTCGCCGATGACCGCGGTGTCGAAGCCCTCCCCACGCAGCACGATGGTGAGCATCTCGGCCAGCGAAGCGTCGTCGTCGACGACCAAAATCCTTTGCCTCATGGAGTCCATGGTGTCACCAGATCGGGACAAATTCGGCGCACCACACGGGCGTTTCGTGCCCGATACCGCCAAATCGTGACAATTCTGTGCTACTCGGCCGTCAAAGTCGCCGCCAGCGCGCCCGGATCGACGCCCGCGTCGACGACGAGCCACCGCCCGCCCCAGCCCGCGGCGGCCAGCTCGGCGTAGACCGAGCCGGTGCGCCGCTGCAGTTCGTCGTCGCGTTCGTAGCTGTCGCGCGCGCGGCCCGGCTCGTGCTCGGCGCGGTGCCGGGCCCGCTGCCCGGCGAGCTCGGCGGAGACCGCGAGCAGCACCTGCCAGTCGGGCGCCGGCAGCGCCAGCCGCTGGTATTCGAGCCGACGGACCCAGGCCACCGCCTCCCCCGCCGCGCCCTCGCGCAGCCGCGCCGCGCTGTAGGCCGCGTTGGAGGCCACGTAGCGATCCATGATCACCACGTCGTAGGTGCGGCGCAGACCCTCGATCTCGCCGATCGCCCCGGCGCGGTCGAGCGCGAAGAGCATCGCCATCGCATACACCGACGACGCGAGGTCGCCGTGCTCGCCGTGCAGCGCCTCGGCCGCGACGTCGGCGGTCACCGATCGCCCGTAGCGCGGGAAGGCCAGCGTGGCCACCGACAGCCCGGCGGACTCGAAGGCCTTCTGCAATCCGGCCGACAACGTCCGCTTGCCCGCGCCGTCAACGCCTTCGATCGCGATCAGCACGGCGCGAGCCTAGCGAGCCCGGCGCTCAGTAGCGGTAGTGGTCCGCCTTGTACGGGCCGTCGACGTCGACGCCGATGTACTCGGCCTGCTCCTTGGTCAGCTTGGTCAGCTCGCCGCCGAGCGCCTCGACGTGGATGCGGGCCACCTTCTCGTCGAGGTGCTTGGGCAGCCGGTACACCTCGTTGTCGTACTCGTCGTTCTTGGTCCACAGCTCGATCTGGGCGATCACCTGGTTGGAGAAGCTGTTGCTCATCACGAACGACGGGTGACCGGTGGCATTGCCCAGGTTCAGCAGCCGGCCCTCGGAGAGCAGGATGATCGACTTGCCGCTGTCGCCGAACGTCCACACGTCGACCTGGGGGCGGATGTTGACCTTGGTGGCGCCGGACTTCTCGAGCTGGGCGACCTGGATCTCGTTGTCGAAGTGCCCGATGTTGCCCAGCACCGCGTAATCCTTCATCGCCTTCATGTGCGCCAGCGTGATGATGTCCTTGTTACCGGTGGCGGTGACGACGATGTCCGCCTCGCCGATCGCGTCCTCGACCGTCTTGACGTCGTAGCCCTCCATCAGCGCCTGCAGCGCGTTGATCGGGTCGATCTCGGTGACGACGACGCGCGCGCCCTGGCCCTTCACCGAGTCCGCGCAGCCCTTGCCCACGTCGCCGTAGCCGCAGATCAGCACCTTCTTGCCGCCGATCAGCACGTCGGTGCCGCGGTTGATGCCGTCGATCAGCGAGTGGCGGCAGCCGTACTTGTTGTCGAACTTGGACTTGGTGACCGAGTCGTTGACGTTGATCGCCGGGAACGCCAGGTCGCCGGCCGCGGCGAACTGGTAGAGCCGCAGCACGCCGGTGGTGGTCTCCTCGGTGACGCCCTTGACCGACTCGGAGATCTTCGTCCACTTGTCCTTGTCGGTCTCGAACCGGTTGCGCAGCAGCTCCAGGAAGACCTTCCACTCGGTGGGATCGTCCTCTTCCGCCGGGGGCACCACGCCGGCCTTCTCGTACTGCGCGCCGCGCAGCACCAGCATGGTGGCGTCGCCGCCGTCGTCCAGGATCATGTTGGCCGGCTCGTCGGGCCAGGTCAGCATCTGCTCGGCGGCCCACCAGTACTCCTCCAGCGTCTCGCCCTTCCAGGCGAACACCGGGACACCCTTGGGCTCCTCAGGCGTGCCGTGCGGGCCGACGACCACCGCGGCGGCGGCGTGGTCCTGGGTGGAGAAGATGTTGCACGACGCCCACCGGACCTGCGCGCCGAGCGAGACGAGGGTCTCGATGAGCACGGCGGTCTGCACGGTCATGTGCAGCGATCCCGAGATGCGCGCGCCCTTGAGCGGTTGCACCTCGGCGTACTCGCGGCGCAGCGACATCAGGCCCGGCATCTCCTGCTCGGAGAGCTCGATGTCCCGGCGGCCGTAGTCGGCCAGCGACAGGTCGGCGACCTTGAAATCGATGCCGTTGCGGACGTCGGCGGTTAACGAACTTTCGGTCGTCGTCATAAACGTGACTCATCCTTCTGAGGGGCTTGGCGGGTTCAAGCGGTACTTAGCTTAGGTATGTTCTTCCGCCACTGTAGCCGCGACCCCATGACGCTCCGCGAACGGCGTCATCAGCCGGGCCAGGTCCGCCGCCACGTCGTGATCGGCCTCCGGCGGCATGGACACATAGCTCAGCGCCAGCCGCACGATCGCGCGCGCCAGCACCCCGGCGTCCTCGTCGCTGGTCGCCACCCAGCTCTGGGTCAGCGCCGTGGTCAGGCGCTCCGACGCCCGGGCGATGATGGGCCCGCTGTCGGTGGTGATGATCTGCAGCAGGTCGGGCTTGGCGACGCCGGTCAGCAGCGAGATCACCAACGGGTCGGCCGCCGACTCCGCGAAGAAGGACCGGAATCCCTGCAGGAACGCTTCGTGGATGTTGCCGACGTTGGCGTCGATCGCGCCTCCGACCGCGTCGACCAGGCGATCGGCCAAGCGCAGGGCGTACCCCTGCGCCAGGCCTTGGCGCGAGCCGAACTCGTTGTAGATGGTCTGCCGGCTGATGCCCGCGGCGCGGGCCACGTCGGCCAGCGTGACGGCCGACCAGTCGCGGACCAGCAACAGGTCCCGCATCGCGTCGAGCACCGAGTCGCGCAGCAGGACGCGCGACGCCTCCGCGTACGGCATCCGCTTCACAGGCGCGACTGTAACGCTCATGGTCGCGCCACCTCCACCATCTCGAAGTCGGACTTCGCCGCGCCGCAGTCCGGGCAGCTCCAGTCCTCGGGGATGTCGTCCCAGCGGGTCCCGGGCCCGATCCCGTCCTCCGGCCAGCCCAGCGCCTCGTCGTACTCGAACCCGCACTGGATGCAGCGGAACAGCTTGTAGTCGGTCACCGGTTGCCTCCCATCCAATTGTCCGGCTTCTTCTCACCCGCTTGCGCGGCTGCATCGTCGCCGGACGTGGTTTCGAAATCGGCCTTCTCGCGCACCGCGCAATCGGGGCAGCACCACTCGTCGGGGATGTCGCCGAAGGGCGTGCCCGGGGGAAAGCCTTCCCGCGGAGCGCCTCTCGCCTCGTCGTAAACGTAGTCGCAGCCCGGGCAGCGGTAGGCGATCATGCGCTCGCCCCGTGGCGCGCCAGCACCCGGTCGCGGACCCGCGGGTGGATGTTGACCTTGGTGATGTCGCCGTCATAGTGGGACAGCACCCGATGGTCCATCACCTTGCGCCACAGCGGCGGCAGGTAGGTGAGCGAGATCATCGACGCGTACCCGCTGGGCAGGTTGGGCGAGCCCTCGATGCTGCGCAGCGTCTGGTACCGACGGGTCGGGTTGGCGTGGTGATCGCTGTGCCGCTGCAGGTGGTAGAGGAACAGATTGGTGACGATGTGGTCGCTGTTCCAGCTGTGCACCGGCGCGCACCGCTCGTAACGGCCATTGGCGCCCTTCTGCCGCAGCAGGCCGTAGTGCTCGAGGTAGTTGACCGCCTCCAAGAGGCTGAAGCCGAAGACCGCCTGGATGAGCACGAACGGGATCAGGCCCACGCCGAAGACCGCGATCAGCGCGCCCCACAGCACCACCGACATCGCCCACGCGTTCAGGACGTCGTTGCCCGGGTAGGTGCGGGGGTCCCAGGGGTTCCTGCCTTGCCGGCGCAACCGCTGCGCCTCCAAGCTGAACGCCGAGCGTAGGCTGCCGAACACGCTGCGCGGCAGGAACTCCCAGAACGTCTCGCCGAAGCGCGCCGACGCCGGGTCTTCCGGAGTGGACACCCGCACGTGGTGGCCGCGGTTGTGCTCGATGTAGAAGTGGCCGTAGCAGGACTGCGCCAGGGTGACCTTGGACAGCCACCGCTCCAGCGACTCCTTCTTGTGCCCCATCTCGTGGGCCGTGTTGATCCCCACCCCGCCGAGGACCCCGACCGACAGCGCCACGCCCAGCTTGCCCGCCCAGCCCAGCGCAGAACCCGCCGGGAAGCCGAGCCAGCTCAGGTCGGACGCGGTGAACAGGTAGGCGCCCAGGACCACGCTGAGGTACTGGAACGGGATGTAGAGGTAGGTGCACCGGCGGTAGTACTTGTCGTTCTCCAGCCGCGCCATCACCTCGTCGGGCGGGTTCTGCCCGTCCGGCCCGAAACGCACGTCGAGGAGCGGCAGCAGGACGTAGAGCAGGATCGGCCCGATCCACAGCGGCAGCTGCGCGGCGGCGTGCCAGCCGAACCGGTTCAGCGCCCAGACCATCGGCAGCATCACGAACAGCGCCGTCGGGGCGATCAGTCCCATGAGCCACAGATGGCGCTTCTTGTCCCGCCAGACCTCTGGGGAGAGAGCTTCGGTAGGGCTGAGTGTGGTCATATGCCAAACCTCCTTGTGAGTCACACCACGTTGGAGTTGGACATTACCGGCGTTTGCGTCTTCTGTCTAGACATAAAGAGCTAATTTGTAAACGAACCCGCGTCCGCGTGCTCCCGACCGGCGTCCCGCCGTCCCTGCACGGAGTGCCGGTACCCGTAGCCGGCGTAGATCGCGGTTCCCACCACCAGCCACACGGCGAACCGAACCCAGGTCAGCGCGGTGAGGTTGAGCATCAGCCAGACGCAGGCGCAGATCGACGCGACGGGCAACACCGGCACCCACGGGGCCCGGAACCCCCGCTCCAGGTCCGGCCGGGTGCGGCGCAGCACCATGACGCCGGCCGACACCAGGACGAACGCGAACAGCGTCCCGACGTTGACCATCTCCTCGAGCTTGGTGATCGGGAACACCGACGCCGTCGCCGCCACCACCACCGCGACCAGCACCGTGATCCGGACCGGGGTGCCGCGCGGCCCGGTCTTGGCCAGCGACCGCGGCAGCAGCCCGTCGCGCGCCATCGCGAACAGCACCCGGCACTGCCCGAGCATCAGCACCATCACGACGGTGGTCAGCCCCGCCAGGGCACCGATGGCGATGATTTTGCTGGCCCATTGGATCCCGTTTGCTGCGAACGCCGTGGCCAGGTTGGCCGGCTTGTGCCCGGGCAGGGTCTTGAGCTGGGTGTAGGACACCATGCCGGACAGCACGACCGCGACGGCGACGTACAGCAGGGTCACGACCGCCAGCGAGACCAGAATTCCCCGCGGGACGTCGCGCTGGGGATTCTTGGTCTCCTCGGCCATGGTGGCGACGATGTCGAAGCCGATGAACGCGAAGAACACGATGGACGCCCCCGCCAGCACGCCGTACCAGCCGTAGTGGCTGCTGTGGGCCCCGGTCAGCAGCGACAGCACCGACTGATTGATGCCCGACGCCTCGTGCCCGGACTCCGGCTTCGGGATGAACGGCGAGTAGTTGGAGCCCTTGATGTAGAAGGCGCCGACGATCACGACCAGCAGCACCACCGACACCTTGACGCCGGTGATCACCGCGGAGAACCGCGACGACAGTTTCGTTCCCAGGGCGATCAGGGTCGCCACCGTCGCGACGATCAGCAGCGCGCCCCAGTCCAGCTGGATCGAACCGAGTTGGATTGTGCCGCCGCCGAATCCGAACACGTTGCCGAGGTAGCTCGACCAGCCCTTGGACACGACCGCGGCGCCGACCGCCAACTCCAGCAGCAGGTTCCAGCCGATGGTCCAGGCGAGGAACTCCCCGAAGGTGGCGTAGGAGAACGTGTAGGCGCTGCCCGCCACCGGCAGCGTCGAGGCGAATTCGGCGTAACACAGGGCCGCCAGCGCGCAGGTGATGGCCGCGATCACGAACGAGATCCAGATGGCCGGCCCGGTGATGTCGCCGGTGGTCGACGCGGTGACCGTGAAGATGCCGGCGCCGATCACCACCGCGACGCCGAAGACCACCAGGTCCCGCCACGTCAGCTCCCTGCGCAGCCGGGTTTCGGGCTCGTCGGTGTCGGCGATCGATTGCTCGACCGACTTGGTGCGCCATCGATTCGCCATTCGGCCGGCCCCTTCCCGATGTGCCCGTTGGACCGCACAGTACTGGGTAGTCTGCGAGCATGGCGGGAAGCGGGGGGAACGCAAGGGGTCACGCGGCGGTCATCGGGGGAAGCATCGCGGGCTTGTGTGCCGCACGGGTGCTGTCCGATTGCTACTCGCGGGTGACGGTCTACGAGCGCGACGAGTTGCCGGGCGCGCCGGCGAATCGCGCGGCCGTCCCGCAGGACCGGCATCTGCACATGCTGATGGCGCGCGGGGCGGCGGAGTTCGAGAGCCTGTTTCCCGGCCTGCTGGCCGACATGGTGGCAGCGGGCGTGCCCATGCTGGAGAACCGGCCGGACTGCATCCACCTCGGCGCCGCGGGCCATGTCCTCGGGACGGGGCACACGCTGCGCGACGAGTTCACCGCCTACGTGCCCAGCCGGCCACACCTGGAGTGGCAGCTGCGCCGGCGGGTGCGCGACATCGACAACGTCGAGATCGTGCGGCGCTCCGTTTCCGAACCGCGCTACGACCGCGGGCTTCAGCGCGTCACCGGTGTGCTGCTGGACCCCCAAGACCGGGGCGAGCCGGAGTTCGTGCCCACCGACCTCGTCGTCGACGCCGCGGGCCGGGGCACCCGGTTGCCGGTGTGGTTGGAGCAGTGGGGATTCGAGCGCCCGGTCGAGGCCGTCATCGACATCGGCATCCACTACGCGTCCCACCAGTTCCGCATGCCGGAGGGCGTGATCGCCGAGAAGGTGGTGGTCGCCGGCGCCTCCCACGACGAGTCGCTCGGGCTGGGCATGCTGCACTACGAGGACCGCGTTTGGGTGCTGACCACGTTCGGCGTGGCCGACGCCAAACCGCCCAGAACGTTCCCGGAGATGCTCGCGCTGGCCGACAAGCTGCTGCCCGCACATTTCAATGCCGCGCTGGCGCGGGCAGAACCCTTCGGCGAGCCGGCTTTTCACGCGTTTCCGGCCAGCAAGTGGCGCCGCTACCACAAGCTGGACCGCTTCCCGGCCGGCATCGTCCCGTTCGGTGACGCCGTGGCCAGCTTCAACCCCACCTTCGGGCAGGGCATGACGATGACGTCGCTGCAGGCCGGTCATCTGCGGCGGGCGCTGCAATCCGACGACCTCGCGCGCGAGCTGAATCGGGCCACCGCCAAGACCACGTATCCGGTGTGGATCATGAACGCCATCGGCGACGTCACCTTCCACCACGCCGAGCCCAAGGGAACCGCCCCGTGGTGGTGGCGGCCGTCCGGCGCGCTCTTCGACCAATTTCTCGGGGCCGCCGAAACCGATCCCGTTCTGGCCGAGTGGTTTCTGCGCCGGTTCTCGCTCCTGGACAGCCTGTACATGGTCCCGCCGCCGCGGATCATCGGGCGCACCATGGCGCACAACATGCGGCTGTGGCTGCGCGAGCGCCGGGAAGCCGGGCGCTCGCCCGTCACAGCCCTACGGTCGACCTGAACAGCCTGGCGGGCTCGCGCGCGACCAGCCGGATGGGCCCGTCGTCGGCCGCCACCCAGGCGGCCATCCCCCGTTCCAGGGTGAGCGTTGCGGACTTGGCGTGCACCGTCACGCAGCCCTCGCTGCACAACAGGATTTGCGGGCCCTCGTGGCTGCACGTCGCGTCGACCTCGTGGCCGAGGTACTCGCCGTCGAGCGCCAGGACCGCGACGGCGAACTCGGCGGTCGGCGTCTCGTAGATCCGGCCGAACCCCTCACGGCGGACGTGCGGGCGCAGTTGCGCCTCGGTGGTGGGGGTGAAGTCCAGCACCCGCAACAGCTCTGGCACGTCGACGTGTTTGGGGGTGAGCCCGCCGCGTAACACGTTGTCGGAGTTGGCCATCACCTCGACCGCGAAGCCGCGCAGATAGGTGTGCAGGTTGCCCGCCGACACGAAGATGGCCTCGCCCGGGGCCAGGGTGATGCGGTTGAGCAACAACGCCGCCAGCACGCCGGCGTCACCGGGATAGCGTTCGCCGAGCTCCAGCACCGTCTTGGCCTCGGCCGCGAATTCCGTTGCGCCGGAGCTGACGTACTGGATGGCGCCGTCCAGCACGGCGGGCACCAGCACGTCGATATCGGGCTGCGGGGCGGTGATCCACGTGGTGAACAGCGCGCGCAGACCGTCGGCGTCGGATTGGTCGTTCAGCAGGTCGATGTAGGGGTCGAGGTCGGAGACGGAAAGCGCGCGCAGCAACTCGATGGTCGCCGACGCCTGACGAAATCCGGCCAGCGCCTCGAACGACTGCAGCGCCACCAACAACTCCGGCTTGTGAGAGGTGTCGCGGTAGTTGCGCAACGGCGAGGACACCGGAATGCCCAGTCGCTCCTCACGCAGGTAGCCCTCGACCGCCTGCTCGGCGCTCGGATGCGCCTGCAGCGACAGCGGCTCGTCGGCGGCCAGCACCTTGACCAAGAACGGGAGCACGTCCCCGAACCGGGCGCGCGACCCCGCGCCGAGCTGTCCCTCCGGGTCGGCGACCAGGGCCTCGAGCAACGAGACTTCACCCGTGTCCGTTTCCAGCCAGGCCGGGTCGCCGGGGTGTGCACCGAACCAGAGCTCGGCCTCCGGGTGGGCCGCCGGAACCGTGCGCCCGGTGAATTCCGCAAGGGCGGTGCGCGATCCCCAGGCGTACGTCCTCAAGGCCCCGCGAAGCAGTTCCACTTGTTTATCTATCCCCGCACCAGTCGCATGTAAACCGCGGCCATCTCGAGCCGAACGGCCAATACTGCCAGTTGCTCCTCGGCGCTGATGGCGCCCCCCAACGCCGGCGCAACCGTCGAACCGGCCGAGCCGCCGGGTCCGTCGGGAACATCCTCGGCGGCGAGCAGGTACACGTCGTCGAGCCCCGCGGTCCGGGCGGCCACCACCGTCTGTTCGGCCGACAGGGTCAGCGCCAGCACCCGCAGCCGCTCGGGCCGCGGCCCGTCGATCTCCTCGTCGTGGAAGAGGTCGTCCCCCGCCCCGTCGCTCGTGTTCGCCGCCGCCCGCAGCGCCAGCACGGCATCCGCCAACCCGGTGGCGGCGACCACCTCGTGGGCGAGCCGCAGCAGCACCGAGCTGCCGTGCCAGGCCAGCGCCAGCGTGGCCGCGCAATCGCCCGCCAGCGCCGCCTTGCAGCCGGCTATCCGGGCGGCGATCGTCTTGGCGGGATTGGTGAACAGCTGGCGGGCGGCGCTGTTGCGCAGCGCCTCGGCATCGAGCGCGTCGGCGAGCGGACCCAGGTCCTGTCCGCCAGGCCGGGGGTCGACGATGCCCAGGACGGCCAGGCCCGCGGCGAGGTAACGGCACAGCCCCAACGCGTCGGGCACCCAGACCCGCGGCTCCAGCACGGCGGCGCGCCCGGCCGTGGAGTCGCGCAGCGGGCCCTCGTACGGGGCGACCACGACCACCCGCGCGCCCCGGCGCACGCCGGTCGCGGCGGCGGCGACCAGCGCGGGATCGCCGGGATCGTCACCCGCGACCACCAGCACGTCCAGCGGGCCGACCCATTGCGGTGCCTCGCCGGCGACCACGATCGGTTCGGCGGCCACCCCACCCACCGTCGCGGCCAGCAGGGCGCCGGCGGTGCGGGCCGTCCCGCGGCCGGCCACCCAGATCACGCTGCGCGCGCGGCCGTCGGCCCGCAGCGAGTCGAGTGCGCCCTCGTCGGTGGCGGCGGCGATCGCGCGGACCTGCGCGCCCGCCGACGACGCCGCCCGCAACAGGCCGTCGGTGTCGGCCGCGAGCAGGCCCTGGGCGTCTTCGAGGTCGATCGCCGCGGTGGCGTTCACGGTGTGGTCCCGGCGATCTCGGCGCGGACCTGGGCGACGACGGCGTCGACGTCCTCGGTGGTGCGGCCCTCCACGTTGAGCCGCAGCAACGGCTCGGTGTTCGAGCTGCGCAGGTTGAACCAGCTGCCGTCGCCCAAATCGACCGTCACCCCGTCCAGGTGATCGATGGACTGAATCCGGGTGCCGAACGATTTCAACACCGTGTCCACACAATACGACGCGTCGGCCACCGTGAAGTTGATCTCGCCGGACGACTCGTAACGCTGGTAGTCGGCGGTCAGCTCCGAGAGCGGCCGTTCGTGCTCGCCGAGGGCGGCCAGCACGTGCAGCGCCGCCAGCATCCCGGAGTCGGCGCCCCAGAAATCCCGGAAGTAATAGTGCGCGGAATGCTCCCCGCCAAAGATCGCGCCGGTGTCGGCCATCAGCGCCTTGATATAGGAGTGGCCGACCCGCGAGCGCAGCGGGGTGCCGCCGCGCTCGGTGACCAGTTCGGGCACCGCGCGGGAGGTGATCACGTTGTGGATGATCATGGCGCCGATCTCCCGGCCCAGCTCCCGGGCGGCCACCAGGCCGGTCACCGTCGACGGCGACACCAGCTCCCCGCGCTCGTCGACCACGAAGCACCGGTCGGCGTCCCCGTCGAAGGCCAGCCCGATATCCGCACCGACGGCGCCGACGAATTTCTGCAGGTCCACCAGGTTGGCCGGGTCGAGCGGGTTGGCCTCGTGATTGGGGAACGACCCGTCGAGTTCGAAGTACAACGGCAGTAGGGTCATCGAGTCGATCGCGCCCAGCACGGCCGGGGCGGTGTGGCCGGCCATCCCGTTGCCGGCGTCCACGGCCACCCGCAGCGGACGCAGCCCGGAGGTGTCCACCAGCGAACGCAGGAACGTCCCGTAGTCGGCCAGCACGTCGCGATCGGTGGCGCTGCCCGGGGGGCCGTCGTACGCCGGGACCCCGGCGATCACGTCGTCGCTGATGGTGCTCAGCCCGGTGTCCGCCCCGACCGGTTTGGCGCCGGCCCGGCACAGCTTGATGCCGTTGTAGGCCGCCGGGTTGTGGCTCGCGGTGAACATGGCGCCCGGGCAGTCCAGCAGTCCGGAGGCGAAATAGAGCTGATCGGTGGACGCCAAGCCGATCCGGACCACGTCCAGGCCCTGGCCCAGCACCCCGCGCGCGAAGGCCGCGGCCAGCGCCGGCGAACTGTCCCGCATGTCGTGGCCGAGCGCCACCTGCCGGGCCCCCTCGGCGCGCATCAACGCGCCGAACGCGGCGCCCAGATCGGCGACCAGCGACTCGTCGAGCTCCTCACCGACCAGCCCGCGGACGTCGTAGGCCTTGACGACGCGGCGAACGGTCGCGGCGGACCGTGACATGCGAAACTCCTGACGCTCCTGACAGTGGGGCTCTTGGCGTCAGCCTATCGGCCCGGGAAAAACCCTGCGGCGGGTTACTCGGCAGGGTCCGGCAACACCCGAAGATGTCCGCGGCGGCGACCGGAGCGGGGCTCAGGCGGCGCGAGCAGCCCGCTGCTCGGCGCGGTGGCCTGGGCTCCGGCGTGAATGTGGGGATCGGAAAAGCCGTTCAGGGGCGCGCCGGCACTCGGATGGGGCCGGCCCCCATCGCGCGGCCGCCCCTCGCGCACCGCGTCGGCGAGGGCGACCAGGTCGTCCTCGTCAGGGTGGGCGGGCTCAGAAAGAAGGGGCCCGGCGTGGCGCACGAGGTCCCAGCCGCGGGGTGCGGTGATCCGGCTGGCGTGGCCGACGCACAGGTCCCAGGAGTGCGGTTCGCGCGCGGTGGCGAGCGGGCCCACCACCGCCGTCGAGTCCGAGTAGACGAACGTCAAGGTCGCCACGGCGTAGTGCGGACACCCGGGCCGGCAACAGCGACGGGGAACGTTCACGCCGAAAGGCTATCGTGCGCAAACGCCACGCAAGCGCCGGACACGCGCATCCGCTCGACCCGCGATGTACAACCGTTACCATCGGCGCGTGGGCGAATCCGGCGGCTCCCCGCACAGCCATCGGTCGGGGCGCCGGTCGGCTTCCTACCGAGGGTCGCGACGCGGCCGAGATATGCGCGGTCCGCTGCTGCCGCCGACCGTGCCCGGATGGCGCAGCCGCGCCGAGCGGTTCGACATGGCGGTGCTGGAGGCCTACGAACCGATCGAGCGGCGCTGGCAGGAGCGGGTGTCCGAACTGGACGTGGCCGTCGACGAGATCCCGCGGATCGCCGCCAAGGACCCCGAGAGCGTGCAGTGGCCGCCGGAGGTCATCGCCGACGGGCCGATCGCGCTCGCCCGGTTGATCCCGGCCGGCGTCGACGTCCGAGGCAACGCAACGCGGGCACGAATTGTCTTGTTCCGCAAGCCGATTGAGCGGCGGGCCAAGGACACCGACGAACTTGGCGAGTTGTTGCACGAAATCCTGGTGGCCCAGGTGGCCATCTACCTGGACGTCGAGCCCTCGGTCATCGACCCCACGATCGACGACGAATAGCGTCGCGCGTCAGATGATGCCGCGCTTGAGGCGGCGGCGCTCCCGTTCCGACAGACCACCCCAGATGCCGAAGCGCTCGTCGTGCGCCAGGGCGTACTCGAGGCACTCGTGGCGAACCTCGCAACCCAGGCAGATCTTCTTTGCCTCGCGGGTGGAGCCGCCCTTCTCCGGGAAGAAGGCCTCGGGATCGGTCTGCGCGCACAGCGCGCGGTCCTGCCACTGATCCGGCGTCGCCGGCGGCAGGGGCTCGGGCTCGAAAGCGACTGGGGCGTCGGGAACCACAGTCAGGTGCGGACGGACCGGTGCCGCCGGCGCCGAGCCGATCATGGTCTGCGGTGTGCCTGTCATAACGCCCCGAAGGTGCTCATAAGACATGCTTCGTCCGCCTCCTCAGCTTTGATTTGAGAGAGTGAGTGTGTTCCCACTGTTCTGATGTACAGACAATTCGAACATGTGATCGAATCTCGGTCTGCGACACCGGAATCGGCCGGCCAACCGGGAAATGACACTGATGTGATTAGACACGGGTTGATCTGCCTGGTCAAGCGTTTCGGCGCATTTCCATATCATCTCGTGACCAAATTCCGGCGTTTCCGTTGTTTTTGGGCCTTCGGCGTGTCCGTCACAGTCGCATCACGGGCAGTACTGTCGAGCCCTGTGAAGGTCAAGTGAAGGTCACGGTTCTGGCCGGTGGGGTTGGCGGCGCCCGGTTCCTGCTGGGGGTTCAACAGCTGTTCGGGCTGGGTCAGTTTGAAACGCAACAGGGCCCACGCACCGACAGCCACGAGCTGACCGCGGTCGTCAACGTCGGCGATGACGCCTGGATCCACGGGTTGCGCGTCTGTCCGGATTTGGACACCTGCATGTACACCTTAGGTGGAGGCGTGGACCCGGAGCGAGGGTGGGGGCACCGCGACGAAACATGGCACGCCAAGGAGGAATTGGCGCGCTACGGCGTGCAGCCCGACTGGTTCCAGCTCGGCGATCGCGACCTGGGCACCCACCTGGTGCGCACCCAGATGCTCAACGCGGGCTACCCGCTGTCGCAGATCACCACCGCGTTGTGCGATCGCTGGCAGCCGGGCGCGCGGCTGCTGCCGGCCACCGACGACCGCTGCGAAACGCATGTGGTGATCACCGATCCGGCCGACGACAGCCGTCGGGCGATCCACTTCCAGGAATGGTGGGTGCGCTACCGGGCGCAGGTGCCAACGCACAGCTTCGCGTTCGTCGGCGCCGAAAAGGCCAGCGCCGCAGCCGAAGCGGTGGCGGCCATCGCCGACGCCGATATCATCCTGCTGGCGCCGTCCAACCCGGTCGTCAGCGTCGGGGCCATCCTGGCCGTCCCCGGCATCCGCGGCGCGCTGCGCGCCGCCCAGGCCCCGGTCGTCGGCTACTCCCCGATCATCGGCGGAAAGCCGTTGCGCGGCATGGCCGATGCGTGCCTGTCCGTGATCGGGGTCGAGTCCACCGCGGAGGCGGTCGGCCGGCATTTCGGGTCGCGGCGGGCCACCGGGATCCTGGACTGCTGGCTGATCCACGAGGGCGACCACGCCGACGTCAACGGGGTCGCCGTGCGCGCGGTGCCGCTGTTGATGAGCGACCCGAAGGCGACGGCCGAGATGGTCAGGGCCGGGCTGGAGCTGGCGGGCGTGGCGGCATGAGCGAGCACGGCACCGGGGCCACCGTCGAGATCCTGCCCGTCACCGGGCTCCCCGAGTTCCGGCCCGGGGACGACCTGGGCGCGGCCGTCGCCGCGGCGGCGCCCTGGCTGCGCGACGGGGACGTCGTGGTGGTCACCAGCAAGGTGGTGTCCAAGTGCGAGGGGCGCCTGGTGCCGGCCCCCCGGGACCCCGAGGAGCGCGATCGGCTGCGGCGCAAGCTCGTCGACGACGAGGCGGTGCGCGTGCTGGCGCGCAAGGGCCAGACCCTGATCACCGAGAACCGGCTCGGCCTGGTCCAGGCCGCCGCGGGCGTGGACGGGTCCAACGTCGGCCGCGACGAGCTGGCGCTGCTGCCGGTCGATCCCGACGCCAGCGCGGCGGCGCTACGCGCCGCGCTGCGCGAGCGGCTCGGCCTCGACGTCGCCGTCGTCATCACCGACACGATGGGCCGCGCCTGGCGCAACGGCCAGACCGACGCGGCCGTCGGCGCCGCCGGCCTGCGGGTGCTGCACGGCTATGCCGGAGCCGTCGACCGGCACGGCAACGAACTGCTCGTCACCGAGATCGCGATCGCCGACGAGGTCGCGGCCGCCGCCGATCTGGTCAAGGGCAAACTCACCGCGCTGCCGGTGGCCGTCGTGCGCGGGCTCGCCGTGACCGACGACGGCTCGACGGCGCGGCAACTGCTGCGACCCGGCGAGGAAGACCTGTTCTGGCTGGGCACCGCCGAGGCCCTCGACATGGGCCGCCGGCAGGCCCAGCTGCTGCGCCGCTCGGTGCGCCGATTCACCGACCAGCCGGTGCCACCGGAGCTCGTCGAGGACGCCGTCGCCGAGGCCCTCACCGCGCCGGCCCCCCACCACACCCGACCGGTCCGCTTCGTGTGGCTGCGGACCCCGGCCACCCGCACCCGGCTGCTGGACCGCATGAAGGACAGGTGGCGCTCCGACCTCACCGGGGACGGACGGCCCGCCGACGCGATAGAGCGGCGGCTGGCGCGCGGCCAGATCCTCTACGACGCACCCGAAGTGCTCATCCCGTTCCTGGTGCCCGAGGGCGCCCACGCCTACCGGGACGCGGCCCGCACCGACGCCGAGCACACCATGTTCACGGTCGCCGTCGGCGCGGCCGTGCAGGCCCTGCTGGTCGCGCTGGCGGTGCGGGGGGTGGGCAGCTGCTGGATCGGCTCGACGATCTTTGCCGCCGAGTTGGTCCGCGCCGAGCTCGAGCTGCCCGCCGACTGGGAGCCCTTGGGCGCCATCGCGATCGGCTACGCCGAGGACCGGCCCGGGTCGCGCGACGCGGCGGACCCCGGTGATTTGCTGATCCGCAAGTAATACTGAGCCCATGGGATTCGCGGGCAAGGCGGCGGCGTCGGCCGACAAGGTCCGCGGCGGCTACTACACGCCCGCCCCGGTGGCCCGGTTCTTGGCCCGCTGGGTGCGCGGGGCCGGGCCGCACATCGTCGAACCGTCCTGCGGCGACGGCCGAATCCTGCGCGAGCTGGCCGCCCTCGGCGCCCGGGTGCGCGGCGTGGAGCTGATTCCCGACGAAGCCGCCAAGGCCCGGCAATTCGCGCCCGTCGACGCCGCGAACCTCTTCGCGTGGCTGGCGACGGCCGAGCCCGGTGGCTTCGACGGCGTCGCGGGCAACCCGCCCTACATCCGCTTCGGCAACTGGGCGTCCGATCAGCGCGACCCGGCCCTGGAACTGATGCGCCGCGAGGGCCTGCGCCCCAGCCGGCTGACCAACGCCTGGGTCCCCTTCGTCGTCGCGAGCGCGGTCCTGGCGCGCGACGGCGGGCGGGTCGGCCTGGTGCTGCCGGCCGAGTTGCTCCAGGTCGGCTACGCCGCCCAGCTACGCGAGTATCTGCTCGCCCGGTTCTGCGAGATCACGCTGCTGACCTTCGAGCGGTTGGTGTTCGACGGCATCCTGCAGGAGGTCGTGCTGTTCTGCGGTGTGGTCGGGGCGGGTCCGGCCCGGATGCGCACCGTCCATCTCGCCGACGCCGACGCGCTGGCGGACGCCGACCTCGAGGCCCCGTGGGCCCCCACGCTGCTGCACGAGCAGGAGAAGTGGACCAAGTACTTCCTGGACCCCGCCGCGATCCGGCTGCTGCGCTCGCTCAAGGGATCGCCGGTGCTGACCCGGCTCGGGTCGCTCGCCGGCGTGGACGTCGGCATCGTGACGGGCCGCAACAGCTTCTTCACGTTCACCGACGCGCAGGCCGACGAGCTGGGGCTGCGGCCGCACTGCGTGAAGCTCGTGTCGCGCAGCGCGCAGTTGTCCGGGCTGGTCTACGACACCGACTGCCGCGCAACCGATGTCGCGGCGGGCCGGCGGACCTGGCTGCTCGACGCGCCGGCCGAACTCACCGACACCGCCCTGAACGCGCACGTCCGCGCCGGTGAGGCCGCCGGCGTGCACCGGGGCTACAAGTGCTCGATCCGCACGCCGTGGTGGACCACCCCGTCGCTGTGGGTTCCCGACCTGTTCCTGCTGCGCCAGATCCACCGGGCGCCGCGGCTGACCGTCAACGCCGTGGCGGCGACGAGCACCGACACCGTGCACCGGGTCCGGGTCGCGCCCGGCGTGGATCCGGCGGCGCTGGCCGCGGTGTTCCACAACAGCGTGACGTTCGCGTTCGCCGAGATCCTCGGCCGCAGTTACGGTGGGGGCATCTTGGAGCTGGAACCCGCGGAAGCCGAGCACCTTCCGATCCCCGCCCCGGCGCACGCCGAAGCCGAACTCGCCTGCGACGTCGACTTGTTGCTGAAGGCGGGCGAGATCGACAAGGCGCTCGACCTCGTCGACCGGCAGGTGCTGATCGACCGGCTCGGGTTGTCTCCCGAGGTGGTCGCGGGCTGCCGCGCGGCCTGGGTTTCGCTCCGGGACCGCCGGGCAAGGCGCGGATCCCGTTGAGCCTCCGCGAATCCGCGATCTCGCTTCTCACCGACTGGCGGCCGACGGATCCGGCGCAGGATTCGGTGCGGCACGCCGTGCTGGCCTTCGTGCACGCCCGCCCGGACGCCTGCCGCCGCGAGTGCGCGGCGGGCCACGTTACCGCCTCGGCGCTGGTGCTCGACCACACCGGCGCCCGGGTGCTGCTGACCCTGCATCCGCGGCTGGGCCGCTGGGTGCAGCTGGGCGGGCACTGCGACGAGGACGACAGCGACGTCGTCGCGGCGGCGTTGCGCGAGGCCACCGAGGAATCCGGCGTCGCCGGCCTGCGCATCGATCCCGAGCTGGCGGCCGTGCATGTCCACCCGGTCACCTGCTCGCTCGGCGTGCCGACCCGTCACCTGGACCTGCAATTCGTTGCGCACGCACCGGCCGGCGCGCAGATCGCCATCAGCGACGAGTCCGACGATTTGCGGTGGTGGCCCACCGACGCCCTGCCGGACGGCACCGATCACGCGCTGGCGTACCTCGTCGCCCGGGCGACCGAAATCGACGCCAGCGCACAGAAGTGCGAGTAACTCGAGTGGGCGTCGCGGTCACGTCGATCTCGACGCACAGCAGGACTCACACGTCGGAGGAGTAGCGGATCCCGCCGTCGGGAATGGCGACGCCGGGCCACACCCGGGCGCCGCGCAGCAACTCGCAGCGGGCGCCGATGTCGGCGCCGTCGCCGATCACCCCGTCGCGGATCAGCGCCCGCGGGCCGATGCGTGCCCCGAAGCCGATGATCGAGCGCTCGATCACGCTGCCGGCCTCGACCTTGACGCCGTCGAAGATCACCGCGCCGTCCAGGCGGACACCGGGGCCGATCTCGGCGCCGCGCCCGACGACCGTCCCGCCGATCAGCACCGCGCCCGGCGCCACCGCCGCGCCGTCGTGCACCAACTGCTCGCCGCGGTGGCCGTGCAGCGCCGGCGACGGGGCGATCCCGCGGACCAGGTCCGCCGAGCCGCGCACGAAGTCGTCCGGGGTGCCCATGTCGCGCCAGTAGGTGGCGTCGACGTAGCCGCAGACCTTGACTTTCGCGTCGGACAGCAGGGCCGGGAACACCTCGCGCTCCACCGAGACCTCGCGGCCCCGTGGGATCCGGTCGATGATCGCGCGCTGGAAGACGTAGCAGCCGGCGTTGATCTGGTCGGTCGGCGGATCCTGCGTCTTCTCCAAAAACGCTGTGACCCTGCCGGTTTCGTCGGTCGGCACGCAGCCGAACGCCCGCGGGTCCCCCACCCGCACCAGGTGCAGGGTCACGTCGGCGGAGTTGGTCTGGTGGAACTGAAGCAGCTGGCCCAGGTCGGCGCCGGACAGCACGTCGCCGTTGAACACCATCGCGGTGTCGTGGCGCAGGTGCCCGGCGACGTTGGCGATGCCGCCGCCCGTTCCCAGCGGCGAGTCCTCGGTCACGTATTGGATCTGCAGCCCCAGTTTCGACCCGTCGCCGAACTCGGCCTCGAACACCTGGGCCTGATACGACGTGCTCAGGATGACGTGCTCGATGCCCGCCGCGGCGATCCGCGACAGCAGGTGGGTCAGGAACGGCAGCCCGGCGGTGGGCAGCATCGGCTTGGGCGCCGAGAGCGTCAGCGGCCGCAGCCGGGTGCCCTTGCCCCCAACCAGGATCACGGCGTCGACTGGACGGGCCGCCACGTCAGCGCCGCCCTTCTGCCAGGTTCCGCCTGCGGCTGCGCAGCGAACTGCGCACCATCAGCCGCGATCGGGCCGCCAGCGAGGCGCGCAGCGTCCAGCGCAGCGGCGCACGCCGCCAACCGGAATTACGGTCGGCCAGGAACTGATAGGTGCTCTTGTGGTGGGCCGCCAGGTGGCTCGCCGGGTCGTGCCCGGTGGAGTGACCCTTGTGGTGCAGGACTTCGGAGGACGGCACGTAGACGCTCAGCCAGCCCGCTTTGCCCAGCCGGTCGCCGAGGTCGACGTCCTCCATGTACATAAAGTAGCGCTCGTCGAAGCCGCCGACCTGGCTGAAGGCCGACCGCCGCACCAGCAGGCACGACCCCGACAGCCAGCCCACCGCGCGTTCGCTGGGCTCGAGCCGCTCCTGGCGGTAGGCCGCCGTCCACGGGTTGCGCTTCCAGAACGGACCGACCACCGCGTGCATGCCGCCGCGGACCAGGCTGGGCAGGTGGCGCGCCGACGGGTACACCGACCCGTCGGGGTCGCGGATGAGCGGGCCCAGGGCGCCGGCATGCGGCCAGCGGGTGGCGGCGTCCAGCAGGGCGTCGATGCTGCCCGGGCCCCACTGCACGTCGGGGTTGGCCACGATCACCCAGTCGTCGTTCTCGCCCAGCTGCGCGACCGCGCGATTCACCGCGGTCCCATACCCGAGGTTCGCGCCGGTCTCGAAGAGCCGCACGTTCGGGTAGCGCTCGACGGCGGCCTGCGGGGTGCCGTCGGTGGAGCCGTTGTCGGCCAGCAGCACGCTGACGGGGCGCTCGGTGGCCAGCGACAGGGAGGCCAGGAACCGCTCCAGGTGCGGGCCCGGCGAGTAGGTCACCGTCACGACCGGCAGGATGTCAGTCACGCGTAGAGGGTAACGGTCGGTCGCTGCCCGATGCGGCCAGCGCCGCGACAAGCGCAGCGCGCCAGGGCCTTAGCGGCGTCAGGCCCGCCGCCGCGGACTCCTCGCCGCCCAGCGCGGAGTAGCTCGGCCGCGGCGCCGGGCGCGGAAACTCGTCGGTCTTGACCGGCCGCACCCGGTCGGGCTCGGCGCCGCACTCCTCGAACACCGCGCGCGCCTGCTCGAAGCGCGACACCGCACCCTCGTTGGCGGCGTGCAGGATCGGACCCGGCACGCGATCGTCGGCGACCTGCAGCAGCGCGACGGCCAGGTCGGCGACGTAGGTCGGCGACCCGGCCTGGTCGTCGACGACGTTCACCGGCCCGTCCCCGGCGGCCAGCCGGCGCATGACGGCAACGAAGTCCTTGCCCGTTCCGCCGGTGTAGAGCCAGGCGGTCCGCACCACGACGGCCGACGGCAGCGCCGCCAGGACGGCCTCTTCGCCGGCGAGCTTGGACAGCGCGTACACGCCCCGCGCGTCGGTCTTGTCGCTGGGCTCGTAGGGACGCGGCCCGCCCGGCCCGGGGTCGCCGGTGAACATGTAGTCGGTGGAGACGTGGATCAGCCGGGCGCCGGCGCGCGCGCAGGCCCCCGCGAGGATTTCCGGCCCGGTGGCGTTGACCGCGTAGGCGCGCGCCTCGTCGCTCTCGGCGCCGTCGACGTCGGTGTAGGCCGCGCAGTTGATGACCACGTCGCCGGGGCGGATGTTCCGTTCCGCCGCGGCCGGGTCGGCGATGTCCCACTGCGACGACGTGAGCGCGAGCACCTCGCGCCCCCGCTCGCTCGCCAGCGCGGCCAAACAGCTGCCCAGTTGCCCCCCGGCTCCCGTGATCACGATCCGTTCCGACCTGCCCGACATGTCGTCGAGTGTGGCACGGCCCAGGCACGCCGCCCCCGGCTACCCGCGAAGCCGCTGTGTCGCAAGTAACCTATTGGGATGCCTGTGCAACGTGTGGTTCGTGTGGTTGCCGCTGTGCTGACCGTCGCGGTCGTCGTCGGCACCGGAATGGCGTGGGGCAACGTGCGCGCCTTCGAGGACGGCATCTTCCACATGTCCGCGCCCTCGCTGGGCAAGGGCGGCGACGACGGCGCGATCGACATCCTGCTGGTCGGTCTGGACAGCCGCACCGACGCCCACGGCAACCCCCTGTCCCAGGAGGAGCTGGCCAGCCTGCGGGCCGGGGACGAGGAAGCGACCAACACCGACACGATCATCCTGATCCGGATACCGAACAACGGGAGGTCGGCCACCGCGATCTCGATTCCGCGGGACTCCTACGTCGCGGCGCCCGGCCTGGGCAAGACGAAGATCAACGGCGTGTACGGCCAGACCAGGGAGGCCAAACGCGCCACCCTCGTCCAGGCCGGTGCCTCCGCGACCGAAGCGGCGGCCCAGGGCACCGAGGCCGGCCGCGAGGCCCTGATCAAGACCGTCGCCGACCTCACCGGCGTCACCGTCGACCACTACGCCGAGATCGGCCTGCTCGGTTTCGCGTTGATCACCGACGCGCTCGGCGGTGTCGACGTCTGCCTCAAACAGCCCGTGTTCGAGCCGCTTTCGGGTGCCGACTTCCCCGCCGGGCAGCAAAAACTCGACGGCCCCGAGGCGCTGAGCTTCGTGCGCCAGCGCCACGACCTGCCGCGCGGAGACCTGGACCGCGTGGTGCGTCAACAGGTGGTGATGGCGTCGCTGGCCCACCGGGTCATCTCCGGCAAGACGCTGTCCAGCCCCACCACCCTGCGGCGCCTCGAGGCGGCCGTCCAGCGCTCTGTGGTGATCTCCTCGGGTTGGGACGTCATGGATTTCGTCCAGCAGATGCAGAAGCTGGCCGGCGGCAACGTCGCGTTCGCCACCATCCCGGTGCTCGACGGGGCCGGCTGGAGCGACGACGGCATGCAGAGCGTGGTGCGGGTGGACCCGCATCAGGTGCAGGACTGGGTGGCAGGCCTGCTGCACGACCAGGCCCAGGGCAAGACCGAGGAACTGGCCTACACCCCGGCGAAGACCACCGCCAGCGTGGTCAACGACACCGACATCAACGGCCTGGCGGCCGCGGTGTCAGAGGTGTTGAGCTCCAAGGGATTTGCCGCCGGCACCGTCGGAAACAACGACGGCGGCCACGTGAAGAGCAGCCAGGTGCGCGCCGCCAAGACCGACGACCTGGGCGCCCAGCAGGTCGCCAAGGAGCTGGGCGGGTTGCCCGTGATCGCCGACCCGTCCCTCGCGGCAGGCTCGGTCCGGGTGGTGCTGGCCAACGACTACACCGGGCCGGGCTCGGGCCTCTCCGGCGGCGGTGGTCCCGCCGTGTCCGCCCGGGTATCGAACGCGGCCGCCGGGGTCGACCCGAATGTTCCGCCGCCGTCGCCGATCCTGACCGCCGGGTCCGACAAGCCCGAGTGCATCAACTGAGCACGCTGGCCGGGGCCATCCTGGATCCGTTGTTGCGGGCCGACCCGGTCGGCCCGCGCATCACCTACTACGACGACGCCGGCGGCGAGCGCATCGAATTGTCCGCCGCCACACTGGCCAACTGGGCCGCCAAGACCGGCAACCTGTTGCGCGACGAGATGGGCGCCGGGCCGGCGAGCCGGGTCGCGATCCTGCTGCCGGCGCACTGGCAGACGGCGGCGGTGCTGTTCGGGGTGTGGTGGATCGGCGCCGAGGCGGTGCTCGACGCGGGCTCGACCCACCCGAATGCGGATGTGGCCCTGTGCAGCGAGGAACGGCTGGACGAGGCCGACGGTACCGGCGCCGCCGAGGTGGCCGTGCTGTCGCTGGACCCGTTCGGCCGCCCGGCACCGGACCTGCCGATCGGCGTCACCGACTACGCCACCGCCGTGCGGGTGCACGGCGACCAGATCGTCGGCGAGGGGCGGCCCGGTCCGGCGCTGGCCGGGCGATCCGTCGACGAGGTCCTGGCCGACTGCCAAAGATCCGCCACCGCACGGGGATTGACGGCCACGGACCGGGTGCTGTCCAGCGCGTCCTGGACGCGACCCGGCGATCTGGTGGACGGCCTGCTGGCGATCCTGGCCGTCGGCGCGTCGCTGGTGCAGGTGGCCAATCCCGATCCGGGGGCGCTGCCCCGCAGGGTCGAGACGGAAAAGGTCACCCGGGTTCTCTGAACAACGCGGATGGCAGCCAGAAGGGTCGCGGCTCTTGGTCGGGTCGGAACGGGGCCAAGCAGTTCGGTGGGGCGGGATGGCCACAGACGGTGCGGCCGGCCTAGCGTTCCGCGGCGCGCGCCGCGGGTGCCGCGTGCGATGCGTTGGGCATGGCGGCCGCGTGGTTATTACAACCAGCCGGCGCAGTGGGCGCGGCGCCCAGGGCATACCTGCCGGCCGACCGGGTGGCGAAGGCCGGCGAACAGTAGCGCGGTATCGAGGGTGTGGTGACGTGAGTGTTTCATCGGCCGGCGAAGTCGGCCTCAACGTGCCGTGGGGGATTCAGCCTGGCGAACTTCATTATCATTAGCATTGCCTCATGGCCGATGTGGATCTTGATCTTGACGCTCTGTACACGCTCCGGGCCGAAGATCTGTCGGAAGCTGATCTCGCACGACTCACTGCAGAGGTGCCAGGAGATGAGTCGATCTTGCGTCGGTTGACAGGTCCAGGGCCGAAGCTACTGAAGGGGCCACGAGGATCGGGCAAGTCGAACTACCTGAAGCGCGCCTATTTCAAACTTCGCGGAAGCGATAACGTTCTCGTAGCATATATTAACTATTCGCAACATCTCGCACTTGAACCCGTAATGCTGCGCTCCGAGCGTGCGCTCGAATATTTTAGACAATGGTTGATTTACAAAATCATAATTGCATTGGCAGAAAGTGCGGATACTGATTGCCCGACAGATCTCCGTAAGTTAGCTAGCGATGGCCAACGGTTCGTCAATGAGCTGCAAACATTGATAGGTCAGACTCCAAAATTCGTGCCTAGGGCAATCGCGCCGGCTGAATTGCTAACGATGATTGAGGGCTGGAGCGAAACGATGGGTCGATCGCGCGCAGTGCTACTCATGGATGACGCGGCGCACGCTTTTATGCAGCAACAACAACGCGAATTCTTTGAAGTGTTTCGTGCTTTACGGTCCCGAGCTGTCGCATGCAAAGCTGCGATCTACCCTGGGGTGACTTCCTATAGTCCATATTTCAATGTTGGCCACGAGGCCGAAGAGATTGAGGTTTGGATTCGAACCGACTCACCCAGTTACCTGGCGACGATGCGCGCAATCTTTGCCGCACGCTACCCGCAAAACCTCCAAGGTTCTGTACGCCAAGAACTAGTAGATCTCGCTGCGTATGCTTCCTTCGGGCTGCCGCGCAACTTCCTAAATATCCTGTCCGACTCAATTGGTGATACCGACGAAGACGACGAGGCGGTAACCTTCGCACCGCCGACGCTTCGAAAGGTTCAAGAAGCAATACGCGAGAATGCGGTACGAGTGCGCTCGCTGTTCGATGAAGTCTCACGCAAATTGCCGCGATACGAGAATTTCATTCAGGTAGGCCGAGAGGTACAGGATAGCATGATTGCCTCTATCCGTGAGACCAACCGGCAACGCGGAAAGCAAAGCGCTAAGTACATCGGAGTCGCAATTGCTCAGCCATGGGATGCAGATCTTAGCCAGGTTGTTTCTCTCATGGAGTACGCCGGAGTGGTCCGACGTCTTGGATCCGTCTCACGAGGAAGGGACCGATATGAAAAGGTCCAAATCCATACATCGCTTCTGATTGCCGACAATGCACTAGCGTTGCCGCGGACGCCGTCCATCGAGGACCATTTGATCGCATTGCGGAGGCAGAGTGCGGATGACTTCGTGCGGCGCCAACCCGTAGGTGTGTTAAACCCTGCGCAAAGCGAACGATGCCGCCTGAATCTCTCCCCGTGCCCGAAGTGTCACAGTCCCCGCATCTCCGAAGACTCCGTTTTCTGCTACAAGTGCGGAACAGCGCTTACAGAGCAATCCGTATATATCGAATTGCTGTCATCGCCACTCGAAAGCCTTCATCTCACACCGATAAAACTCGAACGAATATTGGAGTTGACCAACCTACGCACGGTCCAAGACATTATTTTTGACGACGCAGGGGTACAACTTCGAACCGTTCCTAGCATCGGCAGAACGTGGGCGGCACGAATCAAGGTCCGCGCGGATGAATTTGTGACCTTGTAATGCCGCATGCTTTCCCCCAGGTGTGTCTCGCATCGGCGTCGCCAGTGGGACCGGGGGCCTCGACACGATTGACAGATGCTGCATTTTTAACAAATCGTGGTGAAGGTGATTATCGCTCACCAATCGATGTAGCTTTCGACGCGCTGCTAGTCGTAACTCAGCTTGCCGCGAACTCAGCTGCAGATTGGCGCACGCAGCACGGGCTCATCCTTAGTTCCTCGGCAGTGTCCGCGGCGGAGGACTACTTCCGATCCATTTTGACGGATGTTGTCAAGATATGCCCGTGTTGCGCTGAGCGGGTTCAACCCCTTGAGACCCGGATGGAGTTCGTTTTCACGGGCTCCGTGGCAGATGCAGTCAGGGGCATGCTCGATAGTGAGAGTTTTTCGAGCAGGTCGAAGGTAATGACGTGGACCAAGAAGATTGGGGGGGTAGATCTGAAGAGCGTGATATCAGTGGAAGTCTTACTGACGGAGTTCGAACGTATCTGCCACATTCGCCATGCAGCTGTACATGCAGGTGGTTATGTCTCGACACGGGGTGCGAAGGCCCTCGGGGTGCCGTCGGGAAGCTGGATATCTTTCGGATCTCCAGCCGCGATTCATGAGATAGTCGGTGTTATCGCTGCGACCGTCCGCGCCTATAACCAGATTCTTTTCGAGAGCATCCTTAATGAATGGCTCAATGCAGGCTTATTGCTGGGCGACTGGTCGTCCGATGGAGCCACTTTCACGGCCCTCTGGCGCGCATTCAGGTCCGAGGGCGACATCGCCAGTAGTCGAGCGGCGGGAAGTGCCCCCCTTCGACACACCGCATATTTGGCGTTCCTGGTTGTACGTAATGCTTTCGCATCTCGCGCCGGCCGCTTGAGCTAACCTACTGTCGCGCAGGCACGACGCGGCGTCGAGTGCGCTCAGGGATCATCGATGGGGCTCGACGTCGGGCGGCGACGGAGGCCCCAGCCTGTTGGCACCCGAATCGCTCACTGTTCCCTCACTGCGAAGTGAGGGAACAGTGGCCCCGGGCGATCCGGATTTAGCTGTTCCCGCGCGATATTGGCCCACAGCCCGACCCCAACCCTCGGAACGCAGTGCGGGCTACCCCGCCAGCGACAACGGTTTGGCCAACGGGCCGCGGCCCAGCGTTGAAAGGCGTCCGGATCCATATTGATATAGCAATATCGCGATGTTAACGTCGTGCAAGCATGGGCTGAGGCGGCGAGGACAGGAGGGTTGCGGCGATGGCGGGGTATGGGCTCTTGGCGAAGGCGGCGGGCACGGTGGTCACCGGCCTGGTCGGCGTGACGGCCTACGAGGTGGTGCGCAAGGCCATGGCCAAGGCGCCGCTGCACGAGACGGCGGTGTCGGCGGCGGAGCTCGGGCTGCGCGGCACCCGCAAGGCCGAGGAGGCCGCCGAGTCGGCGCGCCTCAAGCTCGCCGACGTGATGGCCGAGGCCCGCGAACGCATCGGCGAAGAGGCGCCGACGCCCGCGGTCGCCGACGCCCACGAGCACGAGCACTGATCGCTTGACAGTGGCCGAAGACCTTGCGCTGCATGTGCTTTCGGATGCGGCGGGGCGCATGCGGGTGTCGGTCGGGTGGGTCCGCGGCGACTCCCGTCGTGCCGTGGCGGTCGAGGAGGCCGTCGCCAAGCAGCAGGGGGTGCGCGCCGTGCACGCCTACCCGCGCACCGGCTCGGTGGTGGTCTGGTATTCGCCCCGGCGCTGCGATCGCCCCTCGGTGCTGGACGCGATCGGCGGTGCCGCGCACGTCGCCGCCGAGCTGATCCCGGCGCGCGTGCCGCATTCGTCGGAGATCCGCAACACCGACGTGCTGCGCATGGTGATCGGCGGCGCAGCGCTGGCCCTGCTCGGCGTGCGCCGCTACGTGTTCGCCCGTCCGCCGCTGCTCGGCCCGAGCGGCCGGCTGTTCGCCACCGGCGTCACGGTCTTCACCGGCTACCCGTTCCTGCGCGGCGCGCTGCGCTCGCTGCGCTCGGGCCGGGCGGGCACCGACGCGCTGGTCTCGGCGGCCACCGTGGCGAGCCTGGTGTTGCGGGAGAATGTCGTCGCCCTGACGGTGCTGTGGCTGCTCAACATCGGCGAATACCTGCAGGACCTGACCCTGCGACGCACCCGGCGGGCCATCTCCGAGCTGCTGCGCGGAACCCAGGACACCGCGTGGATCCGCCTGCCCGACGACCAAGAGATACAGGTACCCATCGACAGCCTGCAGACCGGCGACGAGGTCGTGGTCCACGACCATGTCGCGATACCGGTGGACGGCGAGGTGGTCGACGGCGAGGCGATCGTCGACCAGTCCGCGATCACCGGCGAAAACCTGCCCGTGAGCGTCACGGTCGACTCGCGGGTGCACGCCGGCTCGGTCGTGGTGCGCGGACGGCTGGTGGTGCGCGCCCGCGCCGTGGGCAACCAAACCACCATCGGCCGCATCATCGCCCGGGTCGAGGAGGCCCAGCACGACCGGGCGCCGATCCAGACCGTCGGCGAAAACTTCTCCCGCCGTTTCGTTCCCACGTCGTTCATCGTTTCCGCCCTGACCCTGGCCGTCACCGGCGACGTTCGCCGGGCGATGACCATGCTGCTGATCGCGTGCCCGTGCGCGGTGGGTTTGGCCACCCCAACCGCGATCAGCGCCGCGATCGGCAACGGCGCGCGCCGCGGCATCCTGATCAAGGGCGGCTCCCACCTCGAACAGGCGGGCCAGGTCGACGCGATCGTGTTCGACAAGACCGGCACCCTGACGGTCGGTCGCCCGGTGGTCACCAACATCATTGCGCTGCATAAGGATTGGCAACCCGAGCAGGTGCTGGCCTATGCGGCCAGCTCGGAGATCCACTCCCGCCACCCGCTGGCCGAGGCGGTGATCCGCTCCACCGAGGAACGCCACATCAGCATTCCGCCGCACGAGGAGTGCGAGGTGCTGGTGGGCCTGGGCATGCGCACCTGGGCCGACGGCCGGACCCTGCTGCTGGGCAGCCCGTCGCTGTTGCGCGCCGAAAAGGTGAAGGTGTCCAAGAAGGCCTCGGAATGGGTGGACAAGCTGCGCCGGCGGGCCGAGACGCCGCTGCTGCTCGCCGTGGACGGCACGCTGGTCGGCCTGATCAGTCTGCGCGACGAGGTGCGCCCGGAGGCGGCCGACGTGCTGAACGAGTTGCGGGCCAACGGGATTCGCCGCATCGTGATGCTCACGGGTGACCATCCCGACATCGCCGAGGTGGTCGCCGCCGAGCTCGGCATCGACGAGTGGCGCGCCGAGGTGATGCCGGAGGACAAGCTCACCACGGTGCGCGAGCTGCAGGACGAGGGCTTCGTCGTCGGCATGGTCGGCGACGGCATCAACGACGCGCCGGCGCTGGCCGCCGCGGACATCGGGATCGCCATGGGCCTGGCCGGTACCGACGTGGCCGTCGAGACCGCCGATGTGGCGCTGGCCAACGACGACCTGCACCGCCTGCTCGACGTGCGGGACCTGGGCGCCCGCGCCGTCGACGTCATCCGCGAGAACTACGGCATGTCCATCGCCGTCAACGCCGCCGGGCTGATCATCGGCGCGGGCGGCGCGCTGTCCCCGGTGCTGGCCGCGATCCTGCACAACGCCTCGTCGGTGGCGGTGGTGGCCAACAGCTCCCGGCTGATCCGGTACCGGCTCGACCAGCGGGCCCTCACCCACCCAGCAGGCGGTTGAGCACCTTCCCCGGCGGGATCACTCGCAATCCCCCGACCGGACGTACATCAGCAGCGACGCGGTTTCCAGTTCGTGACGCCTGAACATTTGCGCGGCCATTGACTCGACTCTGCCGATCGGTCGCGCCACCGCAGGCGGGGTCTTTGGTCACCGTTATGGTGGCTAACGAGCAGACCGGGGAAGGGATGACATGGCGCGCACCGACGACGACACCTGGGACCTGGCGACCAGCGTGGGAGCCACCGCGACCATGGTGGCCGCGGGCCGGGCCCGGGCCACCCGGGACGCGCTGATCGACGACCCGTTCGCCGAGCCGCTGGTGCGGGCCGTGGGCGTGGACTTCATGACCCGGTGGGCCGCGGGCGAATTGAGCTCCGCGGACGTCGACGTTCCCGGCGCCCCGTGGGGCATGCAGCGGATGACCGACATGATGGCCGCACGCACGCGGTTCATCGACGCGTTCTTCGCCGAGGCCGGCGAAGCGGACATCCGCCAGGTCGTCATCCTGGCTTCGGGTCTGGACGCCCGCGCCTACCGGCTGCCCTGGGCGGCGGGCACGACGGTGTTCGAGGTCGACCAACCCGAAGTCATTGCGTTCAAGGCCGCCACCATCTCCGAGCTCGGCGCCACGCCCGCGGCCCAGCTGCGGGCCGTGCCGATCGACCTGCGCCACGACTGGCCGTCGGCGCTGCGGCAGGCCGGATTCGACACCGGCCGGCCGGCCGCCTGGGCCGCCGAGGGGCTGCTCGGGTTCCTGCCGGCCGAGGCCCAGGACCGGCTGCTGGCTCAGGTCACCGAGCTCAGCGCCGACGGCAGCCGGCTGGTGGCCGAGGTGTTCTGGAACACGGGGGTCAGCGGGGATGCGCTCAACGCCGCGAGCGAAAAGTGGCGGGAGAACGGCCTCGACATCGCGCTGGGCGACCTGGGCTTCCCCGGTGAGCGCAACGACGTGGCGACCTACCTGGCCGAGCGTGGCTGGCGGCCGGTTCGCACGCCGCTGAATCAGCTGTTGGCCGACAACGGATTACCGTTGCAGCCCGAGGGCCCCGCCGCGCCGTTCGCCAGGAACTACTACTGCACCGCGGTGCTGCACAAGGCGGGTTAAAGGAAGGCCGATATGCCAAACACCAAGCCCCCCAAGCCCCTTGACGGCTACCGGGTGCTCGACTTCACCCAGAACATCGCCGGGCCGCTGGCCGGGCAGGTGCTGGCCGACCTGGGCGCCGAGGTGATCAAGGTCGAGGCGCCCGGCGGGGAGGCGGCCCGGCAGATCACCGTGGTGCTGCCCGGGCGCCCACCGCTGCCCACACTGTTCTGGCCCCACAACCGGGGCAAGAAATCGGTCGCGGTCGATTTGACCGACGACGACAACAAGCGGCAGATACTGCGGCTGGCCGACACCGCCGACGTCGTCCTGGAAGGGTTTCGCCCCGGCGTGATGGAGCGCCTGGGGCTGGGCCCCGACGACCTGCGGGCACGCAATCCCCGGCTGATCTACGCGCGCCTGTCGGCCTACGGCGGCAACGGCCCGCACGGCAGCAGGCCGGGCGTCGACCTGATGGTCGCCGCCGAATCGGGCATGACCACCGGGATGCCCACGCCGACAGGCAAACCGCAGATCATCCCGTTCCAACTCGTCGACGCCGCTAGCGGCCACGTGCTGGCCCAGGCGGTGCTGGCCGCGCTGCTCAACCGGGAGCGGCACGGGGTGGCCGAGATTGTCCGGGTCGCGATGTACGACGTCGCGGTCGCACTGCAGGCCAGCCAGCTCACGATTCACCTGAACAAGCCGAGCGAGGCGCCCAAGGGCGACTCCGAGCCAACAGTGAAGAAGCGCAAGGGGGTTGGGTTCGCCACCCAGCCGTCGGACGCCTTCAAAGCCGCGGACGGCTACCTGGTGATCAGCGCCTACGTGCCCAAGCACTGGGCGAAGCTGTGCCAGATCATCGGGCGCCCGGATTTGATGGGGGACGAGCGGTTCATCGATCAGCGTTCGCGCGCAATGAATTACCACGAACTGACCGGGGAACTCGAGTCGGCGCTGGCGGCCAAGACCGCCGCCGAATGGGTCGAGCTGCTGCAGGAGGGCGGCCTGATGGCCTGCCTGGCCTACACCTGGAAGCAGGTGGTCGACACCCCGCTGTTCGCCGAGAACGAGCTGGCCCTGCGGCTCGGCGGCGGCGAGGGGGCGATCACGGTGGTCCGCATGCCGGCGCGCTACTCGAGCTTCGACGCCGCGGCCACCGATCCGCCGCCGGCCCCGGGGCAGCACAACGGGGAGTTCCTCACCGCACCCGAGACCGCCTCGTAGCCCAGGGTTTACCTGCCCGGAAGCCGCACCACCTGAACGAAGAACTCGTCGATCTGGCGGACGGCGCTCATGAACTGGTCGAGGTCGACCGGCTTGGTGACGTAGGCGTTGGCGTGCAGTTCGTAGCTGCGCAGGATGTCCTCCTCGGCCGAGGAGGTCGTCAGCACGACGACCGGGATGCGGGCCAGGTCCGGGTCGGACTTGACCTTCTCCAACAGCTGCCGGCCGTCGTATTTAGGCAGGTTGAGGTCGAGCAGGATCAGGTCGGGCCGCGGCGCACCCTCGAATTGGCCGCGCCGGTACAGGAAGTCCAGGCCCTCCTCCCCGTCGTGCGCGACGTGCAGGTTGTTCTTGAGCTTGTTGTGCTCGAACGCCTCTCGGGTGATGAGCTCATCGCCCGGGTCGTCTTCGACGAGCAGGATCTCGATTGCCCTACCGGCTGACGTCGGTGATGTCAACGTGGGTTCCTTCCGAACTGACTGGTGTAGCCGCGCCCGCACCCACCGACGCGGGGATCGGCAGGGTGAACTGGAATCGGGTCCCGTCCGGGTAGGACGTGTCGACCCAGATGGTGCCGCCGTGCTGCTCGACGATCTTCTTGCACAGCGCAAGGCCGACACCGGTTCCGGAGTAGACCTCGCGGCCATGCAGGCGCTGGAAGATGACGAAGATCTTCTCGGTGAATTCTGCGGCGATGCCGATGCCGTTGTCCGACACGGACAATAACCACTCGTCACCGTGCTCGCCGGCGCGGCGTTCGCAGTCGATGACGACGCGGGGCCGGCGATCCTTGTGCCGGAACTTGATCGCATTGCCGATCAGGTTCTGCCACAGCATCGTCAGCAGCGTGGGATCCCCGATGATCTGCGGGAGGGGCTGGGACGGCCGCACAATCTCGGCGTCGGCTTCCTCGATCGCGGTGGCGAGGTTGGCCACGCCGGCGTCCAGCGCCGCGTCGAGTTCGACCTCGGTTTCTGAGGTGCCCAGCCGGCCGACGCGCGAGAAGGTGAGCAGGTCGTTGATCAGCACCTGCATCCGCTTGGCCCCGTCGACGGCGAATCCGATGTATTCGATTCCGCGGCCGTCGAGTTGGTCGCCGTACCGCTTTTCGAGCAGCTGGCAGAACGAGGCGACCTTGCGCAGCGGTTCCTGCAGGTCGTGCGACGCGACGTAGGCGAACTGCTCCAGTTCGGCGTTCGAGCGCCGCAACTCGGCGGCCTGTTCATCCAGAAGCGTTCGGGCCGAACGGGATACCTCGAGCTCTTCGACGAGCCGTTCCCGCATGTTCTCCACGTCGATGGCCATGTTGCGAATGTCTTGGGGTTGCCGCGGGGGCGAAATGGTCTCGCCGAAGCTGCCCCGCGTGATCCGCCGGCACGCTGCGGCCAACGCGGCGATTGGGCGGGTGACCGCATTACGCGTCAAAAGCCCCAGCGCCGCGGCCGTGCCGAAGAACAGCAACACCATCGCCCCCAGCACCCTGTCCCGCCAGGCGTCGGTCTGTCGGAGGTCGTCGGCCGCGCGGTTGCGCGCCGCGGCGAGGTTCGCGTTTTGCGTGTCGAAAAGCCCACGCAGGTGGTCAAATTCGGCCTTGCCGCGTTCGGCCGCCGGCCGGTTCGTGACATTCCGGCCGTTCGGGGCCACGCTCTCGATCGACGGCTCGGCATAGGTCGCCCGCCACTTGGCGGCGGCCTGCTCGATCGCGTCGAGATCCGCGATCAGGTCGGCGCGCTGGCTCAGCCGGCGCCGGATCGCCTCGGCGGCCGCCTGCTCCTCGTGTTGCCCGTCGTAGTACGGGGTGAGGAACTGGCGATCGTCGGTGATCACATAACCGCGAATCCCCGTTTCCTGGTCCCGCAGCGCCGCCTGCAGTTGACCGGCGGCCACCCGCGCCGGCCCGATGCCGTCGATCACCGCGCTCGACATCTGGTCGGTGCGGTGCAGCAACGCCCACCCGACGATCGCGCCGGTGAGCACCATCACACCCATCGTGACCAGCACCACGAACTGCCAGCCGCGCACGGTGAGCTGCGCCAGGCGCGGCGCGCGCCGGGCGGGGCTCACGCCGTCGTCCGCTCGACGCGCAGCACGGCGATGTCATCGGTGAGCCCGCCGCGCGGCTCGGCGAGCAGCTGGGCGCCGTCGATCAACGCGTCGACGAACGCCGGGCCCGGCAGGTGCGCGTGCCCGCGGGCCAGCTCGAGCAGGCCGTCCTCGCCCAGCCGCCGGTTGCCCTCGCCCGAATACCCCTCGAAGAGCCCGTCGGTCAGCAGGAGCAGGCCGTGGCCCGTCGGCAGTTCCAGATCCTGCTGCGGCCAGTCGTCGGCGCGCAGGCCCAGCGCCGGACCGGCCGGGGGCTCGACCCATCCCACGCCCGTGCCGTCCTGCAGCAACATCCCCGGATGACCGGCGCGCACCACCGTGACCCGCGGGCTGTCGGGGTGGATTGCCAGGCTGAGCACCGTCGCGAAGATGCCAGTCCCGGTTCGCTCCGAGTGCAGCACCCGTTCGAGCTGCCGCATCAGTTCCACGCCGTGCACGCCGGCGAAGGTGAGCGCACGAAACGCGATGCGCAGCGCCGCGCCCAGGGCCGCCTCGTGCGGTCCGTGCCCGGCGACGTCGCCGATCAGGACGTGCACCACCCGGTCGGGCGTTTGCACGACGTCGTAGAAGTCGCCGCACAACAACGCGCCCTCGCGGCTGGGCCGGTACCGGGCGACGATGTCGACGCCGGGCTCCTCCAGCAGCAGCGGCGAGGGCAGCAGGCCGCGTTCCAGCAGCGCGTTTTCGCGGGCCCGCAGCCGGCTGGCATGCAGGTCGGCGGAAATGAGTTCGGCCCGTTTGCGCTCGATCGCGTAAAGCAGCGCGCGCCGCAGCATTTCGGGCTCGACGCGTCCCTTGACCAGATAGTCCTGCGCCCCGGCCGCGACGGCGGACGCCCCGAAGTATTCGTCGTTCAGCCCGGTCAGCACGACGATCGGAACGGTGGCGTCGCGCTTGGCGATGCGGTCCAGCGCGTCCATCCCGCTGGCGTCGGGCAGGTGCAGGTCCAGCAGCACGCAGTCGGGCCGGGCCGCCGCCAGCTCACGTTCCGCGTGCGCCATCGACTGCGCCCAGATCACCCGGATATCGGCGACCGCGTCCGCGATCAGGTCTTCAACGAGCACCGCGTCGGCACGATCGTCCTCGACCAACAACAACGACAATGACTGCCAGTGCGCGGCCGGGGCGGCTGGGGCACGCACGGGCATCAATTCCCGCTCATCCGACGATGCACCTGGGTAGCCGCGTTCTTCACTGAGACCCCCTGGCCGCGGTAAGACCCTTTGCTGTGTAACGAAGGTCGTCGTGGATGGTCGGTGCTTGCTTACCGACTCTGGGTTCGGCCCTACCACTCGAAACGGTTGCCGACGGTGATCCTATTCGGTGCGCCTGTGAGTTCCCAAGAGGGTCCCGCCCACGAGGGTGGACCGGGCGTCGGCGCGGTTGTCAGCGCAACAGCGCCCGCGACATCACCACGCGCTGAATCTGATTGGTGCCCTCGTAGATCTGGGTGATCTTGGCGTCGCGCATCATCCGCTCGACCGGGAAGTCGGTGGTGTAGCCCGCGCCGCCGAACAGCTGCACCGCGTCGGTGGTCACCTCCATCGCCACGTCGGAGGCGAAGCACTTCGAGGCCGCCGAGATGAAGCCGAGGTTGGTTTCGCCGCGCTCGGCGCGCGCGGCCGCCTGGTACACCATCATCCGCGCGGCTTCCACCTTCATCGCCATGTCGGCCAGCATGAACTGCACGGCCTGGAAGCTGCTGATGGACTCGCCAAACTGCTTGCGGTCCTTGGTGTAGGCGATCGCGGCGTCCACCGCGCCCTGGGCGATGCCCACGGCCTGGGCGCCGATGGTGGGGCGGGTGTGGTCCAGCGTCGCCAGCGCCGTCTTGAAGCCGGTGCCCGGCTCGCCGATGATCCGGTCGCCGGGGATGCGGCAGTTCTCGAAGTACAACTCGGTGGTCGGGGAGCCCTTGATGCCGAGCTTGCGCTCCTTGGGTCCGACGGTGAAGCCCTCGTCATCGCGGTGCACCATGAACGCCGAGATGCCGTTGGCGCCCTTGTCCTGGTCGGTCACCGCCATCACCGTGTACCAGCTCGACTCGCCGCCGTTGGTGATCCAGCACTTGGCGCCGTTGAGGATCCAGTCGTCGCCATCGGCCTTCGCCCGGGTCCGCATCGATCCCGCGTCGCTGCCCGCCTCGCGCTCGCTCAAGGCGTAGGACGCCATGGTCCCTTCGGCGATGGACGGCAGGACCTGCTTCTTCAGCTCGTCGGAACCCCGCAGGATCAGGCCCATGGTGCCCAGCTTGTTCACCGCCGGGATCAACGACGCCGAGGCGTCCACCCGGGCGACCTCTTCGATCACGATGCACGCCGCCACCGAATCCGCGCCCTGCCCGCCGTACTCCTCGGGCACGTGCACGGCGTTGAACCCCGAGGCGTTCAGCGCCTCCAGCGCCTCCCGCGGGAACCGCGCGTTCTCGTCGACGTCGGCCGCGTGCGGAGCGATCTCCTTCTCCGCCAGCGCGCGAATCGCCGCCCGCAACTCCTGGTGTTCCTCGGGCAATTGGAACAGATCAAACGACGGGTTTCCGGCCCATCCAGCCATCTTGAGCCTCCTGTGCTACTCGCCGGTAACTTTACCGTGCAGCCGCTGCAGCGCCGCATCCTTGTCCCGCACGGTCTCGGCCAGTTGCTGGGAAAACACCTCCACCCGGGCCCGCAGCGCAGGGTCGGAGGACGCCAGGATGCGCACGGCCAGCAGCCCCGCGTTGCGGGCGCCGCCGATGGAAACCGTGGCCACCGGGACGCCCGCCGGCATCTGCACGATCGACAAAAGGGAGTCCAAACCGTCCAGGCGGGCCAGCGGCACCGGCACCCCGATCACCGGCAGCGGAGTGGCGGAGGCGACCATCCCGGGCAGGTGGGCGGCGCCCCCGGCGCCGGCGATGATCACCTGCAGGCCGCGGTCGGCCGCGCCGCGGGCGTAGTCGAACATCGCCTGGGGCGTGCGATGCGCCGAGACCACCCGGACCTCCGCGGGGACGTCGAACTCGGCCAGCGCCTCGGCGGCGTCGGACATCACCGACCAGTCGCTGTCACTGCCCATGATCACGCCGACCCTGGGGTTGCTAATCATGTGGGTCCCATCCGTCCGTCCACTGCCCGTGTGACAACCAGTGTGCCGCCAGCTCGGCGCGCTGACGCAGCCTGGGGAGCTCCGCGGGGTCGGCACCCAGGAAGTTGATGTGCCCGACCTTGCGCCCCGGCCGTTCGGCCTTGCCATAGAGGTGAACGCGGGCGTCGGGCATCCGCGCGAGCAGGTGGTGCAGCCGCTCGTCAGTGGACATCGCGGGCTGCTGCGGGGCGCCGAGGACGTTGGCCATCACGGTCACCGGCGCGATGGCGTCGGTGTCGCCGAGCGGATAGTCCAGCACCGCCCGCAGGTGCTGTTCGAACTGGCTGGTGCGCGCGCCGTCCATGGTCCAGTGCCCGGAATTGTGTGGCCGCATCGCGAGCTCGTTGACGAGCAGGGCGCCGTCCGTCGTCTCGAATAGCTCGACCGCCAGCACACCGACGACGCCCAGCTCGGCGGCCAACCGCAGCGCCAGCCGCTGGGCGGCCGAGGCGACGTCGTCGGGCAGGTCCGGCGCCGGCGCGATCACCTGCACGCAGATCCCGTCCCGCTGCACCGTCTCCACGACCGGCCAGGCGGCGCCCTGCCCGAACGGCGAGCGCGCGACCAGGGCAGACAGCTCGCGGCGCATGTTCACCTGCTCCTCGGCCATCACCGGCACCCCGTCGCCCAGGAAGCTCTCGGCAATTTCGCGGGCGTGCGAGGGGTCACGGGCCATCCGCACGCCGCGCCCGTCGTAGCCCCCGCGGACCGCCTTCACGACCACGGGACCGCCCATCCGCTGCGCGAAGGCATCGAGCTCGTCGACGCTTCGGATCTCGGCATAGCGCGGCACGGGTGCGCCAAGGGCCTCCAACCGGCGCCGCATCACCAGCTTGTCCTGGGCGTGCACCAGGGCCTGCGGCGGCGGCGCGACGTTGACGCCCTCGGCGACCAGCTTCTCCAGCAGCTCGGTGGGAACGTGCTCGTGGTCGAAGGTCAGCACCTCGGCCCCGGCCGCGACCCGGCGCAGGTCCTCGAGATCGGTGTGCGAACCGATCACCACGTCGGGGCTGACCTGCGCGGCCGATTCGTCGGGGGCGGTGGCCAGCACCCGCAGCGTCTGCCCCAGCGCGATCGCGGCCTGGTGGGTCATGCGCGCGAGCTGACCGCCGCCGACCATCGCCACTGAAGGGGTTCCTGACGGAAGGCGTCTGCGCGGCACGGCCATCATGGTGTCACGGCTCGCGGTGTCGTGGTGGCGGCGTGGTGACCGGCCGAGAAGCCCAAGCGCTATGTAACATTTTGCGTCGTTTTCGAGTCCATCCGTACACTGACGTGTTGTGTCCTTCGCCGATGCCGCAATCTCGCGCCTGCCCGAGGCCTTTCAGCCGTATTTGCTGCGCCATCACGAGCTGATCAAATTCGCGATCGTCGGCGGCACCACGTTCATCATCGACTCGGCGATTTTCTACACGCTGAAGCTGACGGTTCTCGAGCCCAAGCCGGTCACCGCCAAGGTTATCGCGGGCATCGTCGCGGTGATCGCGTCCTACGTGTTGAACCGGGAGTGGAGCTTCCGCGACCGCGGCGGCCGCGAGCGCCACCACGAGGCGCTGCTGTTCTTCGCCTTCAGCGGAGTGGGCGTGCTGCTCTCCATGGCGCCGCTGTGGGTCTCGAGCTACGTCCTGCAGCTGCGGGTGCCGACGGTGTCGCTGACCATGGAGAACATCGCGGACTTCATCTCGGCCTACATCATCGGCAACCTGCTGCAGATGGCGTTCCGCTTCTATGCGTTCCGGCGCTGGGTGTTCCCCGACGAATTCGCCCGCAACCCCGACAAGGCGCTGGAATCCGCGCTGACCGCCGGCGGTTTCGCGGAGGTGCTGGAGGACGAGCTCGAGGGCGGCAACGTGACGCTGCTGCGGTCCTGGCGGAAAAGGGCGAGCCGGTCCGGTCAGCTCGGCGACTCCTCGGAACCCAGGGTGTCGAAAACCTCGTGATATAGCAGCGAGTGCACCTCGCGCAGCCGCGGAATGTCGTAGAACTCCAACGGATCCTGTGACGCCGACTCGATGATCAGCGTCCCGGTGCGAAACATCCGCTCGGTGAGCTTGTCGCGGAATTCCACGCTGTTGATCCGCGCCAACGGGATATCGATGCCGGTGCGGGTCAGCACCCCGTGCCGGAACATCACCCGCCGGCTGGTGACGACGAAATGCGTTGTCAGCCAATCCAGGAACGGCCACAGCGTCAGCCAGCCGACGATCACCAGCCAGACCCCCCAGATGACGCCGTAGATGATGTTCTTGGCGAGCTGCTCCCAGTGCGTCGAGTTGAGGTAGCCGGATCCGAACGCGGCCAGCGCCGTCGCCAGCACCAGGACCACGACGGGCCAGATCAGGCGCTTCCAGTGCGGGTGGCGGTGCAGGACGACCTGTTCGCCGGCGGCCAGGGCATTGTCCGGATAGCTCACGTGAGCGAAGCTACCGCCGCTAGCGCAGATGCACCACGTCACCGGCGGAAACGACGACGGTTTGGCCCCCGGCCTCGAGGCACAGCCTGCCCTGGTCGTCGACGGCGGTCGCGGTGCCGACGACGTCCTTGCCGCCGGGCAGCTGGGCGCGCACGGCGTGGCCGATGGTCAGGCTGCGGGCCCGGTAGTCGGCCGCCAGCGCCCAGTCGGCGCCGCGCGCCGCGCGCCAGCCCACGATCCGCCTGCCGAGTTCGGTCAACACCGCGCAGACCAGCCGGTGGCGGTCGGGCGCGGCCACGCCGAGGTCGAAGAGCGACGTCGCCCCGGGGCCGTCGATCTCGTCGGCGGCCTGAGTCACGTTGAGCCCCATGCCAATTACCACGACCGGCCGCGCCACCTCGGCGAGGATGCCGGCCAGCTTTCCCGGGGAACCCGGTGCGCCGGCCAACACGTCGTTGGGCCACTTGAGGCCCGCGTGCACCCCGGTCACCTGCAGGACCGCGTCGACGATCGCCACGCCCGTGGCCAGCGACAGCCAGCCCCACCCCTCGGTCGGCACGTCGACGACGCTGACGCCCACCGACATGGTGATCTGGGCCCGCGGGGTGGCCGACCAGCCGCGGCCGTGCCGCCCGCGGCCGGCCGTCTGGTGCTCGGCGATCAGCACCGCCCCGGCGACGTCGGTCCCGGCGGCCGCGCGCGCCAGCAGGTCGGCGTTGGTGGAGCCGGTCTGCTCCACCACGTCGAGCTGGCGCCAGCCCAGGCCGGTCCCGATCAGCTCGGCGCGCAGCGCGGCTTGATCCAACGGTTGCCGAAGCGAATCGCGATCCGTCACTCCACCCAGCCTAAAACTCCGGCGCGGGGCCTGCCGATACCATCGAGTCCCATGACAAGCGTTACCGACCACACCGCCGAGCCCGCCGCCGAGCACACCATCGACATCCACACCACCGCGGGCAAGCTGGCCGAGCTGCACAAGCGGCGCGAAGAGTCGCTGCACCCGGTGGGCGAAGAGGCCGTCGAGAAGGTGCACGCCAAGGGCAAGCTGACCGCCCGCGAGCGCATCTACGCCCTGCTGGACGAGGACTCCTTCGTCGAACTCGACGCGCTGGCCCGGCACCGCAGCAAGAACTTCGGCATGGAGGCCAACCGCCCGCTCGGCGACGGCGTGGTCACCGGCTACGGCACCATCGACGGCCGCGACGTGTGCATCTTCAGCCAGGACGCCACGGTGTTCGGCGGCAGCCTCGGCGAGGTGTACGGCGAGAAGATCGTCAAGGTCCAGGAACTGGCGCTGAAGACCGGCCGCCCGCTGATCGGCATCAACGACGGCGCGGGCGCGCGGATCCAGGAGGGCGTCGTCTCGCTGGGCCTGTACAGCAAGATCTTCCGCAACAACATCCTGGCCTCCGGCGTGATCCCGCAGATCTCGCTGATCATGGGCGCCGCCGCCGGCGGACACGTCTACTCCCCCGCCCTGACCGACTTCGTGGTCATGGTCGACCAGACCAGCCAGATGTTCATCACCGGACCCGACGTCATCAAGACCGTCACCGGTGAGGACGTCACCATGGAAGAACTCGGTGGCGCCCACACGCACATGGCCAAGTCGGGCACCCTGCACTATGTCGCCTCCGGCGAGCAGGATGCCTTCGACTGGGTGCGCGACCTGCTGAGCTACCTGCCGCCCAACAACGCCACCGACGCCCCCCGCTACGCGGTGCCCGTCCCCGAGGGCGCGATCGAGGACAACCTCACCGAAGAGGACATGGAGCTCGACACGCTGATCCCGGACTCGCCCAACCAGCCCTACGACATGCACGAGGTGATCACCCGCATCCTCGACGATGACGAGTTCCTCGAGGTCCAGGCCGGTTACGCGCAGAACATCGTCGTGGGCTTTGGCCGCATCGAGGGCCGGCCGGTCGGGATCGTGGCCAACCAGCCCACGCAGTTCGCCGGCTGCCTGGACATCAACGCCTCGGAGAAGGCGGCTCGCTTCGTGCGGACCTGCGACTGCTTCAACATCCCGATCATCATGCTGGTGGACGTTCCGGGCTTCCTGCCGGGCACCGGCCAGGAGTTCAACGGCATCATCCGCCGCGGCGCCAAGCTGCTGTTCGCCTACGGCGAGGCCACGGTGCCCAAGATCACCGTCATCACCCGCAAGGCCTACGGCGGCGCCTACTGCGTCATGGGTTCCAAGGACATGGGCTGCGACGTCAACCTGGCCTGGCCGAGCGCCCAGATCGCCGTGATGGGCGCCTCGGGCGCGGTGGGCTTCGTCTACCGCAAGCAGCTGGGCGAGGCCGCCAAGAATGGCGAGGACGTGGACGCGCTGCGACTGCAGTTGCAGCAGGAGTACGAGGACACCCTCGTCAACCCCTACATCGCGGCCGAGCGCGGATACGTCGACGCGGTGATCCCGCCGTCGTACACCCGCGGGTACATCGGCACGGCGCTGCGCCTGCTGGAACGCAAGATCTCCCACCTGCCGCCCAAGAAGCACGGGAACATTCCGCTGTGAGTCGAGAGAGCGGGACGAACGCAGTGAGCGACGAGATGACAGACGAAACCCTGCACCCCCACGCACACGAGCCGCACATCCAGGTCCTCAAGGGCAAGCCGACCGACGAGGAGCTGGCCGCGCTGGTCGCCGTGCTGGGCGGCGTCGGCGGCGGCGTCCCCGAGCCCGCCGAGCCGGAGCGCACCCGCTGGGGGCTTCCCGTCGACCGGCTGCGGTACGCGATGTCCAACTATCAGCGGCTCACCGTGCAGCAGATGACGCACATGAAGCAGTGACCCGGCTGGTGCTGGGGTCAGCCTCTTCGGGTCGCCTGAAGGTGCTGCGCCAGGCCGGGGTCGATCCGCTGGTCGTGGTGTCCGGCGTCGACGAGGATGCGATCACCGCGAGTTTGGGATCGGGCGCTTCGCCCGCCGAGGTGGTGTGCGCACTGGCGGCCGCCAAGGCCGACCGGGTGGCCGACCGGGTGGCCGGGCAGGTGGATGCCGCCTTGGCGGCGGATTGCGTTGTGCTGGGCTGTGATTCGATGCTCTGGGTCGACGGGCGGCTGTGCGGTAAGCCCGGCTCGGCCGAAGCCGCCGAGGGCCAGTGGCGCCTGATGGGCGGCCGGTCCGGCCGGCTGCACACCGGGCACTGCCTGCTGCGGCTGGGCGACGGCGCGATCACCCACCGTGAGGTCGAATCCGCTTGCACCACGGTACATTTCGCGGAGCCAACCGAGGCGGATCTGCGGGCCTACGTCGCGGCCGGCGAGCCGCTGGGCGTGGCAGGGGGATTCACCCTGGACGGGCTGGGCGGCTGGTTCGTCGACGGGATCGACGGCGACCCGTCGAACGTGATCGGCGTCAGCCTGCCGCTGCTGCGCTCGCTGCTGGCACGGGTGGGCCTGTCGGTGGCCGCGCTGTGGGCTGGTAATTGACGGCGAGCGTCGACTCGTTGCGTCGAAAACCCCGAATTCCTAACAACAAGTCGACGTTGGGCGGGGACCAACCGGTTGAGTAGGCTCGGAGGCGTGCCATTACCCCCTGATCCGCATCCCTCCCTGACGGAATACGCCCACCCCGAACGACTGGTCACCGCCGACTGGCTGTCGGCCAACATGGGCGCTCCCGGCCTGGTGATCGTCGAGTCCGACGAGGACGTGTTGCTCTACGACGTCGGCCACATCCCCGGCGCGGTCAAGGTCGACTGGCACACCGACCTCAACGACCCGAGGGTCCGCGACTACATCGACGGCGAGCAGTTCGCGGAGTTGATGGACCGCAAGGGCATCGCCCGCGACGACACCGTGGTGATCTACGGCGACAAGAGCAATTGGTGGGCGGCGTATGCGCTGTGGGTCTTCACGCTGTTCGGCCACCCCGACGTCCGCCTGCTCAACGGCGGCCGCGACCTGTGGCTGGCCGAGCGCCGCGAGACCACCCTGGACGTCCCGACCAAGACGTCGACGGGCTATCCCGTCGTGCAGCGCAACGACGGGCCCATCCGCGCCTACCAGGACGACGTGCTGGCCATCCTCGGCAGCCAGCCGCTGATCGACGTGCGCTCGCCCGACGAGTACACCGGCAAGCGCACCCACATGCCCGAGTACCCCGAGGAGGGCGTGCTGCGCGGCGGGCACATCCCCACCGCCCGGTCGATCCCGTGGGCCAAGGCCGTCGACGACAGCGGCCGGTTCCGCAGCCGCGCCGAGCTCGAGGAGCTTTACGGCTTCCTGCAGCCGGACGACAAGACCGTCGTCTATTGCCGCATCGGCGAGCGTTCCAGCCACACCTGGTTCGTGCTCACGCATTTGCTGGGCAAGCCCGGGGTCCGCAACTACGACGGATCGTGGACCGAGTGGGGCAACACGGTGCGCGTCCCGATCGTCGGGGGCGCCGAACCGGGAGCCGTGCCGGTCCCATGAGCATGCCCGCGCCCCTGGCCGAGGTGGTGTCCGACTTCGCCGAGGTCCAGGGCCAGGACAAGCTGGCGCTGCTGCTGGAATTCGCCAACGAGCTGCCGCCCCTGCCCCCGGAGCTTCAGGAGGCGGCGATGGAGCCGGTGCCCGAATGCCAGTCGCCCCTGTTCCTGCACGTCGACGCCAGCGACCCGGGCCGGGTGCGGCTGCACTTCAGCGCGCCCGCCGAGGCGCCGACCACACGGGGGTTCGCGTCGATCCTGGCCGCCGGTCTCGACGAACAACCCGCCGCCGACATCCTGGCGGTGCCCGAGGATTTCTACACCGATCTGGGTCTGGCCGCTCTGATCAGCCCGCTGCGGCTGCGCGGCATGTCCGCGATGCTGGCCCGGATCAAGCGCCGCGTGCGCGAGGCGGCCTGATCACAAACGGATTGGAGACCGGGTTTGGGGGCGCACGGCGCGCCGCATAAACTTCCCCGGACAAGACTTGTAAGAAAATCTCTTAGAGACGAAGACGTCCAGCCAAACAGGAGGCGCAGTGGCCAGTCACGCCAGCTCGAGGATCTCCAAGGTGCTCGTCGCCAACCGCGGTGAGATCGCCGTGCGGGTGATCCGCGCGGCCCGCGATGCGGGCCTGCCCAGCGTGGCGGTGTATGCCGAGCCCGACGCCGACGCGCCGCACGTGCGGCTGGCCGACGAGGCGTTCGCGCTGGGGGGCCAGACGTCGGCGGAGTCGTACCTGGACTTCGGCAAGCTCCTGGACGCGGCCGCGAAATCGGGCGCCAACGCCATCCACCCCGGCTACGGCTTCCTGTCGGAGAACGCCGACTTCGCTCAGGCCGTGATCGACGCCGGCCTGATCTGGATCGGGCCCAGCCCGCAGTCCATCCGCGACCTCGGCGACAAGGTCACCGCCCGCCACATCGCCGCCCGCGCGCAGGCCCCGCTGGTGCCCGGCACCCCGGACCCGGTCAAGGACGCCGACGAGGTGGTGGCCTTCGCCAGGGAGTACGGCGTGCCGATCGCGATCAAGGCCGCGTTCGGCGGCGGCGGCAAGGGCATGAAGGTCGCCCGCACCCTCGAGGAGATCCCCGAGCTCTACGAATCGGCGGTGCGCGAGGCGGTGTCGGCCTTCGGCCGCGGCGAGTGCTTCGTGGAGCGCTACCTGGACAAGCCGCGCCACGTCGAGGCCCAGGTGATCGCCGACCAGCACGGCAACGTCGTGGTCGCCGGCACCCGCGACTGCTCGCTGCAGCGCCGCTTCCAGAAGCTGGTCGAGGAGGCGCCGGCCCCGTTCCTGACCGACGCGCAGCGCAAGGAGATTCACGAGTCGGCCAAGCGGATCTGCAAGGAGGCCCACTACTACGGCGCCGGCACCGTCGAATACCTGGTCGGCCAGGACGGCCTGATCTCGTTCCTGGAGGTCAACACCCGCCTGCAGGTCGAACACCCCGTCACCGAGGAGACCGCCGGCATCGACCTGGTGTTGCAGCAGTTCAAGATCGCCAACGGCGAGAAGCTCGACATCACCGAGGACCCCACGCCCCGCGGGCACGCCATCGAGTTCCGGATCAACGGCGAGGACGCCGGCCGCGGGTTCCTGCCCGCCCCCGGGCCCGTCACCAAGTTTCACCCGCCGACCGGCCCGGGCGTGCGGCTGGACTCCGGCGTCGAGACCGGCTCGGTGATCGGCGGCCAGTTCGACTCCATGCTGGCCAAGCTGATCGTGTACGGCGCCAACCGGCACGAGGCGCTGGCCCGCGCGCGCCGCGCGCTGGCCGAGTTCGAGGTGGAGGGCCTGGCGACGGTCATTCCGTTCCACCGCGCCGTGGTGTCCGACCCGGCGTTCATCGGCGACGAGAACGGCTTCTCGGTGCACACCCGCTGGATCGAGACCGAGTGGAACAACACGGTCGAACCGTTCACGGGCGGCGAGCCCCTGGACGAGGAGGACGCCCGGCCCCGCCAGAAGGTGGTCGTCGAGGTCGGCGGCCGCCGGCTCGAGGTGTCGCTGCCCGGTGACCTGGCGCTGTCCAATGGTGCCGCCGACCCGGCCGGCGTCATCCGGAAGAAGCCCAAGCCGCGCAAGCGCGGGTCGCATGGCGGCGCGGCGGCCTCCGGCGATGCGGTGACCGCGCCCATGCAGGGCACCGTGGTCAAGGTCGCCGTCGAGGAAGGTCAGGAGGTCGCCACCGGCGACCTGGTGGTGGTCCTCGAGGCGATGAAGATGGAAAACCCGGTCACGGCCCACAAGGACGGCACCATCACCGGCCTTGCGGTCGAGGCCGGCGCGGCCATCACCCAGGGCACGGTCCTCGCCGAGATCAAGTAACCGTTCGGTTACCGAACGTTGTCGGCCCGCCCCACCACGGGTAGGGTCGGGTCAGGTTGAGTCCACAGCCGCCCGGATCACGTCGGGGCCGCGGGGCATGAGACGCCCGGTCTTGAACCGCCACGGACCGCCTGACGTCATCCACAGCAGGACCCTCCAAATGACGGAGACAAGCATGTCTGTGGCCCAATCTTGGCAACAAAGCCGCACGGCCCAATTCACCGCTCGCTGGAGCGCGGTGGGCACCGTGATCACCGCCGATGGCGAGCTCGACGCCGCCAACGCCGATCAGCTCGCGGCGTACGTGCAACGCAGCGTCAGGCGTTCGCGGCGCATAATCCTGGACCTACGCGGCCTGGAATTCATTGGCACGGCTGGTTTTTCGGCGATACACCGGATCAACGTCGCGTGCTCGGCGGCCCAGGTGCACTGGGCCATGGTGCCCAGCGCGGTGGTGGAGCGGTTGTTGCGCATCTGCGACCCCGACGGCGCGCTGCCGGTGACGACGCCGCAGGCCGAGCAGCTGTTGAGGCCGACCCGGGCCGACGGCTCGGGGTCGCGACCGCTACTGCAGCTGGTCCCGCAGCCGCGTTAGCGACTTGGCCAGCAGCCGGGACACGTGCATCTGGGAGATGCCCACCCGCTCCGCGATCTGCGTCTGGGTCATCGACTCAAAGAACCTGAGCACCAATACCATTCGTTCCCGCTCGGGCAGCGCCTCGAGCAACGGACGCAACGCCTCGCGATCCTCGATGCGGTCGAGGCCGGCGTCCACGTCGCCCAGGGTGTCCGCGATGGCACGGGCGTCGTCGTCGTCGCTGCCGCCACCGGTGTCGATGGACAACGTGTTGTAGGAGCTGCCCGCCACCAGGCCCTCGACGACCTCGTCGCGTTCCATCCCGAGTTCCGAGGCGAGTTCGGTCGCGGTCGGCGCCCGGCCCAGCCGTTGCGACAGATCGGCGGTGGCGGTGCCCAGCCGCAGGTGCAGTTCCTTCAGCCGCCGCGGGACCTTGACCGACCAGCTGTTGTCACGGAAGTGCCGGCGGACCTCCCCCATGATGGTGGGCACCGCGAAGGAAACGAAGTCCGATCCGGTCTCGACGTCGAAGCGGACGACGGCGTTGACCAAGCCGACCCGCGCCACCTGAACCAGGTCGTCGCGCGGTTCGCCCCGGCCCTCGAACCGCCGGGCGATGTGATCGGCCAGCGGCAGGCAGCGCTCCACGATCTTGTCGCGCTGGCGCTGGAATTCCATCGAGTCGGAGGCGACGCCGGCGAGTTCACGGAACATGTCCGGGACGTCGGCATACTCGTTCGGCCGCGAGACCGAACCGCCTGCAGCTCGCGCTGTCACCTGCTAGAGGCCGCCCGTCGCGCGGTCAGCGTGATACCGAAAACGCTGCCCGTTTCGTTGGGCTCGCGGCCGTCGTGGAAAGTATGGACTTCGTCGGCCAGGGAGGTCAGGACGTGCCAGCTGAAGCTGCCGGGCGCCACCACGTCGTGGGTGTCGCACGCCGCGGAGGCCTCCACCACCAATTCGTCGTCCTGCGGGTCGACCACGACGACCAACGTCGCGTCCGGCGTGGCCGAGCGGATCAGGCGGGTGCACACTTCGTCTACCGCGAGTCGCAGGTCGGCGACCGCATCGAAATCCAGGTCCTCGAACGTGCCGATGGCGCCCACGAGCGTGCGCAGCATCGCCAGGTTCTCCAGGCGTGCCGCGACATGCAATTCGACGGCGCGATGGCCGCGTTGATGCCTGTTGGCGCGCGATCCCGCATCGGTCATATGGTCTCCCGGCAATGTCGGCTCGACACTACTACTGCTAGGCAGCCCGCCGTCGACCGTCGGTTCCAACCGATTGGTCATGCGGCACGACCGGGATCGCACTGGTCATGGTGATCGGTCTGGCCGTAGGCAGCAACGGTTCCGGCATTCATGATTTAGAGCTGATACCCACTTGCGGTGGCGAATAACCCAGCAAGGCGCGTTGGCTGCTTAACAGTCGCAACGCCGCGACCTACACTGAACTGCATGAAGCAGGCTCTGCTTCGCGCAGTTGTGCTTCTCGCGTCATGGTCGATCGGACTGCTGGTGGCGGCCCGGGTCGTTCCGAACGTTTCGGTGTCGGCATCGGCGTTCGTGGTCGCCGTTTTATTGTTCACCGCGTCGCAGGCCACGCTGTCGCTGGCGATCGTCCGGCTGCCGCGCGCGTACGCATCGCTGCTCCTCGGGGCCACCGGCCTGGTCCTGACGCTCGTCGCGCTAACGCTGGCCGCGGTCTTCACCCACGGGCTGTCCATTCACGGCGTCGCGTCCTGGGCCGCCGCAATCGTGGTGGTGTGGCTGATCACCACGATCGGGGCGATATCGCTGCCCGAGGTGCTCGCTCGCGATCGGGCCGTCCCGGCCTGACCGGACGACGAAGGGAAGCGTTATGGGCGACAGGCATCGCGATCCGACGGATCATTTCCGGACCACCCAACCGCACGCCGGATTCACCATGAAGGACAACCTCTACTGGCCCGGGTTCATCCTGCTGATCGTCGCGTTGGGCGGAATGATCAGCACGACGGCCGCCGCCGCTTACGGGCACTACGAGTGGCTCGCCACGACGAGCCTGGTCGCCGTGCTCGGAGTGATCGCGGCGGCGCTGTGGTTCGTCGTGGAGCATCGCCGGGTGGCCCGCATCGACGAGCAATGGCAGCGCGTCGCGGAACCCGACGCCGCATCGCGCCGGCCCGCCGTCAGTCAGGAGCCCGCCGGGTCCTGAGCTACGGAACCTGACCTACAAAGCCAGCAGCGGCCCGGCGATGGGCGAAACACCCAGGCCGAGGGCCACCACCATCAACGTGAACAAGAACCAGCCGGCGCCGTGCCATCCCCACCAGGTGCCGTGCGCCTTCCACACCCGGTACGTGCGCAGGAAGGCCCAGAGGCCCCCGGCAAACAGAATCAGCGGACCACCGAAGGCCAGCATCGTGCGCTGCGGCGCGCCGCAGGCCGCGGTGTCCACGCCCGTCCCAGGGCAGGTGCTGACCCACAGCGCGGCCAGGACCACGAACCCCACCCCGGCCGCGGCGGCGAGCACGGCAAACCGGATGGCGGCGTGCACCTCGCCGTCCTCCTGCCCCAAGCGGTCGCCGGGTGACCGCTCATCCGCTTTGTGCATAGCTGCCCCTCATGTCCTGCTGCCAGCTGCCTTTTGTCCATCGCTCGCCGCGCCGATTTAGTTACCGACCCCGTAGCGGCGCCCACCCAAGGCGAAAGATCGCAGGGGAACAAATACCCGGCGGGAAACCGCGGTAAACGGCCGTTACTCCCGGACACGACCGCCCTGACCAGGGCATTCGGCTCGGATCAACCGCGAGTGCGCTGGTGTGGCGGCCGTCTCATTTCAGATGAGTACTATCTGACACATGCCGACAGCCAGGAGGCGGTTATCCCCTGCGGATCGACGCGCCGAGCTGCTCGCTTTGGGGGCAGAAGTCTTTGGGAAGCGACCCTACGACGAGGTCCGCATCGACGAGATAGCCGAGCGCGCGGGGGTGTCGCGCGCGCTGATGTATCACTACTTCCCCGACAAGCGGGCGTTCTTCGCCGCGGTCGTCAAGGACGAGGCCGACCGGCTGTACGAGGCGACCAACAACCCCCCGCCCGCCGGCCTGACGATGTTCGAGGAGATCCGGATGGGTGTGCTGGCCTACATGGCCTATCACCAGCAGAATCCGGAGGCCGCGTGGGCCGCCTACGTGGGCCTCGGCCGGTCCGACCCGGTTCTGCTCGGCATCGACGACGAGGCCAAGAACCGCCAGATGGAACACATCATGTCCCGCATCGGCGAGGTCGTCAGCGGGATGCCGGACACCAGCGCGCTGCAACCCGATGTCGAGCGGGACCTGCGGGTGATCCTTCAGGGCTGGCTGGCGTTCACGTTCGAGATCTGCCGTCAGCGCATCATGGATCCCACGACCGACGCGGACCGGCTTGCCGACGCCTGCGCGCACGCGCTGCTCGACGCCATCGCCAGGGTGCCCGAGATCCCGGGTGAGCTCTCGGAGGCCATGGCCACCGCGCGCCTCTGACGAGGCCCGCACTTTGTCGGTGCGCATTGGCACGATGGTGAAATGAGCACTCGCGCCGATCCCCGCCCCGACCCGCTGGGCCGGTTCAGCGCGATCACGCGCGAGTGGTTCCAGGCCACCTTCGCGGCGCCGACCACCGCGCAGGCCCAGGCCTGGGACGCCATCGCGCGGGGCGACAACACCCTGGTGATCGCCCCGACCGGATCCGGCAAGACGCTCGCGGCGTTCCTATGGGCCCTGGATAGCCTCGCCGGCTCGGCCGAAAGGCCGGCCGGCACCCGGGTGCTGTACGTGTCCCCGCTCAAGGCGCTGGCGGTCGACGTCGAGCGCAACCTGCGCACCCCGCTGGCGGGGCTCACCCGAATCGCCGAGCGCCACGGGCTGGCGGCCCCCGACATCAGCGTCGGCGTCCGCTCCGGGGACACGCCGCCCGCCGCGCGCCGTCAGCTCATCGCGCACCCGCCCGACGTGCTGATCACCACCCCCGAGTCGCTGTTCTTGATGCTGACCTCGGCCGCGCGCGAAACGCTGGCGGGCGTGCAGACGGTGATCGTGGACGAGATCCACGCCATCGCGGGCGGCAAGCGCGGCGCGCACCTGGCGGTGTCGCTGGAGCGGCTGGACGAGCTGCGGGAGGGGCGCCCGGCGCAGCGCATCGGGCTGTCGGCGACCGTGCGGCCGCCCGAGGAGCTGGCGCGATTCCTGTCCGGAGGAGGCCCCACCACTCGGACAACGGTGGTGGCCCCGCCGTCGGCCAAGACCATCGAGCTCACCGTGCAGGTGCCGGTGCCCGACATGGCCAACCTGGCGAACAACAGCATCTGGCCCGACGTCGAGGCGCGCCTGGTCGACCTGATCGAATCGCACTCCTCGACCATCGTGTTCGCCAACTCGCGGCGACTGGCCGAACGACTTACCGCGCGACTCAACGAGATTCACGCCGAGCGCTGCGGGATCGCGCTCGGAACGGACCTCAACGCGCAGGTGCCCGGCGGCGCGCCGGCCCACATCATGGGCAGCGGCCAGACGCTGGGCGCCGACGCCGTGCTCGCGCGCGCCCACCACGGTTCGGTCAGCAAGGAGCAGCGCGCCCTGGTCGAAGAGGACCTCAAGCGCGGGTTGCTCAAGGCGGTGGTGGCGACGTCGAGCCTGGAGCTGGGCATCGACATGGGCGCCGTCGACCTGGTGATCCAGGTGGAGGCGCCGCCGTCGGTGGCCAGCGGCCTGCAGCGCATCGGGCGGGCCGGCCACCAGGTCGGCGAGGTGTCCCAGGGGGTGTTGTTCCCCAAGCACCGCACCGACCTGATCGGCTGCGCGGTGACGGTGCAGCGGATGCTCGCGGGCCAGATCGAGACGATGCGGGTGCCCGCCAACCCGCTGGACATCCTGGCGCAACAGACCGTGGCGGCCGCCGCGCTGGAGCCGCTGGACGCCGACCGGTGGTTCGACACCGTGCGGCGGGCCGCCCCGTTCGCGACGCTGCCGCGCAGCGTGTACGAGGCCACCCTGGACCTGTTGTCCGGCAAGTACCCGTCCACCGAATTCGCCGAGCTGCGGCCGCGCCTGGTCTACGACCGCGACGCCGGAACCCTGACCGCGCGGCCGGGTGCGCAGCGGCTGGCGGTGACCTCCGGCGGTGCCATCCCCGACCGGGGGCTGTTCACCGTCTACCTGGCCAGCGAGGCCGAAAAGCCCTCGCGGGTCGGCGAACTCGACGAGGAGATGGTCTACGAATCGCGGCCCGGCGACGTCATCTCGCTGGGCGCCACCAGCTGGCGGATCACCGAAATCACGCACGACCGGGTGCTGGTGATCCCCGCGCCGGGACAGCCGGCCCGGTTGCCGTTCTGGCGCGGCGACGACGTCGGGCGCCCGGCCGAGCTCGGCGCCGCACTGGGCGCTTTCACCGGCGAGCTGGCCGGACTGAAGCGAGCGGCGTTCGACAAACGTTGCGACGCTTTGGGTTTCGACGCCTACGCCACCGACAACCTGTGGGGGCTGCTGGACGAGCAGCGGACCACCGCCGGGGTGGTGCCCACCGACACCACCCTGCTGGTCGAGCGGTTCCGCGACGAGCTCGGCGATTGGCGGGTGATCCTGCATTCGCCGTACGGGCTGCGGGTGCACGGACCGCTCGCGCTGGCGGTGGGGCGTCGGCTGCGCGAACGCTACGGCCTCGACGAGAAGCCGACCGCCTCCGACGACGGCATCGTGGTGCGACTGCCCGACACCGGGTTTTCCGGCGGCGACGACGCCCCACCCGGCGCCGAGCTCTTCGTCTTCGACGCCGACGAGATCGACCCGGTCGTCACGGCCGAGGTGGGCGGCTCGGCGCTGTTCGCGTCGCGGTTCCGTGAGTGCGCGGCCCGCGCGCTGCTGCTGCCGCGCCGGCACCCGGGCCGCCGCTCGCCGCTGTGGCACCAGCGCCAGCGCGCGGCCCAGTTGCTGGACGTGGCGCGCAAATACCCCGATTTTCCGGTGGTGCTGGAGACCATCCGCGAATGCCTGCAGGACGTCTACGACGTGCCCGCCCTCGTCGAGTTGATGACGGGCATCGCCCAGCGCAAGGTGCGGGTGCTCGAAGCCGAAACGGCGAAGCCCTCCCCGTTCGCGGCCTCCCTGCTGTTCGGCTACGTCGGCGCGTTCATGTACGAGGGGGACACCCCGCTGGCCGAGCGCCGGGCCGCGGCGCTGTCGCTGGACAGCACGCTGCTGGCCGAGCTGCTCGGCCGGGTGGAACTGCGCGAGCTGCTCGACCCCGACGTCATCGCCGCGACCGGCCGGCAGTTGCAGCACCTGTCGGCCGAGCGGGCCGCCCGCGACGCCGAAGGCGCCGCGGACCTGCTGCGGCTGCTGGGCCCGCTGACCTCCGACGAGCTTTCGGAGCGGGCCGGCGGCGCCGACGTCGGGGGCTGGCTGGAGGGGTTGCGGGGCGCCCGGCGCGCGCTGACGGTGTCCTTCGCGGGGCGCAGCTGGTGGGTGGCCATCGAGGACATCGGGCGGTTGCGCGACGGGGTCGGCGCCGCGGTTCCGCTGGGCGTGCCGATCGCCTTCACCGAGGCGGTGGCCGACCCACTGGGCGAGCTGCTGGGCCGCTACGCGCGCACGCACACCCCGTTCACCACGGCCGAGGCCGCCGGCCGGTTCGGCCTGGGGCTGCGGGTCACGGCCGACGTGTTGGGCCGGCTGGCCGCCGACGGCAAGCTGGTGCGCGGCGACTTCGTCACCGCCGCCGAGGTGCCCGGCGCCGGGGGCGGCGAGCAGTGGTGCGACGCCGACGTCCTGCGCATCCTGCGGCGGCGCTCGCTGGCGGCCCTGCGCGCGCAGGTGGAGCCGGTCAGCACCGCCGCCTACGGGCGATTCCTGCCGGCGTGGCACCACACGACGTCGCCGCAGTCGGGCATCGACGGGCTGGTCTCGGTGATCGACCAGCTGGCCGGCGTCCGGGTGCCGGCCTCCGCGCTGGAACCGCTGATCCTGGCGCCCCGGATCCGGGACTACTCCCCCGCGCTGCTCGACGAGCTGCTCGCCACCGGCGAGGTCACCTGGTCGGGCGCCGGGTCGATCTCGGGCAGCGACGGCTGGATCGCGCTGCACGCGAGCGATTCCGCGCCCCTCACGCTGTCCGCCCCCGCCCCGCTGGATCTCACCGACGCCCACCGCGCGATCCTGGACACCCTGGCCGGCGGCGGCGCGTACTTCTTCCGCCAGCTCGCCGAGGCCGGGGTCCCCGACCCGGCGCTCAAAGAGGCGCTGTGGGAACTGATCTGGGCCGGCTGGGTCACCGGGGACACGTTCGCGCCGGTGCGCGCCGTCCTGGGCGGCGCGGGAGCCCGCAGGCGTTCGGCGCCGGCGCACCGGACGCAGCGACCGCCGCGGCTGAGCCGCTACAGCGTCGCGCACGCGCAGCACCGCAGCACCGACCCGACCGTGGCCGGGCGGTGGTCGGTGGTGCCGGCCCCGGAGCCGGATTCCACGGTGCGGGCCCACTATCAGGCCGAGCTGTTATTGAACCGCCACGGCGTGCTCACCCGGGGCGCGGTCGCGGCCGAGGGGGTGCCGGGCGGCTTCGCGACGATCTACAAGGTGCTGAGCACGTTCGAGGAGGCCGGCCGCTGCCAGCGCGGCTACTTCGTCGAGTCGCTGGGCGGCGCCCAGTTCGCCGTCGCCTCCACCGTCGACCGGCTGCGCAGCTACACCGACGGGATCGACCCCGAGCGGCCCGCGTACCGGGCCGTCACGCTGGCCGCCGCCGACCCGGCCAACCCCTACGGCGCCGCGCTGCCCTGGCCCGCCTCGGGCGCCGAAGGCGCGCGGCCCGGCCGCAAGGCGGGGGCGCTGGTCGTCCTGGTCGACGGCGAGCTGGCCTGGTTCCTGGAGCGAGGCGGGCGGTCGCTGCTGACGTTCACCGACGACCCCGCTGCCGACCATGCCGCGGCCGCGGCGCTGGCCGACCTGGTCACCGCCCGGCGCGTCGCGTCGATCCTGGTGGAACGCATCGACGGGACGCCGGCGCTGCAGCCGCACGACGGGCCCGGCCGGGTGGCGGACGCCTTGCACGACGCCGGATTCGCCCGGACCCCACGCGGAATGCGGCTGCGCTGAACCATGCCCGAGGGCGACACCGTCTGGCACACCGCGGCGACGCTGCGCGAGCACCTGGCCGGTCGCACGCTGACGCGCTGCGATGTCCGGGTGCCGCGGTTTGCCACCGTCGACCTGACCGGCCAGGTTGTCGACGAGGTGCTCAGCCGCGGCAAGCACCTGTTCATCCGGGTCGGGCGGTCCAGCATTCACTCCCATCTGAAGATGGACGGCAGCTGGCGCGTGGGTAACCGGCCGGTGCGGGTGGACCACCGGGCGCGAATCATTCTGGAGGCCAACGGCATTCGCGCCGTGGGCGTCGACCTGGGCGTACTGGAGATCCTGGACCGCGACCGCGACGGCGACGCGGTCGCGCACCTGGGACCCGACCTGCTGGGCTCCGACTGGGACCCGGTGCGCGCCGCCGCCAACCTGGCGGCGCGCCCCGACCGGCCGATCGGCGAGGCGCTGCTGGACCAGCGGGTGCTGGCCGGGATCGGCAACGTCTACTGCAACGAACTGTGTTTCGTCAGCGGCCACCTGCCCACCGCACCGGTCAGTGCCGTCACCGACCCGCGCCGGCTGGTGAGCCGCGCCCGGGACATGCTGTGGACCAACCGCTTCCGCTGGAACCGCTGCACCACCGGCGACACGCGGGCGGGCCGGCAGCTGTGGGTCTACGGGCGCGCCGGGCAGCCCTGCCGCCGCTGCGGCACGCTCATCAACTTCGACGACGGCGGCGAGCGGGTGGCGTACTGGTGCCCGTCCTGCCAGCGCTGAACTTCGAACCGCGGCATGTAATGATCTTCCGGTGTCAGCGACCACCCGGATATTGCGCGCCCTGGGCGCGGTTGTCACGCTGCTCGGCGCGGCGGCGGCGGCCTGCCCGGCCGCGTGCGCCGACGCGGTCGACAACGCGTTCGTGACGGCGGTGAAGAACAAGGGCATCGAGTTCGCGTCGCCGCAAGCGGCGATCGTCGCCGGTCACGAGGTCTGCGACGAACTGGATCTCGGTAAGCAGAAGTCCGACATCGCCTCCGAGGTGATGACCAACAGCAACCTGGACGGCTATCGCGCCGGGTACTTCATCGGCGCGAGCGTCGCGGCGTACTGCCCGAGGTACCGCGCGTCATGAGATGGCGTCGACCGCGGCCGACAACCGCGGCTTGAACTCCTGCGGGATGGGGATGTACCCGTTGTCCGCCAGGCCGTCCTGCCCGGCACCGATCGTGCTGTGCAGGAACGCCTTCACGGCCGCACCGACCTGCGGGTCGGGATACTTCGAGCACACGATCTCGTAGGTCGCCAGCACGATCGGGTAGGCGTCGGGCTGGTTGGGCCGGTAGAAGGAGATGGTGTCGAGGGCCAGGTCGTTGCCCTGCTTGATGAACCAGGCGGCGGAGATCGTCTTGCCCACCGAGTCCGCGCCGATCGCCACCGGGTCCGGGCCGGCCGACGTGATGACCTTGGCCATGTTCAGGTGCTGCGCCTGGGCGAACGACCATTCGTTGTAGGTGATCGACCCCTCGGTGCTCTTGACGGCGGCCGCGGCACCGTCGTTGCCCTTGGCGCCCTCCCCGACGCCGCCGTTGAATCCCTTCCCGGCGCCCTTGCCCCACGCGCCGTTGGACGCGGTATCGAGGTAGCGCTGGAAGTTGTCCGTGGTGCCGGACTCGTCGCTGCGGAACACCACGCGAATCGGCTCGGCCGGCAGGGGGACGCCGGGGTTCAGCGCCTGGACCGCGGGATCGTTCCAGGTCGTGATGCCGCCGTTGAAAATCCTGGCCGCGGTGGCACCGTCGAGGCTCAGGCCGGTCACGCCGTTGACGTTGAAGGCGATCGCGATGGGGCCGAACACCACCGGCAGATTCCAGGCGGGCGACCCGCATCGTTGCTGCGCGCGTGCGTACTCGTCGGCGCTCAGCGGCGAGTCCGAGCCGGCGAAATCCGTCTGGTTGCCCAGGAATTCGGCGATCCCCGCGCCGGAACCGTTCGGCGTGTAATTCAGCGACTGCCCGGCGCAGGCCTCTTCGAAGGCCTTGACGAATCGGGTCATCGCGTTCTGCTGGGCGGTGGAGCCACTGGCCCGCAGCGTCGGCCTGCCGCCGCAGGCGACCTTCGCCGGCGGCGCGCTCGTGGTCGCGGTGCCCCCGGCGGTGTGATGGTCGCCACCGCAGGCCGACAACAGCGCCGCACCGGTGACCAGAATGCTCGTTGCGACCCCAAATCGATTGAGCTTCAAGCGAATTCCCGCGAACAGACCGGGTGGGACGATCGTCGCCATGAGGCATAGTAACAAGATCGGCCCGCCGCCGCCTCCGGGCTAATCGCGCGCGTGGGCGAGGAAAAACTGCGCGATGACCTCCGAGGCGTCCAGCGCACGCGAGGTGCGCCCGATGATCGCCTGCGGCAGATACTGTTTGCCTCCCGGCCAGGTGTGGCCGCCGTTGTCGATCTGGTAGAAGATCACCTCGGTCGACGCCGCGCACGGCGCGGCGTCGTAGCGGTGCACGACGGTGCCGTCGCCGACGTTGGGCAGAACCTGCGCCGACGGATCGCCTTGGCAGCCATCGACCGAGCGCCACGCGTTCACCATGCTGGTCGCCGCCACCGCGTGACTGACCCCGCCGCGTCCCCGCACGTCCCCGCCGTTGAACGGCACCAGCGGGTCGGCGGTGCCGTGTGCCGCCAGCACCGACACCGGCCGCGACGGATGGCAGGCCACGCCCGTGCCCAGCGTGCCCGCCACCGGCGCGATCGCGGCGAAGACGTCGGCGCGTTCGCACGCCAGCTTGTTGGTCATGAAGCCGCCGTTGGACATGCCGGTGGCGAAGACGTGCCCGGGCGCGATGTTGTAGTCGCGTTGCAGCTTTCCCGCCAACGCGACCAGGAACCCGACGTCGTCGACGTGGTGGCGATCCGCCGGGGACGCCCCACGCCCGTCGGCCCAGCTCTTGTCGAAACCGTCGGGATAGGCCACCAGCAGGTGGTTGGCGTCGGCGACCGCGTCGAAGTCGGTCAGGCCCTGCTGCCCGGCCCCGGTCCCGCCGCCGCCGTGCAGGCTGAGCACCAGGCCGACGGGCTCGCCGGGCGGCACGTGCAACGTGTAGGTGCGGTCCAGGCCGCCGGAACGCAACGTGGCGGACAGATCTCGGGCGCTGGCCGCCGACACGTGCCGCTCGCCGCAGCCCGCCACGCACACCGCGCATGCCGTCAGGACGGCGAGCGTCAGCCAGCGCGCGAACGGCATGCCGTCAAGTTACCGAGCGCGCTCGGACGACATAACCAATGTTGCGATGTTGGCAAGATCTACGATGATTGGACGATGCCGGGCTGTAACCTACTTGCAACGTTCTAGGTCGAACCTTCAGTCGTCGAACACCGGATCTTAGAACCCTTGGGGGTATCAACAATGACGAGCACCCGCAGCCGCAAGGCCCGCCTGCTGCTCCCGCTGCTGGCGGCCGGCTTCGTACCCGCCGTCGCGCTGCTCGGCCCGCTGGTCGGGGCCCCGACCGCGCAGGCCGACGGTACCGACGACGCGTTCATCGCGGCGTTGCACGCCCACGGCATCGCCCACGAATCGCCCAAGTCCGCCATCGCGGCCGGCCACCTGGTCTGCCACCAGCTCGACATGGGCAAGACGCAGGAACAGATCGCGACGGACGTGATGAACAGCAGCACCCTGGACGGCGACAACGCCGGGTTCTTCGTCGCCCTCGCCGAACGCGCGTACTGCCCGCAGTACTCGGACGTCCCGACGGCATAACGCGCGGCGTATCGCCCACGTCGCCGGGTTTCTCTCGTCCTGATTGCAATTTGCGGTCGTTGCTCTGTGCGAAGCTGTACGTGCAACATTCGCGGCTGAGGGAGGACGGGACATGGCACGCGTGTGGGCCGCCCTCGTGGTCGTGCTGGCCGCGCTCGCGCCGTTCGCGGCCGCCGCGGTCGCCCATGCCGACGCGGTCGACGACGCCTTTCTGGGGGCCCTGACCGCCAAGGGCATCCACTTCGGATCCCCGGGCAAGGCCATCATCGCCGGTCATGAGGTCTGTGACGAGCTCGACAACGGCAAGAGCGCCGCCCAGGTCGCCTCCACCGTGCAGGCCAACAGCGGCCTGGACGGCTACCACGCCGGCTACTTCGTCGGCGCAGCCATCCGGGCTTACTGCCCTGCGCATTCTTTGTAACGAAATCGCAACCCCGCGCTAGCGCAGATGCGACTTTTGGCAACCTAGAGTTTGCCGTACCAACTAGTGCGGAGACCAACGAGTGGTATCGAAAATCCTTGCCTGCGCCGCCCTTGCTGTCGGGGCTGCCGTGGCGATCGCGGCGCCCGCCGGCGCCGACCCCAGCGTTTTCAACGACCTCAGCTGCAGCTGCCCGCAGACCGTCTCCAACGGCGGGTCCTCCGTGGCGGACCAGATCGATCGGGGCATTGCATCCGGTCTCGCCGGCACGAATGTCGTTCGGGCCCAACAGTAGTTGATCCGCGGCATCAGCCCGCGGCGCCCCGTCCGACGGACTGGACGGCCGCGTGCTCGTGCAGCGCCTGCTCGGCTTCGGGCGCAACGGGTTTGAGGTCGAAGACGACCTCCTTGACCGTTCCGGTGAACGCGTAGGGCGCCTTGTCCTCGTAGTGGCGGTCGACGACCAGCCCGTTGTCGCGGCTGATGTCCATCCCGGCGTAGGACGTGAAGGCCAGCGGCACCGTCTTGGGCAGCTCGCCCTCACCGATCAGCCGATCGCCGGCCCACAGCGTCACCCGGCCGCCGGAACCCGGTTCCGGTCGCTGCGATTCGAACAACATCCGCACCGTCACCTCGCCCGTCGGGATCGGCTCGGAGGACACCTGGCGGTAGGTGTCCACACCGAGCAGCGAATAGGTGTGGCGCAGCCGCGAATCCTCGTCGACCCACAGGGCGAACCCCCCGATGAAGTCGCCGTTGGCGACGATCACGCCCTGCGCGCCGTCGTCGGGGACCACCAGCCGCGCCTCGATCGCGTAGGAGCGGCCGAAGATGCGTGGCACCGTGCCGCGCTGAATGTTCTGCACGTCGCCCTTGAAGGTGAACCGGTTGGTGGTGGGCAGCGGCGGCAGGCTGCCGAACATCACCGCGAGGCCGCCCAGCAGCGGCAGCACCCGGTTGCGTTCGGCTTCGGCCCACCACAGCCGCGTGAGCTCGGCGACCTTGTCGGGATGCTCGGCCGCAACGTTTTTCGCCTGCGAGAAGTCGTCGGGCAGGTAGTACAGCTCCCACACGTCGTCGTCCGGGTTGTACTTGCCGGGCGCGAACCGCTGCAGCGTCTCCGGCGACAGGTCCCACGGCGCCTTGTCGAGTCGAGCGCACGCCCACCAGCCATCCTGGTAAATGGCGCGGCTGCCGAACATTTCGAAGTACTGCACCGTGTGACGCTCTTCGGCCTCGGCCCCCGACTCCGGGTCGAAGGTGTGGGCGAAACTGACGCCGTCCATGTCTTCCTGCTCGAAGCCGTCGACATGGGTCGGCTCGGGTAACCCGATGGCCTCCAACACGGTGGGCACCACGTCGATGCAGTGGGTGAACTGAGACCGCAGCGCGGCGTCGGGCCGGATCCGGGCCGGCCAAGCGACCACCATCGGATCGCGGGAACCACCGAGGTGGCTGGCCATCTGCTTGCCCCACTGAAACGGGGTGTTGTTGGCGTGCGCCCAGGCGCTGGCGAAATGCGGCGCCGTGTGCTCGTCGCCCAGGGCCTCGATGCCCCCGTACTGGTCGATGAGCTCGAGTTGATGGTCGGCGTCGAGAAGCAGCCCGTTCAGGAACGTCATCTCGTTGAAGGAGCCGGTGAGGGTGCCCTCCATGCTGGCGCCGTTGTCGCCCCAGATGTAGAAGACCAGTGTGTTGTCGGACTCGCCGAGGTCCTCGACCGCGTCGAGCAGTCGGCCCACGTTCCAGTCGGCGTTTTCCGAGAACCCGGCGAATACCTCCATTTGGCGGGCGTAGAGCCTTTTCTCGTTGTCCGACAAGCTGTCCCACGCGGGGAACAGGTCGGGCCGCTCGGTGAGCTCGGTGTCGGTCGGAATGACCCCGAGCTCCTTTTGCCGCTCGAATGTCTTGCGCCGGTAGACGTCCCAGCCGTCGTCGAACTGGCCGCGGTACCTATCCGCCCATTCTTTGAATACATGGTGCGGGGCGTGGGTCGCGCCGGTGGAGTAGTACATCAGCCACGGCTTCTCGGCATCCTGGGCCCGCACGGTGTGCAGCCACTCGACGGCCTTGTCGGTGAGGTCGTCGGGGAAGTAGTAGGGCTTGCCGTCCTTACCCTGCGGCACCCCGATCACCGTGTTGTCCTGGGTGATGATGGGGTCGTACTGACCCGCGGCCCCGGTCAAAAAGCCCCAGAAGTGGTCGAAGCCCCAGCCCAGCGGCCAGTTTTCGAACGGTCCGGCCGCCCCCTGGACGTTGTCGGGGGTCAGGTGCCACTTGCCGAAACCGCCTGTGACGTAACCGTTGTCGCGCAGGATACGTGGGAGGGCGGCGCAGCTGCGCGGTTTGACCGACGAGTAGCCCGGGAAGGGTCCCGGGAACTCGCAGACCGAGCCGAAGCCCACCCGGTGGTGGTTGCGCCCGGTCAGCAGCGCCGCCCGGGTCGGCGAACACACCGCGGTGACATGAAAGCGGTTGTAGGTCAGCCCACTTTGCGCCACCCGGGTCAGCGTCGGGGTGCGGATGGCACCGCCGAAGGTGTCCGGGCCGCCGAACCCGGCGTCGTCGATGAGCACGATCAGCACGTTCGGGGCGCCCTCGGGCGCTTTCGCCCCGGGAACGATCGTCCAGTCGCCGACGGAGTCCGCCATGGTGCGACCGATGGTGCCGCCGAAGCCGCGTTGCGGCAGCGGCAGCCGGGTCCGGTCGGGGTTGAACTTGCCCATCGCCTCTTCCAGCGCCGCGCCGAGGCTTCGCAGCGTGGACCTGCTCAGCTCGGCAACCGATTTCATCGGCGAGCCGCCCAACGCCTGCTCGACGGCCAGCCGGCCGCCCGCGGGCGTCACGGCGATGACCAGGCCGCTGCCGGCGGCCAGCGCCTGGCCGATCTTGTCGGCCAGCCCGCTCTTGATCCGGTGGTTGGCGAAGGTGCCCGCCAACGCGCCCGCGGCCGCGCCGACCGCGGCGGAGGCCAGCAGCGCCGGCGAGAACAGGCCGACGGCCAGGCCCGCGCCGGCCCCCCAGGCGGCGCCCCGGCGGCCGAGCCGATTGCCGGTGTCCACCAGGACGGGATTGCCGTCGGCGTCCTTGCCGACCAGCACCGCGCCCCGCAGCGGGAGGTCCTTGGCTTTGGTCGCCGCGGTGAGGGTGTCGAAGTCCCGGCGGGCCGAGTCGAGATCCTGGTAACCGGCGACGATGACCAGCGTGTGCTCTTCGCTCATGAGTGGGGACATTACGTCCGCGCCTGCCGCGTGCGGGGCGAAACGCCGTTGATGTAGTGGAAGCGCGCGGCGCGGCGCCGGATGCGATGGGCGTCCCCGCGGGTGCGCCGCGGCTGCCCGGTGTGATTCATCGGCTCCGCGTAGAACATCAGCTTGGCGAGTTCCACCAGGACCAGATAGATCGCGACGAAGCCGCCCAGCACGGCGAAGAACGGCCACGGCAGCGGCGTGAAGCCGAGGGTGTGGGCCAGGGGCGAAATCGTCAGCACCACGCCCACCGCGACCACCGTGAGACTGGTGATCGCGAGCTGAACGCTCGGCCGGCTGCGGAAGAACGGCACCATCCGCGTGCGGATCGCGAAGATGATCAGCGTTTGCGTCGCAAGCGATTCCACGAACCAACCGGTGCGGAACTCGATGGAGCCGGCGTGCAGCACGCCCAGCATCAACCCGAACGTCAGGAAGTCGAACAGCGAGCTGATCGGGCCGAAGATCAGCATGAACCGGCGGATGAAGGCGATGTTCCAGTGCGACGGCGCCTGCAGCTGCTCTTCGTCGACCCGGTCGGTCGGGATCGCCAGTTGCGAGCTGTCGTAGAGCAGGTTGTTCAGCAGGATCTGGCTGGGCAGCATCGGCAGGAAGGGCAGCAGCGCCGAGGCGGCGGCCGCGCTGAACATGTTGCCGAAGTTGCTCGAGGTGCCCATCAGCACGTACTTGATGGTGTTGGCGAAGATTCGCCGGCCCTCGGCGACGCCGGTGGCCAGCACGCCCAGGTCCTTTTCCAGCAGGACCACGTCGGCCGCGTCCTTCGCGACGTCGGTGGCGCCGTCGACCGAGATCCCCACGTCGGCGGCGTGCAGGGCCAGCGCGTCGTTGACGCCGTCGCCGAGGAAGCCGACCGACCGCCCGTTGCGGCGCAGCGCGACGATCAGCCGCGCCTTCTGCTCGGGCGAGATGCGGGCGAAGATGGTGTGGTTTTGCGCCGCCTCGACGAACCCGTCGTCGTCGAGGGGCTCGAGCTCGGCTCCGGTGACGGTGCCCTTGGACGCCAAAGCGAGGTCCGCGCAGACCTTTTCGGCGACCCGCGCGTTGTCGCCGGTGGCGATCTTGAGTTCGATGCCCAGTGCCGCCAGCCGTGACAGGGATTGGCGCGCCGCGGCTTTGGGTTCGTCGGCGAAGACCAGAAAGCCGGCCAGCGTCAGGTCGCGTTCGTCGTCGGCGGTGATCCTGGTCAGCTCGGCGGCGGGCCGGGTGCCGACGGCGACCACCCGGCGCCCGGCGGCAAACAGGCCCGCGAGGGTCTCCTGCGCGACCGCGGCCGTGCCCCGGCAGCGGTCCAGCACCTGCTCGGGCGCGCCCTTGACCACGAGCAGGCGCATGCCGTTGTCGTCGACCAACACCGACGACGCGCGGCGCACGTGGTCGAAGGGGAGCGTCGCAACCCGGCGCACCGCCCCGCCCACCAGCTGCCGCGGCCGGGGGGACTCCCAGAGCGCGGCGTCGAGCGGATTGGCGCTCAGGCCACCGGATTCCAGGTCGACGTCGGTGGCCAGCAGCCCGAGCCGCCGGACCGGTTCGGCGGGCGCGCCGGCGGGGTCGATCGCGTCGACCAGGCGGATCCGGCCCTCGGTCAGGGTGCCGGTCTTGTCGGTGATCAGGATGTCGATGTCGCCCAGGTCCTCGATGCACACCAGGCGCTTGACGAGGACCTTGGCCTTGGCCAGCTGCCGCGACCCCGTCGCCAGGCTGGTGCTGACCACGGCGGGCAGCAGCTGCGGGGTGATTCCGACCGCGATCGCCAGCGAGAACAGCACCGAATCGATGATCGGCTTGGCCAGCAGCAGGTTGCTGGCCAGGATGACGACCATCAGCGCGATCGCGACCTGCAGCAGCAGGTAGGAGAACTTGCGCAGCCCCACCTGGAAGTCGGTTTCGGGCTGGCGTTTGTCCAAACCCGCTGCGATGCGTCCGAATTCGGCGTTCTTACCGGTGGCGTACACCACGCCGGTGCCCTCCCCGGCGCTGACGATGGTGCCCATGAACGCCAGGTCCGCCGATTCGGCCAGCCCGGCGCCGGCGGGCACCGCCTCGGGCGATTTCTCCGAGCCCATCGACTCCCCGGTCAGGATGCTCTCGTTGCATTCCAGGCCGGTGACGTCGATCAGGCGGACGTCGGCGGGCACGGCCTCGCCCAACGACAGCCGGATGACGTCGCCGGGAACCAGGTCGGTGACAGCGACCGAGACGAACGTCGAGTCGCGGCGCACCAGCGCGTTGTGGTGCACCCGTCCGTGCAACTCGGCGGCGGCGTGCTCGGCGCGGTATTCGTTGACGAAGCCCAGACCGATGCTGGCGGCGAGGATTATGCCGATGATGACCGCCTGCATGCTGTCGCCCAGGAAGTACGAGACGATCGCGGTGCCGGCCAGCAGGATGAGTACCGCGCTGCGCAGCTGGCGGCCCAAGACCGCAAGCGCGTTGACGTGGTGCGTGCGCACCGCGTTCGGGCCGTGCCGCGCCAGCCGGGCGGCGGCCTCGGCGCTCGACAGACCACCGGCCGAACTGTCCAGCCATTCCAGTACCTGCGCTACGGGAGCGCCGGCGACCTGATTGGCCGTCGGCGCCGCCGAATCCAGCACACTGGTCACACAACCTCCTAAGCCCGCGCGGCCGCACGCCAATCATCGCCGGGACCGAGCCGACGCGTTAGGGGCTTAAGTCGTCTGCGGCGCTGCCGGCGATCCCAAATTGATTGGCGCTACCTGCCGTTCATGTGCGGGACACACGGCGGCCACCCGTGGCGTTCGAGTCGCGAGCGGGTCGCGTTGCCCGTACCCTGATCGCGATGGAGCACGAAAATCGGTTGGGGCTCAAGCCCTATCGGTCTGCGTCGGAACACGTCGACGGGGCCTGGTGGCCGCGCTCGACCAACCTCGGCGACGAACTACCGGACTTGGTGGCGTCGCTGTCCGACCGGCTCGGACGGGTCGTGATGGTGGGTTACCGCCGCAACGGTTGGCACGAGACGCCACCGCAGGTCGAGATCGCCGGGCACGCCGTTGAATTGCTGGGTTTCACCAGCGACGAGCCGACCAGTGTCATCCTGTTCGGCGAGGACGGTCGTCACATCACGTTGCATGTGATCGGTCCGGACACCGGCGAGGAGGCCGCCCACCTCGCGCTGCAACGGGCCGGGGTAACCGCCGACCTCGAGGTGCCGGCCAGCCGTTCCGCGGTCGCGCGGTCCGTAGCCGAGGTCGCGGACAAGCTGGCCCGCCACGAGGGGCTTGGCGACGAGCGGCGAGCCGCCCAGATCAAAGACTGGTGTGAGCAGGCCGCCCACCAGTTCGTCGACGCGCCCGTGCAGACCTTCGTTCCGATCCTCGTCGAACACATCGTTCGCAACCGCATGATCGAGTCCCGCGCGGCAACCGCGGGGTCGGCCGCCGGCTAGATATCGGCGTCGGCGCCGACGCCGTAGGCGGTGTAGACGCCCAGCAGGTCGCGGGCCGAGACGATGCCGACCAGCGCCCCGTCGTGCTCCACCAGGACGTGGCGGATGTAGTGATCCATCATCCGGGCCGACACCTGATCGACCGTCGCGGCCGCGTCACACCACACCAGCTTGGTGCTGGCCACGTCGGCGGCCGCAACCCTGGCCGGGTTTTCCCCGCGGGCCACCACCCGAACGATGTCGCGCTCGCTCAGCAGCGCCGCGGGCCGGGTGTCGTCGCCACCGGCTCGCCGATGAGGGTGGAAATCGGCATGGCACCCGCGGAAGTCGGGGCAGGCAAATCGGTCACGCCAGCAATGTTCACCGGAACTTGCCCGCCCTTTCTAGTGACCTCAGTCCTCAATTCAAGTGGCGGTGGTAATCGCAATTCCTGGCCTCACAATGTGCCAGTGATGTGACACCCGGCCCTAGCCAGCCCGGCGAATGCGGTTCACGCTGGCGGCAAGGCCTGTATTGCCGAAGGGAACGGTGTGGGCGGCAAGGGATTTGCGGTTTTGGTGGCGCTCAGCGTCGGTGCGTTGGCATCGGGCGGGATCGCCTGGCTGGCCGGCGCGCGCGACGTCGCCGACGCGTGCTGGATCGCGGGGACGGTGGCGGCCCTGGTTCCGGCGACGGTGTGGGTGCTGGCGGCGCTGCGCCGCGGCCGGTTCGGGGTCGACCTCATCGCGGTGCTGTCGCTGGTCGGGACGCTGCTGGTCGGCGAGTACCTCGCCGGTGCGCTGATCGCCGTGATGCTGGCCGGTGGCCGGGCGCTGGAGGCCGCGGCGCAGCGTCGCGCGTCCCACGACCTGCGGGCCCTGCTCGAACACGCCCCGCGGTTCGCCCGCCGCCGCGTCGGCTCGACGGTCAGCACGATCGACCTGGCCGACGTGGCGATCGACGACCTGCTGGTCGTCGGCCCCGGCGAGGTGGTGCCCGTGGACGGGCGTGTCGCAGGCGCGACCGCGGTGCTCGACGAGTCGGCACTGACCGGCGAACCGCTGCAGGTGGAGCGCGGTGTCGGCGAACCGGTGCGCAGCGGGGTGGTCAACGCCGGCGGGGCGTTCGACATGCGCGCCACCGCCACGGCCGAAGACAGCACCTACGCCCAGATCGTGCGGCTGGCCGCGCAGGCCGGGGCCGAGAACGCGCCGGTGGTGCGGCTGGCCGACCGCTACGCGGCGTGGTTCTTGCCGTTGGCCGTGCTGGTCGCCGGCGGGGCGTGGCTGGCCAGCGGGTCGGCGGTGCGGGCCGTCGCCGTGCTGGTGGTGGCGACGCCGTGCCCGCTGCTGCTTGCCGCCCCGGTGGCGATCGTGTCCGGGCTGTCGAGGGCGTCGCGGCGGGGCGTGGTGGTCCGCGGCGGGGCGGCGCTCGAAAACCTCGGGCACGCAACGACTTTGGTGATGGACAAGACGGGCACGCTGACGATGGGGCGCCCGGTCGTCATCGACGTGGCGGCCGCGCCGGGGCGCGACGCCATCGACATCCTGCGGCTGGCGGCGTCGGTGGATCAGCTGTCCCCGCACGTGCTCGCCGAGGCGATCGTCACCGAGGCGCTCGCCCGCGGCCTGCGGCTCTCGCTACCCACCGCGGTGGTCGAGAAACCCGGGCGGGGTGTCACCGCCACCGTGGGCGACCAGCGCGTCTACGTCGGCAAACTCGGCGGCGACACGTCCACGGAGTGGGCCCGCGCCGCGGTGAACCGCGCCCTGCTGGACACCGCCGCGATCGCCTGGGTCTGCCTCGACGGGCGACCCGTCGGCGCGGTGCTGCTGCGCGACCCGTTGCGCCGCCACGCGCCGCGCACCGTGCGCCGGTTGCGCGGCGCCGGGCTGCAGCGGTTGGTGATGCTCACCGGCGACCGCGCCGAGCCCGCCCGCGAGGTCGCCGCCGTCCTGGGGCTAGACGACGTCTACGCCGAGCAGAGCCCGGCCGACAAGGTCGCCGCCGTGCGCGCCGAACAGGGCCGCGCGGTCACCGTGATGGTCGGCGACGGGGTGAACGACGCCCCCGCGCTGGCCGCGGCCGGCGTCGGCGTCGCGATGGGCGCGCGCGGCGCCACCGCCTCCTCGGAAGCCGCCGACATCGTGTTGACCACCGATCGGCTGGAGCGGCTCGCGGACGCGATGGACATCGCGCGGTGGTCGCGGCGCATCGCCGTGCAGAGCGCGGTCGTGGGCATGGGTCTGTCGCTGGCCGCGATGGCCGTCGCCGCTCTCGGCTGGCTGCCGCCGGCCGCCGGCGCGCTGCTGCAGGAGGGCATCGACGTCGCCGTGATCGGTAACGCGCTGCGGGCCCTGCGCGGCAACCCGTCCCTCGAGGTCGACCTGCCCGCGCAAACCGAACGGATGTTGCGCCGCTTCGACGCCGAACACGACGAACTGCGCGACACCATCGGCCTGTTGCGCGAGGCGGCCGACCGCCTGGCCGAAGCGCCGGATCCGGTTGCGCTGCAGGCGGTTACGCGCGCCCACGGCCTGCTCGTGGACCGCATCCTGCCCCACGAACGCGCGGAGGAAACCCAGCTCTATCCCGCCCTGGCCCATCCGTTGGGCACCGGCGAGGCGACCGCCACCATGAGCCGGACGCACGCCGAGATACAACGGCTGTCGGACCGGATCGGCGCACACCTGGCGCTGGCCCAAAGCGGCGGCTCCATCGCACCGGACCAGGTCGACGACCTGCTCGCCTGCCTGTACGGGCTGTACGCGCTGCTGCGCCTGCACTTTCTGCAGGAGGAGGAGAACTACTTCACGCTGGCCGAGGACGAGCCCGCCAAGCCCGAGGGGTCATCCCGCTGAGGGGGGCCGGGTCATGAAGGTCCCCTTGATCTCCAGCCCGATCTCGATGTCGTCGTATTTGCCGCCCTTGCCCTTTTTGCGCGGCACAACCGGCGGCATCATCGGCGGCGGCATGAAGGGGAACCCCGATTCGTTGGCGGCGAGCGGCGACACTGCGGCCGCGAGCTGCACCGGCGTTTGCGAGGCGGCCAACATCCGCACGACGGCGGGCGGCATAGTCAGCCCGCCCATCGAAACGCCGACGCCGATCGCCCCCGCGGGCGCCGCCGATCCGCCGACCGCACCGGACAGGTTGGCCGCCGCCCCTCCCAAGGCCGCCTCGCCCTCCGCCAGGCCCTGGCCCACGTCGCCGCCCACGCCCTGCAACGCCTGGGCGGTGTTCAGCTGCGCCACGTAGCTGAGCAGGTTGATGGGGAAACCCGAGCCGAAGATCGAGTTGAGGACGCCGTTGTCCACGAGGTTGGAGTTCAAGAACGACCCCAACGAGGATTGGGAACTGCCTGAGAACAGGTTCAATAGCCCGGCCAACCCCATCCCCGTCGCGTTGGTGTTGGGGGCCAAGATGCTCTGCAATATCGAGGTCGCCGAGGTGCTAGCGGCGGCAGTGGGCACGGCGCCGGCTGGGGCGGCGGCCGTGGTTGCACTGGCAATCGCTGGCGGCGAAGAGAACTGAGGCAGCGCGAGAGCTCGTGTCGCGGCCGCCTGATAGCGGTACATGGCCGCCGAATTGTTGAGCCACATGCCCTCGTACGCGTCTTCGGTTGTGGCGATTGCCGGAAGGTTGCTGCCGAACCAGTTGGTGGCCAACAACTCTGCCAGCCGCGTCCGGTTGGCACTGACTTCTATGGGAAGCACCATCGTTCGGCTGGCTAGTTCGAACGCCGCCGCGGCGGCCCGTGCCGACGAGGCCAGCCGCTCACACTGCTGCGCGGTCGTGCGCACCCAGGCGAGGTAGGGCGCGACAGCCTCGATCATCGCCATCGACGACGGGCCACCCCAGGCGTCGGCCAACGACGACAACACCGAGCCGTAACCAGGGAGAGAATCCTCCAACTCCATGGCCAGCTGCTGCCACACGCCGGAAGCCTCGACCCATGACCCGGCACCGGGGCCGGAGTGGATCAGCGCCGCGGTGATTTCGGGTGGCAATATCCCAAAATCCATGACTTCACCCGCGGAGATAGCGTGGGTTGGCTGAGCGCGAAGTGTCGCCTCTCGCGGTGATTCCGAAATGCGTTGCGGTACCGGTCATTTCGGTGTCGGCCCTCATCCCGCCGACGGCGGTGGGCGCATCACTTTCCCCTTGACCTCCGCGCCAACTTGAAGTTCTGCTGGGTTTGGCTGCTTCCGCTTGCGCCAGCCACTGCCCGCCGAGATGGGCGGTGGCATCAACGGCGGAAGCATGGGGAATCCGGCGTCCACGCCGTCCAAAGGGGATGCGGCCGAGGCGAGTTGGACCGGCGTTTGCGAGGCGGGCAGCAGCCCCACCACGGCGGGCGGCGCGGTCAGCTTGCCTACCGACACGCCCACGCCCAATGCCCCGGTGGGTGCCGCCCCGACCGCGCCGGACAAATTGGCCGCCGCTCCCAGCGCCGACTCGCCCTCCGAGAGGCCCTGGCCGATGTCACCGCCCACGCTTTGCAACGCCTGGGCCGAACTGCTCTGCGCGAGATAGCTGAGCAGGTTGATGGGGAAGCCCGAAGAGAAGGTGGAGTTGATGATGCCGGTGGTGACCAGGTTGGAGTTCAACCAGGACCCGAACGATGACTGGGCGCTGCCGGAGAACAGGTTCAACAGCCCGGCCAACCCCATCCCCGTCGCGTTGGTGTTTGGGGCCAAGATGCTGTCCAAGATTGACTGGGCCGGCGTGCCGGCCGCGGCGGACGTGGCGGTGGCCTGAGCGGCCGTCCCGGCCGGATCGGTGATCGCGGGCGGCGACAGGAACTGCTGCAGGTCGAGCGCCTGCGTCGTCGCCGCCTGATAGCGGGTCAGCGCCGCGGAGTTGGTCGCCCACATGGCCTGGTACTGGTCTTCGGTTGCGGCGATGGCCGGGAGATTGCGGCCGAACGCGTTGGTGGCCACCAGCTGTGACAGCCGCGTCCGGTTGGCCGCGACCGCCGCGGGCTGCACCACGGTCGCTTGCGCGGAGTTGAACGCCGAAGCGGCGGCCTGGGTCGCGTCGGCCAGCTGCTGGGATTGCTGCGCGGTGGTGCGCAGCCAGGTGACGTAGGGCTGGACGGCGTCGACCATGGCCGCCGACGACGGACCCTTCCACGACTCACTCAGCGTGGACAACGCCGACGTGTAGGTGCCGGCCGAGTTCTCCAATTCGGTGGTCAGGCGCTGCCAAGCGGCGGACGCTTCGATCAACGAGCCCGCGCCAGGTCCGGAGTGGACGAGCGCCGAGGTCACCTCGGGGGGCAGCGCTAGAAAATCCATCACATTCACATCCCCTATGCGGGCAACGACCCAGGAAAGTCGCGTTGACGACGCCACGACCGCCGCTGAAACACTGCACGTCGACGCCTCACGCGCGGGCCCCCAGATCTCTCCTCGTTCGAGTACCGGATGAGACGAACGATATACCGACGAGGTTAGCCAGCGAAGTAAATCAGCAGCTAGGCGGCCCCGCGCGCCTCATACGGTCGCCGAGGCGCCGCGGTCCAATTCGATGATTCGATCGCCCATGCCGCGGTGCCGCATCTCCGCGACGAAGTCGGCCAGCGCCGACGCGAACACGCCGTAGTCGTCGAAGTGGACGGGGATCATTTTGGGCAGCGCGAGCTTTGCCACCAGTTCGGCGCCCTGGCGGCCGTCCATGGTTACCGTCAGCCCGAACGGCAGCCGCCGGCCCGCCGGCAGCCGCGTCCCGCCCAGGTGCAGCACGCCGGCGTCGATCGAGTCGAAGCGCACGGGAATCTCGTCGAGCTCCTCGACGAGCAGGGTGTCGCCGGACACGTAGAGCCGACGCACGGTGCGGTCGGCGGAAACGAATTCCAGCATGGTGCCCATCACCGGCGGCAGCAGCCGATGGCTCCACACCGGCGCGTGACGTCCCGGCAGCGACGTGAGGTGAACGGTGTTGCCGCCCTTGGTGATCGTGTGTCGCTGCCACGTCGACAAGCCCAGTGCGTGGCCGAAGCCGCGGTGGTGCAGCCGCTTTGCCGCGTGCGGGGTGGTGACGATCGGCAGCCCATGATCGAGGCCCCGCTGCGACACCCGATCCCAGTGATCACCGTGCAGGTGCGACAGCACCACGGCGTCGACCGGCGGAAGCTCGTCGATATTCAACGCCGGTTCCCGGAGCCTCTTGGACACCAACCCGTATCCCAGATAGGCGCGCTGCCCCCGGTGCAGGAAATTCGGATCGGTCAACAGCGTCAGCCCGCCGGCGCTGATCAACGTGGTGGCGTTGCCCACAAAGGTGACGGTGATGTCCATGATCGCGGGCTACCCGGTCCCGCCGTATTCACGCGGCGAGAAGCGGGGTGCGGTGCAGGGCCGGGTCGTCGGGCGGCGATGCTGTCCCGGTGGGAGTGTTGTGGCGGGCTATGCGGGCATGGCGGTTGTGGCAACCTAGACCGCAGCGCTTGGTCTTCCCACATGGCATCGGTCGGGCTCGGCGCTAAAGCCTCGCCCGCCCGCCGTGCGGTGCATCATGCCGCTTCAAGAATCCGCCAAGACGTCTGCCACACCCTTGCGAGCGGCATCCGATGTCCTCCCTGAATACAGCTTTATGCTGCGGTTCCGCGCGTAAGAGAGGGTCCGGGCTGTCGCATGGCCGTTGGGTGACCGGCGTTGTCTCCGCCGGTCTGGCTGTCCTCTTAGCCTCCCCGGCCTACACGACTGTCACGTCCACCCGTTTTCGGCGACTCTGGCTACCGCGGCATTAGCGCCTCTAAACCCAGGCAGCGGGCGGGTTGTGTTGGTGCTCTCGACGACGTCCGCTTAATCCGGCTGCGCCGGTGCTGATTCCAGTCCAGCGGCGAGGGCATGAACCGGGCCGGTAGGAACCCGTATGTCAAATAGCGCGGCGGCGCGGTATCGGTGTCGTTGGCTCCGTTCGGGATGCGTCGCACCGCCCGAGATACTGTTACGGGCCGGGCCGCCGGCTGACGAACTCGCGGCGCACACCGGACAGCGGATCGTCGAACCCGATGCGCTGCGCCAGCAACCGCAGCGGCGTGCTGAAGTCATCGGCCGCAACGTCGATCACGTTGGGATACAACGGATCACCCTCGATCGGGAGCCCGAGCGAGGCCATGTGCACCCGCAGCTGATGGGTGCGTCCGGTGCGCGGGGTCAGCCGGTACAGGCCTTCTTGGGAAACGAGTTCCACCAGTGTCTGCGCATTCGCCACGCCGGGCTCGCAGGCGGCCTGCAAAACGCCCCGGCGCTTGACGATCCGGCTGCGCACCACCCGCGGAAGAACCAGATCGGGGTCGACGGCCGCGCGGGCCAGGTAGGTCTTGCGCACCACCCCCCGGGAAAACAGCGTCTGGTAGGCGCCGCGCACCTCGTGCCGCGTGGTGAACAGCAGCACCCCGGCCGTCAGCCGGTCCAGCCGGTGCGCGGGGCTCAGCTCGGGCAATCCCAGCTTCCGGCGCAGCCGCACCAGCGCGGTCTGCGCCACGTGCCGGCCGCGGGGCATGGTGGCCAAGAAGTGCGGCTTGTCGACGACGACGATGTCGTCGTCGCGATGGAGCAGGGCAATCTCGAAGGGCACCGGGACCTCGTCGGGCAGCTCGCGGTAGAGGTAGACGAACGACCCGGCTCCCAGCACCGTCGCGTCGTCGACCACCGCGCCGTCGGCGTCGACCACCTCCCCGGCCAGCACCTTCGAGCGGGCGGGCGCGCCGAACCGGTCGGTCAGCTCGGCCAGCACCGGGCCGCCCCGCAGCCGCACCCGCGCCGGGCCCAGCCCGTCGCGCACGGGAAGCGGCGCGCGCCTCAATGTCGCCTCAACTCAGCGGCACCGGCTCGAGGAGTTCGGCGCGCGCCTCGGGCGCGCTGGCCCGCAACTCGTCGGCCGACACGTCGTCGGGCTGGGCCTGCGAGAGCACCTCGGCCTCCACCCGCGCGGTGTAGTTGGCCACCTCGCGGTCGACGTCCTCGGCCGTCCAGCCCAGCACCGGCGCCACCACCTCGGCCACCTCGCGGGCGCAGTCGACGCCGCGGTGCGGGTACTCGATGGATATGCGCGTCCGGCGGGCCAGGATGTCCTCCAGATGCAGGGCCCCCTCGGTGGTGGCGGCGTAGAGCGCCTCCACCCGCAGATAGCCCGGCGTCTCCTTGATCGGGCTGAGCAGATCGGGGGTTTCGGCCGCCAGCTCCAGCACCTCGCCGATCAGCGAGCCGTAGCGGTCCAGCAGGTGGCGCACGCGGTACGGATGCAAACCCTTGCCCGTCCCGACGTGCTCGACCTGGTTGACCAGCGCGAAGTACCCGTCGGCGCCCAGCAGGCTGACCTTCTCGGTGATCGACGGCGCCACCCGGGCCGGAACGAACTGGGCCGCGGCGTCGATCGCGTCGGCGGCCATCACCCGGTAGGTGGTGTACTTCCCCCCGGCGATCGCGACCAGCCCGGGGGCGGGCACCGCCACGGCGTGCTCGCGGGACAGCTTGGAGGTTTCCTCGCTCTCACCCGCCAGCAGCGGGCGCAGCCCGGCGTACACGCCGTCGATGTCGGCGTGCGTCAGCGGCGTGGCCAGCACGGTGTTGACGGTCCCCAGGATGTAGTCGATGTCGGCCTTGGTGGCCGCGGGATGGGCCAGGTCGAGGTTCCAGTCGGTGTCGGTGGTCCCGATGATCCAGTGGCTGCCCCACGGTATGACGAACATCACCGACTTCTCGGTGCGCAGGATGATCGCGACGTCGCTGACGATGCGGTCCCGCGGCACCACGACGTGCACGCCCTTGGACGCGCGGACCTGAAACCGCCCGCGCTGCTTGGACAGCGCCTGGATCTCGTCGGTCCACACCCCGGTCGCGTTGACCACGACGTGGCCGCGGACCTCGGTGACCGCGCCGTTCTCGGAGTCGCGGACCCGCACCCCGGTCACCCGATCGCCCTCGCGCACCAGCGCGACCACCTGGGTGGAGGACCGCACCACCGCGCCGTAGTGCGCCGCGGTGCGCGCGACCGTCATCGTGTGGCGGGCGTCGTCGACGACGGTGTCGTAGTAGCGAATCCCGCCGATCAGCGAGGTGCGCTTGAGGCCGGGGCTCAATCGCAGGGCGCCGGCCCGGGTCAAATGCTTTTGCGCGGGAACGGATTTTGCGCCGCCCAGGCGGTCGTAAAGGAAGATGCCGGCGGCGGTGTAGGGGCGTTCCCAGACCCGATGGGTCAGCGGGAACAGGAACGGCATCGGCTTGACCAGGTGCGGCGCCAGCTTGGTGAGCGACAGCTCGCGCTCGTGCAGCGCCTCGCGGACCAGGCCGAACTCCAGCTGCTCGAGATAGCGCAGCCCGCCGTGGAACATCTTCGACGACCGGCTGGAGGTGCCCGACGCGAAATCGCGCGCCTCGACCAGCGCCACCTTGAGCCCGCGCGTGGCGGCGTCCAGCGCGCACCCCGAACCCACCACGCCGCCGCCGATGACCACCACGTCGAACTGCTCGGCGCCCAGCCGCTCCCAGGCCAGCGTGCGTTGCTGCGGTCCCAGCGCGTCGATCGGGTCGCTCACTGCGGGGGCTCCTGTCCGGTTACTCGTCGGTAGGCGTGCGGTTCCCAGGCTAAGCCCTAATCCAGATCGTCGTGGGCCATCAGCCGGCGCGCGGCCTCGGTGATCGAACCGGACAACGACGGGTAAACGGCCAGCGTCTGCGCCAGTTCGTTGACGGTGATGCGGTTTTGCACGGCCACCGCGATCGGCAGGATCAGCTCGGAGGCGATCGGCGCCACCACCACGCCGCCGATCACCACACCGGTGGACTTGCGACAGAACATCTTGACGAACCCTTGCCGCAGGCCCGACATCTTCGCCCGCGCGTTGGTCCGCAGCGGCAGCATGATCGTCCGCGCCGGCACCGAACCGTCGTCGATCATCGACTGCGGCACCCCGACGGCGGCGATCTCCGGCCTGGTGAACACGGTCGCCGCCACCGTGCGCAGCCGGATCGGGCTGACGCCCTCGCCCAGCGCGTGATACATCGCGATCCGGCCCTGCATGGCCGCGACGGACGCCAACAGCAGCAGCCCCGTGCAGTCCCCCGCGGCATAGATGCCGGGCACCGAGGTGCGCGAAACCCGGTCGACCCGCAGGTAATCGCCGCGCCCCAGCTCGATGCCGACCCGTTCCAGCCCCAGGCCACCGGTGTTGGGGACCGAGCCGATGGTCATCAGGGCGTGGCTGCCCTCGACGGTGCGCCCGTCGGTCATGGTGACCAGCACCCCGGCATCGGTGCGGGTGACCGATTCGGCGCGGGCATTCTTGATCAGCTTGACGCCCCGTTCGGAGAACGACTCCTCCAGGACGAGCGCCGCATCGGCGTCCTCGTAGGGCAGCACCCGGTCGCGGCTGGCCGCCACGGTCACCGGGACGCCCAGCTCGGTGTAGGCGCTGACGAACTCGGCGCCGGTGACCCCGGAGCCCACCACGACCAGGTGCTCGGGCAGCGCCTCCAGGTCGTAGAGCTGCCGCCAGGTCAGGATGCGTTCGCCGTCGGGCTGGGCCGACGGCAGGATCCGCGGGCTGGCGCCGGTGGCGATCAGCACGACGTCGGCCTCGTGCTCACTGGTCGTGCCGTCGGCGGCGGTGGCCCTGATGCGGTGCTTGGCCAGGCCGGGCGTCGGGTCGATCAGCTCGCCGCGGCCCGCGACCACCTGCACGCCCACGGCGATCAGCTGGGCGGTGATATCTGCCGACTGCTCGACGGCCAGCGTCCGCACCCGGGCGTGGATCTGCGGCAGCGAGATCTTGGCGTCTTCGATGTCGATGTCGAAGCCCAGCCGCGGGGCGCGGCGCAGTTCGGTGCGCAGCCCGGTGGACGCGATGAACGTCTTGGACGGCACGCAGTCGTCCAGCACGGCCGCCCCGCCGACCCCGTCGGAGTCGATCACGGTGACGTGGGTTGTGTCGGGGTGTGAGGTGGCGGCGACCAGTGCGGCTTCGTAACCGGCCGGCCCCCCACCGAGGATCACGATGCGGGTCACCACAAGCCCTAACCTATCTGCGCGGCCGGAAGCCCGCGAAACGCTCGGGTGAATACCGCGCGAGCGGGCGACGTTTAAGCTTTCCCCGTGCCGATCTACGCCGCGTACGGGTCGAACATGGATCCCGAGCAGATGCTCAAGCGCGCGCCGCACTCGCCGATGGCCGGAACCGGCTGGCTGCACGGGTGGCGGTTGACGTTCGGCGGCGAGGACATCGGCTGGGAAGGCGCCCTCGCGACGGTCGTCGAGGACCCCGGTTCGAAGGTGTTCGTCGTGCTCTACGACATGACGCCGGCCGACGAGGTCAACCTGGACCGGTGGGAGGGTTCCGAGTTCGGGGTGCACAAGAAGATCCGGTGCCGGGTGGAGCGCATCTCGTCGGACACCACCACCGATCCCGCGCTGGCGTGGCTTTACGTGCTCGACGCCTGGGAGGGTGGGCTGCCGTCGGCTCGGTATCTCGGCGTGATGGCCGATGCCGCCGAAATCGCCGGTGCACCAGCGGATTACGTGCACGACCTGCGCACCCGCCCGGCGCAAAACATCGGCCCGGGGACCAGCGCCTAGGGAGGTGCGGCATGTCGTTCGTGATCGCGGCGCCGGAAATGGTCCAGTCCGCGGCGGCGGATCTGGCGGGCATCGGTTCGACGATCGCCGCGGCCACCACGGCGGCGGCGGCTCCGACGACCGGGGTGCTGGCGGCGGCCGCCGATGAGGTCTCCAAGGCCGTCGCGGCGTTGCTGGGCGCCCACGGCGCCGAATACCAGGCGATCAGCGCCCAGGTGGCGGATTTGCACGGCGACTTCGTGCGGGCCGTCGCCGCGGGCGGGGCCTCGTATAGCCTCGCCGAGGCCGCCAACGCCTCGCCGTTGCAGACCCTCGAGCAGGACCTGCTGGGCGCGGTGAACGCGCCCACCCAGGCGCTGCTGGGGCGCCCGCTGATCGGCAACGGCGCCAACGGGACGACCGTCGCCGGGATGGGCCAGCCCGGCGGGCCGGGTGGCCTGCTCTACGGCGACGGCGGCAACGGTGGGCCGAGCACGCTCGCCGGGGTGCCCGGCGGCGCGGGCGGGGCCGGCGGCCTGTTCGGCAACGGCGGCGCGGGCGGGACGGGCGGCGCCGGCGCGACGGGCGGCGCCGGTG
>NZ_LZIC01000026.1 GCF_001667185.1 Mycobacterium sp. 852002-50816_SCH5313054-b | reverse complement strand
AGTAACCGAATCCGGGCCGGGCGGCCAGCGGCTCGTCGATCGGGGTGATGTTGCGGTAGTCGACGTGCAGGAAGGCGGTGCGGGTGGGCGGGCAGCCCGCGGTCGAGACGACCATCCCGAACAGCCAGTCGTAGAAGAGGGGGATCATCCCGCCGTGCACGGCGTTGTTGCCGCCCACGTGGGCCCGGGAGAAGTGCCCGTCCATGGTGACGCCGCCCGGCCCGGATTCGGTGACCAGCCATGGCGGCAGCAACGGGTGCCCCAGCCCGGGCAACTCGAGGACCCGCCCGCCCGGCGCCGCGCCTTCGGGCACCTGATGCCCGTCCAGCAGCGCGCACGCCCGTTCGACGTGCTCGGCCGCGGTGTCCCAGCTCGAGCTGTCGGTGGAGACGGTGAGGTCCTGCAGGCGGCGCATCGCGGCGACGAATCGGCCCAGCCCGGCGGGCGCGTGCTCGGCCGGCTTGATCTCGGGGAAGCCGCCGCGAACCCCGGGCGCTGTCTCGGTCATGGGCGCTCCCACGCCCGAAGCAGGTCGTCGGTGGTGGTGATGGTCGCGAGCAACGACAGCGTGTTGGCGATGACGGCGGCGCCGTAGTCGGCGGGCACGCCGGCGACGGCGTCCTTGGGCAGGACGACGCGGTAGGCGGCGTTGACCGCATCCATGACGACGTTGGGGATCGCGATGTTCAGCGAAACACCTACCACGACGATGGTGGAAACCCCCAGGTTGCGCAGCACCGCGTCCAGGTCGGTGCCGCCCATCGGCCCGACGCCGTGCCAGCGGCTCAGGACCAAATCGGTTGGCTCGGGGCCCAATTCGGGCAGCAGGGCGGCCCCGGGTGTACCGGGGGTGATGTCGACCAGGCCTTTTTCTGGGCCTCGGCCCAGGCTGAAGATCTTGGCGTTGTGGTTGGAGCCGAGCCCGTCGGGGCGCCGCTGCACCAGGCAGTGCACGACGCGGACCCCGGCCGCCCGGGCCGCGGGCAACAGCCGCACGATGTTCGGCAGGGCGACTCGGCGTGCCTCCTCGGCCAGCATCCCCAGCCCGGCGTTCGGGCCCATCACCGCGCCCTGGCACTCCTGGGTGACGATCGCGGTGTGCTCGGCGGCCGCGAGGTCTTCCAGTGCCGTCATGCCGGCACTTCGTAGAACTGGGTCGCCCATTTGCGCAGTGCCATATACCCTTTCGCGTCCACCTTGGACAGCGCCGGATGCTCGACGTACCTCTGGTAGCGCCAGATCTGCAGATCGTCGAAGACGGTGGACAGGAACTGCTTTTCGATGACCTCGCGCAGCTTGCCCTGCGGCACGTCGGAGGCATCGCCGGGGACCCGCGGCCACCAGATCGAATAGAACAGGTCCGAACACTCGTCGTCGACGGGCGTGCAGGTGAAGATCAGCCGATGGTTCTGCGCGCCCTCGAAGACGCTGATCGCCCCGCCGAGGCCGAACAGGTGGCTGTGGAAGCGCAACGCCAGATCCTCGAGGTCGTCGCTGCGCCCGGCCGGCCAGCCCGCGACGAACTGCCATTCGTGCTCGACGATTTTCCAGTCCAGCACCCGCGGCGTCACCGTCGCGTGGTGCACGTACACGAAATGGGCGCTGTCCGGGGCGTTCTCCGCCACGATCTGTGGATGCACCGGCTCGCGCTCCGCGCGCCGGGAGAACTCGGGATACGCCCGGTAATACGCCGCCGGATCCGTCTCGAATTGGGGGAACTTCCTGAAGATGTCGGGCATCTCCCACTGGGGCTCTTTGCCGTCCGGCTGATGCCAGATGAACACGCAGTCGTACTGCTCGCGCACGGGGTACACCCGCAGCCGCAGCGCGCGGTTCGGGCGCTCCGGTTGGTACGGGATGTATCGGTTGGTGCCGTCCGGGCCCCATCGCCACCCATGGAACGGGCACTCAACGCAGTCGCCCACCACCTTGCCGCCATGACCGATGTGGGCACCGAGGTGTTTGCAGTGCGCTTCCAGGACGTGCAATTCGCCTCGCTCGTCGCGGTAGGCCACCAGGTCTTCGCCGAAATAGTGCAGCGGCCGCACCTCGCCGATCGGGAATTCGGGCGACCACCCGACCATGAACCACCCGGTTACCTTCCAGGTAAAGGGCACTTTCACGCCGGCGCCTCCCGCACTCATTGATACTAAATTCATTACAGTATAGATTTCAGCAGTTCGGCCGGTTCGGGGCAAGGAGCTGCTCAGTGGGTGGACAGGACGCGCACTTCGACGCCCTGGTCATCGGCGCCGGCTTCTCCGGCCTGTACATGCTGCATCGGCTGCGGCAGCTCGGCGTCCGAGCCCGGGTGCTGGAGAAGGCCGAAAACGTCGGGGGCACCTGGCTGTTCAACCGGTACCCGGGTGCCCGCTGCGACATCGAAAGCATCGAGTACTCCTACAGCTTCTCCGACGAGATTCAGCGGGAATGGGTGTGGACGGAGTCGATGCCGGCTCAGCCCGAGATCGAGGCCTACCTGAACTTCGTGGCCGACCGGCTGGATCTTCGCCGCGACATCCAGTTCCACACCGAGGTCGTCGCGATGACCTTCGACGAAGACACCGCGGCCTGGGTGGTGCGGACCGCGGCGGGCGAGTCGTTCCGAGCCCCGTTCGTCATCGCCGCGACCGGCATCCTGTCGGTGCCGCTGGAACCCGACATCCCCGGAATGGACACCTTCACCGGGGCGTCGCTGTTCACCAGCCGCTGGCCCAAGGGGGGCTGCGATCTCAGCGGCAAGCGGGTCGGTGTCATCGGCACCGGCTCGACCGGCGTCCAGCTCATTCCCGTCGTAGCGCGGGAAGCTTTGCAGCTCTGCGTGTTTCAGCGTTCGCCGGCATACACGCTGCCCTGGGAGGTACGGCAATTCGTGCCGGGCGAACTGGACGAGATGAAGGCTCGCTACGACGAGATCCGGGCGGCGCAACGGGCCCACCCGATCGGCGCGGCGCGGCTGAGCGCCTTCTCGGTGCTGTTCGAGATGCTGGGCAGGCCGCCGCTGAAGTCGGCGACCCGCGACGAGCAACTGCGCGCCATCGAGGAGAGCGGGGTGATGGGCGCGCTGAACTGGGGCGACGTCTTCTTCGACATCGACGCCAACCGGATGGCCGCCAAGCTCTACGGTGAGGCGGTGGCCCGCATCGTCGAGGATCCGGACACGGCGGCCGCCCTGGTGCCCGAGCATCCCTTCGCCTGCAAGCGCCCCATCATCGACTGCGGCTACTACCAAACGTTCAACCGCGACAACGTCACGCTCGTCGACCTGCGCAAGTCCCCGATCCGCGAGGTCACCGCGACCGGCATCCGCACCGAGCGTGAGTCGTACGACCTCGACGCCATCGTCTATGCCACCGGCTTCGACGCCATGACGGGCGCGCTCAGCCGCATCGATGTCCGGGGCCGCGACGCGATGTCGCTCGCCGAGTTCTGGGCCACCGAGGGCCCCTTGTCGTACCTCGGTGTGGCCGTGGCGGGATTCCCGAACCTGTTCATGATCCAGGGCCCGGGCAGTCCGAGCGCGACCACCAATTTCGTGGCCGCGCTCGAGCAGCACGTGGAGTGGATCGGCGATTGCATCACCTACTTGCGCGGCAACGGAATCCGCACCATCGAGGCGCTGGCTTCGGCTCAGCAGGAGTGGATCGACCACGCCACCGCGCTCGTCGCGCCGACGGTGCTGGTGCACCCGTCGTGCAACTCCTGGTACAACGGTGGCAACGTGCCCGGCAAGAAACGGATGTATATGGGCTATACCGGCGGAATCCCCGAATACCGCCGCCGCTGCGACGAAATCGCGGCCGGCGGATACACCGGCTTCAAGCTGACCTAATGCTGCGCCGCGCACTCGACATCACCCGCGAGCTGGGCATGCTGCTGCCGCGCACGGTGGCCGGTCTCAACGAATCGACCGGCTGGGCCCCGGCGTCGCCGCGCGGGGTGCGGCAATTCGGTGAGGTCCTGCTGGACGAGCTTGTGCTGAGCGGCTTTTCGCTGATGAACGGGAGCCCCCCGGCGGTGCGGCCGCTGGATGCGTGCACCGCGGCGGCCGAGGAATTGTCGGCGCTGGGCATCGACGGGGCGCACGCCGAGCCGGAACCGTTGCGGCCCACCTCGGTGCGGCGGCGGCGAATCGCCGGCCTGTCATACGAGCGGATGAAGTTCGAACACGATCCGAAGCTGCCGGCCACGCTTCAGGCCGACGGGCTGGGCGGCCCGGCGCGGGCGGTGGTGCACGTGTGCCGGCACCGGGGCGGCCCGCGGCCGTGGCTGGTCTGGGTCCATGGCGCCGGTCAGGGCGGCACCGAGGACCTGTTGCTGTCCCGGATCGGCCGGATCCACCACGGCCTGGGGTTCAACGTCGCCATGCCGGTGCAGCCCGGCCACGGTTGCCGGCGCGGCGAATGGCCGGCCTACCCGGACACCGATCCGCTGGGCAACGTCGCGGGCATGATGCGCGCGGTGTCGGAGGTCCGCGCGGTAGTGCGTTGGGTTCAGCCGCAGGCCAGCGCCGTTGTGGTGGCGGGGATTTCGATGGGCACCCCGGTGGCCGCGCTGGTGTCCCACCTCGAGCGGCAGGTCGACGCGGTGGCGCTGTACACCCCGATCCTGGGGCTCAACGCGATGATCGCGCGGCACCTGGGGCGCTTCGGGCAATCCCGCGCGGGGTTCCGCGAGCTGCTCGGGTCCCCGGAGGTCTCGAAGCTGACGTCGGTGATCGATCCGCTGCGCGTCGAACCCGCGCCGCCCCCGCAGCGCCGGCTCATCGTCGGGGCGTGGCATGACCGCATGGCGATGCGCGAGCCCGCGGAAGCGTTGCAGGAACGCTGGGGCGGGCAGCTGTACTGGTACGACGGCAGCCACGTCGGTCACATCTTCTCGCGGCGCGTGCTCAAGGTGACCGAACGCTTCCTGGGCGAGGTGGTCCGGTGATGACCCGCACGGCCCGTGAGGTGGTGGAGCTTTACAACCTGGTGGTCTGGAACGAGCGCGACCTCGAGCTGGCCGGGGAGTTGTTCGCCGACACCGTCATTCGGCACGAGGTCGGCGAAGCGCACACGCTGACCCACGCGCAGGCGGTGCAGCGGATCGCCGACGTGTGGGAGCTGTTCGACAGGCTGCGCTTCGAGCTGAACATCGTGCTCGCCGGCGACGACGGCGAGCACGTCGCGATCGTCTACGACTCGACGATGACCACCAAGGACGGGAGCGAAACCAACGTGGCGAGCATCGAGGTGTTCCGTGTGGTCGCCGGCAAGATCACCGAGGTCTGGAATTGCGGTTACAAGCAAGGGGTTTGGAATTGAGCGAGCGGGCACTTGACGAGCTGGGCTACTACCTGCTGGCCGGCGCCGGCGGCGAGGGGCCGGCGACCCTGATGGACGAGGCCCGCCGCGGCGAGGAGCTGGGCTTCGGCACCGCTTTCATCTCCGAGCGCTGGAACGTCAAGGAGGCGTCCTCGCTCGTCGGAGCGGCGTGCGCGGTGACCAACCGGATGCAAATCGCCACCGCCGCAACCAATCACAACACCCGCCATCCGCTGATCACCGGATCGTGGGCGACCACCATGCATCGGCTCTCCGGCGGGCGGTTCACGCTGGGCATCGGCCGCGGCATCGCGGCCATCTATGGGGCGTTCGGCATCCCGGCGGTGACTACGGCGCAGATGGAGGACTGGGCCCAGGTCATGCGTCGGCTGTGGCACGGCGAGCTGATCTTCAATCACGACGGCCCGATGGGGACGTACCCCATCCTGTTCCTCGACCCGGACTTCGACGAGGACATCCGCCTTGCGCTGGTGGCCTTCGGGCCCAACACGCTCGCGCTCGGCGGCCGGGTCTTCGACGACGTCATACTGCACACCTACTTCACCCCCGAGACACTGCAGCGGTGCGTCAAGACGGTCAAGTCGGCCGCGGAAAAGGCGGGCCGCGACCCCGCCAGCGTGCGGGTGTGGTCATGCTTCGCCACCGTCGGCGATCATCTTCCCGAACAACTGCGGCTGAAGAAGACCGTCGCGCGCCTGGCCACCTACCTGCAGGGCTACGGCGACCTGTTGGTGCGGACGAACGACTGGGATCCCGCGGTGCTGCAACGCTTTCGGGCGGATCCCGTGGTGACGTCGATCGCGGGCGGAATCGATCACAAGGCCACACCCGACCAGATCGAGCACATCGCGACCCTGATTCCGGGCGAATGGCTGGAGCCCTCGGCCACGGGGTCGGCCGACCAGTGCGTCGAGCGCATCCGCAAGGAGCTCGACTACGGGGCCGACGCCGTGATCATGCACGGCGCGACGCCCGACGAACTCGAGCCCGTCGTGGCCGCCTACCGGGTGCGCCGGTAGCGCCGCGAGCGTCCGCAAAATGACGCCTTACACCGGCGTGTCGTGTACAAACACGCGCGCTCGCGCCCGGGAGAAATTCACGGCATGATGACCGTGCGCGCCACGGGTTCCGCGGCGGCCTGCCGGCTGGACAGGCCGCGCTGCAAGGAGGCCAGCAGCGCGTCGCGCGTCTCGCGGGGGTCGATGAGCTCGTCGAAACCCATGTGTTCGGCCGACCGATACGAGGCCTCCAATTCGGCGTTGCGCAGCTTGGCCGACAGGTCCTCGCCGGCGTGCGACGCGCGGCTGAGCGCCGCGGCGCTCATCGCGCCCATCGTCGCGCCCGGGTAGGCGAACGTCGCGACCTGATGATCGAAACCCAGCAGCGACATGACCATCGAGCCAAACCCATACGCCTTGCGCAGCGTGAGGTGCAGCTTCAACGTGGTGGCCGCCGTCTGGGCCGCGAACATCCGCGCGCCGGCACGCAGCACGCCGCTGCGTTCCGACCGGCTGCCCGGGAGCATGCCGGGGTTGTCGGCCAGGAAGACGATCGGCAGGTGGAACGAGTCGGCCACCGTGATGAAGTGCGCCGCCTTGTCGGCGGCGTCGGCGTCGATGGAGCCGGCCAGCACCTTCGGCTGGTTGGCCACCACGGCGACCGGGTGACCGCCGAGATGGGCCAGCGCGCAGATGACCGCCTTGCCGAACTGCGGTTGCACCTCGAACCAGTCGGGGCTGTCGAAGACCACGTCGAGCACCGCGCGCATGTCGTAAACGCGGCGGTTGTCGCGCGAGACGATGTCGAGCAGCTCCGGCGTCGCTCGCGGCGCGGTGGCCTCGCCGGGCGGCAGGCAGGGCGGGTACGACCACGCGCTCGGCGGAAAATACGACAGGTAGCGCCGGACGTCGTCGAGCACCGCCTCGTCGTCATCGGCGGCGTTGTGGATGACCCCGCTGGGTATGGCGACGTCCGGCCCGCCGAGGTCCTCCTTCGAGATGTCTTCTCCCGTGGACTCTTTGACGACCGGTGGCCCGGCGGTGAAGATCGCACCCTGGGCGCTCATGATCCGGAAGTCGCACACCGGGGCCACCAGCGCCCCATGCCCGGCGGAGGGGCCGAGCACCGCGGCGACGGTCGGGACACGGCCCGAGCACTGCGTCTGGGCAAGCAGATCGGTCGGGCTGCGGCCGTAATGGCCTCCGGTGGGCCGAAAGCCGGCGCCCTCGAGCATCATCACCAGCGGAATCTTGTCGCGCAGCGCCAGTTCGGCGATCCGGTATCGCTTGGAGTTGCCGCCGGGGCCGATGCTGCCGGCCAAGGTGGTGAAGTCCTCGGCGCCCAGCATCACCGGCGATCCGTTGATCAGACCGGAGCCGACGATCAGGGCGTCGGCCGCGACGTCGCCGCCGACCAGCGTGCCGAACTCGCGGAAGGTGCCCGGGTCCAGTAGTCGCTCGATTCGCGCGCGGGCGTCCAGCTTGCCCTTCTTGCGGTGCTTGTCCAGGCGTTCCGGCCCGCCCATCGCCCGCGCATGCTCGCGGCGACGCTCGAGATCGTCGAGCGATTCCTCCCAGTCCTGGGCTTTCGTCATGCCTATGTCCTACCTCATGCGGATCTGTCGTGACTAGCCGAGTGGGGTCACATACTGGATTGCTTACTGTAAAGTTGCCCGCATGGGTAGCACCCCCCGCCTCAAGCTCGACGGGGGCATCCCCAATCAACTCGCCCGGGTGCCGTCGGTCGCCGGTGCTCTGGAACACGACGGGTACGACGGCGGCTGGACCGCCGAGACCAACCATGACCCGTTTCTGCCGGTGCTGCTGGCCGCCGAACACACGTCGCGACTCGAGGTGGGCACCAACATCGCGGTCGCGTTCGCCCGCAATCCGATGATCGTCGCCAACATCGGCTGGGACCTGCAGGCCTATTCGCAGGGCCGGTTCATCCTCGGGCTGGGCACGCAAATCCAGCCCCATATCGAGAAGCGGTTCAGCATGCCGTGGAGCCATCCGGCTCCCCGGATGCGCGAGTTCGTCGCCGCGCTGCACGCGATCTGGTCGGCGTGGAAGGACGGCACGAAGCTTCGTTTCGAGGGCGACTTCTACACGCACAAGATCATGACGCCGATGTTTGCGCCCGAGCCGCAGCCTTATTCGGCGCCGAAGGTGTTCCTGGCCGCCGTCGGCGAAACGATGACCGAGATGTGCGGCGAGGTCGGCGACGGCCACCTTGGCCACCCCATGGTCTCGAAGCGCTACCTCGAGGAGGTCACGCTGCCGGCCCTGCTGCGCGGGATGCAGCGCTCCGGGCGGGATCGCGGCGTCTTCGAGGTGTCGTGCGAGGTGCTGGTCGCGACCGGGGAGAACGACGACGAACTGGACGCCGCCAGCACCGCCGTGCGCAAGCAGATCGCTTTCTACGGCTCGACGCCGGCCTACCGCAGGGTCCTCGAGTTGCATGGCTGGGGCGATTTGCACACCGAACTGCACCGGCTCTCACTGGCAGGGGAGTGGGACACCATGGGCTCGCTCATCGACGACGAGATGCTCGCGGCTTTCGCCGTCGTCGGTCCGGTCGACACGATCGCGGCGGGTTTGAAGAGCCGCTGCGAGGGCGCCGTCGATCGCGTCCTGCCCATCTTCATGACCGCTTCCCGATCCTGTATCACCGCCGTAGTGAAGGAGTTTCGCGCGTGAGCACGTCGACGATGGACGAGGCCGCCAAGCTATTGACGGATCCGCTGGCGTACACCGACGAGCGGCGGCTGCACGCGGCGCTGGCTCACCTGCGCGCCAACGCGCCGGTGTCGTGGGTCGAGGTGCCGAACTACAAGCCGTTCTGGGCGATCACCAAGCACGCCGACATCATGGACATCGAACGCGACAACATGCTGTTCACCAACTGGCCGCGCCCGGTGCTGACCACCGTCGAGGGCGACGAGCAAGCGGTCGCCGCCGGGGTGCGCACGCTGATCCACCTGGATGACCCGCAGCACCGGGTGGTACGCGCGATCGGCTCCGACTGGTTTCGCCCGAAGGCGATGCGGGCGTTGAAGGTGCGGGTGGACGAACTCGCCAAGATCTACGTCGACAAGATGATGGCGGCGGGGCCCGAATGCGACTTCGTCCAGCAGGTCGCCGTCAATTACCCGCTCTACGTGATCATGTCGCTGCTCGGGCTGCCCGAGGCCGACTTCCCGCGCATGCTCAAGCTGACCCAGGAGCTGTTCGGCAGCGAGGACGCGGAATTCAAACGCGGCACGACCAACGAGGATCAGTTGCCCGCGCTGTTCGACATGTTCGAGTACTTCAACGGGGTGACCGCCTCGCGCCGCGAGCACCCGACCGAGGACCTCGCGTCGGCGATCGCCAACGCCCGCATCGACGGCGAGCCGTTGTCGGACATCGACACCGTGTCGTACTACCTCATCGTGGCGACCGCGGGTCACGACACGACCAGTGCGACCATCTCGGGTGGCATGCAGGCGCTGATCGAGAACCCGGACCAGCTGGAGCGCCTGCGCGACAACCTCGACCTGATGCCGTTGGCCACCGACGAGATGATCCGCTGGGTCACTCCGGTGAAGGAGTTCATGCGCACCGCGGCCAACGACACCACCGTGCGAGGAATACCGATCGCCGCGGGCGATTCCGTGTTGCTGTCGTACGTGTCGGCCAACCGCGACGAGGACGTCTTCGAGGACCCGTTCCGCTTCGACGTCGGGCGTGACCCGAACAAGCACCTGGCCTTCGGCTATGGCGTGCACTTCTGCATGGGCGCGGCGCTGGCCCGCATGGAGGTCAACAGCTTCTTCTCCGAGTTGCTGCCGAGGCTGAAATCCATCGAGCTGACCGGCGAGCCCGAACTCACCGCCACCACCTTCGTCGGAGGGCTCAAGCACCTGCCGGTGCGCTACTCGCTGGCCTGATTCCCTAGCCTCGAGGCCATGGCGCGCAGGACGATCGTCATCACCGGTGCCAGCGACGGCCTCGGCGCCGCGGCGGCGCGTCGGCTGCGCCGGGGCGGCGCGAACGTTGTCGTCGTCGGCCGGTCGCACAGCAAGACGGCCGCGGTGGCCGCGGAATTGGACGCCGACTATTTCGTGGCGGACTTCGCCGACCTGTCCGCGGTGCGGGCCCTGGCGGACGAGATCCGCGCCCGGTACCCGCGCATCGACGTCTTGGCCAACAACGCCGGCGGCCTCTTCACCAAGGCCCAGCGGACCGTGGACGGCCACGAGATGACCTTTCAGGTCAACTACCTGGCGCCGTTTTTGCTCACCACGCGGTTGATGGACCTGCTCGTCGATTCCCGCGCCACCGTCATCAACACCACCAGCTCGTCGCACAAGCTGCTTCCGCGGGTGAAAATTTCCGACCTGGAGGAGACGAGCGGGCGCCGGCCCAGCTCCGCCTACGCACTCACCAAGCTCGCAATCGTCTTGTTCACCAGGGAATTACATCGGCGCTACCACCCCGCGGGATTGTCGGCCGCGACGTTTCACCCCGGCTACGTCAACTCCAATTTCGGCGAGGCGTCGGGATCGCGGTTCCTCGTCTTCATGAAGTACCACGTGCCGCTGGTGGTCCGGTTCACAGCCAGCGTCGACGAGGCGGCCGACCAGCTGGTCTGGCTGGCGTCGAGCGTGCCCGGTGCCGATTGGGCCTCCGGCGAGTACTACTCGAAGGGCAAAATCGCCAGGGCCAACCGGGCGGCCTACGATCCCGTGCTGGCGCGTGAATTGTGGGATCGCACCCTGACGAAATTCGTTTGACCGCGCGGAGTGTCCATTGGCCATCACCGGCGGGACCAAAGTCACCAGAACGCGCCACGCCGGTCCATGAGCGCGACGGTGAAGGTGTCGCGCAGCATGATTCGTACATGTACCACACAAGTTGCCCGAGTTCTCCGACGCATCCGATGGTGACCATAGCGATCGACGAGCGCCGCGCGCGAACGTGCGCCAAGGCCGAGTTGCAATGGGGTGGTGCGCATCTGGCCGGGGTAGGCATCGCCTATCGCCATCCGGCCGACTCGTTGGCGTGCGACGCCGGTCGGGGGCTGGCGACGGCGCGGGCGCTGTCGGACCTTGCTGAGAAGGTCAGCCGGCGGCGCGGGCTCAGCGCCTGACCGCACGCGGGCGCGGCCATGGGCCGGCGGCCCGGGTGCGGGTACTAGCATGCAGCTCATGAGCGACTTCGGCCTGATCGGTCCCGCGCGATGACGGCCTCGACCGCCTTGGTGACCGGCGGTGCGTCCGGCATCGGGTTGGAGGTCGCCGGGCTGTTGCGCGACGCGGGCCACCGGGTCGTCACCTGGGACCTGTCGGGCGCCGACATCGATTGCGACGTCAGCGATCCCGACGCCGTCTCGGCGGCCATGGAACAGACGGTGCGCGAGCAAGGCGTGCCGACCCGGGTGGTGACGTCCGCCGGCATCGGGTCGTCGGGGCCGTCGGGCCTGTTGCTCAAACAGGCGCCCGCCGACTGGGAGCGGGTGCTGTCGGTGAACCTCACCGGAACCTGGCTGACTCTGCGCGCCGCCGGGCAGGCCATGGTCGACGCCGAGGTGCCGGGGTCGATCGTCGCCGTCTCCAGCATCAGCGGCACGGTGGCCGATCGCGACATGGGCGCATACTGCGTGTCCAAAGCCGGCGTCGACATGTTGGTCAAGGTCGCCGCCGTGGAATGGGGCACCTACGGCATCCGGGTGAACGCCGTCGGGCCCGGAGTGACGCGCACCCCGATGCTGCCCAACCCCGACGCGTGGCTGGGCTGGGCGGACGGCCTGTCCAGGCGGACCGCGCTCGGACGCCTGGGTGAGGCCAGCGACGTGGCCGGGGCCATCGTCGGTGTCCTGGAACTGCCCTGGGTGACCGGTCAGGTGGTGCACGCCGACGGCGGCCTGGCGCTGCACAGCCCGATCGACGCGTACGGCCAACTGGAGAAACTGATGCGCCTGAAGAGGCTACGGCAGATCCGAGACCAGCGGGAAAAAGCCACAGAGTCCTAGATCCCGAAGTCGATCACGCCCCTGACGATGGTGCCGTTGAGCAGGTCGTCGTAGGCGTCGTTGACGTCATCGAGGCGATAGCGCTTGGTGATCATCTCGTCGAGCTGTAGCTGTCCGGTCTGGTAGAGCCGGGCCAGCCGGGCGATGTCCGCGTTCGGGTTGCACGAGCCGAATATGGTGCCGGCAAGTGTCTTGTTCATCAGGATGAAGTCCTGCAGATCGATGTTGACCGACCGGGTCAGCTGCGACGTCATGCCGGTGAGAACACACGTCCCACCCTTGCGGGTCAGCTTCACGGCGTCGCGGACGTCGTCGGCGGTGATCAAGGACGGCGAGACCACCACGGCGTCGGCCATCACCCCGTAGGTCAGGTCCCGCACCAGATCGAGCGCGTCGGCGGCCGTCGCGGCGCTGTGCGTCGCGCCGAACTGCAGTGCCGATTTCTGTTTGAACTCAACGGGATCGACCGCGACGACGTGTGCCGCGCCGTTGATCCTCGCGCCCTGGATGGCGCCGGTGCCGATTCCACCGACGCCGATCACGACGACGGTATCGCCGGCGCGCATGTTGGAGCGGTTCGCGACGGATCCGTAGCCGGTGGGAATCGCGCACGACAGCAGGGCGCTCGGTGCCAGCGGCAGGTGCGGATCGATCTTCACGAGCGAATTCGTCGACACCACAGTGTGTTCGGCGAAGGCGCCGACCTTGGCGATGTGGCCCAGATTCCGGCCGTCGGCGGTGTGGTGGCGGAAGGTGCCGTCGGTGGGCATCCCCGGGACCATGGTGCCGATGCCGACGTCGCAGAGGTACTCGATCCCGCTCGCACACCAGCGGCAGTGCCCACACACCGCGACGAATGACATCACCACGTGGTCGCCCGGCGCGAAATCGGTGACGCCGTCGCCGACTTCGCGCACGATGCCGGACCCCTCATGGCCGCCGATCATCGGGAACATCGTCGGGAGCCCGAGTGAACGCATCACCTCGTTGGGCGCCGACATGTCGCCCTTGAGGATGTGGTCGTCCGAGTGGCACAACCCGGCGGCGGCCAGCTGAACGAGGACTTCGCCCGCGCGCGGCGGGTCCAGCTCGAATTCCTCGACAGACCAGGGCCCGCCGACGTCATGCAGGATCGCCGCGCGGCTCCTCATGCGGCCGGGGTGAACGTGACGGGAAGCTTGTTGGGCGACCGGAAGGTCAGGCCGACGATCTTGGACTCCTCGCCGGTCCCGTCGTCGGGCACGAACGCCAAATGCCGGACGCGGTCGAACAGGCTGTTCAGCATGACCCGCGTCTCCAGCCGCGCCAGGTGCATGCCGAGGCACATGTGGATGCCGGCCGCGAACGCGATGTGCGCGTGGCGCGGCCGGTGGATGTCGAACGTATTCGGTTCGGGCCAACGGCTTTCGTCGCGGTTGGCCGAGCCCATGCACATGTCTACCTGTGCGTCGGCCGGTATTGTCTTGCCGCCGATTTCGATTTCCTTGGTGGTGGTGCGCATGACCATCGTCAGCGGCGTCTCCACTCGCAGGCCCTCCTCGATGGCGGCCGGGATCAGCGACCGGTCCCGCTGGACCATCGCCAGCTGCTCGGGGTGGGTCAGCAGCAGGTACAGCAGATTGCCCGACGAGCGATAGGTGGTCTCCAGGCCTGCCGGCAGCAGCAGCCGCAGGAAGGCGATGATCGCCTCGTCGCTGAGCTTCTCTCCGTCGATCTCGGCGGCCACCAGGTCGCCGATGATGTCGTCGGTGATCTTGCGGCGCCGCTGCTCCACCTGGTCGAGGAAGTACCCGTGCAGTTCCGTGGCCGCGTTGAGCCCGGCCTCGATGTCGGTCTGGATCGAGATGAGACCGAGCGACAGCCGCCGGAACATGTCGAGATCCTCGGGGGGAAGCCCGAGCAGCACGGAGATGATCCGGGTCGGGAACTCGAACGTCAGGGCCTTCACCAGGTCGGCGTGGCCGTCGTTCTTGATTTCATCGATCAGTTGATCGCAGACCGGCCCGATGACCGACGGTTCCCACCGCTCCAGCGCGGTGGCGCGGAAGGCCTTGGCCACCAGGCTCCGGTGGTCGTGGTGCTCCTTGCCGCCCATCGCCAGGATGGTGTGGCCCATCACCAGCCCGATGGTCTTCTCGTAGGCGGCCGACGTGAACACGCGGTCGTCGCGGAACGCCTGGAACAGCCCGTCGTAGCCGAACAGGACCCATTCGTCGTTCGGGCGCAGCTCCTCCGGCAGCTGCGAGTGGTCCGCCAGGGAACCGTGCCAGACCGGATCGGTGCGCCGCATATATTCGAAGAACGGATACGGGCTGGTCTCCCCGGTGAGATCGAGGGTGACGGGCTGGCCGTCCGGGTCCGTGCTGAGCGTCATTCGCGCTCCTCCTGAGAGCAGCCGGTAACAGGCGGTAGGGGCGAGGGAATGTCGCTATCATAGTATAAATAGCAACGAAGCCCAACGGCTTGTGGTCTCTGCAGGAGGCGGTGATTCTCAGGTGCCCGACCGGCGATTCGTGTGTTCCCTGGACGAACTGCCGCCCGGCGGGATGAAACTGATCGACGTCGGAAAGTTCGGCGTCGGCGTCTACAACGTGCGCGGTGAGCTGTACGCGATCGTCAACTATTGCTCCCATGAGGGCGCCCCGTTGTGCCTGGGCCTGCTCGGCGGCACCAACGAGCCGGCCCCGGAATCGCCCGACGGGATCCGCCGCGTCCGCGACGGGCAGATCGTGCGATGCCCTTGGCACAATTGGGAATTCGACGTCACCACGGGCCAAAACGTGGCCGATCCGCGCCGCCGCATCCGCACCTACCGGGTCGACGTCACCGACGGGGAGGTGTATGTCACCGCATGATTATCGACACGAACGTGCAACCGCACTTCCGCTACAACGCGGAGATACGGCGCTATCTCCCGGCCGCGCACCAACTGCGTTCCATCCCCGATGTCGAGAAGCAGTGGTATCAGGCGCCCGGCGGCGACTACCGGGAGGACCTCTACGGGGAGCACTACCCGGGTTCGGATCCCGATACCGTCAGCCGGCACCTCTTCGATGACCTGGGCGTCAATTACGCCATCCTGAACCCGCCGACCCGGGGCAACATCGCGGACTACCTGCTCAACAGCCGAATTTGCGCGGCGGTCAACGACTGGCTGCTCGATCGTTGGCTGGAGCCCGACCGCAGCGACCGATTCCGGGGCACCATCCGCGTCAACCCCGAAGACGCCAAGGGCGCCGTCGCCGAGATCGAGCGCCTCGCCGGCCACCCGAAGCTGGTGCAGGTCGGTGTTCCCATGCAGTCCCGCGAGCCGTACGGCAAGCCGATGTTCGAGCCGATCTGGGAGGCCGCGGCCGCGCACGGGCTGCCGGTCGCGGTGCACATCAACGGCGGCAACGGCGTCGACCATCCGCCCACCTTCGCCGGCCACGCGCACACCTATCCCGGATACGCGGCCTTCATGCCGCTGAACTACTTCGTGCACTTGGCCACGCTGATCATCGAGGGCGTGTTCGGCCGGCACCCGAGCCTGAAGTTCGTGTTCGCCGACGGCGGCTACGACATCCTGACCCCGCTGATGTGGCGGCTGGACACCTTCTGGCTGTCGATGCGCGACCAGACGCCGTGGGTCGACCGCTACCCCAGCGAATACCTGCCCGGCCACGTCCGGTTCTGCTCCTCGGCCTTCGACGGCCCGACGGAGGCGGACGCGATGCAGCGGTGGATGGACTTCACCGGCAAGTCCGATCTGCTGATGTACGGATCGGGCTATCCCCACTGGTCCACCTCTGCGCCGGCGGCGATCGCCGACGGCCTGGATGTCGCCCAGCGCGAAAAGGTGTTGTGGCGCAACGCCAGTGAACTCTACGGGCTGAAGGAGCGTGTGTGATGACGACGATCGAACGAGTCGATTCGCCCACCGGGCAAGAGGACGAGATAGCGGTCACCATCGTCGACACCGACGTGCACCCGTTGCCGGTCTCGGCCGACGTGCTCAAGTCTTACGCGCCGGCCGAATGGGTGGACAAGATCTGGCCGACGGGCAACGCCGTCAGCCCGGTGCCGCATTTCTACGACACCCCGGATTCGTTCAAGACGTCGTCGCTGCGCATGGACGCGTGGCCACCCAATGGTGGAGTCGCCGGCAGCGACCCGGATTTCGCCGCCAAGCAGTTGCTGCTCGATGCCGGTGTGAGCATCGCGACGCTGGAGCCGATGTGCGATGCGCAGCTGCCGCAGGCCGAGCATGTTCTCAAGTCGACCTACAACGACTGGCTCGCCGACGTCTGGCTGGACAAATACAACTGGCACGGCCGCTGGCGCGGCTCCATCAGCATCAGCGCGCAGACGCCGGAACTGGCCGCCCGCGAAGTGGAGCGGTGGGCCGGGCACCCGTATATGGCCCAGGTGCTGATGACACCCCAGACCCGTGGAATCCCCTTCGGCAACCCGCATTTCGACCCGCTGTACGAGGCGGCCTCGCGCAACGGATTCCCGGTGGCCACGCACCTGATGGGCCAGACGCCGTTCGAGTTGGTCCCGATCTACCCGGTCGGCAACCCCGCGCACTGGCACGACTTCTTCGCGTCCTGGCCGCTGCTCTACGTCTCGCACCTGATGAGCCTGGTGTTCGACGGTGCGTTCGACCGCCACCCCGGCCTGCGGGTGGTCTTCGTCGAGGGCGGCTTCACCTGGGCGATGCCGGTCATGTCGCGGATGGACCGGATCTGGGAAGCCCGCCGCGGCGACCTGCCGCACGTGCGCCGGCGGCCGTCGGAGTATGTGCGCGAACACGTTCGGTTCACCACCCAGCCACTCGAAGACGCCGACACCGTGCAGTTCCGCGAGTACCTCGAGATGATGGACCTCGGCGACAACCTGATGTTCTCGACGGACTACCCGCACTGGAGCTACGACTCGCCCACCTATGCGATCAACCGGTTCCCCGCCGACCAGCGGGAGCGGATCATGCGCGGCAACGCGATGGCCCTCTACGGGCTTCCGGCGACGGTCAAGGCGCTTCCCGGGGAACGGTGACTCGTTGGCGGACCCGACGCAGACCAACATGACACGGCCGCAAGGCCTCAACCGAATCGACCCGGTGTTGCGGGAGGCCGCGATCGAACTGGGCGTGGTGGAGTTCCGCGCCGAGACGCTGCCCGCCGAGCGCGAGCGGGCCAACCTGCGCGCCGCCGAGCGGGCCGCGGCCGTCGACACCGAGGGCGTCGCCGTGGAATCGCGATCGATCGCCGGCCCCGAGGGGCAGCGGCTGGATCTTCGGGTGTACCGGGGCGCAGCGGGATCGCCGGCGCCGCTGGTGGTGTACGCCCACGGCGGTGGCTTCGTGACGGGGAACCTGGACACCGATCACGCCCAGTGCGTGGAGCTGGCACGCGCCGCCGGCTGTCTGCTGGTATCCGTCGACTACCGGCTCGCACCCGAAAACCCTTGTCCGGCCGCACTGGCCGACGTGGAGGCGGTGCTGCGCCACGTCGGAGCGAATCACGCGGAGTTCGACGCCGACCCCGGCCGCATCGCGGTGATGGGCCGGGACGCGGGTGCGGCACTGGTCGCGGGGCTGGCCCAGCGGATGTTCGACGAAGAAGGACCGCCGATCCTGGTGCAGATCCTGCACCAGCCGATGCTCGACTCCGACACCACGCCGTCGCGCCGCGAATTCCAGCGAACGCCCGGCCTCAACGGCCCCGCGGTGAGCCGCGCGTGGAGCCACTACCTGGGCCACGCGACCGCCAGCGGCCAAGGCGTCCCCGCGCACCGGGCCAACCTGGAGGGGCTGCCGCCCACGTTTATCAGTTGCTCCGAGATCGACCCGTGCCGCGACGAAGCCATCGGCTACGCCAACCGGCTGCTACACGCGTACGTCCACACCGAATTGCATGTCATCGCAGCGACATTCAACGGCTTCGACTCGCTGGTTCCCGATTGGGTTGTCTCCCAGGAGAACCGGGCGCTGCACGCGCAGACCCTTCGCCGGGTCTTCACCATGTAGGCGGCTAGATCGGGGTGAACTTGGTGATGAACCAGTTGCCTCCGACCCGGCTCATGCGCACCAGCACGCTACTGACCGCCACCGACGGCTGCGGGCTGTCCTTGGTGCTGGTGACCTGATCGACGAAAACCAGCACGACCGCCGAATCGGGGTGTAGTTCCGACACCGCGGCGCCCGTCACCTTGGCCGTGGTCTTCATTGACTTCTGCCTGGCCATCGGGGCGACAGTCTGCTGACTGAATTGGTCATAGTAGGACAAGAAGTCGCCGGTGAGGTGCTTCCTGGCGGCGGCAAAGTCCTTGTCGAGCGATTCGTACGAGTAGGACAGCAACGCCACCGTCCCGTCGGCCCCGGCGCGGGCCACCGTTCGGGCGACGCTGGTATCGGTCTGTTGGTCGGGCCGGTACTGCTTGAAGTAGAGCCACGTCGCCACACCGCCGGAAATCAGCAGCAGCACAATCAGAACCGGCGCAACGATCTTGCGCAGGCCGCGCGGCAGGCCGCGGCGCCGAGGTTCGCTCAGCTCGGGGGAGTCCTCCTCGTCGCCATCGGGTTCCGCGGTGTCTTCGGCTGCGTTCTCTTCGGCTTCGGAGTCGACGTCGGTGCCGACGGCGGGTTCGGCTTCAGGTTCGGCTTCAGCCGAATCCATGTCGCGCACATCTTCGGTCACGGCACGTACTCAACTTTCGACATCTTGTACTGCCCGCCGACCTTGGCGACCGTCACTCGCAGCCGCCAGACCAACGGTGGCACGTCCTTTCCGGGTGGGGAATTGGTGACCTGCGAGGTCGCCGAGACCAACACCACCGCGGAGTTGTCGTTGATGGACTCGAGAGCGGCGGCGTTCACGGTCCCTTCGGTGACCGCTTTCGACTGGGTGACCACCGAGATGAAGTCGTTGGCCCGCTGCTGGAAGTCGTCCTTGAATTGCCCGGTGGAACCGTCGATCACGCGCTGGATGTCTTCTCTGGCCTTGTTGAAGTCGAGGGAGATCATGTTGAGGACGCCCTGCTTGGCCCCCGCGATGAACGCCGCCTCCCGCTGTTGGTTTTCGGTGGCGTCGCGGTGTTGGAGCACCATGTACGCGCTCACGGCGACGAAAGCGCAGATCGCGATGACGGTGGCCACCGCGGCGATCGCCGGCAACCGGCGTCGCCAGGCCGCTTGCTCGGCGACGGGCTCGTCGTATTCCTCGTACTCCTCGTCGTAGTCCTCCTCGTAGTCCTCGTCGTCGCCGTAGGCCTCGGCGGGCTCGGACCGGCCGAGGGCCTCACGCCGTAGCCGTGCTGCGGCGGCGCGGGCCTTGGCCGCGGCGGCCAGCGCCTCGGCTGCGGCGGCCTCTGCCGCCTGGGCCTCTTCGAGCAACGCTTTCGCGTCGGGGTCTGGCTCAGCCATCGCGATTACCGCTCGTCACGGCCATTATCGATTGGACTCCGGTATCTCTTACGGTATTGCTCATTGCTAACATCAGAATTCCCAGCGAACTCCGACGAGAACCGACCAGGCGGATGATCAACCACCCACACTTTCTCCCGAATCCTCCGGCATCATGACCGCTGTCGACTCTCCCGAAAAGATACTCTTCGCTTCCACGACCCAGGCCTTTCTACAAAAAGAAGCGCCGTTGCGTCGCGCCCGCGAACTGCACGCGGCCGGCGAGTCCTTCGACCCGGCGTGGTGGCGCCGCGCCGCCGAACTCGGCTGGACGGCCCTGCTGGTGCCCGAGGAGTTGGGCGGCGGCAGCGTTTCGGACAGCGGTCTCGAGGATCTGGCCATGGTCGCCGAACAACTCGGCAAGACGGTGGCGCCGGGACCGCTGTATCCGGTCAGCGTCGTGCTCGCGGCGCTCACCGAGTGCGCCGACGCGCAGTCGCACGCCGACACCATCGAGTCGCTGATGTCGGGTGAGACGGTGGCGTCGTGGGCGGTGAGCGAGCCGGGGCGGGGCTGGGCACCGCTGGATCCGTCGGTGACGGCCACCCAGACGGACGCCGGATTTCGCATCGAGGGCACCAAAGACCGGGTGGAGGCCGGCTGCCAAAGCGGGGTGCTGCTCGTCGTGGCGCGATGCGGCGGCGCGGTTCGGCAGTTCCTGGTCCCGACGGACGCGCCGGGCGTCCGCATCGAGCCGCAGCAGTCGGTCGACTTGGTGAAGCAATACGCGCGGGTGCATTTCGACGGCGTGGTGGTGCCGCCGTCCGCGGCCGTCGGCAGCGCGACCGAGACCGCTGCCCTCGTCGACCGGCAGAGCCAGATCGCTCAGGTGCTGCAGTGCGCCGAGGTGGTCGGCATCCTGCAAACGGTGTTCGACTTCACGGTGCAATGGGCGCTGGACCGGCACACGTTCGGCCGCCCGCTGGCGTCATACCAAGTCCTCAAGCATGGCTTCGCCGACATGAAGCTGTGGCTGGAAGCCTGTCGCGCCACCACCGCCGCCGCGGTCGCCGACGTCGCCGCCCGCTCGCCCAGCGCGGGCTTGTCGGCCAGCATCGCCAAGTCCTATGTCGGTGAGATGGCCGTGCGGGTCGTCCAGGCGTGCGTCCAGATGCACGGCGGCATCGGCGTGACGTGGGAACACGACCTGCACCTGTACCTGAGGCGAGTCACGTTGTACCGCTCCATGTTCGGCACGCCCGAAGAGCACAACCTGAGGGTGTACGAGTCGGAGAAGGCGGCCCGAGCGATGACGAACGCCGGATGACGACCACCGAATCCGTTGCCGACTTTGCCGCTAGGGCCCGAGAGTGGTTGGCGGACAACATGCCCGCCATCGATCCCGAGCATCCGCCGCCCGTCCCCCGCGACGACGAGCGATCGTGGCAGCGCGCCCGCGAACTGCAAAAGCGGCTCTACGAAGGCGGATTCGCCGGTATTTGCTTTCCCCGCGAGTGCGATGGCCTGGGGCTGGATTACGAATACCAGAAGGCGTTCGACTCCGAGTCTGTCGGCTACGAGATGCCGTTGATCCTCAACACCCCCACGTTCACCATCTGCTGCGCCACTCTGCTCGACACCGGCACCGAGGAGCAGAAGAAGCGGCACATCGCGGCCGCGCTGCGCGGCGATGAGGTGCTGGTGCAGCTGTTGAGTGAGCCCAGCGGCGGGTCGGACCTGGCCGGTGTGATCACCCGGGCCGAACGCAGCGGCGACCGTTGGGTGATCAACGGCGCGAAGACGTGGAGCACCAGCGCCTTCGCCGCCGACTACGGACTGTGCCTGGCACGCACCGACTGGGACGTGCCCAAGCACGAAGGCCTCACCATGTTCCTGGTGCCCATCGCACATACGGGAATCACGTTGCGGCGCATCACGATGCTGAGTGGTTCGACCGAGTTCTGCGAGGAGTTCCTGGACGGTGTGGACGTGGGCGACGACGCCGTCGTCGGCGAGGTCAACGGCGGCTGGGCGGTGGCCTCGCGGCAGCTGTATCACGAACGCCGGGCAGTGGGGCAGGGGTCGGAGTTCTCCAGCGGCAGCGGCAGCGAGGGCGGCTCCACCAAGCCCGTCGACTACGTGGCCCTGGCCGAGAAGACGGGCCGCGCCGACGACGAACGGGTCCACGAGATGGCCGGCCGGGTGCTCGTGCACCGCGCCGTGGCCGAGCAATTGATCGACCACGTGTACCGCAACGTCCGCGACGGTGTACTGCCACCCACCGCCGGGACGCTCATCAGGCTCTTTCATTCCGAGACCGTGACCCTGGACATGGACACCGCGCTCGCGATCGCGGGAAGCGCCGGCGTCGTAGGGGAATTCGGCGAGTGTCTAGAGGCCGGGCTGCGCTACCTGTCCCGGCAGAACGTCGCCATCGGCGGCGGCACCACCGAGATGGCCCGCAACGTCATCGGCGAGCGCGTGCTGGGATTTCCGCGCGAATACGCCGCCGACCGCGGGGTGCCGTTCAATCAGGTGCGCCACGGTCAAGACTGGGATCGCCGCTGAGAACCGGCATTTGGACCAGCGACAAGACGTGATGTGCCGGGCTGCCGGGCGGGGCTACCAGCACGAGGGCGCCACCCTGCGTCTGCGCCCGGTCGCGGGCGGCGGCCAGCGTGCTGACGCCGGCCGATCCGAGGTGGGTGACTCCGCTCAGGTCGATCGTCAAAGACCCTATACCGGAGCGGCTTTCGACCGCGATCTGGCGGTCCAGCGTGGATGCGGTGGTGGTGTCGACGTCGCCGCTGACGACGATGCGGCCGGCGTCACGGACCAGGGAGACGAATTCGGAGTCGGCGGGTCGGCGGCGGGGGGAGCGGCTGACGATCGTGTCGGTGATGAAGTTGGCCGGTCGCGACAGCGGGTGAGTCAGGCTGGCGGTCGTGCCACCGTCGTCGTGCGTGATCTGCGCCTGCGACACCAGGGCCTCGGCCATCGCGAGTCCGCGCCCGCGACCCCCTTCGCCCTCGCGATGGTCCTTCCACTGTCCGTGATCGATGACCGAGGCGTGCAGGTTTCCATCACCGGTCAGCGCCGCCTCGACGACGACGCCGTCGGGGACCTCGGTTGCGTACCCGTGTTCGACAGCGTTTTCGACGAACTCGGAGACCGCGTGCACAACGTCACAGATGTCGTCGGCGTCGGCCCCGATCTCCGAGAGCCACTGACGAAGGCGCGTGCGGACCGCGCGCGCCGCGTGGATCGTCGCGTCCAGCGTGATGCGCAGCGGTGGCGGCGGCGTGCGCCGTTGCACCGCCAGAAGTGTGACGTCGTCCTGGTAGCTGGTCTCCCGCAGCAGCAATTCCAGTGTCTCCGAACAAAGTCGGTCGATCCGGCGTCCCGGCGCATCGATGACGAAGCCGCCGCTGCCGCCGGCGATGTCCGCGGCCAGCTCGGCGAACTCCGCGGTGCTGGAGCTCAGCGGCCTGCCCGGCCGTTCGATCAGGCCATCGGAATACAGCAGCACCGAGTCGCCCACCTCCAGCAGCTCGGTGCGCACCGGAAATCCGGTGCCGCTGCCGAGGGGTCCCGCGCCCGACGGCTCCGCGTACCGCGAGTTGGCGCCGGCGCTCACCAGTAGCGGCGGCGGGTGTCCCGCTGTGCAGTACTGGAATTCGCCCGTCGCGAGGTCGAGCGAACCGACGCACAGGGTGGCCGACATGGAACCCGGCACGTGTTCGCGGAAGCGGTCGAGCGCCTCGAGCGCCTCGACGATGCTGTGCCCCAGCGAAATCTGCATCCGCAGGGCCGTGCGCAATTGCGACATCACCGCCGCGGCCTCGACGCCATGGCCGACGACGTCGCCGACGATGAGGACCAGCCGGTCTCCGAGGGCTATCGCGTCGAACCAGTCCCCACCGGCGGCGGTGTCTTCCGCGGCGACGAGATATTCCGCGGCGATGTCGGCGCCGGGAACGACAGGCACTGACGGGGCCAGTAGCGCCTGCTGCATGACGATGGCCGAATCGCGCACGTTGCGGTAGCGCTCGGAGAGCTCCTCAATGCGCGCCTCGGCGGCCAGTCGCGTCCGCACCCGCTCAGTGACGTCATCGAAGATGATCTGCACACCCTCGACCGACCCGTCGTCCCCGCGGCGTGGTGTGACCACGAAGTCGAAATACCGCTCCTGGACGCCCGATCCGTCATAGTCGGCTTGCAGCCGCCACTCTCTCCCTGATTGCGGGTGGCCGCTTTCGTACACCCGGTCGAACATCTGGTAGATCTGCTGGCTCTCCAGCTCGGGGAAGACCTCGACCGCAAGCTTTCCCACCGGGTTGCCCGTGGGATTGAATGCGCGGTAGGCCGCGTTGACCGCCACGAACCGGTGGTCGGGCCCCTTGAGGCCGACCAGCATGGCCGGGACGTTCTCAAAGGTGCGGCGAACGTCGTCCGCCGCACCGACGGTCTTGTCCCAGCCCTTTTTGGCGACCAATTGGCCGTCCCTTCTGCGGAACCTAGCCGCGCGGTTTGTGGATACGAACCAGATTATCAATGGCGGTCCGGTTAACGCTGGATCAATTCGTTTAACGGCCCTTCCGGCGCGGCGGTTACGTCGGGTTTGTACGGGTACCTCTGGTCAGATGAGCGATCCGGACGCCCCCATTCGAGAGTTGCGCCACCTCCTGGCCAAGGATTCCGGCCTCGCTGGTCTCGTCGAGCGGTCGTTGGCCAAGGCGCGTGAGTCGGCCGCAGCGGAGTTGAAGCCGGAATTGTTCGATGCGCTGGAGTGGCCGCGCGATATCGACGAGTACGAGACCTATCTCAAGCGCTTCATCAGGTGGGTGCCCCGCCAGTCCGACGCGGCGGCTTGGCAGGAACGGGGGCAGGCCAAAGAGGTCAACGACCGGACGGCGCACTTCTTCTTCATGGTCGACCAAGAGGTCGACGGCGAAAGGCCGCAGAGCTCAGAGGCATTCCGGGCATGGATGACCCAATTCACCCGGCAGTGGGGGAGTTTTCTGGATACCGCCGAATCGTTCAGCCCGGAGATCTTGCAGTCGTTCATCGATGACGCGCCGGAGTACCGCATCCATGAGTCGCTGGTGAACGGCGTCCCCAACATGCCCAGCGGCTGGCTGACGTTCAACCAGTTCATCGGCCGCGAACTCAACGGCGGCCTGCGGCCGATCGCCGAGCCGGGCACCAACCTCGTCGTCACGTCACCGGCCGACTGCTTTTACCAGCAGACATATGACATCGACGCCGACTCGAGTATCCCGACTACCACGATCAAGCACACTCATAAATACGGCAACATCAAGCAACTCATGGGGGGCAGCGCCTATCGCGAGAGCTTCGCGGGAGGAACATTCGTTCACTACATGCTGCCGCCGTCGGCCTACCACCGTTATCACCTACCGGTGTCGGGACAGGTCAAGGAATCGTTCCGGATCAGCGGCGAGGTCTTTATGCGGGTCGGCCTCGAGGACCACGAATTCGCGTCGAGCGACAGCGCCACCAGCGGTTACGAATTCACCCAGAATCGGGGAGTCGTCACCATCGACACCGCCGCGTCCGACGGTGGGGACGTCGGCGTGGTCGCGGTCATTCCGGTGGGGATGGCGCACGTGTCCTCGGTGATGCTCACCGCGGTCGAGGGACGGCACATGGCCAAGGGAGAAGAATTCGGCTACTTCCAGTTTGGCGGCTCCGACATCATCATCCTGTTTCAGGCGGGTACCGATCCGCAGATCGATACCAGCGATGGCTTCCGGCTCGTCGGCACGCCCGTAGCGCGCTGCAGCCGCCGCTGACCGAATCGCGTTGAGATGAGCGATCTACTGCTGCAGTTCGTCGACGGGTGGCGACCTGCGGCCTATGCCGCGCTCAAGGCGCTCGCATTATTCCTCACTGCCGCAACGGCTTTCCGGCTCATGTTGCGGCGCACCATCGCCGAGTTCACGCCGTTCGACTGGGTTACCGCCGTCGCGGTGGGCGCCATCGTCGGGCGCACCGCCACGGCCGCCGACACCTCGTGGTCAACCGGGGCGGCCGCCCTCGTCGCCTTGATCGCCGCGCATGACCTCGTCGCGCGGCTGCGGTTCGTCCCGTGGATCCGCCGACTAGTCGACCCGCCGGTGCGCGTGCTGATCCGCGACGGCGAACTCGACGAGGCGAACCTGAGGCGTTGCCGGCTCACTCATTCGGACCTGGAGGCGATCCTGCGCCAGCACGGCCACCAAACACCCGCGGATGTTCGCCTCGCGGTGTTCGAGACCAGGGGCGTCGTCTCCGTCTTCGACGAAGCCGACCGCTCAGGCTGAAACCGGCTTTGTCGCGGGTTCGGAAACCTTCATCAGCTTCATCAGGTTGCCGCCCATGATCTTGGCGACGTCCTCTTCGCTGAAGTCGGTGAGCTCGTCGACGAAGGAGATGGGGTCCTTGAGGCCCTCGGGGTGCGGCCAGTCCGAGCCGAAGAGCACCCGGTCGGTGCCCACCATCTTGACGATCTCGGCGAACCGGTCCTCCCAGAACGGGGTGATGTAGACGCAGCGCTTGAACGCCTCGATGGGATCCTCGCTGAACGACTGCGGCATCTTCTTGTAGACGCCCTTGAGGCCCTTGAACAGGTCGGGCACCCAGTCGGCGCCGTTCTCGATGGACAGGATCCGCAGCTCCGGGTTGCGGGACAGCGCACCGTGGCACACCAGCGCACCCATCGCGTCCAGGATCGGCCGGTGGCCCATCGCGAAGCTACGGAAGGCGGTCGGCTTGAACGGCAGGAACTCGTCGCCGGGCTCCCACACGTTCGCGAATTCCGAGTAACCGCTGTCCGAGGCGTGCATCGAGACCGGCAGCTCGGCCTTGATGCAGGCCTGCCAGAACGGGTCGAACTCCTCGAGGCCGAACGACCGGCTGCCCTTGAAGCCGGGTACCGGCGCCGGACGGACCAGCACGGTGCGGGCGCCGCGCTCCAGGACCCACTCGAGTTCTTCGAGCGCGCGCTCGACGATGGGCAGGGTGATCACCGGGGTGGCGAAGATGCGGTCCTGGTAGTTGAAAGACCACTGCTCATACATCCATTCGTTGAGCGCGTGGATGACGTCGTGGGTCATCTCCGGATCGTCCTTCATGCGCTCTTCGACCAGGCTCGCGAGGGTCGGGAACATCAGGGCGTAGTCGATGCCGAGCTCGTCCATGGCCTCGAGCCGCGCGCCCGGTTCGCGGAAGGCGGGGATGGCCTTCATGGGCTCGCCCAGGATCTCGCGGTAGGTCTTGCCCTGCGCGCCGTTGCGGAAGTAGTCCTCCTGGGCGCCGGGCTTGGCGACCTTCTCGAAGGTTGGGTTCGGGATGTATTCGCTGATGTGGCCGCGCACCACGATCTTGGTGCGACCGCGCACCTGGACGTAGTCGATGACGTTCTTCCGCTTCTCGGGGAGGTACTTGGTCAGCGCCTCCTGCGGCTCGTACATGTGGTTGTCGGCGTCGAACACCGGGAAGGAAAGTTCGCGAGACGGCATGGCGATCTCCTTGGGAGAAGTTTTGGGTTCTCGGTAGGTGGTAATGACGTTACCACTTTTGCGCGACGGGATGTAGTCGGCCTAATCGTCGGCCTGGAGGCCGGCCGTCGGCGTCGGTCCGTTGATGATCGCGAAATTCACCGTCGCGGTGGCGGCGAGCTCGTCGCCGTCGCCGTAGATGTCGACCTGCATGACCATCGCCCGGCGACCGGATCGCAGCATCCGCGGCACCGCGCGCGCGGCGCCCTGCTTGATGGGCCGCAGGTAGCGGACGAACAAGTCGGCGGTCGTCATGGTGGTGCCAGGCTGCAGGTATTCCAGCCCGAACTGTCCTCCCGCCACGTCGACGAGCGTGGCGATCAGCCCGCCCTGCAGGGCGCCGGAGGTGTTCGTGACGTGGGGGCTGACCGGCATGGTCATCGCGAATTCGCCATTGTGGAGGCCCGGCCGCATCCCGATTTGGGCGAACAGCTCGCCCAGCGAGGGCGTCGGCGACTCCTCGTCGGTTTCGCGGATGCCGAGCGCGCGGCTGCAGAAGTCGTACAGCTGGCCGACGTCGATCGGTGTGCTGATCAATTCCGTGCCGAGCCAATGCAATCGCTGCGCGCCCATGACCGTCTGCATGACGATCGCCGCCGCGGCCCCGACATCGAGTCCCGGGTTGAAGACTCCCTCGGTGATGCCCTGCCCGACGATGTCGCGAATCAGTTGGTGCAAGGGGGAGAGGACGCGGGCGTAGTCGCGGGGGCGCGTCTCGGCGAGGTGCTGGTTGTAGAGGGTCAGTGCCCTGTTAAGGCTGTCCTGCGTGCTCGATTCCGGTTGCTGGCTGACGCGGTCAATCACCAGTTTGAGCGCGGCGGTGCTGTCGAGCCCATTGGTCTCGGCGCGCCACGCCTGCACCGATTGCGCGATGGTCCGGTCGAACAGCGCCAACAGCAGCTCGTCCTTGCTGCCGAAATGCTGGTAGAAGGCGCGCAGCGAGGTCTTTGAGCGCGCGACGACCTCCTGCACGGTGAAGTCGGTGCGGCCGGTTTCGCCCAGGATCGCGACGGCCGTCTTGATGAAGCGGTCGCCGCGCGTCACTTCGGCTTCCTCGATCGGTTCAGCCATGAGAATGAGGTTACCGCGTGCGGCGCGATATGCGTGAAGCCAGAACGCCGTGGCTCCGACGCGAAAACTCACATTTGCGTCGGGCCGCGGTAGTCGGAGGCTACCGTCGCAAGCCGTGAACAGTAGTGCTGCTCCGATCGAGGTCTGGCTGCGCCAGGACGACGAGGAGATCATTTGCACGGTCGTCCGAGAAGACGAAAGCACCTACGAGCTGGACGTGGACGCGCTGTCGATGCGCGGCGCGCAGCGCGAGATGACCGGCTACTTCATCGACCAAAACTACGAGCCGGCGGACCAGTGGCTTGTCGAGGTCGACAGCGCCAATGGCCCGGTGGAGACGGTGCGCAGGTTCACGCCGGCACGGTTTCAGGACCAGGCCTCTGACAACGGCGACGCGCTCGACGCCCTGGAAGTCACTACTGATGAGTTGCTGCCGTAACACCGACTCGCCAGTGCCTGGCGGGGCAACGCACCGGAACCGATAGCCGCGCACAGGCTCCCGCCCTTGTGGCCCTGCTTTCGCGCCGGTCTGGGAACGACAGTGCGCTGCCAGGGGTAGTGATGCAGGTGTGCCCGTCGGGTAGCTGCCAGATGATGCTGCCATCTCGCCGCGACGAATGGTTCGAGGGCGCGCTGGCTACATTCCGTCCATCCCGGGCAGGCCGATCAGCAAGGCCGTGCCGCCGATGCCGCCGGTGCCCTTGGTTGCGCCAATCCCTGGGTTTCCACCGTTACCGCCGTCGCCGATCAACCCGGCGTTGCCTCCGTTGCCGCCGTTACCGCCGTTAGTACCGAGGGCATTACCGCCGCTACCGCCGGACCCGCCGCCGCCGAACAGCAAGCCGGCATTGCCGCCGACTCCGCCGTGGCCCCCGCCGGTGGAGTCGCCGAGTCCGCCTCCGCCGCCGGCGCCGCCGGCGCCGAACACCATGCCGGCATTGCCGCCCGCCCCGCCGGCACCGCCGATGAGCTCCCCGAACCCGCCGGCCGCGCCGGCCCCGCCGTCGCCGAACAGCAAACCGGCGGCGCCGCCGACGCCGCCAGCCCCGCCGTTGTTCATGCTGCCGGCCCCGCCGATCCCGCCTGCCCCGCCAGGCACTGGCGAGTCGGTGTTACGGCAGCAACTCATCAGTAGTGACTTCCAGGGCGTCGAGCGCGTCG
>NZ_LZIC01000025.1 GCF_001667185.1 Mycobacterium sp. 852002-50816_SCH5313054-b | reverse complement strand
TGTTGCTCACGGCCGCTGTTCGCCTCAATTCTTCTGCTCTGCAAGCGCTTTCCTCACGCCTGCGACTCTCCCGCGCCTCCAGCGCCGGCGAAGCCCACCGGCGGCAACGGCGCCGCGGCGCCCGCCCCGGCGGCACCCGCAGCGCCCGCCAAGGCCGCCGCTCCCCCGCCGGCCGACGGCGACGAGGTGCAGGTGCTGCGCGGCGCCGCCGCGGCCGTCGTCAAGAACATGTCGGCGTCGCTGGACGTGCCGACGGCGACCAGCGTCCGGGCGGTTCCGGCCAAGCTGATGATCGACAACCGGATCGTCATCAACAACCAGCTCAAGCGCACCCGTGGCGGCAAGATCTCCTTCACCCACCTGCTGGGCTACGCGCTGGTGCAGGCGCTCAAGCAGTTCCCGAACATGAACCGGCACTACGCCGAGATCGACGGCAAGCCCACCGCGGTCACCCCGGCGCACACCAATCTGGGTCTGGCCATCGACCTGCAAGGCAAGGACGGCAAACGCTCGCTGGTGGTGGCCGGCATCAAGCGCTGCGAGACGATGCGGTTCGCGCAGTTCGTCACCGCCTACGAGGACATCGTCCGCCGCGCCCGCGACGGCAAGCTGACCGCCGAAGACTTTGCCGGCGTGACGATTTCGCTGACCAACCCCGGCACCATCGGCACCGTGCACTCGGTGCCGCGGCTGATGGCCGGCCAGGGCGCGATCATCGGGGTCGGCGCCATGGAGTACCCCGCTGAGTTCCAGGGGGCCAGCGAGGAGCGCATCGCCGAGCTGGGCATCGGGAAGCTGATCACGCTCACGTCGACCTACGACCACCGCATCATTCAGGGCGCGGAGTCCGGCGACTTCCTGCGCGTCATCCACGAGATGCTGCTCTCCGACGGCTTCTGGGACGAGATCTTCCGCGAGCTGGGCAACCCGTACCTGCCGGTGCGCTGGAGCACCGACAACCCGGACTCGATCGTCGACAAGAACGCCCGGGTGATGGAGCTCATCGCGGCCTACCGCAACCGCGGGCACCTGATGGCCGACATCGACCCGCTGCGGCTGGATTCCAGCCGTTTCCGCAGCCACCCCGACCTGGAGATCCTCAACCACGGCCTCACGCTGTGGGACCTCGACCGTGTCTTCAAGGTCAACGGCTTCGCCGGTTGCGAGTACAAGAAGCTGCGCGACGTGCTCGGCCTGCTGCGCGACGCGTACTGCCGCCACATCGGCGTGGAGTACACCCACATCCTCGAACCCGAACAACAGGCGTGGCTGCAGGAACGGGTCGAGACCAAGCACGTCAAACCCACTGTGGCCGAACAGAAGTTTATCCTGAGCAAGCTGAACGCCGCCGAGGCCTTCGAGACGTTCCTGCAGACCAAATACGTTGGCCAGAAACGGTTCTCGCTGGAGGGCGCCGAAAGCGTGATCCCGATGATGGACGCGGCCATCGACCAGTGCGCCGAGCACGGCCTCGACGAGGTGGTCATCGGGATGCCGCACCGCGGCCGGCTCAACGTGCTGGCCAACATCGTCGGCAAGCCGTATTCACAGATTTTCAGCGAGTTCGAGGGCAACCTCAACCCGTCGCAGGCGCACGGCTCCGGCGACGTCAAGTACCACCTCGGCGCCACCGGCGTGTACCTGCAGATGTTCGGCGACAACGACATTCAGGTGTCGCTCACCGCCAACCCGTCGCACCTGGAAGCCGTGGACCCGGTGCTGGAGGGCCTGGTGCGGGCCAAGCAGGACCTGCTGGATCGCGGCGCCGAGGACGACGGCGACGACAAGGCCTTCTCCGTGGTGCCGATGATGATGCACGGCGACGCCGCCTTCGCCGGCCAAGGGGTGGTGGCCGAGACGCTGAACCTGGCGAACCTGCCCGGTTATCGCGTCGGCGGCACCATCCACATCATCGTCAACAACCAGATCGGGTTCACCACCGCGCCGGAGTTCTCCCGGTCCAGCGAGTACTGCACCGACGTGGCGAAGATGGTGGGGGCGCCCATCTTTCACGTCAACGGCGACGACCCGGAAGCCTGCGCCTGGGTGGCCAAGCTGGCCGTCGACTTCCGGCAGCGCTTTCACAAGGACGTCATCATCGACATGCTGTGCTACCGGCGGCGCGGCCACAACGAGGGCGACGACCCGTCGATGACCAACCCCTCCATGTACGACGTCGTCGACACCAAGCGCGGGGCCCGCAAGAGCTACACCGAGGCCCTGATCGGCCGCGGCGACATCTCGCTGAAGGAGGCCGAGGACGCGCTGCGCGACTACCAGGGCCAGCTGGAGCGGGTGTTCAACGAGGTCCGCGACCTGGAGAAGCACGGCGTGCAGCCCAGCGAGTCGGTGGAGGCGGACCAGCCCGTGCCCGCGGGGCTGGCCACCGCGGTGGACAAGTCGCTGCTGGCCCGCATCGGCGACGCGTTCCTGGCCGTGCCCGACGGGTTCACCGCGCACCCGCGCGTGCAGCCGGTGCTGGAAAAGCGCCGAGAGATGGCCTACGAGGGCAAGATCGACTGGGCGTTCGGCGAGCTGCTGGCCCTGGGTTCGCTGGTGTCCGAGGGCAAGCTGGTGCGGCTGTCCGGGCAGGACACCCGGCGCGGCACCTTTTCCCAGCGGCACTCGGTGATCATCGACCGCCACACGGGCGAGGAGTTCACGCCGCTGCAGCTGCTGGCGACGAACCCCGACGGCACCCCCACCGGCGGCAAGTTCCTGGTCTACGACTCACCGCTGTCGGAGTACGCGGCCGTCGGCTTCGAGTACGGCTACACGGTGGGCAACCCGGACGCGCTCGTGTTGTGGGAGGCGCAGTTCGGTGACTTCGTCAACGGCGCGCAGTCGATCATCGACGAGTTCATCAGCTCCGGTGAGGCCAAGTGGGGTCAGCTGTCCAACGTGGTGCTGCTGCTGCCGCACGGCCACGAGGGGCAGGGCCCCGACCACACCTCCGGGCGCATCGAGCGCTTCCTGCAGCTGTGGGCGGAGGGTTCGATGACGATCGCGGTGCCCTCGACGCCGTCCAACTACTTCCACCTGTTGCGCCGCCACGCCCTCGACGGCATCCAGCGCCCGCTGATCGTGTTCACGCCGAAGTCGATGCTGCGCAACAAAGCCGCCGTCAGCGACATCAAGGACTTCACCGAGATCAAGTTCCGCTCGGTGCTGGAGGAACCGACCTACGAGGACGGCGTCGGCGACCGCAGCAAGGTCAGCCGGATCCTGTTGACCAGCGGCAAGATCTACTACGAGCTGGCGGCGCGTAAGGCCAAGGACAACCGCGACGACGTCGCGATTGTGCGCATCGAACAGCTCGCCCCGCTGCCCAAGCGACGGCTCAACGAGACGCTGGACCGCTACCCGGCGGCCGAGGAGTTCTTCTGGGTTCAGGAGGAGCCCGCCAACCAGGGCGCATGGCCGCGCTTCGGGCTGGAGCTGCCGGAGCTGTTGCCCGACAAGCTGTCCGGGCTCAAGCGCATCTCGCGCAGGGCCATGTCGGCCCCGTCGTCGGGGTCCTCGAAGGTGCACGCCGTCGAGCAGCAGGAGATCCTCGACACCGCATTCCGCTGAGCCGTCGAACGTCGATTTGTTGTGCTCTTCAGGCACTTTCGGCGCAAAGAAGTCGACGTTCGGCGCTAAGGCGCCGCTATCCCAGATTCAGGCCCATCGCAAGGAAATCAAGGCGCCACAGCCCCTGAAACAGCCTGCGGGCGAACTTCTCGACGTCACCCGCGTCGCCGCGCCGAGACCCCGGGCCCTGCGCCACGGCCGCGGCGATCTCCCGAATCGTGCGACGGCCATCGATGTGCTGCACAAAGGGGAACTGAGCCGTGTTGAGCGCGGTCCGCCAATCCGTCCGGTAGATCTCGTTGCCGTCCAGACCGCAGCGCATGCGCATCATCGGGACATAGCCGAGGGAGTCGTCGCTCGAAAAGTCAATGGTGTAAGCCTCTTTCGGCCGCTCAGGACGGCACGCCATGAAGAAATGGCACGCGTTCAGCGTCTGGATGCGTTCCATCACCGACCAGATTTTGGCCTCGGGCAACGCGTTCACGGCCGGATAGAGCTCGTTCGGCGGGGCGAACAAGTCGTGCGCGTAGTACGGCGCCTTGAGGAGCCAGCCCTGGAACACGAGTCCGGCCGAGGTCACCAGGTCGATGCACTCGTCGACGCTGTAGCTGCGCTCCCGACCGTGCAGGAACGTATCGACCAAGGCGGCGTCCGACGCCTCCAGATCCCTCGCCACCCGCATATAGCTTTTGAGCGGATGATCCGGCGAGAGCACGGACATGGTCTCTTTGACCATTTGGACCGACGCCTCGTCCTGGCGCAGCCCCATGTCACGAAAGACCGATTCCATGATCTCGACGCCGGTCCGGCCGTACCGCGCGTACAGCATCACCGCCAAAGCGCCGTCCGGTCGCAAGCAACTGGCGAGTGCGTTCATGCCGGCCGAGGGGTCCGCCAGATGATGCAGAACGCCGGTCGACACGACGAGGTCGAAGTCGAGGTTCAGGGTGGACACCTCTTCGATCGGCAGCAGGTGCAACTCGAGGTTCCACAGCCCGTGCTTGTCCTTCAGATACTGCTCGTGGTCCAGCGACGCCTGACTGATGTCGACGGCCACCACCCGCGCGGCCGGGTTGTTGTAGGCGAAGATTGCCGCCTGATTGGTGCCGCATCCCGCGATCAAGATGTCGAGATCGGGCTTGTATTCCCGGTCCGGCCATAGCATCCGGTGCGCGTGGACGGGATCGAACCACTGCCAGTTGTTGACCACCCAGGCGTCGAGGTCCTGGATGGGTCGCGGGTACCTCCACCGCTCGTATTGGCGAGAAACGACATCGGCGCGCGGATCGTCGATCACTTTGGGGTGACCCCTTTTGTGCTCAGCGGTGAAGGATTGCGGATCGCTAGGTGGCTGACGATACTCCAATCCCTTTCTTCCAGGACAGGAAGATGGTTACCGCTTCGGGCTTCGCGCTAGAGTCCAAAGACCACCAAAAAGCGTCCGCGGACGCGGCCGATCGGGCCGCGGGTTCGCTGCGAAACACGTTGGTGAGAGTCAGGATTGACCGTTGGCGGCGGGCTTCGGCTGCAGTCCCATCGCAAGGAAATCGAGGCGCCACAGGGCCTGAATCAACTTGCGTCCGAACTTCTCCACGTCGGCCGCATCACCGCGGCGCGTTTCCGAACCCTGCGCCACGCACGCGGCGATCTCCCGAATCGTGCGACGGCCGTCGATGTGTTGCACGAACGGCAGCTGGGCGGAGTTGAGACCGAGCCGCCAGTCATGGCGGAAGAGTTCGTTGCCGGACAGGCCGCAGCGCATGCGCATCATCGGCACATAGTCGAGGCAATTGTCCGTCGAAAAGTCAATTGCATAAGTCTCTTTCGGCCGCTCGGGGCGGCAGGCCATGAAGAAATGGCAGCCGTTCATCGTCGAGACGCGTTCCATCACCGACCACACCTTGGCCTCGGGCAACGCGTTCACGGCCGGATAGAACCCGCTGGGCGGGGCGAACATGTCGTGTGGATAATACGGCGCCTTGAAAAACCAATCCTGAAACACCAGTCCGGCCGAGGTGACCAGCTCGATGCACTCGTCGACCGAATAACTGCGGTCGCGGCCGTGTAGGAACGTGTCCACCAGACCGGTGTCGAACTGGAGGTCCGGCGCCAACTTGAGGTAGCTGCGGACGGGGTGATCCGGCGGCAGCACGGCGATCGTGTCCTTGACGATCTGGACCGAGGCGTCGTCCTGGCCCAACCCCATGTCGTGGAAAACCGATTGCAGCATATAGACGCCGGTCCGGCCGTACGTCGCGTACAGCATCACCCCGACGGCGCCGTCGGGCCGCAGGCAGTGGGCCAGTGCTTTCATGCCGGCCAGCGGGTCGGCCATGACCATCAACACACCGGTCGAAACGACGAGGTCGAAGTCGAGTCCGAGGGTGGGCAGCTCTTCGATCGGAAGGCGGTGCAGCTCCAGGTTCCACAGCCCGTGCTTGTCCTTCAGATATTGCTGATGATCCAGCGACGGCTGACTGACATCGACCGCGACCACCTTCGCGGCGGGGTTCGTGTAGGCAAAGATCGCCGCCTGATTGGTGCCACATCCGGCGATCAAAATGTCGAGATCGGGCTTGAATTCCCGGTCCGGCCACAACATCCGGTGCGCGTGGACGGGATCGAACCACTGCCAGTTGTTGGCTGTCCATGCGTCGAGGTCCAGAATGGGTTCCGGGTATCGCCATCGCTCGTACTGGCGAGAGACAACGTCAGCGCGCGGGTCGTCGGTCACTTCAGCGTCACCCCTTTGCCGTCAGAGGTTGATCGAGCGTCGCCAATTGGCTGACCCTATCCCAGAAGCCCTGAGGTCACGCCCCGCTGCGTCGGCCCTGCGAAGGCCGTACCGCGGGTACCGGCTAGCCTCGACGAAGACCGACTGACAGGAGAGTGCTCATGAAGGGGTTCGCCGGCAAGGTCGCCGTGGTCACCGGCGCCGGTTCGGGCATCGGGCAGGCGTTGGCCGTCGAGCTGGCCCGGTCCGGGGCCAAGGTCGCGATCAGCGACGTCGACACCGAGGGCCTGGCGCAGACCGAGGAGCAGTTGAAGGCGATCGGGGCGCCGGTCAAGGCGGACCGCCTCGACGTCACCGAGCGCGAGGCCTTCCTGGCCTACGCCGACGAGGTGGCCGAGCACTTCGGCAAGGTCAACCAGATTTACAACAACGCCGGCATCGCCTTCACCGGCGACATCGAGGTCAGCCAGTTCAAGGACATCGAACGGGTGATGGACGTCGACTTCTGGGGCGTCGTGAACGGCACCAAGGCGTTCCTCCCGCACGTGATCGCCTCGGGCGACGGCCACGTCATCAACATCTCGAGCGTGTTCGGGTTGTTCTCGGTGCCGGGGCAGGCCGCCTACAACTCGGCCAAGTTCGCCGTCCGGGGCTTCACCGAGGCGCTGCGCCAGGAAATGATCCTGGCCCGCCACCCGGTGGCGGTGACCACCGTGCACCCCGGCGGCATCAAGACCGCGATCGCCCGCAACGCCACCGCCGCCGAGGGGCTCGACAGCGACCAGCTGGCCAAGCTCTTCGACAAGCGGCTCGCCAGGACCAGCCCGCAACAAGCCGCCAGGGTCATCCTGGACGCGGTCGTCAAAAAGAAGGCGCGCGTGCTGGTCGGCAACGACGCCAAGGTCATGGACCTGATGGTGCGGGTGGCCGGCCCCTACTACCAGCAGCTGTTCGGGCCCGTCATGGGCCGGCTGATGCCCAAGGTCTGACCCTCAGCGGCCCAGCGGGTGTTCGGCCAGCCAGCCGCCGGCCACCGCCTGCGGGTCGGCGCCGCCGGCCACCTGCCGGCGCATGTCGGCCAGGGCCGCGGTGTCCAGCACGCCGGCCACCTCGTTGATGGCCAGCAACTGCCGATCGCTCAACGCGTTGCGCCGATACAGCGGCACCACGTTCTCGGCCCGCACCAGCGCGGGTTTGCGGTCGGCCAGCGCGACCAGGTCGGTGGGGCTGGCCGGGTCGGCGGCCGTCGTCCATCCCGCGGTCAGCTGGTTGTCCCGGACTGCCGCGAAAAGTGCTTCCTCCGAAGGGAATTGGCGCGACGTCGGCAGCCGGCACGATCCGACGGAGGCGGGCGCGGGGAACCCGTCGACGGCGCCGAGCGCCAGCCCGTCGCAGTGCTGTGGCAGGGTGCTCAGCTCCGCGGTCAGGTCGTGCCCGCCCCAGGCCTTGGCGGTGGCCCGCGTGACCAGCAGCACCGGCTTGTCGTCGGCCGCGGTGGTGTAGTCGCCGGCCCGGACGCCCTCGGGCAACGCCGCGATCATCGCGCGGTAGACCTGCGCTTCGGACATCGCCACCGCGCCGGGTTGCAACCGCTGCAAGGTCTGGCCGGTGAACGCGGGGACGACGGTGAACGCGCCGGAGTCCAGCTTCGCCATGGGGTCGGTGTCGGTTTCGGGTCGCGCCCCGAAACCGTAGGACCGCAGCGCCGCCACGTAGACGCCCGCCAGCAGCGCCGACTCGGGGTCGGGCCGGGATCCGACGACCAATTCCGGGGCCGGTCGGCGCTCGCCGCAGCCCGCCACCGCAAGCAGGGCGGCCAGCAGCAGCGCGGCCAGCCTGATCACACGGAGGTGTCTGCGGCGATCGCGACGGCGGCGGCGACGGCCTCCCGGACGCGCGAGTCCAGCGGGCTCGGGACGATCCGGTCGAACGCGAGGTCGTCGCTGACGACGGAGAAGATCGCCTCGGCCGCGGCCACCATCATCTTTTCGGTGATCCGGCGCGCCCCGGCGTCCAGCGCGCCGCGGAACATCCCCGGGAACGCGAGCACGTTGTTGATCTGGTTGGGGTAGTCGCTGCGGCCGGTGGCCACCACCGCCGCGTACTTGGCGGCCACCTCGGGGTGGATTTCCGGGTCCGGATTGGACAGCGCGAAGACGATCCCGCCGGGCGCCATCGTGGCGATCAGTTCCTCGGGCACCACGCCCCCCGACAGCCCGAGGAAGACGTCCGCGCCCTCGAGCGCCTCGATGAGGCCGCCGCTGAGGCCGTCGGGATTGGTCCGTCGCGCCAGGTCGACCTTCACGCTGTTCATGTCGTCGCGCCCGGTGTGCAGGATGCCGCGCGAGTCGAGGACGGTGATGTCCGAAACACCCATGGTCAGAAGCAGATTCGTGCACGCCACCCCCGCGGCGCCGGCGCCGGAGACCACCGCGCGCAGCGAGGACATGTCGCGGCCGAGCAGCTTGCTGGCGCCCATCATCGCCGCCAGCACCACGATCGCCGTGCCGTGCTGGTCGTCGTGCATCACCGGGCAGTCCAGCGCCTCGATGACCCGCCGCTCGATCTCGAAGCAGCGCGGCGCGGAGATGTCCTCGAGGTTGACGGCGCCGAACGTCGGCCGCAGCCGCACCAGGGTCTCGACGATCTCGTCGGGATCCTTGGTGTCCAGCACGATCGGGATGGCGTTCAGGCCGCCGTACGCCTGGAACAGCGCGCACTTGCCCTCCATCACCGGCAGCGACGCCTCGGGCCCGATGTCGCCCAGGCCCAGCACCGCGCTGCCGTCGCTGACGACGGCCACCAGCCGGTTCGACCAGGTGTAGCGGGCGGCCAGCGTGCGGTCCGCCGCGATCGCCCGGCTGACCTGCGCCACCCCCGGGGTGTAGGCGATCGACAACGCGCGCTGGGTGTCCAGCGGCGCGCTCAGCGCCACCGAAAGCTTCCCACCTACGTGCGCATCGAAGATCTCGTCGTCTCCGATGGCCATCTGCGGGTGCGCGGTCTCTGGCATCGCATCAGGGTAAGGGCTACCCATTAGTAGGCCTAATCTCTGTTCGGGGTCAGATGAGCCCGAGTTCGGTGACCGCACTGCGTTCGTCGGCCAGCTCCGCCGTCGACTTGTCGATCCGGCCGCGGGAGAACTCGTCGATCTCCAGGCCGGTGACGATCGTCCAGTCGCCGCCCTTGGTGGTCACCGGGAACGACGAGATCAGGCCCTCGGGCACGCCGTAGGAGCCGTCGGAGATGACCGCCATCGACACCCAGTTGCCCGCCGGGCTGCCGAGCAGCCAGTCGCGGGCGGCGTCGATGGTCGCCGACGCGGCCGACGCGGCGGACGAGGCGCCGCGCGCGTCGATGATGGCCGCGCCGCGCTTGGCGACGGTCGGGATGAAGTCGTTCTCGATCCACGCCTGGTCGCCCACGACCTCGGCGGCATTCTTGCCGCCGACCTCGGCGTGGAAGATGTCGGGGTACTGGGTGGCCGAGTGGTTGCCCCAGATCGTCATCTTCTTGATGTCGGTGACGGCGGCGCCGGTCTTGCGGGCCAGCTGCGTGATGGCCCGGTTGTGGTCGAGGCGGGTGAGCGCCGAGAACCGCTCCCGCGGGATGTCGGGCGCGTTGCTCATCGCGATCAGGGCGTTGGTGTTGGCCGGGTTGCCCGTCACGCCGATGCGCACGTCGTCGGCCGCGACCGAGTTCAGCGCCTTGCCCTGCGCGGTGAAGATCGCGCCGTTGGCCTCCAGCAGGTCGCCGCGCTCCATGCCCGGGCCGCGCGGGCGGGCGCCGACGAGCAGCGCCAGGTTCACGCCGTCGAAGATCTTGTTCGGGTCCGCGCCGATCTCGACTCCCGCGAGCATCGGGAAGGCGCAGTCATCGAGCTCCATCACCACACCTTCGAGCGCCTTGAGCGCGGGCTCGATCTCCAGCAGGCGCAGCTCGATCGGGCGGTCGGGCCCCAGCAGCGCGCCGCTCGCGAGGCGGAACAACAGGCTGTAGCCGATCTGGCCGGCGGCGCCGGTGACGGCGACCTTGACAGGACTTGCGCTCACTTCGGTTGGCTCCTTATGGAGAAGTTCAGGATTTTGTGTCGTGCTCGAAACTAGCGCACCGCCGTCGGCCCGAAACCTCCGGTCCACGGCCCCCGCGGAGTCTTCACGTCGTGTTTCGCCAGGACGCGTAGCATTGACCACCGCTTGGCGGACCTGCGTGGTGATCGGAGGTAAAGGTGTTTCCCGGACCTGACGCCTTGCCCGAAGTGCTGCGACCGCTGGCGCGCGAGCCGCGCGAGGCGCCGGCCCAACCCGTCGCGCCCCCGCCCAACGAGACCCTGGTCGACTGCGCGGTCTACGCCGCCGGCCACCGGCTGCCGGGAAAGTTCACCTACGCCGCCGCGCTCGACCGGGTGCGCCAGCTCGAACTGATCGGGCAGGAGGCATTCGTCTGGGTCGGCCTGCGTGAGCCGAGCCTGGCCGAGATGCAGGAGGCGGCGGACGTCTTCGGGCTGCACGCGCTGGCCGTCGAGGACGCCGTTTGCGCGCACCAGCGGCCCAAGCTGGAGCGCTACGACGACACGGTGTTTTTTGTCCTGAAGACGGTCAATTACGTCCCGCACGAATCGGTGGCGGCGGCCCGCCAGATCGTCGAGACCGGCGAGATCATGGTCTTCGTCGGTAAGGATTTCGTGGTCACCGTCCGCCACGGCGAGCACGGCGGCCTGTCCGAGGTGCGCAAGGCCCTGGAAGCTGACCCGGAGCAGACGCGCCTGGGACCGTTCGCGGTGATGCACGCCATCGCCGACAACGTCGTCGACCATTACCTCCAGGTGAGCGGCCTGGTCGAATCGGACATCGACGCCATCGAGGAGGTGGCGTTCGCCCCGGGACGCAAGCTCGACGTCGAACCGATCTATCTGCTCAAGCGCGAGGTCGTCGAGCTGCGCCGGTGCGTCCACCCGCTGTCCGGCGCCTTCCACCGGATGCAGGTGGAAAACAAGGACCTGATCTCCAAGGAGGTGCGGCGCTACCTGCGCGACGTCGCCGACCACCAATCCGAGGCCGCGGACCACATCGCCAGCTACGACGACATGCTCAATTCCCTCATCCAGGCGGCCTTGGCCCGCGTGGGCATGCAGCAGAACAACGACATGCGCAAAATGGCGGCCTGGGCCGGTATTGCGGCGTTGCCCACCGCGGTCGCCGCCATCTACGGAATGAACTTCCATTTCATGCCCGAGCTGAACTGGACGTGGGGCTACCCGGGGATCATGGCCTTGATGGCGCTCTCCTGTCTGATCCTGTACTTCCAATTCCGGCGCAACCACTGGCTCTAGCCTCACCATCCCCTCGCGAGCAGACGCAGAATCGCATGAATTCGCGCCGCGGAGTGCGATTCTGCGTCTGCTCGGCAAGCGAAATCAACCCGGCTGAGCCGCAGGGCGTTTCGGGTCCAGGACGTCGACGCCGTCGTTGCGCCACGCCTGCCGCATCGCCTCGGCGCCCTTGAGCCGCACCCACGCGGCCTCGGTCGCGGTGATCGGAGTCGCCGACAGAAACCGCACCGGGTCGCGGGGCGGGTCCAGCGGCAGGTCGTCGATCTCGCTGTGGCCCAACAACACCGCGGTGAACGGCACCCGCCCCGGCGGCCATGCCCACAGCGGGGAGCCGAGGTCGATCAGCGCGTCGGGGACCAGCACCACGCCGTCGACGGCCGGGGTGGCCGCCAGCACCGCCAGGCTGCGGGCGATGCCGGTGGCGGGCCCGGGATCCCGCAGGCTCAGCACAACCTCGGCGCGCGGGCCGCGCTCGGTGTCGGCGACCATGTCCGCCGGGTCGGTCATCGGATGGCGCGAGCACCCCAGCGACACGTAGTGAACCAACCCGCCGCTCCCGCGAAACCGCAGCACCTCAAGCGTTTCGGTGCCCAGGAACGTCACGCTCGCCGAATCGGGCTCCACGCCGGCAAAGTGGGCGCGCAGCTGCGCCCGCACGAGGTCGGTGATCACTCGGCGGCGGCCGGCGCGATCGACAGGTTCGCTCCGGAGTCGGCGTCGAAGACGGCTACCTTCGTCGTGTCGAGGGCCAGCTCGATCGACTGCCCGACGGCCGCCTTCGACTCCGCGGAAACTCGTGCCACGAACTGGTTTTCGTGCATTTCACCCTCGGCCTCCAGCTCGTCCAGCTGGGCCGCGTGCACGGCCGGACCCGCGGTGGTGAAGTACACGTACTTGTCGGCGCCCAGCGATTCGACCAAATCGACCTTCACCTCGAAGGTCAGCGCCCTGATGCGCTGATAGCCGTCGATCAACGCGGCGTCGGCCAGGTGTTCGGGCCGCACCCCGACGATGACGTTCCCCGGCCTCGGGTGCCGCGAGATCACCTGCTGGACCTCTGGCGCCAGCATCACCTCGCCGAAGGACAGCGTCAGGCCGGTCGGCGTCAGGCTCGCAGGAAAGAAATTCATTGCCGGCGATCCGATGAATCCCGCGACGAACAGGTTCGCGGGGCGCTCGTAGAGTTCGTCGGGCGTGCCGATCTGCTGGGCGACCCCGCCGTGCATCACCACCACGCGGTCACCCAGCGTCATGGCCTCGGTCTGGTCGTGGGTGACGTAGACCGTGGTGGTGCCCAATCGGCGCTGCAGGCGGGCGATCTCGCCGCGCATCTGCACCCGTAGCTTAGCGTCCAAATTCGACAGCGGCTCGTCCATCAGAAAAGCCTTGGGATGCCGCACGATCGCGCGGCCCATCGCGACCCGCTGCCGCTGCCCACCGGAAAGCTGGGAGGGCTTGCGGTCCAGGAGTTCGGTCAGGTCAAGGGTTTTGGCGGTCTCCTCGACCTTCTGCGCGATCTCGGCCTTCTTCATCTTCGCCAGGGTCAGCGGGAAGGCGATGTTCTGCCGCACGGTCATGTGCGGGTAGAGGGCGTAGGACTGGAACACCATGGCGATGTCGCGGTCCTTGGGCGCCTTCTCGTTCATCCGTACGCCGTCGATGCGCAGCTCACCCGACGAGATGTCCTCAAGCCCGGCAATCATGTTCAGCGTCGTCGTCTTGCCGCAGCCGGAAGGCCCGACCAGGATCAGGAACTCGCCGTCGGCGATGGTGATGCTCAGGTCCCGCACCGCCGCGGCGCCGTCGGCGTAGCTCTTATTGACGTGCTCCAACACGATCTCGGCCATCGCGCTATCCCTTCACGGCGCCAGAGGTCAACCCGGCGACAATCCGTCGTTGGAAAATTAGAACAAATACGATGATCGGGACGGTAATCACGACGGCACCCGCCGCGATCGACCCGGTCGGCTCCTCGAACTGCGAACTGCCGCTGAAATTCGCGATCGCCACCGGCGCGGTGATCGCCGCCTCGGTCGCGGTCAGCGACAGCGCCAGCAGCAGGTCGTTCCAGGCGAAGATGAACACCAGGATCGCCGCGGTCACCAGGCCCGGCGCCGCCAGGGGCACGATCACCCTGCGGAAGGCCTGACCAGGCGTGGCGCCGTCCATCTTCGCGGCCTTCTCCAGATCCCAGGGGATCTCGCTGAAGAACGCCGACAGCGTGTAAATGGCAAGTGGCAGCGCGAAAGTGATGTACGGCAGGATCAAGCCGGGCCAGGTGTCAAACAGCCCTAGAAAGCGTTCGATGTTGAACAACGGGGTGACCAGCGAGATCGCCGGAAACATGGCGATCAGCAGGGTCGCCCCGATCAGCGGCCGCTTTCCCGGAAAGTCAAGCCGCGCAACGGCGTAGGCGGCCATCGCGCCGAGCACCACCGCGACCGCCGTGGTGATCAAGCCGATCCCGATGGAGTTGATCAGCGCCGAGCTGAAGAACTCGCCGCGGAAGATGCCGCGGTAGTTGTCCAGGGTCACCGACGACGGAATCAGCTTGCCGTCCCTGACCGTTGACGACGGTTTGAGCGACAGGGACACAATCCACAGCACCGGAACGAGCGCATACACCACCACCAGCGTGTCGATCACGGCCCAGAGCGCGGCGCGCCGCGAGTTCATTCGCCGCCACCTACGGGGGCGGCCGCGCCGAACACCTTGACGTAGACGAGCGCGATGATGCCCACGCAACAGAAGACGAGCACGCTGATCGCCGAGCCCAGCCCCACGTTGAAGCCCTTGAACAGGTTGTCGTAGCCCAGGATTGACACCGAGTCGGTGTTGTTGGCGCCGCCGGTCAGCACGTAGATGTTGTCGAAGACGCGGAAGGCGTCCAGCGTCCGGAACAGCAGCGCGACCACCACCGCGGGCTTGATGATCGGCAGGATGATCCGGGTCAGCCGCCGCCAGGCGCCGGCCCCGTCGACCTGCGCGGCCTTCAGCAGGTCCTCGGGCACCAGCGCCAACCCGGCCAGCAGCAGCAGCGACATGAACGGCGTGGTCTTCCAGACCTCGGCCACCACGACGATGCCCAGCGACGGGATCTGTTGCGTCAGTGGCGCGCTGCCGTGTGGCAACAGGTTGGCCAGGTAGCCGGTGCCCGGCGTCCAGGCGTAGTACCAGCTGTACGACGCGACGACGGTGACGATGCCGTAAGGGATGAGCACCGCCGTGCGCACCAGTCCCCGCCCCACGAGCGTGCGGTGCATCACCAGCGCCAGCACCAGTCCCAGCACGAACTCCATCGACACCGACACCACCGTGATGCCCAGCGTCACCGCGAGCGCGGTCCACCAATACCGGTCGGTCAAAATCGTTTGGTAGTTGCCCAACCCGATGAACGCGGTGTCGTGCGGGGTGGCGAGGTTGTTGCGCTGCAGGCTGAGCCACACCGCGTAACCGATCGGATACGCCGTCACCGCCAGCATCAGGGTCGCCGCCGGGGCGACCAGCATCAGGCCAAGTCGCCGTTCGGGGGCGCTCACGGCAACAGGCCCTTGCCGTCGATCGCCCGCTGCGCCTGCGCGGCGAGCGCGTCGGCCGTGCGCTCCGGGTCGATCTCGCCGATGGGGCTCAGCGCGGTCGACAGCCGCAGCGACAACGCCTGATACACCGGCGTCGCCGGACGCACGGCGGCGTCGGTGAGCTGCCCGCGGATCACCGTGTACATCGGATACTTCGCCTGGAATTGCGGATCGGAATACAGCGATGTGCGCACCGCGGGCAAGCCGCCCTCGATCGACACGTACTTCTGGCTCGCCACGCTGCGCAGGCAGCGCACGGCCTCGAACGCCTCGGCGCGGTGGCGGGTGGTGCTGGACACGGCGAGGTTCAGCCCGCCGATCGTCACCTTGGCCGGGCGCCCCGGCGCCACCCGGGGGTAGGGCGCGAAACCGAACACCTTTTGGCTGGCCTCATACGCGATGCGGAATTGCTCGTCGTTGGGCGCGAACGTGCCGACGTCGTTGACGCTGCCCGCCAACGCCGGGTCCCGGTTCAGCGGCAGGAAGAGCACGCCACCCTTCACCGCGTTCTCCAGCAGCGACGCCAGCACGTAGGGCCAGTTGACCTCGAGCGCGGCCTTCCCCTGTTCCACCGCCAACCGCGCGGTGCCCTCGTCGGTCCGGCTGATCGACGGATCGGCACCGGGCGCCGTAGCCACCGTTTTGAGGACTCGCAACGCGGCGACGGTCGCGGCGCGGTGCGCGGGCGTGTCGGTCAGCGTGACCCGCGTGCCGTCGTCGGAGAGCACCTGGCCGCCCGCGCTGACCAGCAGCGTGTTGAACCACACCACCAGGCCCTCACCCTCGTTGGCCTGCACGGCAATCCAGCCGGGTTGGCCCGCGGCGTGCAGCCGGGCGGCCTCGGCCACCATGGCGCCCCAGGTCATCGGCGCCGGGTTAACCAAATCCGTTCGGTACCAGAGCAATTGGGTATTGGTCGTCACGGGCGCGCCGTACAGCTCGTGCTTCCAGCGGGCCGTCGCGAGCGGGCCCGGCAGGGTGTCGACGGTCGCGTCCGTCTCGGCCCGCCCCGCCGGGTCGGCGGAGAGCGGCAGCGCCCAACCGGCTTCGGCGAACTCGGCGGTCCAGACCACGTCCAGCGCCATCACGTCCAGCCCGCGGTCGTGCGCGCTCAGCCGCCGGGCCAGCTGCACCCGCTGCTCCCCCGGCCCCCTGGGCAGGCTGACGTGCCGGATCGCGAACCCCAGTTGCCTGGTGCAGTCCTGCGCGACCGCGGTGAACGTGGCCGCGTCGGTGGCCGGGGTGTAGAAGCTGATCACCAGACCGCCCCCGGCCGACCCGCAGGCCGACAGCACCGACGCGATCGTGAGCGTCGCCAGGGCGAATGCGCCTATTCGGCGCGCGCGCCCACGACGCCTGCCCACCAATTCAGATCGCCAGGCGCGCCAGCAGATCCCGCGCCTTCTCTGCGTTTTGCGGATCGCAGAGCACGTCGTAGCGGCCGGCCACCAACTGCATAGTGGAGCTGAAATCCCTTGTGCCACGGGCCATCGCGTAGGGGACGGCGGAGGTGATCAAGCCGAAGAACACCCCGGCGACCAGGCCGGTGACCAGCGCGGCCCAGGGATTGGGGCTGAAGAAGCCGAGCACCAGGCCGATGAACAGGCCAAGCCATGCGCCGCTGATGACGCCGCCGCCCAGCACTTTCGGCCACGACAGCCGGCCGGTGACACGTTCGACCTGCATGAGGTCGACGCCGACGATGGTCACCTGCTGCACCGGGAACTGCTGGTCGGACAGGTAGTCGACGGCGCGCTGCGCCTCGGCGTACGTCGGGTAGGACCCGACCGGCCAGCCCTTGGGCGGGGTCGGGAGCGAGGGCACGCCGCGCCGAGCGGCCGCCGCGCCGCTGGGCGTGGCGCCGGGAACCTGCCCGCGCTGGAAAGGACTAGTCATCGATGCTCATTCTCCTCCGCCTCGGCCATCCTTTCATCCCGGGCCCGCGGCAGCCCATCGGCTAGGTTGAACGCCATGGCAGCTCCCGGTGGTGGCCGCGGTGACGAGGCTGATCGGCCGCCCGGCGACGGCGGCCCGGGGCAGCCCGCGTGGCAACCTCCCTGGGAGCCGCCGGCGGCCGAGTATCCGCCCGAGCCCTATTCACCGCTCGGCTACCCGCCGGGCTACCCGGCCGACTATCCGCCGGCCCCCGGCTACGGTCCTCCGCCTCCCGGCTACGGTCCTCCACCACCCGGATACGGGCCGCCCCCCGGCTACCCGCCACCGCCCGGCTACGGGGCGCCCGCCTACCCGGGATATCCCGGCGGCTACTACGGGGCGCCGGACTACCGGGCTTCGGCCGGCACCAACGGCCTGGCGATCGCCTCGCTCATCGCGTCGTTCACCGGTTTCTTCTGCTGTGTCATCGGGTCGGTGGTGGCCATCGTGCTGGGAGCGGTCGCGCTGAACCAGATCAAGCAGACCCGCCAGGAGGGCTACGGGCTGGCGGTCACCGGCATCGTGATCGGCGTCGCCACCCTGGTGGTGTTCTTGATCATCGCGATGTTCAGCATCCATTCGCATTAGCGGCGACACTTCGCCAAACACGGCATGGCCCGCCGCCATCCGCCCGGCGGCTGAATAGGCTCTCCTGCATGGGACCGGTCAACAGGGTGTACGTCGCGCGGCTCCCGCGGATGCTGGTGTTGGGCCCACTCGGCGAAAACTTCGGCCGCCTCCGCGACGTCGTGATCAGCATCAGCATCGTCCGCCAGCAGCCACGCGTCCTGGGCCTGATCGTCGATTTGGCCACGCGCCGCAGCATTTTCATTCCGATGCTGCGAGTCGCCGCGATCGAGCCCAACGCGGTGACGCTCAACACCGGCAGCGTGTCCCTGCGCCACTTTCAGCAACGGCCCGGCGAGGTGCTGGCGATGGGCCAGATCCTCGACACCCCGGTCAGGGTCAATGACCCCGAGCTGCCCGAGCTGGCCGGCCTCGACGTGGTGATCACCGACCTGGGCATCGAACAGACCCGCACCCGGGACTGGCTGGTCACCCGGGTCGCCGTCCGCAGCCAGCGAAGGCTGGGACGGCGCGGCCCCGTCCACGTCGTGGACTGGCAGAACGTGCAGGGGCTGACCCCGTCGGCGCTGGCGCTGCCGGATCAGGGGGTGGCCCAGCTGCTCGCCCAGTTCGAGGGGCGCCGGGCCGTCGACGTCGCCGACGTCATCCACGGGCTGCCGCCCAAGCGGCGCTACGAGGTGCTCAAGGCGCTCGACGACGACCGGCTGGCCGACGTCCTGCAGGAGCTGCCCGAGTCGGACCAGGCCGACGTCCTCTCGCAGCTGGGCACCGACCGATCGGCCGACGTGCTCGAGGAGATGGATCCCGACGACGCCGCCGACCTGCTCGGCGTGCTGAACCCGACCGATGCCGAGATGCTGCTCACCCGGATGGACCCCGACGAGTCCGAACCGGTGCGCCGGCTGCTGACCCACTCCCCCGACACCGCGGGCGGCCTGATGACCTCCGACCCGGTGGTGCTGACGCCGGACACGTCGGTCGCCGAGGCGCTGGCCCGTGTTCGCGACCCCGACCTCACCGCCGCCCTGGCGTCGATGGTGTTCGTGGCGCGCCCGCCGACGGCCACCCCCACCGGGCGCTACCTGGGCTGCATTCCGCTGCAGCGGCTGCTCCGCGAGGCGCCGGCCGAGCTGGTCGGCGGGATCGTCGACAGCGATCTGCTCACCCTGACGCCGGAAACACCGCTGGGCGCGGTCACCCGCTATCTCGCCGCCTACAACCTGGTGTGCGGGCCGGTGCTCGACGACCAGAACCATCTGTTGGGCGCGGTAACGGTGGACGACCTCCTCGACCATCTGCTGCCGCACGACTGGCGCGTGGATGTGCAGCAGCTGGACACCACCGGCCGGATCGAACGACGACTAGGAGGATCCGGGTGAGCAGGTCCACGGCAACACGAAGGCTCTACACCCCGCGGACCTCCCGCAGGTATTCGCCGCGCGTCGACCCCGAGGCCGTCGGGCAGGTCACCGAGTCCATCGCGCGTTTCTTCGGCACCGGCCGCTACCTGCTGATCCAGACGATCTTGGTGGTGGGCTGGATCCTGGTGAACGTGTTCGCGGCGGCGCTGCGCTGGGACCCGTACCCGTTCATCCTGCTCAATCTGGCGTTCTCCACGCAGGCCGCCTACGCGGCGCCGCTGATCCTGCTGGCCCAGAACCGCCAGGAGAACCGGGACCGGGTCACGCTCGACGAGGACCGCCGCCGGGCCGCGCAGACCAAGGCCGACACCGAGTATCTGGCCCGGGAATTGGCGGCGTTGCGCCTGGCCGTGGGCGAGGTCGTGACGCGCGAGTACCTGCGCCACGAGCTGGAAGACCTGCGCTCTATGCTGACCGAGTTACTGCCGGAAGGCGCGCACGGGGAGGCCGCGGGGGCGAGTGAGGACTGGGAGCGGATCGCTAAGAAATCCCGGTAATAATCAATTCCCCCATTGCGCCACTCCCGTCACGGGGGTTATGTATTGTGATCTGGTTCACGAAGCTAAGCAGTAGTTTCCCGACCTTTTAGGACGGCCGAGTGCGCATTGGGGGACGCTGGAGTCCACGCCCGGCCGCCAAGGCCGTGCGGCAGCGAGCACTTCGCGTAACGAAATTCCGCATGACAAAGACGCCCGCGTTCGGCGTCGCCGTGATCGCCCCGCTGGTCTTCGCCGGAGCGGTCGGCGGCTCGGGGCCCGAAGTTCACGCGAAGGTCCCGCCCGGCCACAGCCAGGGCGCGCCGGTGCGCGCCGCCATTTACCCGGTCGCCGCCGTGTCGCCGAGCGTCCCCGACACCTCCGGGCCGGTCGTCATCGCCGCCGATCGCACGCCCACCGCCTTCCACATCGCCGAGGCAGCCCCGTCCGCGCCGCCGCCCCCGATGATCGTCAATGCGCCCGGCGCGCTGGGCATTCCGTCGATCGCCCTGGCCGCGTACCGCAGCGCCGAACAGAAGATGGCCGTCGCCGCCCCGGGCTGCGGTGTCAGCTGGAACCTGCTTGCCGGGATCGGGCGCATCGAGTCGGGCCACGCGGGGGGTGGGGCCGTCGATGCGCGCGGCACCGCGGTCGTCCCGATCTACGGCCCGTCGCTGGACGGCACGCTGCCCGGCAACGAGGTCATCCTGCAGAGCACCCTCGGCAACCGTCCCACCTACGCGCGGGCCATGGGGCCGATGCAGTTCCTGCCCGGCACCTGGGCGCGCTACGCCGTCGACGGCAAGGGCGACGGAACCGCCGATCCGCAAAACCTGTTCGACTCCGCGCTGGCCGCCGCCCGGTACCTGTGCACCGGCGGGCTCAACCTGCGCGACCCCATGCAGGTGATGTCGGCGATCCTGCGCTACAACAACTCGGTGCCCTACGCGCAGAACGTGCTGGGCTGGGCCGCCGCGTACGCCACCGGCGTCGTCCCGGTCGACCTCCCGCCGATGACCGGCCCGCCGCCGCCGCTCGGCAACGCGCACGACGATCATCCGGAAGGCCTCGGGCCGAACCTGCCCATGAACGTCAACGGCCTGCCGTCGGACGACTTCTTCTCGCGGACACCGCTGATCGACCTGAGCGGGACGCCGCCCACCGGCCAGCAGCCGGCGTTCCCGTGGATGCAACCCACGCCGCAGCAGGCGGCGACGCAACTGCCCGGCTGCACCGTGATCTGCATCGGTCCCCAAAACCCGGCGCCGCCGGCGCCTTTCGGGCAACCGGCGTTCGGGCAACCGGCGCCGCCACCAGCCTTCGCGCCGCCGCCCCCGCCCGGGGTCCCCGCGGCCGTCGCGCCGGACCTGGCTCTTAGACACATCTCCGAGCCCCCGAGACCCTAAGACCTCGCGGATGCCGGCGTG
>NZ_LZIC01000024.1 GCF_001667185.1 Mycobacterium sp. 852002-50816_SCH5313054-b | reverse complement strand
ATTAATAGGTCATACGAGATTTCTTAGGTTCTCGTGGGCTCGTAGATGTGTATATGAGAGAGAGTGAGCCCCGCATAGTGCGATTCTGCGTCTGCTCGCGGCTGCTTACCGTCAGCCGAGGTCGAACGACTCTCGTGAGACGCGGAAGTAGTGCCCGCTGCCGCTGTCGGTGCATTTCATGCCCGAGGGCTGGCTCTCACAGCTGAGCGTTCCCGCGGAGATGGTTTGCCCGTAGTTGAGCGTCTGCTCGCCGGGCACCTGCAACGTGTCGCCGTGACACTCGATGGCGGCGGGCTTGCCGGGCGTGAGGCTGAACCGACTGCCCCAGGCGAGGTGCTTGCCGCACTCCGGGGGTGGCGGCGGCTGATAGGTGTAATCGCGGACGTCGCAGGCGACACCGTCGGTGCCCATGAGGCAGTAAATGTTTCCCGACGGGGACTGAAAGTTCTGGCTGTCCGCGCGCGCGGTTGCCGACGACGCCACGAGCGCCGCGGCCGTCGCGGGCACGACCAGCGCGAGCGTCGTGAATCTGTGCCTCGTGATCATTTGCTGAGCATAGGCCCTGATGCGCTACGAAGAAACAATTATGTTAAATGCCAGGTGTTTTCGCGCACCGTGGTGAACCGAGTCTGCGTGCGATCCGTGTGCATGGTGTCGCAGTGCCCAATGACGTTTGGAGACTTGGTGATCAGAAGCGTTCGTCCCGTCGGCGCCATGGAACGGCTTTTCTACCGCTACAGCGAGCGCAATCCCACTCACTTCCTGCTGGTGGCGGAGTTCGGCGAAATCCTTACCGCGGAACGGTTGCGACCGGCGCTTGCCGCGGCGCAGCGGCGACACCCACTGTTGTCAGTACATGTCGAGGACCGTCCCGGCAGCCACCTTGGCTTCTATCGCGCGGCGACCGTCGCACCCATCGAGTTGACGATGCGCCGCGGCCAGGAATGGGCGGCAACCGCGGCCGAGGAGTTGAGCCGACCGTTCGACCGCTCGCGTGCGCCGCTGATGCGAGCCTCGCTGCTGCAGGGCCAAGGAACGAGCGCGCTGCTGCTGACGTTTGACCACACCGTCGCCGACGGGATCTCCTCCGTATGGGTGATGAACGACGTGATCGCCGCGCTCAATGGCAAGGAGTTGTCGAATCTGCCTGCGCCGCAAGCGCAAGAGCAGCTCATCGACCACACGCTAGGGGCCGTCGAACCGTTCGACCCGTCCGAGCTGCCCGACGATCCGCGGATGCGAACGCCGACCACCATCCGTCCCTTCGACGGCGCCCCGACCAACGTGCACACCATGGCCATGACCGAGGCGGACACCGCGAGGTTGGTCGAGCGCTGCCGCGTGGAGCGCACCACGGTGCACGCGGCGATGGTGGTGGCGATGTGCCGGGTGCGCTCCGCCGAGCGCGGCGAAGAGTTCGTGCGGGTGCTCAACCCCATCAACTTCCGCCCGCTGGTCCGCGTCGAGGGGGACTGCGCGCTCTACATCCAGGCGACGTGGACGGGCTTGTCGCCGTGGGACGGCGCGCCATTCTGGGAGCAGGCCCGGGCGACGACCGCGCACCTCGACGCCGCGAGGTCGGCGCGCGGGATTCTTACCGCGTCGCTCGCCATCCGGCAGGCGATGACGGTGGACGCCGAGGTCGGCCACGCCGAGGAGCTGTTCGGCCGCGTGTGCCCGTTCGACATGCTGATCAGCAACCTGGGCGTGCAGAACCTCGACGACACGGGCCCGCTGCGGCCCACGGCGGTGTGGGGGCCGGTGGTGCAAAGCCAGACCGAGGGCGAGTACGTCACCGGGATCACCACCTACCAGGGCAGGCTGCGGATGGTGACCTGTGGTTACAGCGTGCCGACGACGTTCCTGAAGAGCGTCGGCGCCGCGCTGGCGGCCGCGGTCGACGAGCCGTAGTTGTCGGTGGGGCCTTTTACCGTTTGGGCATGAGCGGTTCGAGGGCGAGCTCCGGCGGCGGGCTCGGTGCGTTGCTGGGGCTGGCGCTGATCATCTGGATCATCATCAAGCTCATCTGGTTGATCGCCGGGGCGGCGGCACTCGTCGGCCTGTTCTTCGTGGTGCGGGCGCTCGTGCGGGAGGGCCTCAGGCGCGCCGAGCTGCGGGCGGCACATCGGACCGCCGTCCGCTTCCGCGCCGACCAGCAGCACCGCGGGGTGCTGCGCGGCGACGACCGCGGCATCTACGGCGTCGAGGGCGCCGAGCTGATGCGCTATCTCTATCCGGAGCGGGGTCGGATGCGGCGATTGTTACCCTTGCGCGAGTGAGTGACCCCCGTTGGCTGCGATCCGTTTCACGGCGCGACATCTTCAGATGCGCCGCCGTCGCGCCGGCCCTGCTCGGCATTAACGCGCTGGTCGACGCCCCACGCGCGGGCGCCGGCATCGCGGGGATGGGCGTGTTCCTCGACCCGGGCCACAACGCGGTGAACGACGCCTCGACCACCCGGCAGGTGCCCAACGGCCGGGGCGGCACCAAGCTGTGCAACACCTCGGGCACCGCGGCCGACGACGGCTACCCCGAGCACGCGTTCACCTGGGCGGTGGTCGGGCTGATCAGCGGTTCGCTCAACTCGATGGGCGTCCGCACCCAGCTGTCCCGTGACAACGACGGCTCCGCCGGCCCCTGCGTGGATCAGCGCGCGGCGCTGGCCAACGCGATGCGCCCCGATGCGATCGTGAGCATTCACGCCGACGGTGGACCGTCGGCGGGCTCGGGATTCCACGTCAACTATTCCGCGCCGCCGTTGAACGAGTCCCAGTCCGGCGCGTCGGTGCAGTTGGCCCGCACCATGCGGGAAGCCTTGGTGCAGGCGGGTTTTCACCCGAGCACCTACATCGGGTCCGACGGCCTGTACGGGCGCGACGACCTCGCCGGGCTGAACCTGGCCGAGTACCCGGCCGTCCTCGTCGAGCTGGGCAACATGAAAAACGCCGACGAGGCCGCGCGGATGGAAAGCGCCGACGGCCGCGCCAGGTACGCCGCGGCCGTCACGCAGGGCATCGTCACGTTCCTGAACGCCAAGGCCCCGACGGGCTAGCTCAGCTGCCGAAGCTTCCGCTGGAAACCCCGGCCGCCGTTGCGCCGTTGCCGCCGAGGTGACTGGCCGCGAAGGCCGCGCCCTTGTCGATCATCTCGCCGTCGGATGCGTAGGTGTTGTGCGCGGCGAAGTTCATGCCGTCGGAGCAGACCGGGTCCTCGGGGGCGCAGACCTTGATGGTCTTGGGCTGATACAGCGGACCGATGGCGACCGGGGG
>NZ_LZIC01000023.1 GCF_001667185.1 Mycobacterium sp. 852002-50816_SCH5313054-b | reverse complement strand
CGCACCCTGCAGCGCTCCGGAAGCCAACGTCGATCCTCCCGCCGCGCCGCCGGCGATGCCCGCGCCCCAGCCCGTCGTCCAACCGCCCACGGGACGCAGGCCCTCGCACACGAACGACCAGGCGCCGTTGCCGAAGTTGGGTCCGCTGATCTCTTCCTTCCTCAAGCCGGGAGCCGGGGGCCAGCGATATTCCGCGCCGATCCAACCTCAAGCGGGGGTGGTCCCGCCGCCCGGGCCCAATCCGCCCACGCCGGGCGTCCCGCAGCAGCCGCCGAACGCAAACCAGCTACAGCCCAACGCGGCTCCGGTTCCGCCGCAGCCCGCACCGCCGGCGCCGCCGGCCAACATCGGTGGCGCACCGACGTCGCTCGTCGACTGGGTGACCGGAACCGACGGTCCCAACAAGACCCTGCAACGTTTCGGCATCTCCGGGACCGACCTCGGGATCGCCTGGGACAACGGTGATCCCGCGAACCGTCAGGTCCTGATGGCGTTCGGTGACACCTTCGGGTACTGCAAGGTGCACGGCCAGCAATGGCGATACAACGTGCTGTTCCGCAGTTCGGACCGCGACCTGTCCCATGGAATCCACATCGCCGAGGGTGTGCCCAACGATCGATACTCCGGCTCACCGGTGTGGACCACCGGCCTGTCCAAGCAGGTCGTCAACACCATCCACAAGGCGCCGCACGAGACGGGCATCATTCCGACCGCCGCCATCTCCCTGGGACGAACCCAGTACATGAGCTACATGTCCATCAGGCAGTGGGGCCGCGACGGGGAATGGAGCACGAACTACTCGGCGATCGCGAGATCCGTTGACAACGGCCAGAACTGGGGGATCTTCCCCAGCACGATTCGCACGGCCTCGGCGGACGCGATCCCGGGGATCGGGTTCACGCCCGGGAACGAGAACTTCCAGATGGGCGCGTTCATGAAGGGTAACGACGGTTACCTCTACCAGTTCGGCACCCCGTCGGGGCGCGGCGGTGCGACGTTCCTGTCGCGGGTTCCGCCGAACTACCTGCCGGACCTGAGCAAGTACCAGTACTGGAACGGCGACAACGGCGGACACTGGGTCGCGGCCAATCCGGGTGCGGCGACGCCACTTTGGCCCGGCCCCGTCGGCGAAATGTCGGCCCAGTACAACAGCTACCTCAAGCAGTACCTGGTGCTGTACACCAATGGTGGCAGCAATGACGTCGTGGCGCGGACCGCGCCGACGCCAACGGGACCGTGGAGCGGGGAGCAACCGCTGGTGTCGGCGTTCTCAATGCCCGGCGGCATCTACGCGCCGATGATCCACCCCTGGTCGTCGGGGCGGGATTTGTACTTCAACCTGTCGCTGTGGTCGGCGTACGACGTGATGCTGATGCATACCGTCTTGCCGTAGCCGTCCATCCCGCCTCCGCGCCGTCCGGCGCCAGGCGCGGACCGACTGACGTAGTGGACTACTCGTGCCCGCGGGGGGGATCGCGGAAAGGATCTAGCCATGAAACCCAACCTTGCCCCGCCCGCCCGGGCGACCTGCGTCGACGAATGGGACTACCTCGAAGGCGGCTTTCGGGCGTTCGACGGACCCGAGTGGAAAATCAAGCACACTACCAACGACGGGCGACCCGCCGATGTCGTCGTATCGGTGATCGGTCTGCAATATGCGGACGGGCACGCGTTGCGCGAGATCATCATCGACTGCCCCGATACCCCGATCATCACGCCGGCCGAAGCGCGGAAGCTGGCGGGGGTGTTGATCGCGGCGGCCGACTCGGCCGACTCGGCCGGAGGATAGGCAGGCTAACTACTGGCTCTGACCTGTGCCCCCGGCAGGATTCGAACCTGCGACACCGGCTTTAGGAGAGCCGTGCTCTATCCCCTGAGCTACGAGGGCGAGGACGTCTTCGAATCGCTGACCAACGCCTCGCGGGCGGTTTGCCGCTCTGGCGGTCGGCCTGGTTGTGCCAGTGCGGCGGATGTGAGTCTAGCGGGCGCGGCAATCGCGGTGCGACGCGTCCGCGGCGATCACTGCCATCTGAGATCTTCGTCGAGCGGTTGGGCCCGTTCGTCTTGGTCGCCCGCGGGACGGGTGTCGATCGTGACCTCTTGCCAGTATGCCGGGCTGTAGAGGTGAATATCCTTACCGCTGCTGACCTTTAGCACGCCGCCATTGAGCACTTCATAGGTCGCGCCATCCGGATATTCGTCGTCATCGTGGCCGTCAATTTGGATCCACATTTTCATGCTGAAAACCTCCGCATCGGCCGATCGGATTCTTGAGGCTACGGCTGCGCATCGGTTGCCGGGGAAGGCATCTCACAGGCCGCGCCGGTCAGCGCAGCTCCGCGATGACCTTCGCGAAGGTGTCCAGGTTGTTGTCCTGCACGGTGAAGCAGGTCAGCCCGTACTTGTCGCGCAGTGCGGACAACGTGTCGGCCATCTCGCGCGGTGACCCGCTGAGCACCGACGGCATGGACAGCAATTGGTCGTCGGACAGGTCCGGTGCGTACTGCCGCGTCATTCTCAAGTCCGGTACGGACTCGCCTTCGGGCGGCATCGCCGTGATCACCATGTTGAGTTCCAGCGCGTCGAACCGGTCACTGGCGGCGGTGCGGACGAACTCGATGCGTTCGGCGAGCGGGTCTTCCACGTCGCGCACCCGAGCCCCGGTCAAGCCGATGATGTCGGCCTGCCTCGCGGCTATCGTCAGCACCCGATCGCCGTTGCCGGCGATGAGGATCGGCGTCTTCGGCTGGTGCTCCTTCAGGTAGCTCGTCATGTGGTCGAGGTAGTCGACCCGGGCCCCGGCGCTGGGGTAGGGGATCTCGGCCGCCTCGAATTCTTCTTTGACGTAGCCGGTGCCGAGCCCGATCTCGAGGCGGCCGTCGCTGAGCAGGTCGAGGGCCTGGAGGTCCCTGCTGAGCAGGGCCGGCTTGTAGAACCCGGCGTTCAGCACATACATGCTCAGACGGATCCGGCTCGTCACCATCGCGACCGCGGTCAGCGTCGGCGATGGAGCGGCCGCGCCCAGATGGTCGGGCACGCAGAGGATGTCGTATCCCAGATCCTCGGCTCGTTTCACCTTGTCGACCAGTGCCGCGCGCGACTTGAAGAATCGCATGCTCAGCCCGAAGCGAAAATCCTTGCCCACCAACAACCTCCGATCGACAGATAACTCTTACCAGGAACGCGCCGCGGCCGCCAGGCCCTGCACCAGGGCGGCGGTGACCGGGGACAAGCCGTCGGCGCCGGGCGGCGCACTGCGCGGGCCGAGGCCCCGGACCCGGGGTGAAAGCTCCAGCTGCGTCCCGCCGTCGCGCACCCGGTTGACCGGGTTGTCCGGGTGCAGGCCCCGCAGTTCCGGCGGGATGTCGTCGATGTCGGTGACGACCTGATAACCGGTCAGCCGGACGTGGCGGGCCAGGTGGGCCGCCAGCGCGCGGTTGCACCCCCCGGCCAGCAGTTGTGTGCCGCGACCGATGCGCCCGTAGCCGTGCAGCGAGACGGCGACGTCGACATGGTCGAGGAACTGGGCCAGCCGCGGCGACTCGTCCGGGTCATACAGGGCAGACGGGAGGTGGTGCGGATACCGGTGCGGATGGCGCACGAGGTACACCGACGCCGCGGCGGCCTCGGCGGCCCGTTCGGCGATGACGTCGGTCATCTCCTCCAGGCCGCCGCCGTGGATGGCCAGAAAGCCGAAGCGCGATCGCAGCCGGCTCTCCTCGATCACCCCCGGTTCGCTTAGCAGTGCAGAAAGCGACTGCGGTGCAGGGCCTTTCGCGGTCAGCGGGCGGGGCCAGTGCACGGGATCCCACCGCCGTAGAAAGTCGACCCATCGCTGCGGCAGGCCGTGGTGGACGGCGCCGTCGATGACTCTGGGCAGATATCCGGGTCTGGGTGGGCCCGGATTCACCCGGTGATCGATGTAGACCCAGGCCGGCGACGGCCCGTCGCCGGTGTGGACGGTCAGCCGGTCGCGCCGGTAGCGCACCGGCACGCCCTCGGCGCTGTCCAATGCCGCGAGGTCGTCGTCCGAGATCAGCCACAGCACCCCGTGCACCTGCGCGCCGGCGAAAGGCTCGACGGTGGCCACGCCGCGCTGGTTGATCAGCCAGTCGTGGTCCGCCAGCACCGCCGGCCGCGGCTCCGCCGCGCCCGGACAGCGCAGCGCCATCTGCCTGACCGACAGGTTGGACCCGTATGCGAAATAGGGGTGCCGGCGGGCCGGCATCTAGGCAGTCACCGTCTGGGCGCTGAGATGTTGGACCAACCTAACTCCCGCGAGTCTCCACGGACGACGACGTTCCCATCCTGCCGTACCGGGTTAGGCACGCGCTACGTACCGGTCACCTGAGGATGGGGGCGGGCGCACTTGACGGCGGCGGCGGGACTGGCCGAGGCGGAGGGTACGGCCGACTTGAAACCGGCGGCGCGGAGGGGGGCGGCGCTTTCGGCGGCGACGGGGGCGGATACCTCGGCGGCGAAGGATGCACCCCCGAGGGCGGCGGCGGCAACACGACCGGCGGGGGGAGTATCACCGGCGGCGGCAACACGACTACGGGTGGGGGCGGCGCCACGGGCGGCGGGAGCACCGGCGGTGGCGCGACCGGCGGCGGTGGCGCGACCGGTAGCGGCGGCGCGATCGGCGGGGGAACGCTGGCCGCGGGCGGCTGCACGGGTGCGGAATAGACCGGCGGCGCAGGGAGATTCGCGGGCGGAGGCGGCTGGATTTGGTTGGCGGCCGGCGGTGACGCCGGTTTCATGGGAGCGGGTGCGGTGCGGCTCAACTCGGTCGGCGTGATGGCCGTCTTGTGGTGGTACAGGAAGATGTACATCAGCCCAAACGAGGCCAAGAAGGCGGCGGCGAACAGCGCGATCCACGGGACGACGCGCCGAACTCGATCTTGTGGGCCGGCCTCGAGGTAGTCCCCGCCGTCCTGGTGCGCGCCGACGGACGCCGCGGCCATCGTCGGCGGATAGGCGCTGTCGTCGGACCCCGCGTGGTCGCCTCGGGTGTCGTCCGTGCCGAGGTCGCCGTCGGCGCAGGTCAGCTGAATCCGGCCCAGGGTCTGATCCCGCAGCCAGGCGGGCGCGGGGATGATCACCGGTGCCGCACCCAGCAGGGCGACGGGGTTGACCAGGCGGCGGCGTTCTTCGTCGCATACGGAGCACGATTCGATGTGGCGGGTGATGCGTTTGCGCATCAGCACGCTGAAGCGCCCGTCCCAGCCCGCCAGGATCGTGCCCAGCTCGGCGCACTTGTCGGCCGTGTGTTGCGCGCGGCGAGCGACCAGCAGCGCACCCAACGACGTCTCGATGGTGGTTCGGAGGCGCGACACCATCTTGTTGGCGGTGCCGGGGCTGACCTCTAACGCGTTGGCCAGCTCGGGTCCGTCCAGGCCGTGCCGATAGGCCAGCTCCAGAACCATGCGGTCGCGGTCGCCGAGCCCACCGGCGGCCTCGGCGATGAGGTTGGCGAGTTCGTTGCGCGCGGCCAGCGTCTCGGGCCCCGCGTCGTGCGACGCCGCCTCGGGGAGTTCGTCGGAGACCTGCTCGCGACGGCGGTTTTTGATGCAGCGCAGAGCCTCATTGCGGGCAATGGCATACAACCAGGGGCGCAGCCGGTCGGGCTCGCGCAGCTTGGGCAGCTGGGTCGCGGCGACGCAGAAGACGTCCTGTACGCAGTCGGCGGCGGCATCGCGATCACGCACCATCCCGATACAGAAGTCGTGCAGGCGGTCGGCGTAACGGTCATAGATCATGGCAAACGCGTGTCGATCGCCCGTCGCGGCCGCGCGGGCCAACTCCCCGTCACTGACGATGTCCCAGTTGGATAGTGCGCTCGTCACGTCGCTTTCCCAGCCGATGAGGCGTCGGTGCCCCTCGCAGAACCGGCGCTGCGAATAAGTGTGCGCGCACAGCGGTCAAATAGCACGAGAAATTCCAGCTCCGCGGTGGGTGCATGGGAGGACAGCAGCGCAACCAGCCTCATCCACGCCCGCGACCTCATTTGCAGACTCCCTGCACGAGGTGGTGCGGCGGCAGGCACAGCAACGGCGGTGGCGGTGGCGGCGGCAGCTTCGGCGGCGAGGGCAGCGGTGGCAGCTTCGGCGGCGAGGGCAACGGCGGCAGCGAAGGTGGGGGCGGTAGCTGCGGCGGCGCCACGGGCGCCGGGACCCAGACGGGTGGCGGCGGCCGGAACCGGGGCCAGCGCCGCGAAGGTGGAAGCGACGGCCGGGGCGGCAGCGGAGCCCGGGGCCACGGCCATGGTCTGCGGCTGGGGCGAGCCGGAGAGAAGGACGATGCCGAGCGCGGTCCCGGCACCGACCACACCGATCAGGCCGCCGGCCACCCACAACTTGTCGATGGACTTCCGGCTAGCCACCGGAATGATCGGGTCGGGCGGAAACTGATGACCGTGCGGAAGGTCCCCGGACGGATCGGTCGGGTTACCGAGCGGGCTCGACGCCCAGGCGTAGGCCGACGTGGGGTCCTCGCCGCGCGGGGCCAGGGCCGTCCGGTCCATGTCGTTGAGGCTGTTCATCAGGTGCTCCTTTGGCGCTGCTGCGGCCCGGGCCGGGTCGCTGTCATAGGTAGGAGGACCTACCGGGCCGGAGTCGGACATTTTTTTGGAGGCTTTTTGGCAGAGCGGCCGTGGTGGGCATGGTCAGGTTGACCCACTCCGCTTGTCAGCTGTTCGCGAAGTTCTTGCGAGTTTCTTGCGTCCGCTCAATCGAAGATTTCACAAATCCCCATGTGATCAACGGCGACGGCGCATACGCTCCCATCGAGGCATCGGGACCGTCATCGCGCAGCAACGTCACCAATCAGGGAGGTTCGCGAACATGTTGTCCCGCGCAGCTTTCGTCGCCGCAGCCATCGTCCTGGCCGCCATCGGCTCGGCGATACCGGCTTACTCGTCACCGGGCGGCAGTTGCTACACCGCCGTATCCGGCGATTGTGTGTCCTATCCGCAACAGGGCGGCCCACAGCCGTCCAATGCCACCGCCCAATGTGCCGACGGCAGCTGGTCGTTCAGCGAGCACCCCCACTCAAGTGGGACGTGCCACGGGCATGGCGGCGTGCAGCGGTACCTATAAGGCCCCGCTCGGTGAGGCGCCCTCACCCAACGTGCGCTCACTGCGAAATATCGAGCGATTTTTGGCAGTACGTGCACGCTCGGCGCACGGATCCTGACATCAGCCGGCGACGGTCAGCCAGATCAGCGCCAGGTTGAGCAGGCTGACCGTTACGGCGACCGCCCAGCCGATCACGGTCGTGACGGGATGGTTGGCGTCGCTACCCATCAGATCGCGGTTGCTGGTCAGTCTGACCAGCGGAAGCACCGCGAACGGTATGCCGAAGGACAGCACGACCTGGGACAACACCAGCGCGCGGGTCGGGTCGAAACCGAGCGCCAGGATCGCCACCGCTGGACACAGCGTGAGCAGCCGGCGCACCAGCATGGGAATCGACCGATGCAGCAGTCCCTGCATGATCATGGCGCCGGCGTAGGCGCCCACCGACGACGACGCCAGGCCGGACGCGAGCAGTCCGATCGCAAACAGCACCGCGATCAGCGGCCCCAAGGTGTTGTGGACCGCGGTGTAGGCACCCTCGATGGACGCCGTTTCTTGGCGGCCCTGCAAGTTGAGAGCGGCGACCAGCAGCATCGCCGCGTTCACGGTGCCGGCGATGGCCATCGCCGCCACGACGTCCACGCGGGTGACGCGCAGCAGCCAGCGCCGGTCGCGACCGGGTGCGGGATGTCCGTGCCGGTCCAGGACGAGGCCGGAGTGCAGGTACACGGCGTGCGGCATGACGGTGGCGCCCAAGATGGCGGCGGCCAACAGCACGCTTTCGCTACCGTGGAAGCGCGGCACCATTCCGCCGAGCACGGCATCCGGCGGCGGGGTCGAGACGAAGAAACTGGCCGCGAAGCCGACGGCGATGATGAGCAGCAAGCCCGTGATAATCCGCTCAAAAAGGATCTGGCCGCGGCGGTCCCTGATCGCCAGAAGCAGCAATGAGATCATCCCGGTGATGATCCCGCCCAGCGGCAGCGGCAGGCCGAACAGGATGCGCAGGGCGATTGCCCCCCCGATCACTTCGGCGACATCGGTTGCCATGGCCGTGATTTCGGCCTGCCCCCAGAAGGTCAGGCGCATGGGACGGCTCATTCCCTTGCCGATGGCCGCGGGCAGCGACCGCCCCGTCACCAGGCCGAGCTTCGCGGACAGGTACTGCACGAGGCCCGCCACCACGTTCGCGGCGACGATGACCCAGAGCAGCAAGTAACCGAACTGGGTGCCGGCGCTGACGTTGGCGGCGACGTTTCCCGGGTCGACGTACGCGATCGCGGCGACGAACGCCGGCCCGAGCAGGTACCAGCTCGATCTGAGCGATGCCTGGGTGCCTTCCGTCAACCTGTCGACCCTCGATCCATGTCCCCGAATAAAAAAGTGAGGTTATCCGAACAGGTTGCCCGCCGACCATTCGCGGGTCACTTGGAGGCGCTCAAGGTCACCCGGGGAGGTAGAGCCCCCGCCCGGTGACCAGGGGCAGGTCGAGGGTCGTCACGATGCCCGGCGGGGCGGCCACCACGGCGGGAATCGCGTTGACGACCCGCATCGCGGTGGCGACCAGCCCGGCGTGATTGTGGTCGCCCAGGCGGCTGCTCAGGCAGACGTCCATGGCGTACGACGGTTCGCCGGTGATTTCGATGCGGTAGGAGCCGCCGGGTTGGGCGGGCTGCGGCCACTCGGGGCACAGATCCTCGCGCAACCGGGTGACGTGTTCCAGGACGACGACGGGATCGCCGTTGACCATTCCGAACACCTCGAACCGCAGCGCCGCGGCGGTGCCCTTGGCGATGTGACCCGACGCGATGTCGAAGTCCTCGGGCGCCGGCACGCGCACGTACTCCTCGGCGACGTTGTCGAGCTCAATACCGAGGCCCGCCGCCAATTGCCGCACCACCGATCCCCACGCCAGGCTCAGCACGCCGGTCTGCAGCAGCATCGGGATCTCGTCGAGCGGCTTACCGAACCCCATCACGTCGAACATGACGACGGGGCTGTCGTAAGTGGCGTAGTCGACGATCTCCATGCACCGGATCTGCTGGATGTTCTGACAGGTGCCGGCCAACGCGAGCGGCAGCAGGTCGTTGGCGAATCCCGGGTCGATGCCGTTGACGTACACGCTCGAATTGCCTTCTCGCGCGGCATCTTCCAGGGGGGAGATGAGCTCTTCGGGAATCACGTTCCACGGGTACTGAAGAAAGACCGGGCCGCTGCCGACGATATTGATCCCGGCGGCAAGGACGCGCCGGTAGTCCTCCAGCGCCTCGGGCAGGCGGTTGTCGGCCAGCGCGTTGTAGACGGCGCACCGGGGGCCGGTCGCAAGCACGGCGTCCAGGTCCGTGCTGGCGATCACCCCGGTCGAATCCGGAAGCCCGACAAGCTCCGCCGCGTCCTTGCCGGCCTTGGCGTCCGAGGAGACCCACACGCCGGTGAGTTCGAATTCCGGGTTGGTGATAAGCGCTTTGAGCGCGTGGACGCCGACATTGCCGGTGCCCAACTGAACGACGGGGATGGCCATGGCGGGCTCCTTCAGCGGTCGGGGTTCACAGGTCGGGGACGGGGATATCGAGGTTGGGGTAGGTGAGACCGCCGTCGACCTCCAGCGTCTTGCCGGTCAGAAAGCTACCGGCTGGTGACGCCAAATACACTGCGGCAGCCGCGATGTCGACGGGATCACCGAGGCGGCGCATCGGCGTCACCTTCTCCATCGGTGCGCGCAGCTCCTCGTTGGAGGCCACCACGTCCAGCGCCGACGTCAGGATCGAACCCGGCGCGATGGCGTTGACCCGGATACGCGGGCACAGGTCCAGCGCGGCGAGCCGGGTGTAGTGGGACAGCGCGGCTTTGGCGGTGCCGTAGGCGGCGAAACCGCGCCCCGCCAGCCGGCCCATGGTGGAGGTGATGTTGATGATGCTGCCGCCACCGGAGTGCTCCAGCATCAGCGGCACCGCCGCGACGGTGAGCGCGTGGGCGGTTGCCACGTTGAAGGTGAACGCCTCCTTGAGGTCCTTGGTCGAGGTGGTCAGCAGGGTGTTGGGCATGGTCCCGCCGACGTTGTTGACGACGATGTCTAGTTTTCCGAAGGCCTCGACGGCCTGGGCCGCCAGCTCCGCGGTGGACTCCGGGTGGGCCAGGTCGGCGGCGACGGCGTGGGCGCGACGGCCGGTGGCGCGGACCTCGTCGGCGACGGCGTCTAGTTGGGATTGGGTGCGCGACGCGATGAGCACATCCGCGCCTGCCTCGGCGAAAGCCAGCGCGATGGCCGCACCGAGGCCACGCCCGCCACCGGTGATGACGGCGACTTTGTCGTCCAGACGGAACCTGTCAAGGATCATTGCGGCCTTTCTATTCGAGTCGTCGGCGACACGGTAACAAAACCCGCCGACTCCCATTCCGGCATTTCTGAAACAGGTTCTAGTTTGTCATACGGGCGCCGGGATGCAATGGCCCCGACGGCGGCGATTGCGCGCTTGTTCACCGGGTGCGGAACGCCGGACAGAATTCTCCGAACGTTAACCTTGTTACTGTTAGCTACATGGCTGCGTGTGAAGGCTGGTTGCCGAGCCGCGGCCTCCCGGCGGCGGCGACGTTTCATCCCTACTGTTAAGGAAGAGAATTGAAACTGAACCGATTTGGTGCCGCGGTGGGTGTGCTGGCTTGCGCCGCCCTGGTGGTGTCCGGGTGTGGCAATGACAACAACAATGCGAGCGGTGGCGGCGCCTCGACGGGTGCGTCGGGCGCGTCGACGGGCAGCGTGAGTTGCGGGGGGAAGAAGACACTGAAGGCCAGCGGCTCCACGGCCCAGGCCAACGCTATGACCCGCTTCGTCAACGCCTTCGAACAGGCCTGCCCCGGTCAGACCCTGAACTACACGGCCAACGGCTCCGGTGCCGGAATCAGCGAATTCAACGGCAACCAAACCGATTTCGGCGGTTCCGACTCGCCGTTAGCCCCCAACGAATACACCGCGGCCCAGCAGCGCTGCGGCTCGCCGGCGTGGAACCTGCCGGTGGTGTTCGGCCCGATCGCGATCACCTACAACGTCAAGGGCGTCAGTTCGCTGAATCTGGACGGCCAGACCGCGGCGAAGATCTTCAACGGCGCCATCACCACCTGGAACGATCCGGCGATCGCGGGCCTCAACGGCGGCACCACCCTGCCGGCCGAGCCGATTCACGTCGTCTTCCGTAACGACCAGTCCGGGACGACGGACAACTTCCAGCACTACCTCGATGCGGCCTCCAACGGCGCGTGGGGCAAGGGCGCCGGGAAGACGTTCAACGGCGGCGTCGGCGAGGGCGCCAAGGGCAACGACGGTACCTCTGCCGCAATCAAGGCCACCGAGGGATCGATCACCTACAACGAATGGTCGTTCGCCCAGGCGCAGCACCTGAACATGGCCAAGGTCATCACGTCGGCCGGCCCGGACCCGGTGGCGATCGGCGCGGACTCGGTGGGCAAGACGATCTCCGCCGCCTGGTTCATCAAGCAGGGCAACGACCTGGCCCTCGACACCATCTCCTTCTACCGGCCCAACCAGCCCGACGCCTACCCGATCGTGCTGGCGACCTACGAGGTGGTCTGCTCGAAGTATCCCGACTCGCAGGTCGGCACAGCGGTGAAGGCGTTCCTGCAGAGCACCATCGGTGCGGGCCAAAACGGCTTGGCGGACAACGGATACATCCCGATTCCGGACTCCTTCAAGTCGAAGTTGTCGACCGCGGTCAACGCAATCGCGTGATCCGGGATGTCATGACTCGCGGAGCGATCGCCACCTCCTCGACGGGGGCTCAGCCTGCGCTGAAGGTGACCGACCCGCACAAGGCGCACCGCGGCGACCGACTGTTCAAGTCGGTCGCCGCGGCGGCCGGGTCAACGATCATCCTCGCGATCGGGCTGATCGCGATATTCCTGTTGGTCCGCGCCGTCCCGGCGTTGCGCGCGAACCACGCGAATTTCTTCACGAGCGCCGAATTCAACACCACCAAGGCCAACCATCTGGCGTTTGGTATCCGCGACTTGTTCATGGTCACGGTGCTGAGTTCGTTGAGCGCACTGGTGGTGGCCGTGCCGATCGCGGTTGGGATCGCCGTATTTCTCACCCAATACGCGCCCAAACGGCTCGCACGACCTTTCGGCGCGATGGTTGATCTGCTGGCCGCGGTGCCGTCGATCATTTTCGGGTTGTGGGGAATCTTCGTGTTGGCACCCAAACTCGAACCAATCGCCGAACTCCTCAACCGCAACCTCGGCTGGTTCTTTTTGTTCAAGCAGGGCAACGTTTCCCTGGCCGGCGGCGGCACCATATTCACCGCCGGCATCGTGCTGTCGGTGATGATCCTGCCGATCATCACCTCGGTATCGCGGGAAGTGTTCCGGCAGACCCCCCCCATTCAGATGGAAGCGGCGCAGGCGTTGGGCGCCACGAAGTGGGAGGTGGTGCGGATGACCGTGCTGCCGTTCGGCCGCAGCGGTGTTATCGCGGCGTCCATGCTGGGGTTGGGCCGCGCTCTGGGCGAGACCGTGGCGGTGCTGATCATCCTGCGATCGGCCGCCCGGGCCGGCAACTGGTCGTTGTTCGACGGCGGCTACACGTTTGCCTCCAAGATCGCTTCCGCGGCAGCAGAATTCAGCGAACCGCTGCCCACCGGGGCCTACATCTCGGCCGGCTTCGCTCTGTTCGTCCTGACGTTCATCGTCAACGCCACCGCTCGCGCCATCGCGGGGGGGAAGGTCAACGGATGACCATCGACGCGCTCGACCTGCCGGTCAAACCGGATGTGTTCAGCCCCCTGAGCCTGCGGCGGCGGATCACCAACAACGGCGCGACGGCGTTCTTCGTCGCCTCGTTCATCGCGGCCCTGGTGCCGCTGGTCTGGGTGCTGGGGGTGGTGATCGCGCGGGGCTGGTACGCCGTCACCCGGTCGGGCTGGTGGACCCACTCACTGCGCGGCGTGCTGCCGGAGCAGTTTGCCGGCGGCGTCTACCACGCCCTGTACGGGACGGTGGTGCAGGCCGGGGTGGCCGGGCTGCTGTCCGTGCCGCTGGGGCTGATGACCGCGGTGTTCTTGGTGGAATACGGCACCGGTCGGCTGGTGCGGGTGACGACCTTCATGGTCGACGTGCTGGCCGGGGTGCCCTCGATCGTGGCGGCGCTGTTCATCTTCAGCCTGTGGATCGCCACCCTCGGCTTCCAGCAGAGCGCCTTCGCCGTGTCGCTGGCCTTGGTGTTGCTGATGTTGCCGGTGGTGGTGCGCTCCACCGAGGAGATGCTCAGGCTGGTGCCCGACGACCTGCGAGAGGCCAGTTACGCACTGGGCGTTCCCAAATGGAAGACCATCGTGCGGATCGTCATCCCGATCGCGATGCCGGGCATCGTCTCCGGCGTCTTGCTGTCCGTCGCGCGCGTCATCGGCGAAACCGCACCGGTGCTGGTGCTGGTCGGCTACAGCCGTTCCATCAACTTGGACATGTTCCACGGCAACATGGCGTCGCTGCCGCTGCTGATCTACACCGAGCTCACCAACCCGGAGCACGCCGGTTTCCAGCGGATCTGGGGCGCGGCGCTGAGCCTGATCATCATCGTGGCGGTGATCAACCTGCTGGCCGGGGCGTTCCGCTTCGTGTCCGGTCGGCGGCGCTGACGGCGTAGGCGCGCCGCCCGTCAGGACTTTGACGCGGCTTTCTTGGCCCCCGAGCTGGCCCCGGCCTTCTTCGCGGCGCTCTTCTTGGCGGGCGCCTTCTTCGCCGGCGCTTTTTTCGCCGCGGCCTTCTTGGCGGGCGCCTTGCCGTCGCCGGAGCGCGCCTTCACGCTGGCCTCGAGCTTGGCCAGCAGGTCGGAGACGTCCTCGGTCTCGTCCAGTTCCTTGGGCTGCTCTTCGGCGGTAAACGCTTCGCCGCCTTCGAGTTTCGCCTCGATCAGCTCCTGCAGCTGCTCCTGGTAGGTGTCGCGGTAGCGGTCGGGGTTGAAGTCTTCGGCCATGGACTCCACCACCTGGCCGGCCATCTTGAGCTCCGCGGGCTTGATGTCGACCTTCTTGTCCAGCACGGGGAAGTCGGGATCGCGGATCTCGTCGGGCCACAACAGGGTGTGCACCACCATGACATCGCGCTTACCGAAGTCCTTGACGCGCAACGCGGCCAGCCTCGTCTTGTTGCGCAGCGTGAAATGAACGATCGCCATCCGATCACTCTCGGCGAGCGTCTTGGCCAGCAGCACATAGGATTTGGATGACTTCGAGTCGGGCTCGAGGAAGTAGCTGCGGTCGAACAGCATCGGGTCGACCTCGCTGGCCGGGACGAACTCGAGCACTTCGATTTCGCGGCTGCGTTCTTCGGGCAGAGTCGCGATGTCATCGTCGGTGATGATCACCGATTGACCGTCGTCGGACTCGAAGGCCCGGGCGATATCACGGTATTCGACGACCTCGCCGTCCTTCTCACAGATGCGTTGGTAGCGGATGCGGCCGTTGTCCTTGGCGTGGACCTGATGGAACTTGATGTCGTGGTCCTCGGTGGCGCTGTACACCTTGACCGGCACGTTCACCAGCCCGAACGAGATCGAACCCTTCCAGATGGAGCGCATGCACTCAGTATGCCCATACCGTCCCTAGCAAAACAGCGCGGTGGGCCGCGCGCCGGGATATTCGGGCACAGCTAATTTCCTGCCTCGGTGGAAGGAGCGTGCAGGGCGGCACGGCCGGGGAGGTCGGCACCGGCGCGGCCGACGGTCAGCGCCGACAACACGCTGGCGGATTCGAGCGCCGCCGTCAGCGCATCGAGCCCGATCCCCCCCAGCGCGGCTCGCCGGTCGGCCCCCAGAAACCCCCAGAGCGCGTCGAGCAGGCCGACCATGAACGCGTCGCCGGCGCCGACGGTGTCCACCACCGCAACCGGTCTGGCGGCCACCCGGACCCGCCCGGCCGGGCAGAACGCCACGGCGCCCCGGTCACCCATCGTCACGACGACCAGCGCGGGCCCCGACGCCAGCCACGCTCGGGCGGTCCACTCCGGTTCGTGGTCGGGATCGATCCACCTCAGGTCCTCGTCGCTGGCCTTGACGATGTCGCTGCGCTCGACCAGGCGGGCGATGCGGTCGCGCGCCACATCCCGGTCGGCGATGAGCGAGGGGCGCACGTTGGGGTCGAAACTGAGGGTGGCCGACACGCGGTACGCGTCGAGCAGCGCCCCTACCGCCAGGCCGCCGGGGTCACGCACGGCGGCAATCGATCCGGTGTGCGCGAACAACGGCGGCGCGACTTCGGGTGTGCCGGACAGCTGCCAGTCCAGGTCGAATGTGTAGGCCGCCGACCCGTCCTCCGCGACCGTCGCCACCGCGGTCGGTGTCCTGACCGCCGACGTGCTACCCGGAACTAGTTGCACGCCAGAGGCTTTGACGTAGCTGGCGATGCGGCGGCCGCGTTCGTCGCCGCCGATGTGGGTCAAAAAGTCGACCTCGCGGCCCAGCCGGGCGAGTCCGACGGCGACGTTGAGCGGGCTTCCGCCGACGTGCTCGACATGGTCGACGATGTCGATCAACGCCTCACCGATCACCAGCCCGCGGGTCATGGGCTCGCACCTTTCAGCAGCAATCTCAGGGTCGCCCGCGCCCCGCGGGCGTGCAGCGAATCCAGCGCCTGGCGGTAGGCCTCGACGAAGCGGGGCTGCTGCGCGAGATCGCCGAACAGTTCCGCGTTCTCGATGAAGGCGGCCGGGTGCAGCCGCTGCGCCCGCGCGGCGGTCACGATCGCGTCGGCCACGTTGTCGACGACCTCGATGGGTTCGCCCCGCTCGTCGACCCCTTCGGCGTAGCGGGCCCAACTTGCGACGGTTGCCGCCGCCAGCCGGATCGGACCACCGGTGCGCAGGTTGTCGCGGATCACCGGAAGCAGCCATTTCGGGATGCGGTCCGAGGAGTAGGCGCACAACCGCGCCACGGTGTCGCGCACCCCGGGGTTGGCGAAGCGCTCGATGAGCCCGCGGGTATAGGCCCGCAGGTCGATACCGGGGACGGCGCGCAGCGTCGGCACGGCCTCGGAATCGAAATAGGCCAACAGGAATTCGGCCAGCAGCGGGTCGCGCGCCGCGTCGTGCACCATGCGGTACCCACACAGCGCCGCGAAGTAGCACAGGCACTGGTGTCCGGCGTTGAGCAGCCGCAACTTCATCGCCTCGTAGGGGGCCACGTCGTCGACCAACAGCACGCCCGCCTCATCCAGCGGCGGCCTGCCGTCCGCGAAATCGTCCTCGAGCACCCACGAGGAGAACGCCTCCGCCAGCACCGGCCACGCGTCGGCGACCCCGAAGTCGCGCTCCACGGTGGCCACGATGTCCGGCGTGGTCACCGGCGTGATGCGGTCCACCATCGAGCACGGGAACCGCGCGCGCTCGGTGACCCAGTCGGCCAGCGCGGGTCGGAGCAGCTCGGCGTGCGCGAGGACGGCGCGACGCGCGACGTCGCCGTTGTGTTCGATGTTGTCGCACGAAACGATCGTCGGCGCCGCGATGCCGCGGTCCCGACGACGGGCCAGGGCCTCGGCGATCATGCCGAAAACCGAGCCCGGGTCCCTGATCTGGTAGCCGCCCTCGGTGATGGTCATCGAGATGATGCGGGTCGTGGGTGCGGCCAGCCGCTCGATCGTCGCCGCGGGATCGTCGGGTGCGTAGCGGTAGTCCACGATCGAGCCGATCACCCGCGCGTCGCGGTTGCCGTCGGGATCCTCCAAGACCAGCGTGTACAGATTGTCCTGGGCGTGCAGCACCTCCTGCATCCGGCGGTCGGCCGGCATGACGCCGATGCCGCAGATGCCCCATTCCCGGGCCGAACCCCGCTCGAGCAGGCTGTCGAGGTAGGCCGCTTGATGCGCGCGGTGAAACCCCCCGACCCCGAAGTGAGCGATGCCGACCACGACGCCGTCACGGTCATAGCTCGGTGTCGGGATCGGCAGTCGCCCCAGGGTCGCGCTGCTCAGCCGGACCACGGTGACACCGTAACTTCCTGGTACCGGCGCTCGGGCGCAAACACGTAGGTTGAGACCATGGGCCGTCCTAATGCACCGGAGCGGGTCACGCTGACGAACGCGGACAAGGTGCTGTATCCGGCGACCGGAACCACCAAGGGTGACGTCTTCGACTACTACACCCGCATCGCCGAAGTGATGCTGCCGCACATCGCCGGACGCGCGGCCACCCGCAAGCGCTGGCCCAACGGCGTCGAGCAGGAGTCGTTCTTCGAAAAGCAGCTGGCATCCTCGGCGCCGGAGTGGCTGCCGCGGGCCAGCGTCACCCATCGGTCCGGGACGACGACCTATCCGATCATCGACAGCCGCGACGGGCTGGCCTGGATCGCGCAGCAGGCCGCGCTGGAGGTGCACGTGCCGCAGTGGCGGTTCGTCGCCGAATGGACCCGAAGCAGCGCCCAGGAGCTGAAGCCCGGCCCGGCAACGCGTTTGGTGTTCGACCTCGATCCCGGCGAGGGTGTGACGATGCCCCAGCTGTGCGAGGTGGCGCATGCCGTGCGGGAGCTGATGAGCGATATCGGCCTCACCCTTTTCCCGCTCACCAGCGGCAGCAAGGGTTTGCATCTCTATGCGCCGCTGGACAGCCCGGTCAGCAGCAAGGGCGCCACGGTGTTGGCCAAACGTGTTGCCCAGCAACTGGAGCAGTCGATGCCCAAACTGGTCACGGCCACCATGACCAAGAGCGTGCGGGAGGGCAAGGTGTTTCTCGACTGGAGCCAGAACAACGGCTCGAAGACCACCATCGCGCCGTACTCGCTGCGCGGCCGCGAACAGCCGACCGTCGCGGCGCCGCGCACATGGGAAGAGATCGCAGACCCGGGGCTGCGTCACCTGCGGTACGACGAGGTCCTCGACCGCGTGGCGCGCGACGGCGACCTGTTGGCGCCGCTGGATGTGGGCGCACCGGTCAGCGACCGGCTCAGCAAGTACCGCAGCATGCGCGACGCGTCGAAGACCCCCGAGCCGGTGCCGGACGGGAAACCCGTTACCGGTCACGGCAATACGTTCGTCATCCAGGAACACCACGCCCGCCGGCTGCATTACGATTTCCGGCTGGAGCGCGACGGCGTGCTGGTGTCATGGGCGGTGCCCAAGAACCTGCCCGAGACCACCTCGGTCAACCACCTGGCGGTGCACACCGAGGATCATCCGTTGGAATACGGCGGGTTCGAGGGCAACATTCCCAAGGGCGAATACGGTGCCGGCAACGTCGTCATCTGGGATTCCGGCACGTACGAGGCCGAGAAGTTTCTCGATGACGAGGTCATCGTCAACCTGCACGGCAACCGAATCTCCGGGCGCTACGCGCTGATTCAGACCAACGGCGATCAGTGGCTGGCGCACCGGATGAAGGATCAGAATGTCTTCGATTTCGACTCCATCACCCCGATGCTCGCCTCGGAGGGGTCGGTGGCCGCGCTGACGGCCGGTCAGTGGGCGTTCGAAGGCAAGTGGGACGGTTACCGGATCCTGGTGGAGGCCGATCACGGCGACTTGCGGATCCGGTCCCGGCGCGGCCGCGAAGTCACCAAGGAATATCCCCAATTGCGGTCACTTGCAGCTGATCTGGCCGAACATCACGTCGTGTTGGATGGCGAGGCGGTCATCTTGGACGACCACGGGGTGCCCAGCTTCCACGAGATGCAGAACCGGGGCCGCGGAGCCCGCGTCGAGTACTGGGCATTCGACCTGCTCTACTTGGACGGCCGCTCGCTTTTGCGGGCGCGCTACCGAGACCGGCGTAAGCTGCTGGAAACCCTTGCCAGTGCAGGAAGTCTGATCGTCCCCGACCTGTTGCCCGGTGGTGGCGCCGAGGCTCTGCAGCACTCGCGGAAGCACGGCTGGGAGGGCGTCGTAGCCAAAAAGCGTGACGGCACGTATCAGCCGGGACGGCGATCGGCGTCGTGGATCAAGGACAAGAACTGGAACACCCAGGAGGTCGTCATCGGCGGCTGGAAGGCGGGGGAAGGCGGGCGCACCAGCGGCATCGGGTCGCTGCTGATGGGCATCCCGGCGCCCGGCGGGCTGCGCTTCGCCGGGCGGGTCGGCACCGGCTTCACCGAGCGGGACCTGGCGAAGCTGAAGAAGACGTTGGCGCCGTTGCAGACCGATCAGTCGCCCTTTGACCCGCCGCTGCCCAGGAGCGAAGCGCGGGGGGTGACGTACGTCGAGCCGGTCCTGGTCGGCGAGGTGCGCTACAGCGAGTGGACCCCGGATGACCGGTTGCGCCAATCGAGTTGGCGCGGGCTGCGGCCGGACAAGAAACCGAGTGAGGTGGTGCGCGAGTGAAGTGGGTGACCTTTCGCGGTGCTGACGGCGAACGCGTCGGCGTCCTGTCCGGTGCGGACATCTATGCGACGCCGCCGGGGTTGACACTGCTGGAGCTGATCGGCCGCGGCGCCGACGGGCTGCGTGAGGCCGGCGAGGACGCGTTGCGGTCCCCGTCCGTCGTGGCGCGGCTCGACGACGTGAGGTTGCTGGCGCCGATCCCGCGGCCGCCGTCGATCCGGGACGCGCTGTGCTTTTTGGACCACATGCGCAACTGCCAGGCGGCGCTGGGCGCCGGGCGGGCGCTCGCCGATACCTGGTACCGCGTTCCCGCCTTCTATTTCGCCTGCCCGGCAACCGTTTTGGGCCCTTACGACGACGCCCCGATGGCGCCCGGGAGCGCGTGGCAGGACTTCGAATTGGAGATCGCCGCGGTCATCGGCACCGCCGGCAGCGATCTGACCGTCGAGCACGCCGAACGCGCCATCATCGGCTACACCATCTTCAACGACTGGTCCGCCCGGGACCTGCAGCAGCTGGAGGGCCAACTCGCGATCGGGCAGGGCAAGGGCAAGGACAGCGGGGTCACGCTGGGCCCGTACCTGGTCACGGCCGACGAGCTGGAGCCCCACCGCCGTGACGGTAAGCTCGATTTGCAGGTGACCGCGCTGGTCAACGACACCGCGATCGGTTCGGGGTCGACCGCCCAGATGGACTGGACCTTCGGTGAGGTCATCTCCTACGTCTCGCGCGGCGTGATGCTCACTCCCGGCGACGTCATCGGCTCCGCGACGGTGCCGACCTGCACGCTCGTCGAGCATCTGAATCCTGCTGCGCTGGAATCGTTTCCCGGCTGGCTGCGCGACGGCGACGTCGTTACCCTGCGCGTCGAGGGCTTGGGGGAGACCCGGCAGACCGTGCGGTCCACCAGCCCGCCGCACCCCCTGGCCGTGCGGCCCAACCCGGACGCCGCGCCCGCCCCGGCGCGGGTCAACCACGCTCCCGCGAAAGTCCCGTACACCCGCGGACTGCACGAGGTCGCCGACCGGGTGTGGGCGTGGACGCTGCCCGACGGGGGCTACGGGTGGAGCAACGCCGGGCTGGTGGCCGGCGACGGCGCGTCGCTGCTCGTCGACACGCTGTTCGACCTGGCGCTGACCCGCGAGATGCTCGCGGCGGTGCAGCCCATCACCGACGGCGCGCCCATCACCGACGCGTTGATCACCCACTCCAACGGCGACCACACCCACGGCAACCAACTTCTCGCCGCCTCGGTGCGCATCCTCGCCGCCCGGGACACCGCCGAGGAGATCGCGCACGGGATGGCGCCCGAGATGCTGGCCATGGTCCAGACCGCCAACCTCGGGCCGGTCGCGACGCCATACGTGCGGGATCGCTTCGGGCACTTCGACTTCAGCGGCATCACCATACGCAACGCCGACCAGACGTTTGACTACGAGCTGACGATCGACGTCGGCGGCCGGCGGGTCGATCTGCTCAATCTGGGCCCGGCGCACACGGCCGCGGACTCGGTGGTGCACGTGCCCGACGCGGGGGTGTTGTTCGGCGGCGACCTGCTCTTCATCGGCTGCACCCCGATCGTGTGGGCCGGACCGATCGCCAACTGGATCAGGGCCTGCGACGTGATGATCGCTCTCGACGCGCCAATCGTGGTGCCCGGCCACGGCCCCGTCACCGATCCCGACGGGATCCGTGCGGTCCGTGGTTATCTCGCGTACGTCGCCGCACACGCCGAGGCCGCCCACCGCAGGGGACTGTCGTGGGCCGAGGCCGCGGACACCATCGACCTCGGCGAGTACGCGACCTGGCTGGACGCCGAGCGGGTCGTCGTCAACGTCTACCGGCGCTACTGCGAACTCGACCCCGCCACACCGCAATTGGAGGTGATGGCGCTGCTGGTCATGCAGGCCGAGTGGCTCGCCAAACGGTCGTAGCAGCGCGCCGAGCGTGGGCCTTACGCGCGGTTAACGCCCTCTATTCGTCCATAACCCCCACGTTCGACGTCAGGGCTTGATCGCCCGCACGAAACTGATCGTCGCCGCGGGGCTTTGTTGCGCGGCCTCGCCCAGTTGCGGCAGCCCGGCCGCGGCGAACAGGTCGGTGAGCGCGAACGTGGTCGTGTCCCACCCGTCGGCGCGCAGGTGCGCGGCAACGTCGGTGTGCTCGCCCGGGTAGGTCAGGGCGGCGATGTCCATGTCGAGGCCCTGCCGTCGCCAGCCCTCGGCCGTCCGCCGCGCCTGCTCCTGCGACTCCTCCGAACCGTCGTTCAGCGACCCGAAGTCGGCGGCGAATCGGCTGCCCTCGCTCGACAGCGGGGTGATTGAGTCCAGCAAGCGGACCTCGGCCTCCGGCGGCAGCCAACCAATGAGCACGCCCTCGGCCAACCACGCCGTGGGCTGCGCGGGGTCGAAGCCGGCCTCCTGCAGCGCCGCCGGCCAATCTTCCCGCAGATCGATGCCGATCGTGCGGAGCTCCGCGGTTGGGGCTGCGCCGACCTCCGCGAGTGTCGCGGTCTTGAACGCGATCACCTCCGGCTGATCGATCTCGTACACGGTCGTCCCGGCCGGCCACCGAAGTCGATAGGGGCGGGCATCCAACCCGGATGCCACGATCACGACCTGGCGCACGCCCTCCTTTCCCGCGGCGGCGAAGTAGTCGTCATAGAACCGGGCCCGGGCGGCGAATGTGTCGACAATCCGGGGGAATCCGACCTCCTTCTCGAGGTCGTCGGAATCCAGCTCGCCGCTGGCCAACCTGGTGAACACGTCCAGCCCGACGGCGCGGACCAGCGGCTCGGCGTACTCGTCGGTGATGACCGGCTGTGGTCTCCGGGTCGCGGCGGCTCGCGCGGCGGCGACCATGGTGGCCGTGGCCCCGACGCTGTTGGCCAGGTCCCAGGTGTCACCCTCGGTTCGTCCCATGGCTTCTCCTTCGATAGGCGGCGAAACCACGGTATGCCTCCTCGGTAAAAACCCATGTCCCCTACGGTTCGGGTATGCCCGCAGTGGAATTCGAAACTCTCGAGGACAACATCGCCCGCATCACGCTGAACCGGCCCGAGCGCCTGAACGCGATCGACGGAGCGCTGATCGACGGCGTGGACCACGCCCTGGACGCGCTCGGCGGGGGCGACTACCGGGTCGCGATCCTGACCGGCGCCGGACGGGGCTTCTGCGCCGGGGCCGACCTGAGCGGCACGGGCGAAGCCTGGACCAAGCCCAAACCGGCCACCCCGGCGTTCAAGGTCAACTACGACAGCCAGGTTCGCCTGGCCGATTTGTTCACCCGGATCTACGAGTTACCCATCCCGGTGATCACGGCGGTCAACGGCGTCGCGGTCGGGGGCGGCCTGGCCTTCACGCTCGTCAGCGACATCCGCGTCGCGTCCGAACAGGCCCGGTTCGGATCGGTGTTCATCAAGGCGGGCTTCTCCTCGATGGACATGGGCACCAGCTACCTGCTGCCGAAGATCGTGGGTGCGGGCGTCGCGCGCGAGCTCATGCTCACGGGCCGCATCATCGACGCCGACGAGGCGTACCGCATCAAGCTCGTGCACGAGGTGGTGCCGGCCGACGACCTAATGTCGGCGGCTCTGCGCAAAGCCCGCGAGATCGCGGAGAACAACGCGTATGGCGTGTGGCAGACCAAGATTGGGCTCAACGCGGCTCTGGACGCGCCGAGCCTGCGTCACGCCATCGAGCTGGAGAACCGCACCCAGATCCTCACCGGTTTCACCAACAATCCGGGCGAGGCGGCCAGGGCGCACATGGAGAAGCGGCCACCGACGTGGGATCCCCTGTGACGGCTAGACTTTCGCGATCACGTTCTCCGCGAACATCTCCAAATTGCGAATCTTGTTGTCCAGCGGCTCATCGTCCTTGCCCATGATGTAAGGAATGCGGAAGCCGACGATCACGTCGGTGACGCCCTTGTCCTCGAGACGCTTGACGCCGTCCACTGTGAAGCCGTCCACCGAGATGACGTGAATCTCGAACGGGCCGGTCTTGCCCTCTTCCTCGCGGAACCGCTTGAGCTTGGCGATCAGCGCGTCGAGCTCCGCCGGGTCGCCCCCGCCGTGCATCCAGCCGTCCAAACGTGCCGCGCGGCGCAGCGCGGCGTCGGCGTGCCCGCCGATCAGGACCGGGATCGGCTTGGTCGGAGCCGGGGTCATCTTGGTCTTGGGGATGTCATAGAACTCGCCGTGGAATTCGAAGTAGTCACCCGTGGTGAGGCCTTGGATGATTTCGATGCATTCGTCCATCCGCTTGCCGCGCTTGGCAAATGGGACTCCCAGCAGCTCGTAGTCCTCGGGCCACGGGCTGGTACCCACCCCGAATCCGACTCGGTTGTCGGTCATGGCGGCCAGTGAACCGATTTGCTTGGCCACCAGCGCCGGCGGCCGGATCGGCAGCTTGAGGACGAAGAAGTTGAACCGCAGCGTCGAGGTCACCGCGCCCAACGCCGATGTCAGCACGAAGGTTTCGATGAACTCCTTGCCGTCCAGGAACTCGCGGTTGCCGTCGGGCGTGTACGGGTACTTCGAATCGGATTCGAAGGGGTAGGCGATGCTGTCGGCGATCGTCATGGCGTGGTAGCCGGTCGCCTCGGCCGCCTTGGCCAGCGGGATGTAATAGCGAAAGTCAGTCATCGCCTCTGCGTAGGTGAACCGCACGTCATCAGCCTTCCTCGAGGGACCGTCACACCAGATTAGAACGTGTTCTACTTTTACCCGTGCGAGGGCCCCCGAACAAGGCGCAAGCCGGTCAGAGCTGGTTCTCGGGCCCGATGACCGCCCACACCGTCTTGCCGGAAGACGTGGGGGTGCTGCCCCAGGCGCGGGACAACGCGTCCACGATCGCCAGCCCGGAGACGTCGATGCCCTTGTCCGGTGACGGCAGGCGCAGCGCGGGCGTGCTGCTGGAGTCGGACACCGCGATGGTCGCGGTAGTGCCGTCGGCCTCGAGCCGCATCATCGGGACGCTTCCGGTGTGCTCCAGCACGTTTTCGACGAACACGTTGACGACCACCAACGCGACCGGAATGAGCGTGGACTGCGACCAGGCGGTGAGCCACTCGCGGACCAGCCGGCGGGACTCGCGCAGGCTGGTCAGGTTGGCGGGCAACTCGGCGTCGGCATGCCGCACGGTGCGGCTGGTGAGCCGGCCGAGCGCCTTCATCGCCCCCTTCTCGGTCGCGTACACCGGCATGAAGCGGGCGACGCCGCTGCGGGTGATCGCCTCGCGGGCGGCGCGATCGGCGCAGACGAGCACGATCGGAACTTCGGGCCGGGTGTGAACCTGCCAGCGCACGCCGATGAAGCTCGACCACGTCGATTCCGCGGGCACGTGAAGTTTGGAGACGTTGACGATGACGGCGGACGGCTGGTCGAGCGTGGTCTTCATGATGATGTCGCGCAGCGCCGCGGAGCTACTGGCGTCGAGCTGACCCTCGACCGTGAGGATGACGACCGACTCGTCCGTTCGCGCCGCCACGGCGAGCGAACTCGGGGACTCAGCTACCGCGCTCAACGCAGCCACCCCTTTCGGTTCAGGGCTCCATCCTCGCCCATGTCAATTGGCGAAACAGTGCCACGTGGGTGCGCGTGTCTCAATAGCAATGTAGGCGCACGGAATCCGAACTGAAAAGAAGGCGGACGCAAAGTCCTAATTCGGCCTTCCCCTGCCATATCACCCGCCCCCTAGACGGCACACACATGCCGCGACGGCTCGCATGCCGCGGCCCACACGCGTGCCGGACCAACCCGCTCCGCCCGCGTGCGAGCCTCCCCTGTGAGATGAAAATTAGACTAGGACGATTACCCGAACGCCGCCGTTGACAAACCCCTCAATGGCGGGCGGCGCAGCAAACGGCGCCGAATCGTTGGGTGCTAGCGCGGTGCGTACGGCGGAGCGCCGACCCCGGCGACCGTGTGCGTGCCCCACGGCGTCTGCTCGACGATCCGCGCGGCCGCGCTGCGCTCGCCGACCGTCAGTGTCGCGGTCCTCGTGTCGCTGAGCGCCGCCGCCCCGAAAACCGTGCCTTGCCAGTGGTAATGGCCGTCGATCGGGTCCAGGCGGCCCGCGAGCCGCACGCGTACCGGGTGCTCGGCGCCAGCGATCGTCAGCGTCGCCGCGCCCGCATAGGTCGCATCGCCGCCGGTGCCGCCGGTCAGGTCGAAGGCCGACGCCACCGGGTGGGGCTGGGCGGGTCGCAGGTAGGCGCGCTCGTTGAATACCTGGTAGCTACTGCGGCGCACCTCGATGCGGGTGCTGCCGCCGCGTTCCAGCAGGCCGACGCACTCGGCGATGTAGCGCGATTGTGCGTCGACGTCGGGGCCGTCGATGAAGAAGTAGTTGGGCAGGCCGTGAACCGCGACCCCGAAATAGGGCTCGGTGCCGTCGGCCCAGAGCCGCGCGGCGGTCACGCCGCCCGCGCCGAGCAGCGTTGTCTGCGCTGCGCTATCGGGGACGGTGAACCCGGTGGCATAGACAATGGCGTCGACGCCGCGGTCGACTCCATCGGCTGTCTGGATGCCCGACGCGGTGACGGCGCTGACGGCCGATCTCACGAGCGCGGGCCGCGGCTCCGCCGTGGCGGCCGGCCGGATGCGGCGGGCCAGCCCGCGCTTGACGCGGGTGGCGACAAGCGGCAACTCGTCGACGACCCGGCGCGGCGGGTGCGCGAAAACGGTGACCGCGGCCGCCGCCTTCGTCAGCTCCGGAAGGTAATGGCCGGCGGTGGCGTCGGCGCCGACGATCGCGACGCGCTTGCCGGTCGGGTCGAAGCCGGCCGGCCACTGCGCCGCGTGGAACGATTCGCCGAGGAAGCCGTCGCGCCCGGCAATGTCCGGCAGCCACGGGACCTGCACCGGTCGGTAGGCGGCGATCACGACGCGAGCCCGCAACGTCTCGCCATCGGCCGTCGTGAGCCCCCAGGTGTCGGTGTCGTCGTCGAACCGTGCGGCCGGGATGTCGCGGTCGAGCGTCACGACGTCGGCAACGCCCGCCGCCAGCAGCGCCGCCCGCGCGCATCGACCGCCGGCACCCCCGCCGACGACGATGACGTGGTGGGTCACAGAAACCTGCTGCGCTTCCAGCCGCGGCGCGCGATGGGACCCAGCAGGCCGACCTCGGTCAAAAACGCCGCCAGCGGAGCGAAGCCGGCAACCTGCGTCTCGAGCCGGTGCGGGCTGCTGCGCGCGATCTTTCGGGCCCGCTTCGCGTCCAGGCCCACCCGCGCGTACGGGATCGGGTTGCTGAACAGGTAGTTGAAGAAGTAGCCGCCCAGCCCGTTGATGTTGGCCATGAACCATCGGTTGAGCCGCGGCATCTCGGTGACGCGCTTGCGGGCGCCGTCCCGGGCGAACTGAATGTGGCGCGCCTCCTCGGTGACGTGAATCCGCATGAGGCGCTGGATGATCGGCTGCAATTCCGGGTCGTCCATCATCTGCCGCTGCAGCGAGTCGAAGATCTCCTCACCGATGAGCGCGGCCATCCACAGCATCGAGCCGCGCTGAAACACCAGCGGCAGGGCGTTGATGATCCACCGGTGAAAAAGCCGCGGGCGCACCGGCTTGGCACCGACGCGCTCGATCGCCTTGCCGAACATGACCATGTGGCGGGTCTCGTCGCCCAGCTCGGTCAGCTTGTAATGCGTCGAGGAGCTCGTGGGGTCCTCGTGCAGGATGGTCCGCAACAACGATTGGTTGAGCATGTTCTCGAACCAGATCCCGGCCGACAGCGTGTTGACCAGTTCCTGGCGGGACAGGTCGATCTGTTGCTCGCGCGTCATCTCGTCCCACATCGGTGTGTTGTACAACGACACCAGACGGGGCGGCAGATAGAACTTGTCCGGATCCAGCGGGGCGTCCCAATCGATGTCGACGACGGGCTCGTAGGACTTCTTGACCGAGCCTTTCAGCAAACGGTCCGAGAACTCCTCACGACTCGGGCCACTTGGCCTCACCACCGTGGTCATTCGCTGGCGTCCCTTCATTGGGTGCTGCAGACGGTACCCATGGTACTGGGTACTTGGGGTCTCGACTAGGCCTTGGATGTTGCGATTCGGTTGACTGGCATCGTGAGCCGCCACATCCATGTCATCGGCATCGGTGCCGGGAACCCGGACTACCTGACGGTCCAGGCTATCGAGGCCCTCAACGACACGCAGGTCTTTTTCGCGATGGACAAAGGGGAGGCGAAAAGCGACCTGGTGGCCCTGCGGCGGGAGATCTGCGCGCGGTTCATCCGGGAGCCCGGGTACCGCTTCGTGGAGCTGCCGGACCCGAAACGCTCGACCGGTCCCGACTACCGCGGGGCCGTCTCGGATTGGCACGCCGCGCGGGCGCGGATCTGGGCGGCGGCCATCGCCGCCGAGCTCGGCCCCGACGGCGTGGGTGCCTTCCTGGCCTGGGGCGACCCGTCGCTGTACGACAGCACCCTGCGGATCCTGGCTGCCGTCGCGGCCGAAGTCGAGTTCACCTTCGACGTCATTCCCGGAATCACCGCGGTGCAGGCGCTGACGGCCCGGCACAGTATCCCGCTCAACGAGGTCGGCGAGCCGGTCCTGGTCACCACCGGGAGGCGGCTGCGCGAGCACGGGTTGGCGGGCTCGGCGGTGGTGATGCTCGACGGTGACTGCTCGTTTCAGGCGTGCCCGCCCGACACGGACATCTGGTGGGGCGCCTACCTGGGGACCGCCGACGAGCTGCTGGTGGCCGGCACCGTCGGCGAGGTCGGGGCGCGCATCGCGGCGCTGCGGGCCGAGGCCCGCGCCCGGCACGGCTGGATCATGGACACCTATTTGCTCAGACCGGCAGACTGAAGGGCGTGCCCGAACTGCCCGAGATCGAAGCGCTGGTCGACCATTTGCGGCGCCACGCCGTCGGCTCCACGATCGGTCGCGTCGACGTCGTCGCGCTGTCGGTGCTCAAGACCTTCGACCCGCCGACGAGCGCCCTGCACGGCCAGTCCGTGACGGGCGCCCAGCGCTGGGGCAAGTACCTGGGCCTGCAGGCCGGGCAGCTGTTCTTGATCGCCCACCTGTCGCGCGCGGGCTGGCTGCGGTGGTCCGACAAGCTCGCCCCGGCTCCGCTGCGTCCTGGCAAGGGGCCGATCGCGTTGCGCGTGCACCTGGGCACCCCCGGCGAGGCGCCCGGCTTCGACCTGACCGAGGCCGGCACCCAGAAGCGGCTGGCGGTGTGGCTCGTCGACGACCCGCAGCTGGTGCCGGGCATCGCCGCCCTGGGCCCCGACGCGCTGGAGCTCGGCCCCGACGACCTCGCCGGGCTGCTGGCCGGCAACAGCGGCCGGATCAAGACCGTCATCACCGACCAGAAGGTGATCGCCGGGATCGGCAACGCCTACAGCGACGAGATCCTGCACGTCGCGAAGATCTCGCCGTTCGCCACGGCGGGCAAGCTGTCCGCCGAACAGCTCACCGCCCTGCACGACGCGATGATCTCGGTGCTGACCGATGCGGTGAGCCGCTCCGTCGGCCAGGGTGCGGCGATGCTCAAGGGGGAGAAGCGCTCCGGATTACGGGTTCATGCCCGCACCGGGTTGCCCTGCCCGGTGTGCGGGGACACCGTGCGCGAAGTGTCGTTCGCGGACAAGTCTTTTCAGTATTGCCCGACCTGCCAGACCGGTGGCAAGGTGCTGGCCGACCGGCGCATGTCACGGCTGCTCAAGTAGCGCGCGGCCCTGGTCGCTATGCTGCCGGGGTGACTCGCCAGAAGATCCTCATCACGGGTGCCAGTTCCGGCCTGGGCGCCGGGATGGCGCGCTCCTTCGCCGCCAAGGGCCGCGACCTGGGGTTGTGCGCCCGTCGCACCGAGCGGCTCGATGAGCTGAAAACCGAACTGAAGCAACAGTATCCGGGCCTCAAGATCGCCGTCGCCGCGTTGGACGTCAACGACCACGAGCAGGTGCCGAAGGTCTTCGCCGAGCTCAGCGACGAACTGGGCGGCATCGACCGCGTCGTCGTCAACGCCGGCATCGGCAAGGGCGCCAAGCTGGGCTCCGGCAAGCTCTGGGCGAACAAGGCGACCATCGAGACCAACCTGGTGGCCGCCCTCGTGCAGATCGAAGCGGCGCTGGAGATGTTCACCAAGAGTGGTTCGGGCCACCTGGTGCTCATTTCGTCGGTGCTGGGCAACAAGGGTGTGCCGGGCGTCAAGGCGGCCTACGGCGCCAGCAAGGCGGGGTTGAGCTCCTTGGGCGAATCGCTGCGCGCCGAATGCCGCAGCGGTCCGATCAAGGTATCGGTGATCGAGCCGGGCTACATCGAGTCGGAGATGACGGCCAAGTCCTCCAGCACAATGTTGATGGTGGACAACGAAACTGGCGTCAAGGCGCTCGTCGCCGCCATCGAGCGCGAGCCTGGCCGGGCAGTGGTGCCCTGGTGGCCGTGGGCGCCGCTGGTGCAGTTATTGCGCGTCCTGCCGCCCCGGTTCACGAAGCGGTTCGCCTAACCCGCGACCAAGTCAGTGGGGGACCGGCGTGTAATGCGCTGAATCGGTGGTGAATTCGGCTTTTCCGTAGGTCGCCAGCCGCAGCTTCAGGAGCGCGATGACGTATGCGTCGGTGACGTCCCGAAGCACCGGGATGCGGCTGGCGTGGGTCACCGCGGTGAAGCGTCCGATGATGAAGGGCGCGGTGAGGGCCACCCGCAGCAGGTCGGTCGACCCGAGTGAGACTCCCATCGCCTCGGCCACGTCGCGGTCACCACCGCAGAACGTGCGGACAAAAGTGAGCTTACTGAAACTCTTTTCGACCGCTTCGGCGCAACGGTCGAACAAGGTGGTGTCGGGGCGCAGATAGGCCGCCATCGTGCCGCGGACGAGTTCTTGGCAGATGCTGTCGAATCCGTGGCGCAGCAGCGCCGAGCGTGCGTGCATGACATGGATGATGTCGGCGGGTTCCGCGGGCAGCAGCTCCTCGGGCAGGCCGAGCAGAAAGCAGCGATACCTGGCGAATTCGATGACGGCACGCTCTTCCTTGGTGAATTCCGTCCGGCCCTGCTGGCGCGCCTTGCGGGCCAACAGATACTGGCCGATCATTCCCGCGGGCATCTGGTCAACCTGCGGCACCGGCATCCCGTAGACGGCTGTGTCCCACTTGTCCGATTTCTTCAGGGCGTTGTAGCGGACCATCGAATGCATCAGCCGGACCATGGCGGCGGCCTCGAAGCCGGGGCCATACCGGTCCAGCGCCCCGGGCAGCGTCGTGACGGCGAAGAAACTGGCCGTTTCGTTGACCCGCCGGGCGGCCCGCTTGCCCGAGAGCGCGCCGGTCAGAGCCATCGGCAGCGCCGCATAGGTGTTGGTGAAGGTCGCGATGAAGGCTCCCCGCGTGATGAACGGAGCCAGCAGCGCTGCCGGGATCCGCTCCTGGCGAGCGCCCTCGCGTACCAGGTCGAAGTCGATCCACTCCGGGGTGGCCTCCATGGCCGCGATGAACGCGACGAGCTCGGGAGGCGCCTCGGGGACGGCCTCGATCCCCTCCCGGCAGGCCCTCTTGAGCATGTCAATCAGATCCGTGACGCTGCGCGCGGTCATCAGCGCCGCATAGGGATCGGCGACGATGTCGCCGAGCAGGGTGGCCGTGCTGATCAATTCGAGGACGCGGTCGTCTTCCAGGATCGGTGCGCGGTCGGCGACCCAGCTGGGCAGGGCGGAGTCGACGTCCGGCTCGGTGGCCAGGCGATCCGGCGCCTGGTCGAAGTCGAAGTCGCCGTAGAGACCGGGCTGCAAATCGCGCTGGCTGCGGACACGCTGAGCGAGCTCGGGGTAGTACGTGGCCATGGTGCCTCCAGATAACTAACAGTTAGTGAGTAATACTCACAAGGTGTTAGTTAAGCTGTCAAGCGTGACTACGTCGTTGCCGTCGGTGTCGTCCGGCGCCAAGCGCCGCATGACCGCCGAGGGCCGGCGCGAGCAGATCCTCGACGTCACGCACGCGATCGTCGACGCGGAAGGGTTCCACGCGGCGACACCGAACCGCATCGCGCAACAGGCCGGCATCAATCGATCGTTGATCTATCAGAAGTTCGGCGACCCGGCGGGGCTGTTCGTCGAACTGATCGATCGGGAGGCGGCCCGGGCGGGCGCGCAGTTCGCCGAGGCGATCTCGGGATTGGATACCGCCGCGGAAGACCAGTCGCTGGTGCTCGCGTTCGACGGCGTGCTGGCGGCTGTCGACGCCCAGCCGGCGACATGGCGATTGTTTCTGTTCCCGCCGCAGGGCGCTCCGCCGCAGTTGTATGCCCGCCTGGCTCAATCCGAGGCCGTCGTCATCGACTTCTTTGTCCGTGAGCTGCTGAGCGTCAATCCCCAGCTGCACGATCCCGAATACACCGCGCGCGTCCTGCACGCCGCCGGTCGCGAACTGCTGCGGCTGCACCTGAGTGATCCGCAGGCCGCGACGGTGGAGCGCCTGCGCACGTTTGTGCGGCGCTTTGGCTCCGAGCTGGTGGTCCCGACCGGTTGAGGGCGCGCTCGCCGCGAAACGTCAGCCGGTGCGCCCTCTTTCGGTGCGGTAGCGACGGACCAGCGCGTCGGTCGAGCTGTCCGACTGAGGCGCGGGTGAGGCGTCGGCGGTGATCACCGGAAGCAGCGCCTTGGCCTGGGTTTTGCCCAGTTCCACACCCCACTGGTCGAAGGAGTCGATGCCCCAGATCACTCCCTCGGTGAAGACCTGGTGCTCGTAGAGCGCGATCAGCTGGCCCAGCACCGACGGGGTGAGCCGGTCGGCCAGGATCGAGGTGGACGGCCGGTTGCCGGGCATCACCTTGTGTGGCACGACGTCGGCGGGCGTGCCCTCGGCGGCGATCTCCTCCGCGGTCTTGCCGAACGCCAGCACCTGCGTCTGGGCGAAGAAGTTGCTCATCAGCAGATCGTGCATGCTGCCGGTGCCTTCGACGGTGGCGAGGTCGTCGAGGGGCTGGCTGAAGCCGATGAAATCGGCCGGCACCAGTCGGGTGCCCTGGTGCAGTAACTGATAGAAGGCGTGCTGACCGTTGGTTCCCGGTTCGCCCCAAAAGATTTCACCCGTGTCGGTCGTGACGGGTGTGCCGTCGGCGCGCGTCGACTTGCCGTTGGATTCCATGGTCAGCTGCTGCAGGTACGCGGCAAAGCGCGACAGGTCGTTGGAGTAGGGCAGCACGGCGCGCGATTGCGCGCCCATGAAATTGGAGTACCACAGCCCGATCAGGCCGAGCAGGACGGGCGCGTTGGACTCCAGCGGGGCCGTCTTGAAATGCCGGTCAACGATGTGGAATCCGGACAGGAAGTCGGCGAAGGCCGCCTTGCCGATGGTGGCCATCAACGACAGGCCGATCGCCGAATCGACCGAGTAACGCCCGCCGACCCAATCCCAGAATCCGAACATGTTGTCGGTGTTGATGCCGAAGTCGTCGACCAGTCGTTTGTTGGTGGACACGGCCACGAAATGCTTGGCCACCGCGGCGTCGCCGAGCGCGTCGGTCAGCCAGCGGCGGGCGGCGGTCGCGTTGGTCAGCGTCTCCAGCGTCGAGAATGTCTTCGACGCGACGATGAAAAGCGTTGTGGCCGGGTCCAAGTCGGCCAACTTTGTGATCAGGTCGGCGGGGTCGACGTTGGAGACGAAGCGCGCCGAGATCCCCGCGTCGGCGTAGTGGTGCAGCGCCTGGTACGCCATCGCCGGTCCAAGATCCGACCCGCCGATGCCGATGTTGACGACCGTGCTGATTCTTTTCCCGGTGGCCCCGACCCATTCACCGCTGCGTAACCGGTCGGTGAAGTCGCCCATCGCATCCAGCACGGCGTGCACATCCTCGACCACGTTCTGGCCGTCGACGGTCAGCTCGGCGTCCCGGGGCAGCCGCAGGGCGGTGTGCAGTACGGCGCGGTCCTCCGAGGTGTTGATGTGCACGCCGGAGAACATCTGGTCGCGGCGCTCCTCGAGGTTAGCCGTCCTCGCCAAATCGACGAGCAGCCGCAGCGTCTCTCGGGTGACACGATGTTTGCTGTAGTCGATGTAGAGGTCACCGACCGTGACCGTGAGCTCCCGGCCGCGATCGGGATCGTCGTCGAAGAACTGGCGAAGATGGGTGTCGCCGATTTGTTCGTGATGACTGCGCAGGGCGTCCCACGCCTGGGTGGCGGTGATGTCGGGGATGGTTTGCACGGATGTCATGGGCGCCGCTTCTCCTCATCGCAAAGCTCTGCATCGTCGCCGACGCGGGTCATGATTCGACCCTAATGCCGTCCGGCAGGGCCGGGCCAGGCCAGCGCGGGGGCCGTCAGTGGCCGAGGCGACCTCGGCCCAGCCGCAGCAGCAGCATCGCCAGGTCCTTACCCTCGGGACCGAGCTCGCTGTAGCGCTCGATGACCTTCATCTCGCGGCTGTGCACCAGCCGCGTGCCGCCGGACGCCATGCGCACCTTGCCGATCGCCTGGGACACCTCGGCGCGCCGCTTCACCGCGGCGAGGATCTCGGCGTCCAAACGGTCGATCTCTTGGCGTAACTGGTCAATGTCGGTGTTTTGGTCGGACTCGACCATGTCGATGTTCATGTCTGCTGACTCCGCGTTCTCTTGATGTGGGGGGTCTGGTCTCATCCGTTATCGGGCCTCACAAAAGAGACGAGCCCCGAATCCGGAAGCGGACCACGGGGCTCTGCGATAGCAGCTACACCACGGGCACCGCTAGCCGGTACCCATAGAAAAATCGGCGCTGCATGTTGAGCACCAACCGAGTGTGCCACTAAGGGCCGCGACCACGCAAAAATGGGTGCGCCGCGCCGGAGGGCCTGGCCAGCGAAGTAGTCGGTCGGCGGCGGTAAGTTTGGACAGACATGAGTGTGCACGTGACCGAAGCCAAGTCCACCCCCGAAGCAGACCAGCTGCTCGATGGGCTCAACCCGCAACAACGCCAGGCGGTGGTGCATCAGGGCTCGCCGCTGCTGATCGTCGCGGGCGCGGGCTCGGGTAAGACGGCGGTGCTGACGCGGCGCATCGCTTACCTGCTCGCGGCGCGCGGCGTCGGGGTCGGTCAGATCCTGGCCATCACCTTCACCAACAAGGCGGCCGCGGAGATGCGCGAGCGCGTGGTGCGGCTGGTGGGTAACCGCGCCCGCGCGGTGTGGGTCTCCACGTTCCACTCGACCTGCGTGCGCATCCTGCGCAACCAGGCCTCGCTGATCGAGGGGCTCAATTCCAACTTCTCGATCTACGACGCCGACGATTCGCGGCGCCTGCTGCAGATGATCGGTCGCGACATGGGACTGGACATCAAGCGCTTCTCGCCGCGCCTGCTGGCCAACGCCATCTCCAACCTCAAGAACGAGTTGATCGACCCGGACGAGGCAGTGGCCAACCTGTCCGACGACTCCGATGAGTTGAGCCGCACGGTGGCCTCGGTCTACGGCGAATACCAGCGGCGGCTGCGGGCCGCCAACGCGCTGGACTTCGACGACTTGATCGGGGAGACCGTCGCGGTACTGCGGGCGTTCCCGCAGATCGCCCAGTACTACCGGCGGCGGTTCCGGCACGTGCTCGTCGACGAATACCAGGACACCAACCACGCCCAGTACGTGCTGGTGCGGGAGCTGGTCGGACACGGGGACCCGCAGGATTCATCCGACGCAGCTGACCGGGTGCCGCCGGCGGAATTGTGCGTGGTCGGCGATGCCGATCAATCGATCTACGCGTTCCGTGGCGCCACCATCCGCAACATCGAGGACTTCGAGCGCGACTATCCGGACGCGAGGACCATTCTGCTCGAACAGAATTACCGCTCGACGCAGAACATCCTGTCGGCGGCGAACTCGGTGATCGCCCGCAACACCGGACGCCGTGAGAAGCGCCTGTGGACCGACGCGGGCGCAGGCGAGCTGATCGTCGGCTACGTCGCCGACAACGAGCACGACGAGGCCAGGTTCGTGGCCGAGGAGATCGATGCGCTCGCCGAGCGGGGCGAGATCACCTACAACGACGTGGCCGTGTTCTATCGCACCAACAACTCGTCGCGGTCGCTGGAAGAGGTCTTCATCCGCGCCGGCATCCCCTACAAAGTCGTTGGGGGAGTGCGCTTCTACGAACGCAAGGAGATCCGCGACATCGTCGCCTACCTACGGGTGCTGGACAATCCCGGTGACGCGGTCAGCATGCGGCGCATCCTCAACACGCCGCGCCGGGGGATCGGGGATCGCGCCGAGGCGTGCGTGGCGGTATACGCCGAGAACACCGGCGCCAGCTTCGCCGATGCGCTGGTGGCGGCCGCCCAAGGCAGGGTGCCGATGCTGAATACCCGCGCGGAGAAGGCGATCGCGGGCTTCGTGGAACTGCTGGACGACCTGAGGGGCCACCTCGACGACGACCTCGGCGATTTGGTCGAGTCGGTGCTCGAACGCAGCGGCTACCGCCGCGAGCTGGAGTCCTCCACCGATCCTCAGGAGCTGGCCCGGCTGGACAACCTGAACGAATTGGTCAGCGTCGCACACGAATTCAGCATCGACCAAGCCAATGCGGCCGTGCTGGAGACGCCCGAGGACGAGGATGTGCCCGACACCGGCGCCCTGGCGGCGTTTCTGGAACGGGTCTCGCTGGTCTCCGACACCGACGAAATCCCGGAGCACGGGGCCGGTTTGGTCACGCTGATGACGCTGCACACCGCGAAGGGGCTGGAGTTCCCGGTGGTGTTCGTCACCGGCTGGGAGGACGGGATGTTCCCCCACATGCGGTCGCTGGACGACCCGACCGAACTGTCCGAAGAGCGGCGGCTCGCCTACGTCGGCATCACCCGGGCCCGGCAGCGGCTGTACGTCAGTCGGGCCATCGTACGGTCCTCCTGGGGGCAGCCGATGCTCAACCCGGAATCGCGCTTCCTGCAAGAGATTCCGCAGGAGCTCATCGACTGGCGGCGCAGCGCACCGCCGCAGTCGTCGTTCAGCGCCCCGGTGAGCGGTGCCGGACGGTTCGGCGCGCCGCGTCCGTCGCCGACCCGGTCGGGGGCCGTCAAGCGCCCGCTGCTGGTGCTGCAACCCGGCGATCGGGTGAGTCACGACAAGTACGGGCTGGGCCGGGTCGAGGAGGTGTCGGGAGTCGGTGAATCGGCCATGTCGCTGATCGACTTCGGCAGCTCGGGCCGGGTGAAGCTGATGCACAACCACGCCCCGGTCAGCAAGCTCTGACGCGCCGAACGTGACGCCAGGGCGAGATTCTCGCCAATTCTTCGCCGCCAGAACACGTTCGGCGCACAGGGCGCAAGGGCGTTAAGAGGTCAGTCCGCCTGCAGCCAGCGTTTGGTTTGCGGGTGAAACGCCAGCGCCACGCTGGCGACCGGCAGTAGCCACAGGGTGTAGACGATCCAGGCCACGCGTGCGCCCGCGATGAACACGCCGCCGTAGGTCAGCACCGCGACCACCGCGCCGGCCGCGATGAGGTAACGCCCCAGTGGCCGATGCTGCAGCAGCAGGATCACCCCGGCGATCGTGGTGATCGCGAACACCAGCGCGAGGAAGGCGACCGCGATGCAGAACAGGCGGTCGGTCCGCCACCACCCCGCGATCAGGTCGGTGGCCACCACCGACGTGGCCCAGCCGCTGACGATGGTGACGGCGCTGGCGGCGATCGCCGTCCGGCCGCTCGGCTCGTGGCCGGGCGGACTGGCAAGCCCTCGCCGGACCGCGGATGTGGCGCCGTGATCGGGAGCCGACTGCCGCGGAAGCTGCGTCGTCGGGGACTCGGGGACGACGGGCATCGGCCCGGTCGGTGCCCGCCGGATGATCCGCGTGTGCGATTCCGAGGGCGGTGCGGCGGCCTCGGGTGTGGGCGCAGGCGCAGCGGGTTCGTTGGGCGCGGTCACCTCAGCCAGCGTAGTTGCCGACGTTAAGTCCCCGCTTTGCAAGCCAGGGGACCGGGTCGATCCGTTCGGTGCCGCCCTGGAGCACCTCAAAGTGCAGGTGTGGCCCGGTGGAATTGCCGCGGTTCCCCATCGTGGCGATCTGGTCGCCGGCCATCACGCGCTGACCGACGCTGACCAGCGTCGTGTTGACGTGCCCGTAGAGCGTGACCGTGCCGTCGGCGTGGCGGAGCTTGACCAGCGCCCCATAGCCGGCGGCGGGCCCGGAGTCGATGACGACGCCGTCGGACACCGCATAGATCGGCGTTCCGATCGAGTTGGCGAGGTCGATGCCGGCGTGCAGCACGCCCCAGCGGTAGCCGAAGTTGGAGGTGAATATCCCGTGCGTGGGCATGACGTAGAGCGGCTGCTGCAGCCGGGCCTCGCGCTGGGCGCGATCGTTGGCGAAGGCCACGCCCTTGGCGAGCTCCTCGTTGTGCACTGCGGCATCCGCCGCGGGCTGGATCGCGACCACCTGGGCGCCGCGGATCGTGTTGCTGCCCGCCCCGCCGGACAGCGCGGAAGCGTTGGCGGTCAGCACGGCCTCCGTCTTCGGCGTATCGGCGTGGCTGGTCGCCGTGTGGGCCGCGGCGGCCGCCGCCCCGGCGGCCATCGCCGAGATCAGCAGGCGGCCCCGGGCCGCGCTGGTCGGCTGCTTACGGTGCTGCCCGCCGCGGCGGATGACGGGAATGACGTCGGTGATGTCCGAGTAGTTGGGACGACGCGCCTCGGTGGCGGCGGTACTGGGCTGTAACCGTGCCGGGACCGGCACCGCTGCGGGGGTGGCCAGCAGCAGCGGGCCCAAATCGTCCGTGTCATGCAGGTCGTCGAGCTCGGGAGCGAACAGCACGCGGGCTTCGTTGTCGAACGTCGAGTCGTTGCTGAAGTCCAGATCGTCGAGATCTGCGGAGTCATCAACGAAATCCAGGTCGCCGAAGTCGAACCCGTCGAGGGGCAGGATTTCGGTGACTTCGTTGCGGTGAGCTTCGATCCACCGGCCGCCTGCTGCGCGACCTACCCTCACCACGCCGGTTGTATCGGCAGAAGGACGAGTCAAACGGTGCTGGGACAAGCTGAAATGTCCTCGTATCGTGACCATAACGTTATCTGGACCCTAGGAAGGTATCCGCTAACCGACGGGGCTGGCAACCTCGGGCCAAGAACCCAACCAATATTGTGATTCCCATCACTTTTGCGGGGTATCGGTATGCGGTGAGCTGCGCCACATCGGTGGACGCGACGGTAGCAGGCATTCGACGGGTGGATAAAGTGCCACCGTGCGAGTCGCCGATTCCGGCTGTCCCCATTGCGGGGCCCACGTACAGGCCTAGCAGCAAGTCGAGCGAAGACAGTGAGCCCATGGACCTTTTCGAGTATCAAGCAAAAGAATTGTTCGCCAAACACAACGTACCGAGCACGCCCGGCCGGGTGACCGACACCGCCGAGGGCGCCCGCGCCATCGCCGAGGAGATCGGTCGTCCGGTGATGGTGAAGGCCCAGGTCAAGGTCGGAGGCCGCGGTAAGGCCGGCGGCGTCAAATACGCCGCGACGCCCGAAGACGCCTACGAGCACGCCAAGAACATCCTCGGCCTGAACATCAAGGAACACGTCGTGAAGCGGCTGCTGGTCGCCGAGGCCAGCGACATCGCCGAGGAGTACTACATCTCCTTCCTGCTCGACCGCGCCAACCGCACCTACCTGGCGATGTGCTCGGTCGAGGGCGGCATGGAGATCGAAGAGGTGGCCGCCACCAAGCCCGACCGGCTCGCCAAGGTTCCCGTCAGCGCCGTCAAGGGGGTCGACGAGGCGACCGCTCGGTCCATCGCAGAGCAAGGCCACCTGCCGGCCGAGGTGCTCGACGCCGCCGCGGTCACCATCTCCAAGCTGTGGGAGCTCTTCGTCGCCGAGGACGCGACGCTGGTTGAGGTCAACCCGCTGGTGCGCACTCCCGACGACCGGATTTTGGCGCTGGACGGCAAGGTCACGCTCGACGCCAACGCCGATTTCCGCCACCCCGATCACACCGAGTTCGAGGACCGCGAGGCCACCGATCCGCTGGAGCTGAAGGCCAAGGAGCACCACCTCAACTACGTGAAGCTCGACGGTGCGGTCGGCATCATCGGCAACGGCGCGGGCCTGGTGATGTCGACGCTCGACGTCGTCGCCTACGCCGGAGAGAAGCACGGGGGCGTCAAGCCGGCCAACTTCCTGGACATCGGCGGCGGCGCCTCGGCCGAGGTGATGGCCGCCGGGCTGGACGTGGTGCTGGGCGACCAACAGGTCAAGAGCGTGTTCGTCAACGTCTTCGGCGGCATCACCTCCTGCGACGCGGTCGCCACCGGCATCGTCAAGGCGCTGGAAATCCTCGGCGACGAGGCCAACAAGCCGCTGGTGGTGCGCCTCGACGGCAACAACGTCGAGGAGGGCCGCCGCATCCTCACCGAGGCCAACCACCCGCTGGTGACGTTGGTGGCCACGATGGACGAGGCCGCCGACAAGGCCGCCGAGCTGGCGAGCGCCTGAACAAGGAGACATGACTCAAATGGCTATTTTCCTGAATAAAGACAACAAGGTCATCGTCCAGGGCATCACCGGCAGCGAGGCCACCGTCCACACCGCCCGCATGCTCAAGGCGGGCACCCAGATCGTCGGCGGCGTGAACGCGCGCAAGGCCGGCACCACCGTCACGCACGAGGACAAGGGCGGGCGGATCGTCAAGCTGCCGGTGTTCGGCGGCGTCGCGGAGGCGATGGAAAAGACCGGTGCCGACGTTTCGATCATCTTCGTGCCGCCGAAGTTCGCCAAGGACGCCATCATCGAGGCCATCGACGCCGAGATCCCGTTGCTGGTGGTCATCACCGAGGGAATTCCCGTGCAGGACAGCGCCTTTGCGTGGGCCTACAACCTGGAGAAGGGCGGCAAGACCCGCATCATCGGGCCGAACTGCCCCGGCATCATCACCCCGGGCGAGGCGCTGGTGGGTATCACCCCCGCCAACATCACGGGCGCGGGCCCCGTCGGGCTGGTATCCAAGTCGGGGACGCTGACCTACCAAATGATGTACGAGTTGCGCGATTTCGGCTTCTCGACGTCCATCGGCATCGGTGGGGACCCGGTGATCGGCACTACTCACATCGACGCCATCGAGGCCTTCGAGAAGGACCCCGACACCAAGGTCATCGTGATGATCGGTGAGATCGGCGGCGACGCCGAGGAGCGCGCGGCCGACTACATCAAGGCCCACGTCTCCAAGCCCGTCGTCGGTTATGTGGCGGGATTCACCGCGCCGGAGGGCAAGACGATGGGCCACGCCGGCGCCATCGTGTCCGGCTCGTCGGGCACGGCGGCCGCCAAGAAGGCTGCCCTGGAGGCGGCCGGCGTCAAGGTGGGCAAGACCCCCTCGGAGACGGCGGCGCTGGCCCGGGAGATCCTCAAGGCCCTGTAGCGGCTGCCGGGCCTTTGACCAGACCCCGGTGGCGGGCCGCAGTTCCGCTGCGGTAGATAGTAGAGCTATGAATCTTGACGCGCGCACGCCCGTCGTCGTCGGTGTCGGGCAGGCCGCCGAGCGCATCGATGACCCCGGTTACCGGGCGATGTCACCCGTCGAGTTGGCCGCTGGCGCCGCCTCGGCCGCCCTGGCCGACTGTGGGGCCGACGTCGCGGCGGTGGCCGCGGCCGTCGACACCGTCGCCGGCGTCAGACAGTTCGAGATCTCCGGTCCCGTTGCCTCGGCCGTGCTGGGCCGGTCGAACAACTACCCGCGCTCCGTGGCCGAGCGGGTGGGGGCGCAACCCGCGCGCGCGATCCTCGAGATCGTCGGGGGCCAGGGACCGCAGCATCTGATCAGCGAGCTGGCGGCGGAGATCGCGGCCGGCCGCTCGCAGGCGGCGCTGATCTTCGGCTCCGACGCGACCTCGACGCTGCGCCACTTCGCGAGCGCCGAACACAAGCCGGACTTCACGGAGACCGTCGAGGGTGACCTGGAGGACCGCGGCACGGGAATCGAGAAGCTCATCTCGCGCTACACGGTCATCCACGGTATGACCAGCGCGCCGATCCAATACGGGCTGCTGGAAAACGCGCGGCGGGCCGGAACCGGCCTCGGCCCTGCGGAGTATCGGCGGACGATGGCCGAGCTGTTCGCGCCCTTCACCAAGATCGCCGCCAGCAATCCGTTCGCCGCCGCGCCGGTCGAGCGCACCGTCGACGAACTGATCACCGTGACCGAGGCCAACCGAATGATCGCGGAGCCCTACCCGCGGCTGATGGTCGCACGCGACCAGGTCAACCAGGGCGCTGCCGCGCTGCTGATGTCGGTCGCTTCGGCACGTTCGCTAGGGGTGCCCGAGGAGAACTGGGTGTACCTCCATGGGCACGTCGACCTGGAGGAGCAGCCGCTGCTGGAGCGCCCGGATCTCGGGCACTCGCCGTCGGCCGTGATGGCGGTGCGCGAGGCGCTGGGCATGGCCGGCATCGGAGTCGACGACGTCGCCACCTTCGACCTCTACAGCTGCTTTCCGGTGCCGGTGTTCAACATTTGCGACGGCCTGGGGATCGCGCCGGAAGACCCGCGGGGACTGACGTTGACCGGCGGGCTGCCGTTCTTCGGTGGGGCCGGCAACAACTATTCCATGCACGCGGTCGCCGAGACCATCGCCCAAATGCGAAGTATGCCAGGGCAATTCGGCCTCGTCGGGGCCAACGGCGGCATCCTGAGCAAGTACTCGGTCGGCGTTTACTCCACCGCGCCGGTGGAATGGAAGCCGGATCGCAACGCGGAGCTGCAATCCCAGGTCGCCGGGTGGCCGACCCAGGCCGTGACCGAGACCGCCGATGGTCGCGGGACCGTCGAGACGTATACGGTCCGGCGCGACGACGGACGCCCCACCGGCATCATCATCGGCAGGCTCGATGACGGCAGCCGGTTCGTGTCGACCACCGAGGACGAGGAACTGATCGCGTTGCTGATCGACGGCGACCCCCTCGGGCGCACGGTCCGGGTGCGCTCGTTCGACTACGGCAATCGCTGCTTCGTCAACTGAGCGGTTCTGCTCGCGCTAGACGACAGCGGCGAGCTTGCCGGCCAACCGTTCGACGTAGGCGGCGATCTCATCCTCGGGGCGGTCCGGCAGCCCGAACAGCACCTCGGTCACGCCCAGTTCGGCCCAGCGCGCCAGCTTCTCGGGGATGGGCTTGAAGTCCAGCGCGACGATCTGCGGTGACCCGTCGCGGCCGGCGGCCGCCCAGGTGTCCTGCAGCAACTTGACCGGCTCGTCGATGTCGAAGTCGCGCGGCGTCGTGATCCAGCCGTCCGCGCTGCGGGCGATCCACTTGAAGTTCTTCTCGTTGCCGGCCGCACCCACGAGCACCGGGATGTGTGACTGCACCGGCTTCGGCCAGGCCCAGCTCGGCCCGAACTTGACGAACTCGCCGTCGTAGGCGGCTTCGTCTTCTGTCCACAGCGCCCGCATCGCCTCGATGTACTCGCGCAACATGGTCCGGCGCCGCCCGGGCGGCACCCCGTGGTCGGCCAGCTCGTCGGTGTTCCACCCGAAGCCGACCCCGAGGCTCACCCGGCCCCCCGACAGGTGGTCAAGCGTCGCAATGCTTTTCGCCAGCGTGATCGGGTCGTGCTCGACGGGCAGCGCCACCGCCGTCGAGAGGCGCACCCGCGACGTGACGGCGCACGCGGCGCCCAGACTCACCCATGGGTCCAGCGTGCGCATGTACCGGTCGTCCGGCAGCGACGCGTCGCCGGTCGTGGGATGGGCGGCCTCACGCTTGACCGGGATGTGGGTGTGTTCTGGCACGTAGAACGTCTGGAAACCGTGGTCGTCGGCGAGCTTGGCCGCTGTCGCCGGGGAGATGCCGCGGTCGCTGGTGAAAAGCACGAGGCCGTAATCCATGCTCAGGATTAGAACGTGTTCTACCTGTGCTCGGCAAGCGGGTGGGCCGACGGCGGGCTCGCCGATGATCGCCGGCACGGGTCGGCGCTGGTCACGCCGACAGGCCGGTGGCTCCGGCACGGCCGCCCGAAGGTGCGCTAGCGTGGTTGGTCGATCGCGCCGCAACGCAACATGGGGAAGGTGTTCCGCTGCGGCGCGCCTGGAAGCACAGCGTCGCACTGCAATGTGGCGCCGCTAAGAAGCAACAGGAGGAGTCATGACTTATTCGCCCGGTGGTCCCGGCTATCAACCCGCGCAGCCCGGCGGCTCCTATGCAGGCGCCACGCCGTCCTTCGCCAAGACCGACGACGGGGAAAGCAAGCTTCCGCTGGCTTTGAACGTCGCCGTCGTGGTCCTCGGCATCGCGGTCTACCTGCTGAATTTCGGACCGACTTTCGTCATCGGCGCCGACCTCGGCCCGGGCGGCGGACGGGCCGGCGACGCCGGCACCGCGGTCATCGTCGCGCTACTGGCCGCCCTGCTGGCGGCGATCGGCCTGCTGCCCAAGGCCAAGAGTTATGTGGGAATCGTCGCGGTCGTCGCCGTTTTGGGCGCGCTGCTGGCCATCACCGAGACCGTCAACACGCCCGCCGGATTCGGCATCGGTTGGGCGATGTGGCCGTTGGTCGGTTGCAGCATCATTCAGGCCTTCGCCGCCGTCGGCGCGTTGCTGCTGGACGCCGGAGTCATCACGGCGCCCACGCCGCGGCCCAAGTACGACCCGTACGCGCAATACGGCCAGTACGGGCAATACGGCCAGTACGGGCAGTACGGCCAGCAGCCGTCCTACTACGGTCAGCCGAGTGCCCAGCAGCACGCCGGGCACCAGCCCCACCAGCAGGACGCGCCGCAGCCTTCCTCGTATGGCTCGCAGTACGGCGGTTATCCGCAGAGCCAGGCCCCGACGCAGGCCGCCATCCCGACGTCGACCGGTGGATTCGGCGCCCAGCCGCAGCCGGGCGCGCAGCAGCACGGGCCGTCGACACCGCCCACCGGCTTCCCGAGCTTCGGCCCGCCGCCGTCCTCCGCCGCGAGCGGCACGGAGTCCCAGGCCGGTTCGGGTCCGGTCGACCACGCGGGCCACACCGGCGGTCAGCCGGGCTCCGGCCAGGAGCAGCAACAGTCGCCGTCATCACCGTCTGGGCCGGCGCCCTCCTAAGCCTGCGTCCTCGCGCGTAGTCGGGCACGTGCGCCAAGAGTGAAAAGGGTGTCAGCAAGCGAGGACGACCGGGCAGCTGGCGCTCGCCAGGCGCGCGATCTTGTCCGGGTGGCGTTCGGCCCGGCCGTAGTGGCATTGGGCATCATCGCCGCGGTTACCTTGCTGCAGTTGCTGATCGCCAACAGCGACATGACCGGCGCGTTGGGCGCCATCGCCAGCATGTGGCTGGCGGTGCACCAGGTCCCGATCTCGATTGGTGGCCGCGGACTGGGCGTGCTGCCACTGCTGCCGGCCCTCCTGATGGTGTGGGGCACCGCGCGCAGCAGCGCCCGGGCCACCGCTGCGCAGTCGTCGTGGCTGGTGGTTCGCTGGGTGATCGCCTCGGCGCTGGGCGGTCCCTTGTTGCTGGCGGCGATCGCGCTGGCGGTCATCCACGACGCGTCGTCGGTGATCACGGAGCTGCAGACGCCCAGCGCCCTGCGCGCGTTTGCGAGCGTGCTGGTGGTGCACGCCATCGGTGCCGCGATCGGCGTGTGGTCCCGGGTCGGGCGGCGGGCGTTGGCGGCATCCCCGCTGCCCAATTGGCTCGGTGATTCGCTGCGCGCCGCGGTGGCCGGTGTGCTCGCGTTGCTCGGGCTCTCCGGGCTGGTGACCGCGGGATCCCTGATCGTGCACTGGTCGACGATGCAGGAGCTCTACGGCATCACCGATTCGATATTCGGCCAGTTCAGCCTCACCGTGCTGTCCGTGCTGTACGCGCCGAACGTCATCGTCGGCACGTCGGCGGTCGCCGTCGGATCCAGTGCCCACCTCGGTTTCGCGACGTTCAGTTCCTTCACCGTTTTCGGCGGCGACATCCCAGCACTGCCGATCCTGGCCGCGCTCCCCACGCCGCCGCTGGGGCCGGTGTGGGTCGCGCTGCTCATCGTCGGCGCGTCGTCGGGCGTGGCGGTCGGGCAGCAATGTGCCCGGCGCGCGCTGCCGCTGCTCCCGGCGTTGGCCAAATTGCTGGTCGCCGCCGTCGTCGGTGCGTTGGCGATGTCGTTGCTCGCCTACGGCGGAAGCGGGCGGCTCGGCAATTTCGGCCATGTCGGCGTCGATCAGGGGACCTTGCTGGGCGGCGTGTTCTTCTGGTTCGCGGTCGTCGGCTGCGTCACGGTCGTGATGGCCGGCGGGATCCGGCCCGTGCGGCTCAGGCGGACCAGGCGACCCGCGCCCGCCCCGGGGTCCGACGAGCCGGCAGATTTCGCGGACGTCTTCGACGAGCCGCAAGACGAGCCGGCGGACGAGCCGCAAGATGAACCCCCGGGTGAGTCCGCCCAGGAGGACGATGCGGCTCCCGAGAAGCAGGCCGCCGACGACCAGCCGCCCGACGAATCGAGCCTGCGCTGAGCGCGCGGACACGCCGGGCGATGTCGCGCTGGCCGCAGGGTCGGCGCGGCGGCCCCGCCGACTAGGCTCGCCGTGTGCCCCAACCCCTGCACGTGCCCCCGAGCGCGCCGGCGCGGGTGGTGGTGCTCGCCTCGGGCACGGGTTCGCTGCTGGGCTCCCTGATCGAAGCGGCCGCCGGTGACTACCCGGCGCGAATAGTCGCCGTCGGCGTGGATCGCGAATGCCGGGCCGTCGAGGTCGCGGCGGCGGCATCGCTGCCGTCGTTTACCGTCCGACTGGGCGACCACCCTGACCGCGCGGCCTGGGACGCGGCCATCACCGAAGCCACCGCCGCACACTCGCCCGATCTCATCGTCTCCGCGGGCTTTATGAAAATACTTGGACCGCAATTCCTTTCACGATTCTGTGGACGAACCCTCAACACGCATCCGGCGTTGCTGCCGGCGTTCGCGGGGGCGCATGCCGTCCCGGATGCGCTGGCTTACGGTGTGAAGGTGACCGGCTGTACGGTGCACCTGGTGGACGCCGGCATGGACACCGGGCCGATATTGGCGCAGGAGCCGATCCCGGTGCTCGACGGCGACACGGAAGAGACCCTGCATGAACGCATCAAGGTCGTCGAGCGGCGATTGTTGGTGGACGTGGTGGCCGCGATGGCGACGCGCGGCGTGACCTGGACCGGACGAAAGGCGACCATAGGATGAGCGACGAGTCAAGAAGGGCGATTCGCCGCGCGTTGATCAGCGTGTACGACAAGTCCGGGCTGATCGATCTCGCCCAGGGTCTGGCCGCGGCGGGCGTGGAGATCGTGTCGACCGGCTCGACGGCGAAGACCATTGCCGACAAAGGGATTCCGGTCACCCGCGTCGAGGATTTGACCGGCTTCCCCGAGGTGCTCGACGGCCGGGTCAAGACGCTCCACCCCCGGGTGCACGCCGGCCTGCTGGCGGACTTGCGCAAACCCGAGCACGAGGCGGCGCTCGAACAGCTGGGGATCGCGGCGTTCGAACTCGTCGTCGTCAACCTCTATCCGTTCAGCGAGACGGTCGACTCCGGCGCGGGCATCGACGAGTGCGTCGAGCAGATCGACATCGGCGGACCGTCGATGGTCCGGGCCGCCGCGAAGAATCACCCCAGCGTGGCGGTGGTCACCGACCCGCTCGGCTATGACGGCGTGCTCGCCGCGGTGCGTAGCGGCGGGTTTACCCTCACCGAACGAAAGAGGCTGGCGTCGTTGGCGTTTCAGCACACGGCGGACTACGACATCGCGGTTGCCGGCTGGATGGAGTCGACGCTGGCGCCCGAACATCCGCCCACGAACTTCCCGCAGTGGTTGGCGGGCAGCTGGCGGCGCGCGGCGACGCTGCGCTACGGCGAGAACCCGCACCAGCAGGCCGCGCTCTACGCCGACCCCGGCGCGTGGCCGGGCCTGGCGCAGGCCGAGCAGCTGCACGGAAAAGAGATGTCCTACAACAACTTCACCGACGCGGACGCGGCCTGGCGGGCCGCCTTCGACCACGAAGAGATCTGCGTGGCGATCATCAAGCACGCCAACCCCTGTGGGATCGCGATCTCGTCGGTCTCGGTTGCCGATGCGCACCGGAAGGCCCACGAATGCGATCCGCTGAGCGCCTTTGGCGGGGTGATCGCGGCCAACACCGAAGTCAGTGTCGAGATGGCGGAGTACGTGAGCACCATCTTCACCGAGGTGATCGTCGCGCCGGCGTACGCGCCGGGCGCCGTCGACGCGTTGACGCGCAAAAAAAACATCCGCGTGCTGGTGGCCTCCGAACCGCTGGCCGGGGGAACCGAGCTGCGTCCGGTCAGCGGCGGGCTGCTGGTGCAACAGCGCGACCAGCTCGACGCGCACGGTGACAACCCCGCGAACTGGACGCTGGCGACCGGCGCCCCGGCGGACCCGAACACCTTGACCGACCTGGTGTTTGCGTGGCGCGCCTGCCGAGCGGTCAAGTCGAACGCGATCGTGATCGCCTCCGGCGGGGCGACCGTCGGCGTCGGCATGGGTCAGGTCAACCGGGTCGACGCGGCCCGCCTGGCCGTCGAACGCGGGGGCGACCGGGTCCGCGGAGCGGTCGCGGCCTCCGATGCGTTCTTCCCGTTCCCCGACGGGCTCGAGACGCTCACCGCCGCCGGGGTCAGGGCGGTGGTGCATCCGGGCGGATCGGTGCGCGACGACGAGGTGACCGCGGCGGCCGCCGCCGCCGGCGTCACCGTGTACCTCACCGGCGCCCGCCACTTCGCTCACTGAACGGTTGGCGCGTGAGGAGTTGGCCCACCGCGTAGCGTGGAGTGGTGCCATCACCGAGCAACCTGCCCCGCACCGTCGGCGAACTGCGTGCCGCCGGCCACCGCGAACGGGGAGTCAAGCAAGAAATCCGGGAAAACCTGCTGACCGCGCTGGCCGAGGGCGACAACGTCTGGCCGGGCATCCTGGGTTTCGAGGACACCGTGTTGCCTCAGCTGGAGCGGGCGCTGATCGCGGGCCACGACTTTGTTTTGCTGGGGGAACGCGGCCAGGGCAAGACCCGGCTGCTGCGCGCGCTGACCGGACTGCTCGACGAGTGGACCCCCGTGATCGACGGCGCCGAACTGGGTGAGCACCCGTACACCCCGATCACCCCGGAGTCGATCCGCCGCGCCGCCACGCTGGGCGACGACCTGCCCGTGGCGTGGAAGCACCGCAGCGAGCGCTACACCGAGAAGCTGGCCACCCCCGACACCAGCGTCGCCGACCTGGTCGGCGACATCGACCCGATCAAGGTCGCCGAGGGCCGCAGCCTCGGCGACCCGGAGACCATCGCCTACGGGCTGATTCCCCGCGCCCACCGCGGCATCGTCGCGGTCAACGAGCTACCCGACCTCGCCGAGCGCATCCAGGTGTCGATGCTCAACGTGATGGAGGAGCGCGACATCCAGGTCCGCGGCTACACGCTGCGCCTGCCGCTGGACGTGTTGGTGGTCGCCAGCGCCAACCCCGAGGACTACACCAACCGCGGCCGCATCATCACCCCGCTCAAAGACCGGTTCGGCGCCGAGATCCGCACCCACTACCCGCTGGAGCTCGAGGCCGAGGTGGGCGTGATCGTGCAGGAGGCCCACCTGAGCGCCCAGGTGCCCGACTACCTCATGCAGGTGATCGCGCGGTTCGCCCGCTACCTGCGGGAGTCCAACTCGATTGATCAGCGGTCCGGGGTGTCGGCGCGGTTCGCGATCGCGGCGACCGAGACCGTCGCCGCCGCCGCCCGGCACCGCGGCGCGGTGCTGGGGGAGACGGACCCGGTGGCCCGGGTGGTCGACCTGGACACGGTGATCGACGTGCTGCGCGGCAAGCTGGAATTCGAGTCCGGCGAGGAGGGCCGCGAGCAGGCGGTGCTCGAGCACCTGCTGCGGCGCGCGACGGCCGACACCGCGGCCAGGGCGCTCGGCGGAATCGACGTCGGCGCCTTGGTGGCCGCGGTCGAGGGCGGTTCGGCGGTCACGACGGGCGAGCGGGTGTCGGCCAAGGACGTGCTGGCCGCGGTGCCGAACCTGTCGGTCGTCGACAAGATCGCGGCCAAGCTGCACGCCGAATCCGAAGGCGAACGCGCCGCGGCGCTGGAACTGGCGCTGGAGGCCCTGTATCTCGCCAAGCGCATCGACAAGGTGTCCGGGGAGGGCCAAACCGTCTATGGCTAGAGGGCATTCGTCGCGATACTCGGCGTACACCGGCGGGCCCGACCCGCTGGCGCCGCCGGTGGATCTGCGAGAGGCGCTCGAACAGATCGGCCAGGACGTGATGGCCGGCACCTCGCCACGGCGCGCGCTGTCCGAGTTGCTGCGCCGCGGCACCAAGAACATGCCAGGCGCCGACCGGCTGGCGGCCGAGGCGAACAAGCGGCGACGGGACCTGTTGCGCCGCAACAACTTGGACGGCACCCTGCAGGAGATCAAGAAGCTGCTCGACGAGGCGGTGCTGGCCGAGCGCAAGGAGTTGGCCCGCGCGCTGGACGACGACGCCCGCTTCGGCGAGTTGCAACTGGACGCGCTGCCCGCGTCGCCGGCCAAGGCCGTGCAGGAGCTGTCCGACTACGACTGGCGCAGCTCGGAGGCCCGCCAAAAGTACGAGCAGATCAGAGATTTGCTCGGCCGGGAGATGCTGGATCAACGCTTCGCCGGGATGAAGCAGGCGCTGGAGGGGGCCACCGACGAGGATCGCCAGCGGGTCAACGAGATGTTGGACGACCTCAACGAGTTGCTGGACAAGCACGCCCGCGGCCAGGACTCGCAGCAGGACTTCGAAGAATTCATGGGCAAGCACGGCGAGTTCTTCCCGGAGAACCCGCGCAACGTCGAGGAGCTGCTCGACTCGCTCGCCAAGCGCGCCGCCGCGGCACAACGCTTCCGCAACAGCCTGAGCCCCGATCAGCGCGCCGAGCTGGATGCCCTGGCGCAGCAGGCATTCGGGTCACCGGCGCTGATGGAGGCGTTGGGTCGGCTCGATTCGCATCTGCAGGCCGCGCGGCCGGGCGAGGACTGGACCGGGTCCGAGCAATTCTCCGGTGATAACCCGTTCGGGATGGGCGAAGGCACCCAGGCGATCTCCGACATCGCCGAGTTGGAGCAGCTCGCCGAGCAGCTATCGCAGAGCTATCCCGGCGCAACCATGGACGACGTCGATCTCGACGCGCTGGCACGCCAACTCGGCGACGAGGCGGCCATCGATGCCCGCACCCTGGCCGAATTGGAACGGGCACTGGTCAATCAGGGTTTCCTGGACCGCGGTTCCGACGGCCAGTGGCGACTTTCTCCGAAGGCGATGCGCAGGCTCGGCGAGACGGCGTTACGCGATGTGGTGCAACAGCTTTCCGGACGCCGCGGCGAGCGGGATCACCGGCGCGCCGGAGCCGCAGGCGAGCTGACCGGCGCGACCCGGCCCTGGCAATTCGGTGACACCGAGCCGTGGCACATCTCCCGCACGCTGACCAACGCGGTGCTGCGGCAGTCCGGAACGGCGACAATCGATGGACCCATCCGGATCACCGTTGACGACGTCGAGGTCTCCGAGACCGAGACGCGCACACAGGCCGCCGTGGCGTTGTTGGTGGACACCTCGTTTTCGATGGTGATGGAGAATCGCTGGCTGCCGATGAAGCAGACGGCGCTCGCGCTCAACCACCTGGTGTGCACCCGCTTTCGCTCGGATGCCTTGCAGATCATCGCTTTTGGCCGCTATGCCCGCACCGTGACGGCCGCCGAGCTGACCGGCCTGGAGGGCGTCTACGAGCAGGGCACCAACCTGCATCACGCGCTGGCGCTCGCGGGGCGCCACCTGCGCCGGCACCCGAACGCGCAGCCCGTCGTGCTGGTGGTGACCGACGGCGAGCCGACCGCGCACCTGGAGGACTTCGACGGGGAGGGGTCGGGTTCTGCTGTGTTTTTTGATTACCCGCCGCACCCGCGGACCATCGCCCACACCGTGCGCGGATTCGACGAGATGGCAAGGCTCGGTGCGCAGGTGACGATCTTCCGGTTGGGCGACGACCCCGGCCTGGCCCGGTTTATCGACCAGGTCGCCCGGCGCGTGGAGGGGCGCGTCGTGGTCCCCGACGTCGACGGCCTGGGGGCCGCCGTGGTGGGTGACTATTTGCGGTCTCGGCGCCGCCGCTAATCCCTCAGTGGAATAGATGCTTTCCCGACCGGGTTGTCGGGCGAGAAGGAGGAGATGCATGAGCAAGGTTCCAACGATCGAACTCAACGACGGTGTGAGCATCCCGCAGCTGGGCTTCGGCGTGTTCCAGATCAAGCCCGACGAGACCGCGGCGGCCGTCAAGCGCGCCCTGGACATCGGGTACCGGCACATCGACACCGCGCAGATGTATGGGAACGAGAAGGAAGTCGCCCAGGGCATCCGTGACGCCGGGCTCGACCGCGCCGAGGTGTTCGTTACCAGCAAGCTGAACAACGGCTTTCACAAGCCCGACGATGCGCGGCGCGCTTTCGACAAGACCCTCGAGGCCCTGAAGTCCGATTACGTCGACCTGTTCCTCATTCACTGGCCACTGCCCACGCTCTATGGCGGCGACTTCGTCGCCACCTGGAAAGTCCTCGAAGAGTTCGCCAAGGACGGTCGCGCCCGCAGCATCGGGGTTTCGAACTTCCAGACCGCGCACCTGGGACGGCTCGCCGCGGAAACCGAGACGGTCCCGTCGGTCAACCAGATCGAGGTGCACCCGTACTTCGGCAATGAGCAGGTTCGCTCCTATGGCCGCGATCACGGCATCGTCACCGAGGCGTGGTCGCCGATCGCCCAGGGCAAGGTGCTCGGCGATCCCGAAATCAACCGCATCGCCGACGCCCGCGGTAAGTCGCCGGCGCAGGTGGTGTTGCGCTGGCACATCCAGCGCGGCGACGTCGTCTTCCCCAAATCGGTGACGCCGGAACGGATTCAGGCCAACTTCGAGCTATTCGACTTCGAACTGGACGAGTCCGACATGGCGGCGATCTCGGCGCTGGACAAGGGCGAAGCGGGCCGGCGGGGCCCCAACCCCGACGAGTTCGACTACGTGCCGGGTTAGCAAGCGGCGCAACGATTATCCGCGGGGGCGGCGGGCCTTGCGCTTGATGCCCACACCGCCCCACAGCGAGAAGCCGTAAATGTTGACCTTCGGCGCGCCGGGGGTGCCCTGGCCGAGCACGCTGTGGTCGAAGCCGCCCATCACGCCGTGCCCGTGGATCTCGACGTTGACTTCGGGCGGTAGCAGGATGTTCTGCGCGCCCATGATCGAGATCGCGTGGATGTCGACCTCGGTGGAGGTAAAGTCGGCGTAACGCAGGTCCACCACCCCGGTTCCCCAGAAGGTGAAAGTGGTGAGCTTCTTCGGGACGTTCCACCGGCCGCGCCGCTCGAAATTGCTCATCAGCGCCAGCAGCAACATCGACGGCGCCGGGTTGGGTTTGCCGCCCCTGCGCGGGCTCAGCATCGCGCCGGGCAGGTCGGCCCGTAGCTCGTCGAGCTCCTCGTAGGTGGTCGCGGCGTACGCCCGCGTCAAGCGGTCCTCGTAATCCTTCAGCTGCAGCCGGCCCTGCTCGGCCGCATACGCCAGCAACTGCGCGACCTGGATGCGATCCGTATCGGCCGCGCGCGACGATTCGTCACGCGTGTCCTGGGTACCGCGGGTATCGCGCTGCGCCGGGTTGCTCATCATCCACGAGCGTACGACGTAGAAGTTTTGCTGCAAGTGGGTTGGCTAAACTGCAACGTTCTCCCCAGGTCGAGCCCCCGCCGCGGGGCTTTTTGCGCAGGTCGCGCGGCCCGTTAGACGTTTGCCCAACTAGGCGGGCGCTTCTGCAAAAACGCCAGCATGCCTTCGCGGGCCTCGTCGGACACGAACAGCCGGGCCGACTCCTCGGTGAGCCGTTCGGCGTCGCGGTCGAAGCCCTCCAGCACGGCGGCGGTGGTCAGCGCCTTTGACGCCGCAAGCCCCTGCGGCGAACCGCGGCTCACGTCGGCGACCAACTTCTCGACCGCGGCGTCGACGTCGTCGGCCGCCATCGTGATGAGTCCGATCTCCGCGGCTTCCGCCGCACCGAACGTCTCGCCGGTGAGGTAGTAGCGCGCCGCGGCCCGCGCCGACATCTTCGGCAGCAGCGTCAGCGAGATGATCGACGGCGCGACGCCGATCCGGGCCTCGGTCAGCGCGAAGGTGCTGCCCGGGCCGGCAACAGCGATGTCGCAGGCGCCGACCAACCCGAAGCCGCCGGCCCGGACATGCCCGTTGACGGCGACGATCACCGGCAGCGGCGCGGAGACGATGGCGCGCAGCAGCGCGGTCATTTCGCGGGCCCGGGCCACGGCGACGTCGAACGGATCGCCTCCGCCGGCCTCACTGAGGTCCGCCCCGGCGCAGAAGGTGCCGCCCGTGTGGCCCAGCACCACCACCCGCACCGCGGGATCGGCCGCGGCGTCACGCAGGCCGCGGTGCAGCTGGCTGACCAGGGCGGTGGAAAGGGCGTTGCGGTTGTGCGGCGAGTTCAGCGTCAGCCGCGCGACGGGGCCGCCGGTGTCGGCCGGGCCGGCGTATTCGACGAGACGATGTTCCATCAGTAAGACCGGGGCAGGCCCAGCGAAGTCTGCGCCACGAAGTTCAGCACCATCTCCCGGCTGATCGGGGCGATGCGCCCGAGCCGGGCCGAGGCGAGCATGGCCGCCACGCCGTACTCCTTGGTGAGCCCGTTGCCGCCCATCGACTGCACGGCCTGGTCGACCGAGCGGGTGGCCGCCTCGGCCGCCGCGTACTTGGCCATGTTCGCCGCCTCGGCGGCGCCCGCGTCGTCGCCGGCGTCGTAGAGCGTCGCGGCCTTCTGCATCATCAGCTTGGCGAGCTCGACCTCAATGTGGCACTGCGCCAACGGATGTGACAGGCCCTGGTGCGCACCGATCGGGGTGGACCAGACCTGGCGGGTCTTGACGTAGTCGACGGCCTTGTTCAGCGCGAAGCGTCCCATGCCCACCGAGCTGGCCGCCCCCATGATGCGCTCGGGATTCAGGCCGGCGAAAAGCTGTGCGATGGCGGCGTCCTGGGCCCCCACCAGCGCATCGCTGGGCAGCCGGACGTCGTCGAGGAAGACCTGGAATTGGCGCTCGGGGCTGATCAGTTCCATCTCGATCGGGGTGTAGGTGAAGCCAGGCGCGTCGGTGGGCACCACGAACAGCGCCGGGCGAAGAGACGCGGACTTGGCCCCTGTGTCCTTATAGGTGCGCGCCACCACCAGCACCGCCTGCGCCTGGTCGATACCGGAGATGTAAACCTTCTGCCCCTTGAGGATCCAGTCGCTGCCGTCGCGGCGGGCGGTCGTGGTGATCTTGTGCGAGTTGGAGCCGGCGTCGGGTTCGGTGATGGCGAACGCCATCGTCAGCGAGCCGTCGGCGATGGCGGGGATCCAGCGCTTCTTCTGCTCCTCGGTGCCGAACTTGCTGATGATGGTGCCGTTGATGGCGGGGGACACCACCATCAGGAGCAGCGCGCTGCCCGCGGCCGCCATCTCCTCCATCACCAGCGACAGCTCGTACATGCCGGCACCGCCGCCGCCGTACTCCTCGGGCAGGTTCACCCCCAGGAAGCCGAGCTTGCCGGCATCGGACCACAATTCGGTGGTGTGCTGGTGCGCGCGGGCCTTCTCCAGGTAGTACTCGCTGCCGTAGTTGGACGCCCACTCGGACACCGCCTTGCGCAGCGCCCGGCGCTCCTCGTTTTCGATGAAGCTGCTGTCGGTCACTGTGAATCTCCTTCTGCTTCGGGCGCTTCCACTCGTGCCAGGACGGCGCCCACTTCGACTTGCTGACCGGTCTCGACGTTGAGCTCGGCGAGCACGCCGTCGGAGGGCGCGGTGATGGTGTGTTCCATCTTCATCGCCTCCAGCCAGATCAGTGGTTGCCCGGCGGTGACGGTGTCGCCGATCGCGGCGCCGAGGCGGATGACGTTGCCGGGCATGGGCGCCACCAGGGAACCCTTTTCGACGGTCGAACCCGGCTCCGGGAAGCGGGGGACGGTGACGAGGTGAACGGGTCCGCGCGCCGAGTCGACGTAGACGTCGTCACCGTGCCGGGCGACCGCGAAGGTGTGTTCCACCCCGTCGTCGGCGAGGGTGACCCGATCCGCCGCGGCGGAAACCAGCCGCACGGTCGCATCGTCCGGCAGTGTCAATCCGGTTCTGGTGAACCGGTATTGGACGGGTTGTTCGGTGTCGCTGTCGTCGCGATAGGTCTTGACCTGATACCCCGACGCCAGGTTTCGCCAGCCGGTGGGGACCGGGCCGAGCACGGGGGCGACGACGCGATTGCGGGCGGCGTCGGCCAGCGCGGCGGCGATCGCGGACAACCGGACGACCGCTGAGTCGGCCAGGGGCGCCGACAATTTGTCCAGGCCGTGCGTGTCGAAAAACGCCGTGTCGGTGTCACCGTCGAGAAATGCCGGGTGCCGCAGCACGTTGACCAGCAGCTCACGGTTGGTGCGCACGCCGTGCAGGCGGGCGCGGGCCAGGGCGTCGGCGAGCACCAGCGCAGCCTGACGACGCGTCGGGGCGTAGGAGATGACCTTGGCCAGCATCGGGTCGTAGTGGATCGACACCGTGAATCCGTCGACGATCCCGGAGTCCAGCCGGATGCCGGTCCGGTGCCCCAGCGAGCCGAACTCGGTCCGAACCGCCGGCACGTCGACCGCGTGCATCGCGCCGGCCTGGGGCTGCCAGCCGCGGGCCGGGTCCTCGGCGTAGAGCCGGGCCTCGATGGAATGCCCCTGGGCGGCAGGGGGTTCGGCATCGAGCCGGCCACCGTCGGCGATCGTGAGCTGCAGCTCGACCAGGTCGAGCCCGGTGGTCTCTTCGGTCACCGGGTGCTCGACCTGCAGGCGGGTGTTCATCTCCAGGAAGTAGAACTCGCCGTCATCGTCGGCGAGGAACTCCACCGTGCCGGCGCCCGTGTAGCCGATCGCGCCGGCGGCCAGCCGGGCCGCGTCGAACAGCTTGGCCCGCATTCCGGGGATGCGCTCGACCAGCGGCGAGGGGGCCTCCTCGATGATCTTTTGGTGGCGGCGCTGAATCGAGCATTCCCGCTCCCCGACGGCCCAGACGGTGCCGTGGGTGTCGGCCATGACCTGGACCTCGATGTGGTGCCCGGTGGGCAGGTAACGCTCGCAGAAGACGGTCGGGTCACCGAACGCCGACTGCGCCTCACGCCGAGCCGCCTCGACTTCACCAGCGAGAGAAGACAAGTCGCGGACCACCCGCATCCCGCGGCCGCCGCCACCGGCCGAGGCCTTGACCAGTACGGGCAGCTGCGCCTCGGTGACCGCGTCGGGATCGAGTTCGTCGAGCACCGGGACCCCGGCGGCGGCCATCAGCTTCTTGGACTCGATCTTGGAGCCCATCGCTCGCACCGCATCCACCGGCGGCCCCACCCAGGTCAGCCCCGCCTGCTGCACGGCGGCCGCGAAATCGGCGTTCTCGGAAAGGAACCCGTAGCCGGGATGCACCGCGTCGGCACCCGCGGCGCGGGCGGCGGCGATGATCGCCTCGGCGTTCAGATAGTCGTTGGTCTTTTCCAGCCGGACCCGCGCGTCGGCCTCGGCCACGTGCGGCGCGGCGGCGTCGGGGTCGGTGTAGACGGCGACGGTGCCCAGGCCCAGCCGGCGGCAGGTGGCGAACACCCGTCGGGCGATCTCGCCGCGGTTGGCGACCAGCACTCGAGTAACCATGGGGCTCACATCCGGAAGACGCCGAAGTTCGACGTCCCCTTGATCGGGCCATTGGCAATGGCGGACAAACACATTCCCAGCACCGTGCGGGTGTCGCGCGGGTCGATCACCCCGTCGTCGTAGAGCATCCCGGACAACACCAGCGGCAGCGACTCGGCTTCGATCTGCCCCTCGACGGCCGCGCGCATCGCGGCGTCGGCGTCCTCGTCGACCTGCTGGCCGCGCGCCTCGGCGGCCGCGCGGGCCACGATCGACAAGACGCCCGCGAGCTGGGCGCCGCCCATCACCGCGGATTTGGCGCTGGGCCAGGCGAACAGGAACCTCGGGTCGTAGGCCCGGCCGCACATGCCGTAGTGGCCGGCGCCGTAGGAGGCGCCGATCAACAGCGAGATGTGCGGGACCGTCGAGTTGGACACGGCGTTGATCATCATCGACCCGTGCTTGATCATCCCGCCCTCTTCGTAGTCCTTGCCCACCATGTAGCCGGTGGTGTTGTGCAGGAACAACAATGGCGTGTTCGAGCGGTTGGCCAGCTGAATGAACTGGGTGGCCTTCTGCGACTCCTCGCTGAACAGCACGCCGCGCGCGTTGGCGAGGATGCCCACGGGGTAGCCGTGCAGCCGGGCCCAGCCGGTGACCAGCGACGAGCCGTACATGGCCTTGAATTCGTCGAATTCGGAACTGTCCACGATGCGGGCGATCACCTCGCGCGGGTCGAACGGGACACGCAGATCCGCCGGCACGATGCCGATGAGCTCCTCGGCGTCGAACAGCGGCCCGGTCACGGGCCCAGGGGCCGGTCCCTGCTTCACCCAGTTCAGCCGGGCCACGATGCGGCGTCCGATCCGGATGGCGTCGAGCTCGTCGGCGGCGAAGTAGTCGGCCAAACCCGAGATGCGGGCGTGCATTTCGGCACCGCCCAGCGACTCGTCGTCGGATTCCTCGCCGGTGGCCATCTTCACCAGCGGGGGGCCGGCGAGGAACACCTTCGAACGTTCCTTGATCATCACGACGTGGTCGGACATGCCGGGGATGTAGGCGCCACCCGCGGTGGAGTTGCCGAAAACCAGTGCAATGGTGGGAATCCCGGCCGCCGACAGGCGGGTCAGGTCGCGGAACATCTGCCCGCCGGGGATGAAGATCTCCTTCTGGGTGGGCAGGTCCGCCCCACCGGATTCCACCAGCGAGACGACGGGCAGCCGGTTTTCGAAGGCGATCTGGTTGGCCCGCAGGATCTTTTTGAGGGTCCACGGGTTGCTGGTGCCGCCCTTGACCGTCGGGTCGTTGGCGACGATCAGGCATTCCACACCCGACACCACGCCGATCCCGGTGACCGTGCTGGCGCCGACGGTAAACGCGCTGCCGTAGGCGGCCAGCGGGCTGAGCTCCAGGAACGGCGAGTCGGGGTCGACGAGCAGCTCGATGCGTTCCCGCGCGGTCAGCTTGCCGCGGGCGTGGTGGCGCTCGACGTACTTGGGCCCGCCGCCCGCAAGCGCTTTGGTGAGTTCGGCGTCGATCTCGTCGAGCCGCGCGGCCGCCGTCGACGCCGCGTCGGTGTAGGCCGTGGAGTTCGGGTCGAGCGTGGACTGCAGTGTCGTCACGATTGGAATCCCAGCGTCTTGGCGGCGAGTGCGGTCAGGATCTCGGTGGTGCCCCCGCCGATGCCCAGGATCCGCATGTCGCGGTATTGGCGTTCGACTTCGGATTCGGCCATGTAGCCCATGCCGCCGAAGAGCTGGACGGCCTGGTTGGCCACCCATTCCCCGGCCTCGACGGCGGTGTTCTTGGCGAAACACACCTGAGCGATGAGGTTGGTCTCGCCGGCGAGCTGGCGCTCGACCACGTTGCGGGAGTAGACCCGGGCGACGTCGATGCGCCGGGCCATCTCGGCCAGCGTGTTCTGCACCGACTGGCGCGAGATCAGCGGTCGCCCGAACGTCTCCCGATCGCGACACCAGACCAGCGTGATGTCCAGGCAGCGCTGCGCGCTCGAATAGGCCTGCGCGGCAAGGCCGATCCGCTCCGCGACGAAGGCCTGCGCGATCTGGAGGAACCCACTGTTCTCGGCACCGACGAGATTGGCGGCCGGCACCCGCGCGTCGGTGAAGGACAGCTCCGCGGTGTCCGAGGATCGCCAGCCCATCTTGTCCAGCTTGCGGGTGACCTCGAATCCGGGCGTGCCCTTCTCGATCGCCAGCAGCGAAACCCCGGCGGCGCCCGGGCCGCCGGTGCGCACCGCGGTCACGACGTAGTCGGCGCGCACTCCGGAGGTGATGTAGGTCTTGGCGCCGTTGACGACGTAGTGGTCGCCGTCCCGCACCGCCGCGGTGCGCAGGTGCCCGACGTCGGAACCGCCGCCGGGCTCGGTGATGGCCAGCGCGCCGATCTTCTCGCCGGCCAGCGTCGGCCGCACGAACTCGTCGATCAGCCGGGCGTCGCCGGAGGCGGCCATGTGCGGCACCGCGATGCCGGAGGTGAACAGCGATGCGAAGACGCCTCCGGGGGCGCCGGATTGGTGCACCTCCTCGCAGATGACCACGGCGTCGGCGCCGTCGCCGCCGCCGCCGCCGACCGATTCGGGAAAGCTCGCGCCCAACAGCCCGGCCGCGCCGGCGCGGCGGTGCAGGTCGCGCGGCAGCTCGCCGGTGCGTTCCCACTCGTTGGCATGGGGCAGGATCTCGCGTTCGGTGAAGGAGCGCACCGTCTTTCGCAGCTGTTCGCGCTCGGGCGTGGTCCAGATATTCACAACAGGCTCTCCGGGATGTCGACGTGGCGGCCGCGCAGCCATTCGCCCAGCCCCTTGGCCTGGGGATCGAACCGCGCTTGATAGGCGACGCCCTGGCCGAGGATGCCGTCGACGACGAAGTTCACCGCGCGCAGATTGGGCAGCAGGTGGCGGGTGACGTCGAAGTCGGCCGCCTCGGGCAGCAGTTCGGTGAACAGCTCGACGGTCAACGTGTTGGCCAGCCAGCGCCACTGGTCGTCGCCGCGCACCCAGACCCCGACGTTGGCCGCCCCGCCTTTGTCGCCGCTGCGGGCCCCGGCGATGCGTCCCAGCGGCACCCTGCGCGTCGGGCCGGCCGGCAACGGCTCGGGCAGCGGCGGGGGATCGGCGGGTGCCAGCTCCAAAGTCTGGGTGGCGCAAGGGATGTAGGTCCCGGTCCCGTCGGCGTGCACGGCGACGTGCGGCACTTTCGCGGCGTCGACGTAGCCGGCGGTGAACACCCCGTACACCTGGCCGTCACCGGGCGGGGCGGTCACGTGAAAGCCGGGGTAGCTGGCCAGCGCCAATTCGACTGCCGCGGAGGAGAACTGGCGCCCCACATTGGCGGGATCGGGGTCGCGGACCACGCAGTGCAGCGACGCGCTGGCGGCTTCCTCGGTGTCGGCGTCGGTGTGGTCGGTGCGGGCCAGCGCCCACTGCAGCTCCGCGGGCTTCACCGTCAACGCGGCCTCCAGCTGGCGGCGCACCAAGTCGGCCTTGGCCTCGATGTCCAGGCCGGTGAGCACGAACGTCATGGCGTTGCGGAACCCGCCGATGCTGTTGAGCGACACCTTGTACGTGGGCGGGGGCGGTTCGCCGCGCACGCCGCTGATGCGCACCCGGTCGGGGCCGTCGGGGGACAGCGCGATGGTGTCCATCCGGGCGGTCACGTCGGGGTTGGCGTAGCGCGCGCCGGTGATCTCATAGAGCAGCTGCGCGGTGACGGTGTCGACGCTGACCAGGCCGCCGGTGCCGGGATGCTTGGTGATCACCGACGAGCCGTCGGCGAAGACCTCGGCCAGGGGGAAACCGGCGTGGGTCAGGTCGGCCACCTCGGTGAAGAAGGAATAGTTGCCGCCGGTGGCCTGGACGCCGCATTCGATGACGTGGCCGGCGACCACGGCACCCGCAAGCTGGTCGTAGTCGGTCGGACCCCAGCCGAAGTGCGCCGCCGCCGCCCCGACGATCACCGAGGCGTCGGTGACCCGTCCGGTGACGACGACGTCGGCGCCGCCGCCCAGGCACTCGACGATGCCCCACGCGCCCAGGTAGGCGTTCGCGGCGAGCGGCGCGCCCAGCCCCAGCTCGGCCGCCCGCGGCTGCAGGTCGTCACCCTCCACGTGCGCGACGCGGGCGGGGACGCCCAGGCGCTCGGCCAGCGCGCGGATCGCGTCGGCCAACCCGGCCGGGTTGAGGCCGCCGGCGTTGGCGACGATGCGCACGCCACGGTCGTGGGCTTCGCCCAGGCAGTCCTCGAGTTGGGTCAGGAAGGTCTTGGCATAGCCGCGCTCGGGGTGCTTCATCCGGTCGCGGCCGAGGATCAGCATGGTGAGTTCGGCCAGGTAGTCCCCGGTGAGGTAGTCGACGTCCCCGCCGGTCAGCATCTCGCGCATCGCCGAGAGCCGGTCGCCGTAGAACCCGGAACAGTTCGCGATCCGGACGGCGTCGCGACCAGGAGCAGAGGCCATGCAGTCCTCCAATCTGCGATTCACCGGTGCGCGCAAACCAACCAACCAACCGGTAGGTTAGCGGGTCGCGCCGGTGGCGCGTCAAGGACGTCCGCCCGGCCAGTGCGCCGTCATTTTGGCGGCGAGCAGGTCACCCACTATCCTGATAGGCAATCGTCGCACGTTCGGCCCGACCGGCACGCCGCGCGGCATATCCCCCGACCCGAGGAGTTAGGCCCGACCATGGCCGTACCCAAGCGCAGGATGTCGCGCGCGAACACCCGAAGCCGTCGCGCGCAGTGGAAGGCCACGAAGACCGAGCTCGTCGGCGTGACGGTGGCAGGCCAGAAGCACAAGGTGCCCCGCAGGCTGCTCAAGGCCGCGCGGCTGGGTCTCATCGATCTCGACAAGCGTTAATCTCGGCAAATACGCGGCGCGCCTCTCAGGCGGCTCTCAGGCGCTGGGACGAAACTAATGGCCGTGCGCATACTTGTCGTCGACGACGATCGCGCGGTGCGCGAGTCACTGCGCCGCTCGCTTTCCTTCAACGGGTACTCGGTCGAGCTGGCCCATGACGGGCTCGAGGCCCTGGAGATGATCGCCAGCGACCGGCCCGACGCCCTCGTGCTGGATGTGATGATGCCGCGCCTGGACGGCCTCGAGGTGTGCCGCCAGCTGCGCAGCACGGGCGACGACCTGCCGATCCTGGTGCTCACCGCCCGCGATTCGGTTTCGGAGCGGGTCGCCGGCCTGGACGCCGGCGCCGACGACTACCTGCCGAAGCCGTTCGCCCTCGAAGAGCTGCTGGCGCGGATGCGGGCGCTGCTGCGGCGCACCAAGCCCGACGACGACGCCGACTCGGTGGCCATGAGTTTCTCCGACCTGAGCCTGGACCCGGTGACACGCGAAGTCACCCGCGGACAACGCCGGATCAGCCTGACCCGCACCGAGTTCGCGCTGCTGGAAATGCTGATCGCCAACCCGCGCCGGGTGCTGACCCGCAGCCGCATTCTCGAGGAGGTGTGGGGATTCGACTTTCCCACCTCGGGCAACGCGCTGGAGGTCTACGTCGGCTATCTGCGTCGCAAGACCGAAGCCGAGGGTGAGCTCCGACTGATCCACACGGTGCGCGGGGTGGGATACGTCCTTCGGGAGACCCCGCCCTGATGATCCGGTTGCATCGGCACCGGCGCGCACCGCTGCGAGCCACCAGCTCGCTGTCCCTGCGATGGCGGGTGATGCTGCTGGCGATGTCGATGGTGGCGATGGTCGTCGTGTTGATGTCCTTCGCTGTCTACGCGGTGATTTCGGCCGCGCTCTACAGCGATATCGACAACCAGTTGCAGAGCCGGGCGCAGCTGCTGATCGCCAGCGGTTCGCTGGCCGCCGACCCGGGAAAGGCCATCGAGGGCACCGCGTACTCGGACGTCAACGCCATGCTGGTGAACCCGGGCCACTCCATCTACAGCGCCAACCAGCCGGGCCAGAGCCTGCCCGTCGGCGCCACCGAGAAGGCCGTCATCAGCGGCGATTTGTTCATGTCGCGTCGCACCGCGTCGGATCAACGAATACTGGCGATCCACCTGCCCAACGGCAGTTCATTGCTGATCTCCAAGAGCCTCAAGCCCACCGAGGCGGTGATGACCAAGCTGCGCTGGGTGCTGCTCATCGTCGGCGGCGTCGGCGTCGCGGTCGCCGCGGTGGCCGGCGGAATGGTCACCCGGGCGGGGTTGCGGCCGGTGGCCCGCCTGACCCAGGCCGCCGAGCGGGTGGCGCGCACCGACGACCTGCGCCCCATCCCGGTGTTCGGCAGCGACGAATTGGCAAGGCTCACCGAGGCTTTCAACTTGATGCTGCGGGCGTTGGCCGAGTCCCGGGAGCGGCAGGCGCGGCTGGTCACCGACGCCGGGCACGAACTGCGCACGCCGCTGACGTCGCTGCGCACCAACGTCGAACTCTTGATGGCCTCGATGGAGCCCGGGGCGCCGCGGCTGCCCGAACAGGAGATGGTGGACCTGCGTGCCGACGTGCTGGCGCAAATCGAGGAACTGTCCACGCTGGTCGGCGATTTGGTGGACCTGACCCGCGACGACGCCGGTCAGGTCGTGCACGAGACGGTGGACATGTCCGAGGTGATCGATCGGAGCCTGGAGCGAGTACGGCGGCGGCGCAACGACATTCACTTCGACGTCGACGCGATCGGATGGCAGGTCTACGGTGACGCGGCCGGGCTCTCGCGAGCGGTGCTGAACCTGATGGACAACGCGGCCAAGTGGAGTCCGCCGGGCGCGCGGGTCGGGATCACGATGAGGCAACTGGACTCCACGCACGCCGAGCTGGTGGTGTCCGACCATGGGCCCGGCATCCCGCTGCACGAGCGCCGCCTGGTTTTCGAGCGCTTCTACCGGTCGACGACGGCGCGGGCGATGCCCGGTTCGGGGCTTGGGTTGGCGATCGTCAAAAAGGTGGTGCTCAACCACGGTGGGCTGCTACGGGTCGAGGACACCGTGCCCGGGGGCCAACCGCCGGGCACCTCCATCTATGTGCTGCTTCCCGGCCGCCGGATACCGGCCCCGAGGGGCGTGGCCGACACCGAGGTCCTGACGACGGACACCGAAACCGACCCTTACGTGCCCGTGGCGGACCCCGCGGCGAACTCTCGGGATTCGGCGAACGTTATCTCAGTGGACTCTCAGTCCGCGCGGGCAAGGTAGGTCTGCAGCTAGTGTTGGACTCGAGCGAAGTCGAGCCCAAAAATCTGGAATATAGGAAGAGCGACGTAGCGACATGACGAATGACCCGAGGTATTCGCCACCGCCGCAGCAGCCGGGATACCGTACCGGGCCTAATCAGCCTGTGCCCCCCGCCTATGCGCAGGGGCGCCAGCAGCCGTACAACCCGCAGTACGACTGGCGCTATCAGCAGCCGGCCCAGCCGTCGCAGCCCACGCAGACGACCCCGTACCGGCGGCCCTACGAGCCCTACGAGCCGTTCAGTGGCAGCGGGCCGGGCCGGATACCCGGCGGCACCGGCCCGGGTCCGATACCCGGCGGCACCGGGACGGGCCCCATCCACATGCTGCCGCCGATGCCTCCGGGGCCCCAGAAGCGTTCCCGCGCAGGGCTGTTGGTGGCCGGCGCGCTGGCCATCGCGGTCGTGTCGGCCGGCATCGGCGGCGCCGCGGCAACGGCCGTCGAGCTCGGCACCCACTCCGCGAGCAGCAACGGCCACGGAATAATCCCGGGTGCCGCTCCCGGCGTCCCGGCCGCGAACATGCCGCCGGGCACGGTGGAACAGGTGGCCGCCAAGGTGGTGCCCAGCGTGGTCATGTTGGAGACCGACCTGGGCCGCCAGTCGGAAGAGGGCTCCGGCATCGTCCTGTCGACCGACGGGCTGATCCTGACCAACAACCACGTGGTCGCGGCCGCGGCCAAGCCCGGCGGCCCGGGTGGCCCCGGCGGCCCGGGTGGCCCCGGCGGCCCGGGTGGGCCCGGACCCGCTGGTCCGCCGCCGAAGACGACGGTCACCTTCTCCGACGGCCGTACCGCGCCGTTCACGGTGGTCGGTGCTGACCCCACCAGCGACATCGCCGTGATCCGCGTGCAGGGCGTGTCCGGCCTGAACCCCATCAGCCTGGGCTCCTCGGCGGATCTGCGGGTCGGCCAGCCGGTGGTGGCGATCGGGTCGCCCCTGGGCCTGTCCGGCACGGTGACCACTGGAATCATCAGCGCGATGAACCGGCCGGTGTCCACCACCGGCGAGTCGGGGAACCAGAACACCGTGCTGGACGCGATTCAGACCGATGCCGCGATCAACCCGGGCAACTCCGGTGGCGCGCTGGTCAACATGAGCGGCCAGCTGGTGGGCGTCAACTCCGCGATCGCCACCCTGGGCGCCGATTCGCCGGACGCGCAGAGCGGCTCGATCGGCCTCGGCTTCGCGATTCCCGTCGACCAGGCCAAGCGCATCGCCGACGAGCTGATTGCCACCGGCAAGGCGACGCACGCCTCGCTCGGCGTGCAGGTGACCAGCGACAAGGGCACCCCGGGCGCCAAGGTCGTCGACGTCGTGGCGAACGGGGCGGCGGCGAGCGCCGGAGTGCCCAAGGGGGTCGTCGTCACCAAGGTCGACGACCGCCCGATCAACAGCGCCGACGCGCTGGTCGCCGCGGTCCGCTCGAAGGCGCCCGGTGACAAGGTGTCGCTGACGTTCCAGGATCCCGGCGGTGGCAGCCGCACCGTCCAGGTCACCCTCGGTAAGGCGGATCAGTGAGGAGAGTCGAAGAGCCCTCGGCGGCGGGTTTGTCGGACCTCGGTTATACCGTTGCACCCATGGAAACGGGTGCGGAGTTGGTAGTCGGCCGAGCACTGGTGGTGGTGGTCGACGATCGCACCGCGCATGGCGACGAGGACCACAGTGGGCCGCTGGTCACCGAGCTGTTGACCGAGGCGGGGTTCGTGGTCGACGGCGTGGTGGCGGTCGCGGCCGACGAGGTCGAGATCCGCAACGCGCTCAACACCGCAGTGATCGGCGGGGTGGACCTGGTGGTCTCGGTCGGCGGGACGGGCGTCACCCCACGCGACGTGACGCCGGAGGCCACCCGGGAGATCCTGGATCGGGAAATCCTGGGCATCGCCGAGGCCATCCGTGCCTCGGGGCTGTCCGCGGGCATCATCGATGCCGGGTTGTCGCGCGGTCTGGCCGGGGTGTCGGGCAGCACGCTGGTGGTCAACCTCGCCGGTTCCCGTTACGCGGTGCGCGACGGGATGGCGACGCTGAATCCTCTTGCCGCGCAGATCATCGGCCAGTTGTCGAGCCTGGAGATCTAAGCGCGCCTCACTGCGCTTCGGCGTCCGCGCGGGGTCCGTGGGCCGGCGGGGGTTTCGTGGCCGCCGTGCCGCCGTGCCTGCCGGACAAGTCGCCATCGGTGTTTTGGGCCAGCAGGTCGCGGATTTCGGTCAGCAGGACGACCTGGGCGTCGTCCGCCTGCTCGACCTCACCCCGCTTGCGCAGCGTGTTGTAGGGGAGCACGACGAAGAAGTACACGACGGCGGCGATCAGGACGAAGTTGATCGCGGCCGACAGCAGGATGTTCAGGTCGATGGTCTGGCCGCCGCCGATGCTGATCTTCAAGACGCCGACATCGGATTGCTGCTTGACGCCGATGCGGTTGATCAGCGGCGAGATGATGCTGTCGGTGAACTTGGTGACCAACGCGGTGAAGGCAGTACCGATGACCACCGCGACGGCCAGGTCGACGATATTGCCCCTCGCGAGAAACTCCTTGAACCCTTTGAGCATGCGGAGGTCCTTTCTGGACTGGACAACGTTTGCTATCGATCACGTGCCCCACAGCGGCCAGGCACTCAGTGCAGGGTCAGGGTTACCATCTGGCCCAGCGCCGAGCCTGCCACCGTGTTCGCCACGCGAGCCGGCAGCGCAACCAACACTACGCGGTCGCTATCGGCAGCCTGGACCTTCTGTTTGGCCGAAACAAGCACGACAACGGCGTCGGTTGCTACCACTTTGGTCACGGCCGGGCTCCCCGCCGCCGGCGCATCGGTAGCGGGAGCGGCCAGCACGTCCACCACATCCCCGACCCGAATCAGGTCAATCAGGGCGCCGTCCGCCAGGTGCAGGGGCACGATGCGGGCGCCGGGCCCGGCCGTCAACTCGGCCAACCGGCTCCCGAGTAGCCGGACATCGGTGAGCACCTCGCCGCGCCTGGTGGGGCTGGCCAGCATCGACCCGACGACCGTGACCACGTCCCGCTGTGAACCGTCGGGAATCGTTGTGACCGAACGCTTTTCAAGCCGCACGTCAGCTGCGGTCAGCGCCGCACCCGGGTGCAGGTCGCGCGCTGCCACCACCACCTCGGCGTCATCGCCGTCGGGGTCTGACCGCAGCGTCGCGACGCCGGCCAGCACGACGAGCCCGCCCGCGGCCACTCGCCGGGCCAGCACCGTGCGAGTCCAATCGGGCCGCAACGACACCGAGATCCGCCTGAACAGGCTTGGATTCAGCGAAGATTCGTTCACGCCGCAACGGTAGGCGCGACGGGATGCCGGGGGTGCCGGTCAGGAATTGCGTTGTGGATAACCGCTTAGCTTGAGGCGGCCGCGGTGGCCGGCGTCGCACTGCTGGTCGACTTGTCGCTCGAGCCGCTCTTGTCGCCGGACGCGCCCTTGTCGCTGGAACCGGTCTTTTCGCTCGACCCCGAGCTCGAACCCGCGTCAACGGACGATCCGTTGGTCGAGCTCTTCGACTTCTTGCCGTCCGCGCGGCTGTCGGTGCGGTAAAAGCCGCTGCCCTTGAACACGACGCCAACGGAATTGAACAACTTGCGCAGCCGGCCGGAGCACTTCTCGCATGTGGTCAGCGCGTCGTCGGTGAAGGCCTGGACAGCGTCGAAGCGGTCGCCGCACTCGGTGCACGCGTAGCTGTAAGTCGGCACAAAAACCTCCGAATCGTCTCGGGCTGCATTAGCACTCTACCGTGTCAAGTGCTAGAACCGCCACGTGATCGCGATCATTCCCGGCTGCCAAGCGCGATCAGGCCCCGGTTGGGCGTGAGCGCGTGCGTCATCGGCACGTCGTGCGGTTCGGCGGGCAGCTTGGCCACGAACTCCGCGTCGCGCACCACTGCGACGAGGCGCGCGTGCGGGTTGCGCCCACCCAGCGAGCGGTCATAGAACCCGCGCCCCCGTCCCAGCCGCACGCCCCGGCGGTCGACGGCCAGCGCGGGCACCAGCACCAGACCAGCCTCGGCCAGGGCCGTCTCCGGCAGCAGCGGCTCGGTCGGCTCGAACAGCCCCCACGGCCCCGGGACGAGTCCGCCCGGCCGGTATTCGCCCCAGCGCAGCGGCAGGGGCTTGTCCTCGGCCGTGGTGCGTGCGACCGGCAGCAGCACCCGTGCGGACCGGCGCAGCAACATGTCCAGCAGCCCGGTCGAACCGGGTTCGGTGCCCACCGGCACGTAGGCGCAGACCGTGACCGCTCCGGTGATCACCGGTTCGAGATGGCCGCTGAGCAGGCGCGCCTCCGCGCCGCGAACGTCCTCGGGAACGCAACGCCGCGCCGCCACCAGCTGCTGGCGCAACGCGTCCTTGCTTGCGGTTTCCACGCCCTCAACCATGACAGGCCCGGATTTGGCGCCGCCAGACGGCGTCGGCGCACCTAACGAGGGTTATCGTTTGAACGATGTCACGCCCAGAAATTCCGGTCCCCTTTACGGCGATCGTTCCCGCGGCCGGCCTGGGCACGCGTTTCCTGCCCGCGACCAAGACGGTGCCCAAGGAGCTGCTGCCTGTCGTCGACACGCCGGGCATCGAGCTGGTCGCCGCGGAGGCCGCCGACGCCGGCGCGGAACGTCTGGTGATCATCACGTCCGCGGGCAAGGACGGGGTCGTTGCGCATTTCGTCGAGGACCTGGTGCTGGAGGGCACGCTCGAAGCCCGGGGCAAGAAGGCGATGCTCGACAAGGTGCGCCGCGCGCCGCAGCTGATCAAGGTCGAGTCCGTCGTGCAGGCCGAACCGCTCGGGCTGGGCCACGCCATCAGCTGCGTCGAGCCCACGCTGGCCGCCGACGAGGACGCCGTGATGGTGCTGCTGCCCGACGACCTGGTGTTGCCGACGGGCGTCTTGGAGACGATGGCCAAGGTGCGGGCCGACCACGGTGGCACGGTGCTGTGTGCCATCGAGGTGACACCCGAAGAGATCAGCGCCTACGGCGTTTTCGACGTCGAGCCGGTCCCCGGCGATGACAATCCCGACGTGCTGAAGGTCAACGGCATGGTCGAAAAGCCCAAGGCCGAAGACGCCCCGTCGCTGTATGCGGCGGCCGGCCGCTACGTGCTCGACCGCGCCATCTTCGACGCGCTGCGCCGCATCGACCGGGGGGCCGGCGGCGAAGTGCAGCTCACCGACGGCATCGCGTTACTGATCAAAGAGGGCCACCCGGTACATGTCGTCGTGCATCGCGGATCTCGACACGACTTGGGAAATCCCGGCGGCTACCTCAAGGCTGCGGTTGACTTTGCATTGGATCGTGACGACTATGGCCCGGATTTGCGGCGATGGTTGGTGGCGCGACTGGGCCTGACCGAGAACTAGCCGGGCGACAACGCCGGGCCGGCGGGACAAGGCGGGCCGAAAGGTCTCGACGGCAGAGAGGCACGCTGTGCGTTCTGTGGAGGAGCAGCAGGCCCGGATAACGGCAGCCGCGGTGGCCCCGCGACCGATACGGGCGGCCATCGCCGAGGCTCAGGGATTGATGTGTGCCGAGGAAGTGGTCACCGAGCGGCCCATGCCCGGCTTCGATCAGGCCGCCATCGACGGCTACGCGGTGCGCAGCGTCGACGTACTGGGCATCGGTGAGGTCGGCGCCGAAAGCCTCGGCGAGCCGTCCGACGAATTGGGAGGGGACGAGGACACGCGCGACGGTCTGCTCCTGCCGGTGATGGGGACCATCGAGGCCGGTTCGCGCACACCGAGCCGGCTGCAGCCGCGGCAGGCCGTCCGAGTGCAGACCGGCGCCCCACTGCCCACCCTGGCCGACGCCGTCCTGCCGGTGCGCTGGACCGACGGCGGGAGATCGCAAGTGCGGATCCTGCGCGGGGCGCCGTCGGGCGCCTACGTGCGCCGCGCCGGCGACGACGTCCAGCCCGGCGACGTCGCCGTGCGGGCCGGGACGATCATCGGCCCCGCGCAGGTTGGCCTGCTGGCCGCGGTCGGCCGGGAACGGGTGTTGGTGCATCCGCGGCCGCGGTTGTCGGTGATGGCCGTGGGCGGCGAGCTGGTCGACATCTCCCGCACCCCCGGAAACGGGCAGGTCTACGACGTCAACTCCTATGCGTTGGCGGCGGCGGGCCGCGACGCCGGCGCGGAGGTCAACCGCATCGGCATCGTGCCCAACAACCCCCAGGAGCTGCGCGAGGTCGTCGAGGGCCAGATCAACCGCGCCGAGGTGGTGGTGATCGCCGGCGCGGTCGGCGGCGCGGCCGCCGAGGCGGTGCGGTTGGTGCTGTCCGAGCTCGGCGAGATGGAGGTCGTCCGGGTCGGCATGCATCCGGGGTCCGTCCAGGGCTTTGGGCAGCTCGGGCGCGAGGGCGTCCCGACGTTTCTGCTGCCGGCCAACCCGGTCAGCGCGCTGGTGGTGTTCGAGGTGATGGTCCGGCCGCTGATCCGGCTTTCGCTGGGCAAGCGGCAGCCGATGCGGAGGATGGTGCAGGCCCGCGCCCTGTCGCCGATCACGTCCGTCGCCGGGCGCAAGGGCTACCTGCGCGGTCAGCTGATGCGCGATCAGGACACCGGTGAGTACCTGGTGCAGGCGCTGGGCGGAGCCCCGGGGGCGTCGTCGCACCTGCTGGCCACCCTCGCCGAGGCGAACTGCCTGGTGGTGGTGCCCAGCGGGGCCGAGCAGATTCGCACGGGCGAGATCGTCGACGTCGCCTTCCTGGCCCAGCGCGGCTAGGCGAGACGACTGCACATGCTCGTGAACCTGTTGCGCAGCAATGCCCGTCATCCGGGATGGCCGTCGGACGTGGGGCCGCTGCGGGTCCCCGCCGGGGTCGTCCGGCTGCGGGCGGTGCGGATGCGCGACGCCGCGCAATGGAGCCGCATTCGGTTGGCCGATCGCGCGCATCTCGAGCCGTGGGAACCCAGCACCGACGGTGATTGGACGATCCGGCACACGGTCGCCGCGTGGCCCGCGTTGTGTTCGGGCCTGCGCGCGGAGGCCCGCAAGGGCCGCATGCTGCCCTACGTCATCGAGCTCGACAGGAGGTTCTGCGGCCAGCTGACCATCGGCAACGTCATCCACGGCGCGCTGCGCTCGGCGTGGATCGGCTACTGGGTGCCCCGGTCGGCCACCGGCGGCGGGGTCGCGACGGCCGCGCTGGCTCTCGGCCTCGATCACTGCTTCGGCCCGGTCATGCTGCATCGCGTGGAGGCCACCGTGCGCCCGGAGAACGCCGCGAGCCGCGCCGTACTGGCAAAGGTCGGATTCCGGGAGGAGGGCCTGCTGCGCCGGTACCTCGAGGTCGACCGGGCCTGGCGCGACCACCTGCTGATGGCCATCACGGTCGAGGAAGTGCAGGGATCGGTGGCCTCGACCCTGGTCCGCGCCGGCCACGCGAGCTGGGCCTGAGCGCAGCCGCCGGACGGCACCCCGCCACCAACTGTGGCTAGCGCGACACGAGTGACACTTGGTGCTTGTGAGAGACAAATTACAGGTGTGTAATTGTGCTGGTCACCCTGCACCGACCGCGCTGGCCACCGATGAGCCTCGCGGGGGTCAGGGCCAGTGAGGAGCACGTCATCATGCCAAGCATCCCGCAGTCGCTGTTGTGGATCTCGCTCGTGGTGCTGTGGCTGTTTGTGCTGGTCCCGATGCTCATCAGCAAACGCGACGCGGTGCGTCGCACCAGCGACGTGGCGCTGGCGACGCGGGTGCTCAACGGCGCCGGGTCCCGGCTGCTCAAGCGCGGTGGGCCCGCCGCCGGCCATCGCAGCGACCCGCACTGGAAGCCGGAGGAGGACGCGGCCGAGGGTGACCAGGATGAATACGAAGAGCGCGAGGAGGAGGAGGACACCGAAAATCTGCAGCCGGCGCGCCCCGTCGTCGTGAAGGTCGCAGCCGTCGAACAGACCGAGCCCGACTACCTCGACGTCGACGTCATCGAGGATTCCGGTGCCCTACCGGCCGGGGCCGTCTCCGAGCTGGCCGAGCCCGACGAGGATGAGGCCGCCGTCGAGACCGAGCCCCAGACCGTCGCCGAGCATGCCGAGGCCGACGACGAAGACGCGGACCTACAGGACCGCTACGAATACGTCGAGGACTCTTCGGGTTTGGAGCCCGAGGCGGACCGCGAGGAGGACGAGGATCCCCGCGCGTTCGTCGCACCGGGCGCCTCCCGGCGGCGGCGGTTCGACCCGAAGACCGCGGCCGCGGTCAGCGCCCGCAAGTACGCCTTCCGCAAGCGGGTGCTGATGGTGATGGCCGTCTTCCTGATCGGCTCGGCCACGGCCGCCTTCGAGGTGTCACCGACGGCCTGGTGGGTGTGCGGGACCGCGACCGCGGTGACCCTGCTGTACCTGGCCTACCTGCGCAGGCAGACCCGCATCGAAGAGAGGGTGCGCCGCCGCCGGACGCAGCGGATGGCCCGCGCGCGGCTCGGCGTGGAGAACGCCTACGACCGCGATTACGACGTGGTGCCCTCGCGGCTGCGGCGCCCGGGTGCGGTGGTGCTGGAGATCGACGACGAGGACCCCATCTTCGAGCACCTCGAGTACGCGATGCCGATGCGGAACTACGGTTGGCCCAGGGACCTGCCGCGCGCGGTCGGCGAGTAGCGCCGGCAAGTCGTCGGTTGGCGGGACGGCTGGTAGCCTGCTAGCGGTCAGGGGCTATGGCGCAGTTGGTAGCGCGACTCGTTCGCATCGAGTAGGTCAGGGGTTCGAATCCCCTTAGCTCCACCACATTGAGTGCCGAGGTAAGTGGGGGTCTAACAATGAGCTGCGTCACCGTCTGCGAAGCCCGGTACGCAGCGGTTACGTAGGAGGGTTGAAAAGCATGGCTGTTGATCCGGAACGAATTCGCGAATGGCGTGACGCCGCCCAAAAGTATGCCGACATGGCGGTCAAGCTGGTACAGGTGTTGCCGGAGGAGCCGACTGATGCCGATTACTCGAAGGTTTCTATGATCGCGTCGATATCCTCGCTGTATTACGCGACGGCGTTGGATGCCGATCACTTCGGTGACGCGCCAGATCCTGGTGCACCGCCCGAATGAGGCCTTGCCTCACAACTTCCTCCGGCAGTAGCCGGTTGAATCGCCACATCTAGGTCGCTGGCCGCATCGTCCAGGTCTTCCTCGAGTAGGTCAGGGCACCGTCAGGGGTTCGAGTCCCCTTAGCTCCACCATGTGATGTCGCGAGACATCGAGGACAGATGTCTCGCGACATAGTGAACACCCTCAGTTGTTGGCTGGGGGTGTTTTC
>NZ_LZIC01000022.1 GCF_001667185.1 Mycobacterium sp. 852002-50816_SCH5313054-b | reverse complement strand
GACGGGCGGCGCCGGCGGCGCCCGTCCCCCCGGTCCCGCCTGTCCCGCCGCTGCCGAACAGGCCGGCGTCACCGCCGCGGCCGCCCGTCCCCCCGGGCATGCCGGGGGCGCCGCGCACACCCGACCCGCCATTGCCGCCATTGCCGAACAAAATCCCGCCGGGCCCGCCGGGCTGTCCGGTCCCCGGTGCCCCGTTGGTTCCGTCACCCACCAGAGGGCGCCCCAATAACAGCTGGGTAGGGGCATTGATCACAGCGAGCAGGTCTTGTTCGATCGTCTGCAATGGGTTGGCCATCAGGCCTTGCAACGGCGAGGTGCTGGCCGCTTCGGTGGCGGTGTACGAAGCCGCACTGGCCACCAGAGAGCGGGTGAGCTGCTCGTGGAACGCCGTCGCCAGCGCGGCCAGCTTCTGATACTGCTGTGCCTGTTGGGCAAAAAGCGCCGCGACGGCCGTCGACACCTCGTCGGCCGCCGCGCTCGCCACGGTCGTGGTTGGTCCGGCGGCGACGGCATAGCCGCTGGCCAGGGACGCGCCGATGCTCTCCACTTCGGCGGCCACCGAGTCGATGGCCTCCGGTGAGATGAGCACATACGTCATCGGGCACCTCGCCGTAGCGTTAGACGAGCTGGCAAGCGCCGGCACTCATCGGGACAACCATGGCGAAGCGTAGCGCGATGCGAACGGCGGTTGAGCATTTCCGCTGAAATCGTGCGATTTCACCAAAGGTGCTCTACGGCAAGTGAATTGGTGTAACGGATTACGAAAGAGGCTGTTCGCCTTGTCTCACTGCAGGGTTATGGCGGGAAGGTGGCAGACAAGCCAGTCCGTCATCGCGTTGATGACCTCAACCCCGGCGTCGAACGCGCGGGCTTCCGCCGCCAGCGCCACACCCACATATGCGGATTCCGTTGGGACGATGCCGACCTGCCGGACCAGGTAGTCATCGGCCAATCCGGGTCCCCAACCGGCTTTGGCCGCAATGCCTTTGGCGGCCAACCCCCAGCGCTGGTCGGGGGTCAGGCGGCGCATCAGGTCGATGACGGTCGCGGCGTCACCGATGCCGGGCAGTCCCGCGGCGAATCGCGCCTGGCGATCCAGGGGCCATTGCGTTTGGCCAAACGCGGTGAAAGGAGGGCGAATTCGTTGCGATTCGACCACGGTGGCCGCGTCGCCGCAGTCGTGGACGACGGCTTGTACCCGCAGGGCGGCCCGCGCGGGATCGCCCAGCTGCGACCACAACCGCTCGGCGGCCTCGTTGCTGGACTCGGTGATGGCTTTGACGACCAAGTCGTGGGCGCGTGCCGGATCGCGACGCAGGGCCGCGATTGCCAGCGGCACTTTGATCGTCGACCACGCGACACCGGAGGACCATCGGCCCAGGGAAAGCGCCGCGGCGACATCCGGGCGCGCGACGGCGATGCCGATCGTCGCGGGGACGGCGGCGGCCAGCTCTTGGAAGCTCGCCTCCAGCCGGGGCGGTCGGGGAGTCATGGCCTGTCAGCGCTACCGGCGGATCGGCCACACCGGATCGCCGCAGTCGACACCCTGCGCCGACAACTGCCGCTTGAGCACCTTGAAGGTCACCGTCCGCGGCAGCTCCGCGCTGACGCGGACGTAGGACGGCCACTGCTTGGGTCCCAGGTCGGGCTGCTCGGCCAGAAATGCCCGGAACCTTTGGGGATCGAACTCCACGCCCGCCGCCATGACGAACGCGGCCATCACCTGGTCGCCGACGACCGGGTCGGGCACTGCGTACACTGCGACCTCGGCGGCGTCCGGGTAGCGCAACAGCACGCGCTCAATGGGGGCGGCGCCCAGGTTTTCGCCGTCGACCCGCATCCAATCGCCAAGCCGCCCGGCGAAATACGCGTAGCCGGCCTCATCGCGATAGGCGAGGTCGCCACTGTGGTACATGCCGCCGGCCATCCGCTCGGCCTCGGCGGCCTCGTCGTTGTAGTAGCCCTCGAACCGCCCGGGCCCCGCGGTGTTGACGATCTCGCCGACCACCCCGACCGGGCACGGCTCGCCGGTGTCGGGGTCGACGATCTCGATCCCATCCGGCAGCGGCCCCAACGCGCCCGGCGGCGTGTCGGGGGTCCGCGCGATGGCCACCCCGCCCTCGGTCGAACCGAACCCGTCCTGGACCACGCACCCGAACCGGCGAGCGAAGCGCTCGATGTCGCCGGGCACCCCCTCGTTGCCGTACACCGCCCGCAGCGGGTTGACCGCATCGTCGGACCGCTCGGGTGTGGCGAGCACGTAGGACAACGGCTTGCCCACGTAGTTGGCGTAGGTTGCGCCGTACCGGCGGACATCGACCAAGAAGTTCGATGCGGAGAACTTGCGTCGCAACGCCATTGAGCCCTGGCACGCCGCGGCCACTGCCCAGCCGACCAGCACCGCGTTGGAATGGAACAGCGGCATCGACACGTAGCAGACGTCGTTGCGGCCGAGGCCGAAGCGCTGCGACATCGTCACGCCGGCGATCGCCACCTTGCCGTGGCTGCACTTCACCGCCTTGGGCTCGCCGCTGGTTCCCGATGTGAAGATCAACATGAACAGGTCCGCCGCTGAGGCGGATTGAAAACTCGGCTCGGTATCCAGATGGGCGGCCACCTCGTCGGCCCACTCGGCGGAGTCGACGATGACGTGCTCGATATCGCCCAGTGGCGCAGCCGATTTCGAATCGGCCAGCACCAATTGGCAGTCGGCGTGCGCGATGTCGCGGGCCAGCGCTTCACCGCGGCGCACCGGGTTGAGCCCCACCGGCACAATCCCGGACATGCCCGCCGCAATCAGCATCGCCGAGAAGAACGGGGTGTTCTCCAGCAGCACGCCGACATGCGGCGGTCTCGCCGGGTCGAGGCGGTCGCGCAGCGCCGCCGCGATCGCGGCGCCGTGGCGGACGTGATCGCGCCAGCTGGTGAACGAGTCTTCGAAATAGACTCCGCTGTCGTCGATCTCGGCCAGCGGGACCAGCAGTTTGGTGACGGTCGGGTCGGCAGGAATCACGAATCCCACTTGACCCGCTCCCGCCCAGTCGCTCGTGCGCTCAGGCGGGGGTTTCCGCCAGTTCACGGCCGATCCGGCGCAACTGCCCGGTGGCTCCGCGCAGCGCGAACTCGATCTCCTTGGCGGCCAGGAAGTAACGGTGCACCGGGTGGTCGGTGTCGACGCCGACACCACCGTGCACGTGCACGACGGTGTGCGCCACCCGGTGCCCGGCGTCGGCCGCCCAGAACGCCGCGCTGGCCACGTCGATCTCGGCGGGGATGTCCTCCGACACCCGCCAGGCGGCCTGGGTCAGCGTCAGCCGCAACCCCTTGACGTCGATGTAGCCGTCGGCCAGCCGCTGGGACACCGCCTGGAAACTGCCGATCGGGCGATCGAATTGCTCACGGGTGCGGGCGTATTCGGCGGTGAGCTGCAGGCCCCGCTCCAGCACCCCGAGCTGAAAGGCGCTGCGGCCCAAGGTGCTCAGCGTGTCGAGCCAGACGGCGACGATCCCGTCGCCCACCTGTCGGTCGCCGGCCACCTGAACACCGTCCAGCGCCAGGTGCCCGACGCTGCCGAGCCCGGTGGTCTCCATCGCGGTCACCGTGACGCCCGGATCGTCGGCGGCAACCAGGAAAACGGCGCCACCGGAATCGGTTTCGGCCGGAACCAGGAAGGCGTCGGCGACCGGGCCGAAGCCGACCTGGGTGCGGGTCCCGGTCAGCCGGTAGCCGTCGCCGGCACGGGTGGCCTGCACCGGCCCCTCGCCCATTTCGCCGTCGAGCGCGACGGTCAGGATCTTCTCGCCCCGGACCGCCGGACCGCCCCAGCCCTGCTGCAGTTCCTCGGAGCCGAACCGGGCCAGCGCCCCGGCGGCCAGCACCACCGATTCCAGGTAGGGCACCGCGGCCAGCTGGTGGCCCAGCGCAACCAGGATGGCCACCTGCTCGAGGACGCCAAAGCCGTCGCCGCCCAGCGACGTTGGCGACGCGCTGGTCAAGATGTCGGCCTCGACGAGCTTGCGCCACAGGTCGCGGTCGAATCGTTGGGCGAGCTTGTCGAGCTCCCGCTGATGTTCGGGGGTGCACACCGCGTCCACGATGGTGTCGACCAAGCCGCCGAGGTCCTGCGCCGCTTCTGTTGTGGTGAAGTCCATGAATTCTCTCGTCCTTATATAGAGGAAGCTCAGCGAGTAGCTCGGGGCAGTCCCAGCGCGACCATCCCGATGATGTCGCGCTGCACCTCGTTGGTGCCGCCACCGAAGGTCAGGATCAGGCACGCCCGGTGCATCCGCTCGACCCGGCCGCGCAGCAGGGCGCCCGGCGAATCCGGGCGCACCGTGGCCGCGGTACCCAACACCTCCATCAACAGGCGGTAGGCCTCGGTGGCCAGCTCGGTGCCGAACACCTTCGCCGCCGACGCATCGGCCGGCGACAAATTCTCACTTGCCGCCGACGCCAGCTCCCAGTTGATCAGCTTGAGAACCTCGGCCTTGGCGTGCACGCGGGCCAGGTTGAGCTGCACCCACTCCGAGTCGATGAGCCGGGCCCCGCTGGCGTCCTTGGTGTGTTGCGCCCACTCACGGACCTCGCGCAGAGCCACGATGATCGGCTGCGCCGAGACCAGGGCCACCCGCTCGTGGTTGAGCTGGTTGGTGACCAGCTTCCAGCCGCCGTTCTCCTCGCCGATCAGGTTGGTCACCGGGACCCGCACGTCGGTGTAGTAGGTGGCGCTGGTGTCGGGGCCGGCCATCGTGTGCACCGGCGTCCAGGAGAAGCCTTCGGCGGTTGTCGGCACCGCCAGCATCGAGATGCCGCGGTGTTTCTTGGCCTCGGGGTTGGTTCGCACCGCCAGCCAGACCCAGTCCGCGTACTGGATCAGGCTCGTCCACATCTTCTGGCCGTTGATCACGTAGTCGTCGCCGTCGCGCACGGCGGAGGTGCGCAGGTTGGCCAGGTCGGTGCCGGCGCCGGGCTCGGAGTAGCCGATCGAGAAGTGCAGGTCACCGGCCGCGATCTTGGGCAGGAAGAACTTCTTCTGTTCGTCGGTGCCGAAGGCCATGATCGTCGGCGCGACGCTGTTGATCGTCAGGAACGGTACCGGCGCGCCGGCGATGGCCGCCTCGTCGGTGAAGATCAGCGAGTCCATCGGCGAGCGGTCCTGCCCGCCGTACTCCTTGGGCCAGTTCAGGGTCAGCCAGCCGTCCTTGCCCATTTGGGAGACGACCTCGCGGTACGCGTTGCCCGTCCCGATCTCGCCCTGTGTCGAGCTCAGCGCCTCGCGGCGCTCCGGGGTCATCAGCGTGGTGAAGTACGACCGCAGTTCGCGACGCAGCTCCTCCTGTTCAGGGGTGTAACTGATGCGCATTGCCCGCCGTCCTTGTTCGTCAAGCGCCGATATCGAAAGCCACGTCACGCGTGGTGGTACTGCCAACGGCTACCCGTTCGCCTCCCCGGTTGTAACACGTTCTAGTCTTGGAATCCAGCGACCGTTTCCCCTGACGCACTAGGGCCCTATGGTGGACCTACCTACCGATGGGGCGAGTGCTCAGGTTGAAGGCCAGGTTCAAGGAGGGTGCCGTGCGGGTGATCGTGGATCGTGACCGGTGTGAAGGGAACGCGGTGTGCATGGGAATTGCGCCTGACCTGTTCGACCTGGACGACGAGGACTACGCCGTCGTGAAGATCGATCCGATTCCGCCCGACCGAGAGCAGCTGGCCGACCAGGCCATCGCCGAGTGCCCCCGCGCCGCGCTGCTGCGCCAAGACTAGAGGTATTCATAAATTGACTAGCAGCACAAACGCGGCCGATCTGTCCGGAAAGGTCGCGGTGGTGACCGGCGCGGCCGCGGGACTGGGGCGCGCCGAGGCGCTCGGCTTAGCCGGCCTCGGCGCCACTGTCGTCGTCAACGACATCGCCGGCGCGCTGGATGCCTCCGACGTGATCGACGAGATCAGCGCCACCGGCGCCAAGGCCGTCGCGGTGGCCGGGGACATCAGTGAGCGCGCAACGGCCGACGAGCTGGTGGCCACCGCCGACGGGCTGGGCGGGCTGGACATCGTCGTGAACAACGCCGGGATCACCCGCGACCGGATGCTGTTCAACATGTCCGACGAGGAATGGGACCTCGTCATCGCGGTGCACCTGCGCGGCCATTTCCTGCTGACCCGCAACGCGGCCACCTACTGGCGCGCCAAGGCCAAGGATGCCGGCGGGACGGTCTTCGGCCGCATCGTCAACACCGCCTCGGAGGCCGGTTTGGTCGGGCCGGTGGGCCAGGCCAACTACGGCGCGGCCAAGGCCGGCATCATCTCGCTCACCCTCACCGCCGCGCGGGCCCTGGGTCGCTACGGGGTGTGCGCCAACGCGATCTGTCCGCGGGCCCGCACCGCGATGACGGCCGACGTCTTCGGGGCGGCACCCGAAATCGACGAGGGCGGCATCGACCCGCTCTCACCGGAGCACGTGGTCAGCCTGGTCAAGTTTTTGTCATCCCCGGCCGCCGCGGAAGTCAACGGTCAGGTGTTCATCGTCTACGGTCCGCAGGTGACACTGGTTTCCGCGCCGACCGCGGAGCACCGGTTCAAGGCGGACGGGCCGGCGTGGGAACCCGGTCAACTCAGCGGAGAGCTCCAAAAATACTTTGCTGGACGCGATCCGGAGCGGAACTTTTCCGCCGTCGGGCTGATGGAGTAATGGCCGTGTAAACGCACATTACGGGGGGGAATCCGCGAGTAGAACATGTGTCAGATTGAAGGCTAGGCAATACCTCTGACCTGGACAAATTAACGGTTCGGATACAGAAATGCTGTTCATTGACACTGTGTACTTCTTCTGAGTTAATATGATCCGGCTCACACCGGGCCGCGAGCGATCGAAGACAATGCAAAGGCGATTCACAGGCTTCGCCGCGAGCAGCAGAGGGGGGTGGCCAAGTTGAGAGAACAACTTGCCGTCCCCGCCCGCGCCATCGGTGGGTTCTTCGAGATGATGATAGACACCGGCCGTGAGACTTTTCGACGGCCGTTTCAATTCGGCGAGTTCCTCGAACAGACGTGGATGATTGCGCGGGTCTCGCTGGTTCCGACGCTGCTCGTCTCCATCCCGTTCACGGTGCTGGTCGCGTTCACCCTCAACATCCTGTTGCGCGAAATCGGCGCCGCCGACTTGTCCGGCGCGGGAACCGCTTTCGGCACCGTCACCCAGCTGGGCCCGGTGGTCACGGTGCTCGTCGTGGCCGGCGCCGGCGCCACCGCGATCTGCGCCGACCTGGGTGCCCGCACCATCCGCGAAGAGATCGACGCGATGCGGGTGCTGGGCATCGACCCGGTCCACCGGCTGGTGGTGCCGCGGGTGCTGGCGTCCACGGTGGTCGCGCTGTTGCTCAACGGCCTGGTGTGCGCCATCGGCCTGTCGGGCGGCTACGGGTTTTCCGTCTTCCTCCAGGGCGTCAACCCGGGCGCGTTCATCAACGGCCTGACCGTGCTCACCGGGCTGCGCGAGCTGGTGCTCGCCGAAGTCAAGGCGCTGCTGTTCGGCGTGATGGCCGGCCTGGTCGGGTGCTACCGGGGCCTGACGGTCAAGGGCGGTCCCAAGGGCGTCGGGAACGCCGTCAACGAGACCGTCGTCTACGCGTTCATCTGCCTGTTCGTCATCAACGTGGTCATGACCGCCGTCGGCGTGAAGATTTCGGCCAAGTGAGGCGAGTGAGCACCCGATGAGCTACGACGCCACCCTCCGATTTCGCCGTTTCATGTCGCGGCTGCAGGGGCCCATCGACGACTTCGGCGAGCAGGCGTTGTTCTACGGCAAAACGGTGCGTTACGTGCCCCAAGCGCTCACCCAATACCGCAAGGAGACGATCCGGAACGTCGCCGAAATGACCCTGGGCGCAGGGGCTCTGGTCATGATCGGCGGCACGGTCGGCGTCGCGGCCTTTCTGACCCTGGCCTCCGGCGGCGTCATCGCCGTGCAGGGGTATTCGTCGCTGGGCAACATCGGCATCGAGGCGCTGACCGGCTTTTTGTCGGCGTTCCTCAACGTCCGCGTCGTCGCCCCCGTGATCGCGGGCATCGCGCTGGCGGCCACGATCGGCGCGGGCGCGACGGCCCAACTGGGCGCCATGCGGGTGTCCGAGGAGATCGACGCCGTCGAATGCATGGCGGTGCAGTCGGTGTCCTACCTGGTGTCGACCCGGCTGATCGCCGGCCTGATCGCGATCGTTCCGCTGTATTCGCTGTCGGTCCTGGCCGCGTTCTTCGCCGCCCGCTTCACCACGGTGTACATCAACGGGCAGTCCAAGGGCCTCTACGACCACTACTTCAATACGTTCCTCATCCCGTCGGACCTGTTGTGGTCGTTCCTGCAGGCCATCGTGATGGCCATCGCCGTCATGCTGGTCCATACGTATTACGGCTACAACGCCAGCGGCGGGCCGGTCGGCGTCGGCATCGCGGTCGGCCAGGCCGTGCGGACCTCGCTGATCGTCGTGGTCGTCATCACCTTGTTCATCTCGCTTGCCGTGTACGGCGCGTCGGGTAACTTCAACCTCTCCGGATAAGGGGACCAGCAAAGAAACATGGCGGACGGCGAATCGGGACGCACATCTGTTCGGCTGGCAGCGGCGCTGCTGGCCAGTTTGATTGTGGCTTTCGCCGCCGTGACCTACCTCTCGTACACAGCGGCTTTCGCCTCGACCGACACCGTCACCGTCTCGTCGCCGCGGGCGGGGCTGGTGATGGACAAGGGCGCCAAGGTCAAGTACCGCGGCCTCCAGATCGGCAAGGTCACCGGCATCGACTACGACGGTGACCAGGCGCGGCTGACGCTGGCCATCAATAGCGACCAGATGCACTTCGTCCCCTCCAACGCGACCGTGCACATCGCGGGCAACACCATCTTCGGCGCCAAGTCGGTGGAATTCCTTCCGCCCCAAGCGCCGTCGCCGACGTCGCTGCGCCCGGACGCGCACGTGGAGGCCTCTGCGGTGGCGCTGGAGGTCAACACCCTGTTCCAGTCGCTCATCGACCTGCTGCACAAGGTCGACCCGGTCGAGCTGAACGGGACGCTGAGCGCGCTCTCCGAAGGCCTACGTGGCCACGGCGACGACTTCGGTTCGCTGCTGGCGGGACTGAACACGCTGGCGCGCCAGGCGAACCCGAAACTGCCCGCCCTGCAAGAGGATTTCCGCAAAGCCGGGATCGTCACGAATAACTACGCCGACGCCGCCCCCGACCTGAACACCGTCTTCGACAACTTGCCGACGATCAACAGGACGGTCGTCGACCAGCAGAAGAACCTCAACGACACGCTGCTGGCGACGATCGGACTCGCCAACAACGCATACGACACCCTGGAACCCGCCGAGCAGAACTTCATCGACGCCATCAACAGGCTGCGCGCCCCGATCAAGGTGGCCCACGACTACTCGCCCGAATTCGGCTGCTTCTTCGCCGGTGTGGAGCGCGGCATCAAGGAGTTCGCTCCGCTGCTCGGGGTCCGCAAGGCGGGCCTTTTCACGTCGTCGAGCTTCGTGTTGGGCGCGCCCTCGTACACCTATCCGGAGTCCCTGCCTATCGTCAACGCCTCCGGTGGTCCGAACTGCCGCGGGCTGCCCGACATCCCGACCAAGCAGACCGGCGGCTCCTTCTACCGGGCGCCCTTCCTGGTCACCGACAACGCCAACGTCCCGTACGAGCCCTTCACCGAACTACAATTCGACGCGCCCTCCACGCTGCAGTTCCTGTTCCACGGCGCCTTCGCGGAACGGGATGACTTCTGATGGCGACCGCGGGGATGGCGTCGCAGCGGTCGATGCTGATCAAGGTCTGCATCTTCGCAGTGGCCATGCTGCTGGTGAGCGCGTCGCTGGTGATCGTCTTCGGTGACTTCCGGTTCGGTCCCGAAAGCAGTTACCACGCAACGTTTACCGACGTGTCGAAGTTGAAGTCCGGCCAGAAGGTGCGCATCGCCGGCGTGCCGGTCGGTGCCGTTTCGGGCCTGAAGCTCAACCCCGACAACACGATCGACGTGAAGTTCGGAGTGGACAGCCGCTACACGCTTTACTCCTCGACGCGCGCGGTGATCCGGTACGAAAACCTGGTCGGCGACCGCTATTTGGAGATCACGTCGGGTCCGGGGGAGCTGCGTAAGCTGCCCCCCGGCGGCACCATCAACGCCCAACACACCCAACCCGCACTGGATCTCGATGCGCTGTTGGGCGGGCTGCGGCCGCTGGTCAAGGGCCTCGATGCCGACAAGGTCAATACCATCAGCAGCGCGGTCATCCAGCTGCTGCAGGGGCAGGGCGGGGCGTTGTCCAACGTGCTGGCCGACACGAGCGCGTTCTCGTCGGCGCTGGGCCAGCGCGACCAGCTCATCGGCGACGCGATCACCAACCTCAACACGGTGCTGGGCACCGTCGACCAGAAGAGCGCGCAATTCTCCGCCAGCGTCGACCAGTTGCAGCAATTGATCACCGGGCTGGCCAAGAACAAGGACTCGATCGCGGGGGCCATCCCGCCGCTGGCGTCGACGACGACGGATTTGACTGAGCTGCTGAAGAATTCGCGCCGACCACTGCAGGGCATCCTGCAGAACACCCGGCCGCTGGCCACCGAGCTGGATGACCGCAAGGCCGAGGTGAACAACGACATCGAGCAACTCGGCGAGGACTACCTGCGGCTGGCCGCGCTCGGCGCCTACGGGTCGTTCTTCAACATTTACTTCTGTTCGGTGACCATCAAGATCAACGGCCCGGCCGGCGGCGACATCCTGATACCGTTCGGCGGCCCGGTGGATCCCAGCAAGGGGAGGTGCGCTTTTGTCAAGTAACGCAAGGCGCGAACGCGACCCGTTGCGCACCGGCGTCTTCGGTGTCGTACTGGTGGTCTGCGTCGTCCTTATCGCGTTCGGGTACGCCGGCTTGCCGTTCTGGCCGCAGGGCAAGATCTACGACGCCTACTTCACCGACGCCGGCGGCATCAACCCCGGCAACGCCGTTTACGTGTCGGGCTTCAAGGTCGGGAAGGTCTCGTCCGTCGGCCTGGCCGGCAACAGTGCCAAGGTGACCTTCAGCGTGGATCGGCGCGTCGTCGTCGGCGACCAGTCGCTCGCCGCGATCCGCACCGACTCCATCCTCGGTGAGCGCTCCGTCGCGGTGACCCCGGCGGGCACCGGCAAGGCGACCAGCATTCCGCTGAGCAGGACGACGACGCCGTACACGTTGGCCGGCGCCCTGGAGGATTTGGGCAACAACGCCAACAACCTGAACAAGCCGCAGTTCGAGCAGGCCCTCAACGTGCTCACCGACACGCTGCACGACGCCACCCCCGAATTGCGGGGCGCGCTCGACGGGGTGACGTCGCTGTCCCGCACGCTGAACCGCCGCGATGAGGCGCTGCAAGGCCTGCTGGCACACGCGAAGTCGGTGACGACGGTTCTGTCGCAGCGCGCCAACCAGGTCAACAAGCTGGTGGACGACGGCAACGAGTTGTTCGCCGCGCTCGACGAGCGGCGCGCCGCGATCGGTGAGTTGATCTCGGGCATCGGCGGTCTTTCACAGCAGATCTCCGGCTTCGTCGCCGACAACCGCAAGGAATTCGGGCCGGCACTGACCAAGCTCAACGCGGTGCTGTCCAACCTCAACGAGCGCCGTGACTACATCACCGAGGCGCTCAAGCGGCTACCCACTTACGCAACGGAATTGGGTGAGGTCGTCGGCTCCGGGCCCGGCTTCAACGTGAACGTGTTCAGCGTGCTGCCCGCGCCGATGATCGCGATGGTGTTCGACTTCTTCTATCAGCCGGGCAAGCTGCCGGCCAGCCTCGCCGACTACCTGCGCGGGCTGATTCAGGAACGCTGGATCATCAGGCCGAAGTCGCCATGACGCGGATCGCCCGCAGCAGGGGGCTGCGCTACGGCACCATCATCGCCCTGGTCGCGATGCTGGTGGGGGGCGTGTATGTGCTGTCGGCACAAGGCAATAACCGCACCGTCATCGGCTACTTCGCATCCGCCGTCGGTATCTATCCCGGAGACCAGGTCCGCATCCTGGGCGTGCCGGTCGGTTCGATCGACACGATCGAGCCGCGTCCTTCCGACGTGAAGATCACCATGTCCGTCGCCAAGGACGTGAAGATCCCGAAGGACGCGAAGGCCGTCATCATTTCGCCGAACCTGGTGTCGGCGAGGTTCATTCAGCTCACCCCGGCGTACACCGGCGGGGCGGTGTTGCCCGACGGCGGCAGCATCGACCTGAACCGCACCGGGGTCCCGGTGGAATGGGACGAGGTGAAGGAGTCCCTGACCCAACTGGCCGTTCAGCTGGGTCCGACGACGGGATCGATGCAGGGGCCACTGGGCAGGGCGATCAACCAGGCCGCTGACACGCTCGACGGCAAGGGCGAGTCATTCCACAACGCGTTGCGCGAGCTCTCGCAAGTCGCAGGGCGGCTGGGGGATTCGCGCAGCGACATCTTCGGCACGGTCAAGAACCTGCAGGTGCTCGTTGACGCGCTGTCGGCGAGCAACGAACAGATCGTTCAGTTCGCCGGGAACGTCGCCTCGGTGTCGCAGGTGCTTGCCGACAGCTCGCGGCATCTGGACAACACCCTGGGCACGCTCAACCAGGCGCTGACGGACATCCGTGGATTCCTGCACGAGAACAACTCGACGATCATCGATACGGTCAACAACCTCAACGACTTCGCCCAGACGTTGAGCGACCAGAGCGACAACATCGAGCAGGTGCTGCACGTCGCCGGCCCCGGTATCGCCAACTTCTACAACATCTACGACCCGGCGCAGGGCACCCTGAACGGATTGCTGTCGATACCCGAATTCGCCAACCCCGTTCAGTTCATCTGCGGTGGCTCCTTCGAGACGGCCGCCGGGCCCAGGGCGCCGGACTACTTCCGGCGCGCCGAGCTCTGCCGTGAGCGGCTGGGCCCGGTGTTGCGCCGGCTCGCGGTGAACTACCCACCGGTCATGTTCCACCCGCTCAACACGATCACCGCCTACAAGGGCCAGATCATCTACGACACCCCGGAGACCCAGGCCAAGGCCGCCACTCCGGTGCCGCAGCTGACCTGGATACCGGCTCAGGGTGCGCACCCGGCGCCGCCCGCCCAGAATCCCTCCGATCTGCAGGCCCTGCTGGTTCCGACGGCACCGCAGACCGGCCCCGCTCCAGGCCCGCCGCCGGCCGGCGCGAACCCCGGTCCGGCGCCGGGCCCGGGGCCCGGCAACGCGTTCGGTCCGCTGCCCGGCCCCCCGCCCGGCCAGGTGCCCAACGGGCCGTCGGCCAACCTAAGCGGTGGCGGATGAAGCGAATCTGGTTGCGCAGCAGCGTGTTAGCGGCCGGTGGTGTGCTGCTGGCCGGGTGCCAGTTCAACGGGCTGAACTCGCTGGCGATGCCCGGCACCGCCGGCCACGGCAGCGGCGCGTACTCGATCACCGTCGAGATGCCCGACGTGGCGACGCTGCCGCAGAACTCGCCGGTGATGGTCGACGACGTCACCGTCGGCAGCGTCTCGGGCATTTCGGCCGAGCAGCGGGCCGACGGATCCTTTTATGCCGCGGTGAAGTTGGCGCTGAACAAGAACGTGGTGTTACCGGCCAACGCGACCGCGACGGTGGCCCAGACGTCGTTGCTGGGGTCGATGCACATCGACCTGGCGCGGCCCAAGGACAAGCCGGAAACCGGGCGGCTCAAGGACGGCTCGAAAATCGCGGAGGCCAACACGGGCCGCTATCCCACCACCGAAGAGGTGTTGTCGGCGCTGGGCATCGTCGTCAACAAGGGCAATCTCGGTGCGCTGGAAGACATTACCGACGAGACCTATCAGGCCTTCGCCGGTCGCCAGGACCAATTCGCCGACCTGATCCCCCGGCTCGCCGAATTGACGGCGGGGCTCAACCGGCAGACCAACGACATCATTGACGCGGTCGACGGGCTGAACCGATTCTCCGCGACCCTGGCGCGCGACAAGGACAACCTGGGCCGGGCGCTGGACACGCTGCCCGAGGCCCTCCGGGTGCTCAACAAAAACCGGGACCACATCGTCGAGGCGTTCGCCGCGCTCAAGAAGCTCGCGACGGTCACCTCCCACATCCTGGCAAAAACCAAGGTGGACTTCGCCGAAGACCTCAAGGGCCTGTACTCGGTCGTCAAGGCCCTCAGCGACAACCGCAAGAACTTCATCACCTCCCTGCAGATCCTGCTGACGTTCCCGTTCCCCAACTTCGGCATCAAGCAGTCGGTCCGCGGCGACTACCTCAATGTCTTCACCACCTTCGACCTCACGCTGCGCCGGCTCGGTGAGACGTTCTTCACCACGTCGTATGCCCTTGACCCCAACATGATGCACATGAGCGAGGTGCTCAATCCGCCCGATTTCCTGACCGGCGAAATGGCCAACCTGTCCGGGCAGGCGGCCGACCCGTTCACGATCCCGCCCGGCTCGGCCCCGGGTTCTGAGGGGCGGTAGGGCGGCGCGATGATCGACAAACTCACCAAGGTCCAGCTCGGCATTTTCGCGGTGATCACCGCCCTCACGCTGACCGTGATGGCCATCTTCTACCTGCGGCTGCCCGCCACGTTCGGCATCGGAACCTACGGTGTCAGCGCCGATTTCGTCGCCGGCGGCGGGCTGTACAAGAACGCCAACGTCACCTACCGCGGAGTCGCGGTCGGCCGGGTGGAGTCGGTGGGCCTGAACCCCAGCGGGGTCACCGCCGAGATGCGGCTCAACAGCGGCACTCCCATTCCGTCGAACGTCACCGCCACCGTGAAGAGCGTCTCCGCCGTGGGCGAGCAGTACATCGACCTCGTGCCGCCGGGCACCCCGGCATCCACCAAGCTGCACAACGGATCCCGGATCGACCGGCAGAACACCCGGATCGGACAGGATGTCGCCGACCTGCTGAAGCGGGCGGAGGCGCTGGTCAACAGCCTCGGCGACACCCGGTTGCGCGAGCTCCTGCACGAGACGTTCATCGCCGCCAACGGGTCCGGTCCCGAGCTGGCCCGGCTGATCGAGTCCGCCCGGCTGCTGGTGGACGAGGCCAACGCCAACTACCCGCAGGTCTCGCAGCTGATCGACCAGGCCGGCCCGTTCCTGCAGGCGCAGATCCGCGCAGGCGCCGACATCAAGTCGCTGTCGGATGGGTTGGCGCGGTTCACCTCCGAGGTGCGGCAGGCCGACCCGCAGTTGCGCCAGACGCTGGCCACCGCGCCGGGCGCCACCGACGAGGCCAGCACCGCGTTCTCCGGAATCCGGCCGTCGTTCCCGGCGCTGGCCGCCAGCCTGGCCAACCTCGGCCGGGTCGGCGTCATTTACCACAAGTCGATCGAGCAGCTGCTGGTGGTTCTGCCGCCGCTGTTCGCGGCGATCACCACGGCCGCCGGCGGTGCCCCGCAGGACGAGGGCGCGAAGCTGGACTTCAAGCTCGACCTCAACGATCCGCCGCCGTGCGCAGTCGGCTTTCTGCCGCCGCCGCTGATGCGCACGCCGGCCGACGAGACGCTGCGCGAGCTCCCGAAAGACATGTACTGCAAGACGGCCCAAAACGATCCCAGCACCGTGCGCGGCGCCCGCAACTATCCGTGCCAGGAGTTCCCCGGCAAACGCGCGCCGACGATCCAGCTCTGCCGTGACCCGAACGGCTATGTGCCGGTTGGCCGCAACCCGTGGCGGGGACCGCCGGTGCCCTACGACACTCCGGTCACCAACGGGCTGAACACCTTGCCGCCCAACAAGTTCCCGTACATCCCGCCTGGCGCCGAACCCGATCCGGGCACCCCCATCGTCGGGCCGCCGCCCCCCGGCGTGGTCCCCGGGCCCGGACCGCTGCCCAACCACCAGCCGGCTTACGACCCGCCGCCCCCCAACGACAGCGGGCCGCCGCCGGGCAACCCGTCGTGGCACCCACCGGGCGTGCCGCCGGTGCCGCCGATGCTGCCTTATCCGAAGTGGCTGCCCCCACCGGCACCGCCGGAGGGCATCAACCCTCCGCCGGCGGGTCCGGGACCGGAGAAGCCGTGGGGGCCGCCGCCCGGACCCCAGCCGCAGGCCAGCGGGCCTGCCTACACCACGTATGACCAGCACACCGGAGCCTTCGTGGACCCGGCCGGCGGCACTGGTATCTTCGCGCCCGGCACGAGCGGCGCGTCCAGCGCCGAGAACTGGGTGGACCTGATGCGTGATCCAAGGCCTCTTTGATGGACGCCGCGGTGACAGAAGAACAACCGACGACGCAGCGCGTCCGTCGCCGGGCATCCCGCGCGGCGGGTCCTGCCAAGAGCGAGTCCGACGGGGCCGCCACGGTCCAGGTCGAGGTCCCCGCCGCGCCCGAGCCGTCGGCGAAGCCTGCCGCCAAGAAGGCGAAGACGCTCAGGCCGGTCAAGCCGCCGCCGCGGCGGCGCCCGCACCGGACCCTGGTGCTGTGGACGTCGTTCGCCGCGGCGCTGGTGGCGGTCGGCGCGGTGGCCGGCTGCCTGGCCGTCCTGATCATCCAGCAACGACATGCGGACGCCGGGCAGGCGCGCGATCAGCGCTTCGTCGACACCGCCACGCAGACGGTGGTCAACATGTTCAGCTACAAGCAGGACAACATCGACGACAGCGTGAACCGGTTCTACAACGGCACCAGCGGCCCGCTGCACGGCATGCTGGGCGCCAACAACAACATCGAAAACCTCAAGGCCCTGTTCCGCTCCACCAACGCCACGTCGGAGGCCGTCGTCAACGGCGCCGCTTTGGAGGGTGTCGATTCGGTCACCGACAACGCGTCGGTGCTGGTGTCGGTGCGGGTCACGGTGGCCGACATCGACGGCACCAACAAGCCGTCCATGCCGTACCGGCTGCGGGTCATCGTGCACGAGGACGAGCGGGGCCAGATGACGGGCTACGACCTGAAGTATCCCGACGGGGGGAACTGATGCGGTGGCTGATCGCCGTCGTGGGTTCGTTTTTGGCGGTGGCGTTCGTCGGCCTGTCCGCGGCGGCCGGCTGGTTCTACTGGGAGCGGGTCCAGACGCGCGGCGAGGCGGCCGCGCGCGCGGTGTTGCCGGGGCTGGCCGCCAAGGAGGTACCCGAGGTCTTCGCCTACGACTACCAGACCGTCGAGCGCAGCCTGTCGGCCGCCTACCCGTTGCTGACGCCCGCGTATCGCCAAGAGTTCCAGAAGAGCGTCAATACGCAGATCATTCCCGAGGCGAAGAAGCGTGAGGTGGTCGTTCAGGCCAATGTCGTTGGCGTGGGCGTCATGTCGGCCAAGCGCACGTCGGCGTCGGTGATGGTGTACATGAACCGCACCGTGACCGACAAGTCACGGCAGCCGCTCTACGACGGCAGCCGATTGCGGGTCGACTTCACCAAAATCGGCAGGCAATGGCTGATCGCCTACATCACGCCCATCTAGCACCGGCTACGGCGGCCGGCCTCAGAAGCACATCGCAAACTCGTTGCAGCGCAACGGGTAACGCTCGACCGGGCTGGGTGGGGGCCCGGCCATCTGCAGCGAGAACGGTTGCTTCTTCATGTCGGACTGCAGCCCACAAACCGGACCGTGCATGATGGTGTGGGTGCCGGTCATGGTTTCGTCGCTGAACGAATAGGTTTCGGTGGTCGGCGCGGTGCCGCCGCCCGGACATGAGACGCCGTCCGCCTTGTCCACCTTGAAGGTCCACAACATGCTGGACATGCGGGCCCTGCCGCTGAAGTTCTGTAACTTGTCGGCGGCGCTGATCCGCTCGGGCGTCGAACTCACGATGTTCAGGGCGCAGTTCATCGCGAAGACGATCGGGTCCGAATAGTCGTTCATGTTCCGGGTTCCGGACGGCTGAACGCACAGCGCCGAAATGGTCCAGCTGACCCCCGATACGCCCGCCTCGTTGAAGGTGTAGGTGCCGTCCGCCGGTGGTCCGATGGCGCTCGCCGGGTGGCCCGATTCCAACGCGATCCCCAAAGCGACGGCCGAGCAGATGCCGGCGCCGGCGGCCAGCCCGCGACGGAGTTTCATGGTCCCCTCCCTTCACGCTGCAATGAGTATCACAGCGTTTCGGCCGCGACACCATGGCTAGTTGGCGTCGTGCGGATGCGACTCCGCGAGAGCGTCGAGGAATGAGCGCGCCCAGCGGTCGACATCGTGGGCGAGCACCTGGCGGCGCATCGTGCGCATCCGGCGCCGGCCCTCCTCGGGCGTCTGGTTGAGCGCCGCTTCGATCGCGTCCTTGACCCCTTCGAGGTCGTGCGGGTTCACCAGGTAGGCCTGCCGGAGTTCCGCTGCGGCGCCGGTGAATTCGGACAGGACCAGCGCGCCGCCCAGATCGCTGCGGCAGGCGACGTACTCCTTGGCCACCAGGTTCATCCCGTCGCGCAGCGGGGTGACCAGCATGACGTCGCTGGCCACGAAGAACGCGATCAGTTCGTCGCGCGGCACCGGGCGATGCAGGTAGTGCACCACCGGATGACCGACCTCGGCGTATTCGCCGTTGATGTGGCCAACCTGGCGTTCGATGTCGTTGCGCAGGATCTGATAGCTCTCCACGCGTTCGCGGCTCGGCGTCGCGAGCTGAACCAGCACGGTGTCGTCGCGCTTGGCGCGGCCCTCGGCCAGCAGCTCGGTGAATGCCCTCAGGCGAACGTCGATGCCCTTGGTGTAGTCCAGCCGGTCGACCCCCAGCAGGATCTTGCGGGGGTTGCCCAACTCGGCGCGGATCTCTCGCGCGCGGCGCCTGATGTCGCGGTGGCGGGCCGCCTGGTCGAGCGCGGTGGAGTCGATGGAGATGGGAAAGGCGCCCACCCGCACGGTGCGGGACTCCAGCTCCACCTCGCCGAACCGCGACCGCACCCCCACCGACCCGCGGGAGGTATTGACGCCGATCAACTGCCGGCACAGGACCAGGAAGTTCTGCGCGCCGCCGGGCAGGTGGAAGCCCACCAGATCCGCGCCCAGCAGGCCCTCGACGATCTCGGTGCGCCACGGCATCTGCCGGAACAGCTCCACCGGCGGGAACGGGATGTGCAGGAAGAATCCGATGGTCAGGTCGGGACGTAGCTCGCGCAGCATCTTGGGCACCAGTTGCAGCTGATAGTCCTGCACCCACACGGTCGCGCCGCGGGCCGCGGCGCGGGACGCGGACTCGGCGAAGCGGCGGTTGACGTCGACGTAGCGGTCCCACCATTCGCGGTGATAGATGGGTTTGACGATGACGTCGTGGTACAGCGGCCACAGCGCGGCGTTGGAGAAGCCCTCGTAGTACTCGGCGACGTCGTCGCTGGTCAGCCGCACCGGATGTAGGTGCAGGTCCTCCTGCGCGATGGGCTCGTAGTCCAGCTCGTCGTCGTCATCGGCGACTCCGGGCCAGCCGACCCACGCGCCGCGCCGGCGCCGCAGCAGTGGCTCTAAGGCCGTGACCAGGCCCCCGGGGCTGCGCTTCCAGGTTGTCGTGCCGTCGGGAAGCCGCTCGAGGTCGACCGGCAGCCGGTTGGCAACCACCACGAAGTCGGAATTGCCGAAACGCTCGGAGTTTGCCGTCTTCTCCGAAGACGTGCCTCCCCTGGAAGCCATTTAGGTGTCGAGCTTGGCCGGTCCAATACCGAGCATGGACAGGAAGACGCGGCACTCGTCGGCGTCGTTCGCATACGCGGCGACGACCCGCCTGGCCTGGCTTGCGGTGCTGTCGGCCAGTGGCTCCACATCGCCGAGTTCGCCAGGATCAGATTTTGTAGGCATGACATAACTCTAGGCCAAGCGCGCCACCCGACGAGAACCCGCTTACATACTGGCCGTAATGTGTAAACCCTCGGATCTGACAGAAGGTGCGCGGAATGACACTCTCCGACCAAGCCGGCGCTCAAGCCGGTGCTGAGCCGGCCAATGAGCTGGTGACCTATGAAACCCTTGATGACGGCCGCGTCGCCCGGATCTGGCTCAACCGGCCCGAGGCCCACAACGCGCAAAGCCGCGGCCTGCTCATCCAGCTCGACGAGGCGTTCCTGCGTGCCGAGGCCGACGACACCGTGCGCGTGGTGATCCTGGCGGCGCGCGGCAAGAACTTCTCCGCCGGCCACGACCTCGGGTCGGAGCTGGCGGTGGCCGAGCGCCATCAGCTTCCGAGCTTCCGCATCAACGGCGGCACCCGCGATCCGATCGCGGAGAAGATCTACCTGCAGGAGTGGCATTACTTCTTCCAGAACACTTGCCGCTGGCGCGATTTGCGCAAGATCACCATCGCCCAAGTGCAGGGCAACGCGATTTCGGCGGGCCTGATGCTGATTTGGGCCTGCGACCTGATCGTCGCGGCCGACAACGCGAAGTTCAGCGACGTCGTCGCTGTGCGCTTGGGGATGCCGGGCGTCGAATACTATGCCCACCCTTGGGAATTCGGTCCCCGCAAGGCCAAGGAGTTGCTGCTGACCGGCGATGCGCTGGACGCGGACGAGGCGTATCGGCTGGGCATGGTGTCCAAGGTCTTCCCGGTCGACGAGCTGGCGGACAAGACGCTGGAATTCGCCCGGCGCATCGCCGGACGGCCGACGATGGCGGCGCTGCTCGTCAAGGATTCGGTCAATGCGGCCTCCGACGCGATGGGTTTCACCGAGGCGCTGCGGCACGCGTTCCACATTCACGAGCTGGGCCACGCGCACTGGGCCGCCCACAACGAGAACCGATACGCGGTCGGCCTGCCGCCCGACGTCGAGGACTGGCGCGACGCCAAGCCCACGCAGATCGCCCGCCGCGATACGCCATAGCGTGACCGGTGTGGCGGCTGTGACCGCTCGCCTATGCTAGAACCCGTTTCAGTTTTGGCGTGAAGGGACGCGGCGTGCAGCTTTCTTTCGACAACCGGACGTACCTCGTGACCGGTGGTGGCAGCGGAATAGGCAAGGGGGTCGCGGCCGGGCTGGTGGCCTCCGGGGCGTCCGTCATGATCGTCGGCCGCAACCCCGATCGGCTGGCGGCCGCCGTCAAGGACATCGAGGTGCTCAAGGCCGACGGCTCGATTCGGTATGAGCCCGCGGACATCACCAACGAGGAGGAGGCCGCCCACGCCGTCGACGCGGCCACGGCCTGGCACGGCCGGCTGCACGGGGTGGTGCATTGCGCGGGCGGGTCGGAGACTATCGGGCCGATCACCCAGATCGACTCGGAGGCCTGGCGTCGCACGGTCGACCTCAACGTCAACGGCACCATGTACGTCCTCAAGCACGCCGCCCGCGAGCTGGTGCGCGGCGGCGGCGGTTCGTTCGTCGGGATCTCGTCGATCGCCGCCAGCAACACCCACCGGTGGTTCGGCGCCTACGGCGTCACCAAGTCGGCCGTCGACCACATGATGCAACTGGCCGCCGACGAACTCGGCCCGTCCTGGGTGCGGGTCAACAGCATCCGCCCGGGCCTGATCCGCACGGATTTGGTTGTGCCCATCACGGAATCGCCCGAGCTGAGCGCGGACTACCGGCACTGCACCCCGCTGCCGCGGGTGGGTGAGGTCGAGGACGTCGCGAACCTGGCGATGTTCTTGCTCAGCGACGCGGCCAGTTGGATCACCGGGCAGTGCATCAACGTCGACGGCGGCCACATACTGCGGCGCGGCCCCGACTTCTCCGCGATGCTGGAGCCCGCGTTCGGTGCCGAGGGATTACGCGGGGTGGTCTGAGCCTCCGGCGTCCCGGGCGGCGAGGGTGGCGAGTGCCGACCAGTCCAAGTGCCCGCCGCCGGTCGCCACCAGGGTGAGGAAGCGGTCGCGCAGCAGGCTGGCCACCGGCAGCGGCACCTCCAGCTGCTCGCCCGCCGCGAGCACCAGCCGGACGTCCTTGAGGCCCAGGCTCGCCGCGAAGCCGGCCGGTTCGAACTCCTGACGCGCGATCAGCCCGCCGTAGGTGTGATAGGCCGGCGCGGCGAACAACGTCGACGTGAGGATGTCGACGTACTGCTGCCGGTCGACACCGGCCTTGGACACCAGCGCCACGGCCTCGGAAATCGTCTCGATCGCCGACGCGAGCAAGAAGTTGCCGCTCAGCTTCACCAGGTTGGCCGTGTGCGGCTGCTCGGACACCACGAAGGTGCGCTGGCCGATCGCGTCGAACAGCGGTGACAACGGCTGCAGCACCTCCGGGGCGCCGGCAGCGATCACGAAAAGCTTTGCGGTACTGGCCGCTTCGGGCCTGCCGAACACCGGGGCGGCGGCATAGCGCTGCCCGGCTTCGGCGTGTGCGGCGGCAAGGCGCTCCGACAGCGCGACGCTGATCGTGCTCGACGACACGTGCGTGGCTCCCGCTGGCAGCGAGGCCGCGATCCCGTCCGGGCCGAGCGTGACGGCCTCCACGGCCCGGTCGTCGGCCAGCATGGTGAACACCGCATCGGCCCGGCACGCCTCGGCCACGGTGCGCGCCGCGGTCGCGCCCCGCTGCACGAGGGCTTCCGCCTTGTCGGGGGAGCGGTTGTACACGGTGACGCGGTGACCCGCGCTGACCAGGTTCGCCGCCATGCCCTGGCCCATATTTCCCAGGCCGATGAATCCGATGTCCATGCCATACACTCTGCCTTCTATGAAGCGACTCGAGGGCAAGCGAATCCTGGTGACGGGCGCCGCGTCGGGGATCGGCCAGGCGACCGCGCTGCGGTTGCTCGACGAGGGCGCCACCGTGGTGGCTTCCGACGTCGCCGAGGACGGGCTGGCCCAGACGAAGGCGGCGGCGGACGAGGCGGCGACCGCCGACCGCCTCACCACCATGGTGATGGACGTCGCCACCGAGGATTCGGTGATCGAGGGCGTCCGCCGGGCCGTCCACGCCCTTGGCGGTCTGGATTCGCTGGTCAACGCGGCCGGCATCCTGCGCGCCGCGCACACGCACGAGACCAGCCTCGAGCTGTGGAATCGGATCGTCGGCATCAACCTGACCGGGACCTTCCTCGTGGTCCGTGAGGCGCTTCCGGCGCTGCTGGCGAACTCGCGCAGCGCGATCGTGAACTTCAGCTCGACGTCGGCCTCTTTCGCCCATCCGTACATGGCGGCCTACGCGGCGAGCAAGGGCGGAATCCAGGCCTTCACGCATTCTCTGGCACTCGAATACGCCAAGCAGGGACTGCGCGCGGCGTGCGTGGCGCCGGGCAGCATCAAGTCCGGAATCACCGATGCCACCGGGGGATACATTCCCCAAGACGCCGACTGGTCACTGTTCCCCAGGCTCATGCCCATCCTGCCCACGACCGTCGAATCCAGCGGGGCCGGAATGGCCGAGCCCAGTGCGATCGCCGGCGTCATCGCCATGCTGGTGTCCGATGACGGCGCCTGGATCACCGGCACCGAGATCCGCATCGACGGCGGCACGCACGCCTGATTGCTAGTTGACGCAGGGCACCCCGCCGCCGTCGATCGGCTTCCCTTGATCGGGCGTCGGGTAGGTCGTGGTGGTGCCGTTGTAGTAATAGGTGTTGGACTTGGTGGTCGTCGTGGTGCTGGTGGTTGTCGTGTCGTCCATCGTGGTGTCGTCCTGGGCCGGCATCGAGAAGTTGGTGTCCACGGTCACCCGGATGTGCCCGGGCTGCAGGGCGGGGTTGGGCTGCTT
>NZ_LZIC01000021.1 GCF_001667185.1 Mycobacterium sp. 852002-50816_SCH5313054-b | reverse complement strand
GCCGCCCGGGCCGCCGGCGCCTTCGCCGGGAATGGGTAGCGGGCCTTCGCCGGGAAGAGATTGGTGCGGCGGCGAATGCGGAACCGTGACGCCGCCCTGCGGCGGCACGGGTTGCGGAACGTGCACCGGCAGTTGGGGTACCACGGGGCGCGGGGCCTGGATGACCGGCGGGCTCAGCACGGGGTTGGGAATGGGCACGCGGATCGGTGGCACCGGAATCGGCGCCACGGGCGGGACGATAACCGGCACCACCGGAGCCGCCGGAATGGGCGGCGCGGGCAGTGGCGGGGCGGCCGGAATCGGAGCAGCCGGTGCCGGCGGGCTCACCGGCCTGGGCGCCATCATCGGCTCCGGAACGGTGAAGTTCGGTTTCGGCGCGGCCACCTGAACCGGCGCGGGCGCGGGGGCCTGTTGCGTTGGGACGATGAGACTTTGGGCGGGGCTGGGCCGCAGCGCGACGGTCCCGGTGGTGCGGATCCCGATCGCCAGCGCGATTTCCAGCGCCAGCACCGCACTGATGCCAACGACCGCCAAGCCGCTACCGACCAGCAGGACCGGCCTGCGACGCGGTGGCTCCGGTTCTTGGACGAACAGCTTTTCGATGACGACGGTCTGGGCGTTCGCGTCGTCGTCCGTGACGGCGCTGTAGGCGAGGTCGTCGGCGGGATCCTCCCCCACCCTGAGGTAGTCGGGCATGGCGTACTGGTCCACGGCGCCAGTGCCGGGGTCCTGGGCGTAGGCCAGCGCCGCGGTCGACGAGGCGAACAACGGCGCGTTCGCCGACGCCAGGGCGGCGCCCCGCGCCAGCGCGGTCTCCGGCTCCTCCGGCGCGCTCACATCAAGCGAGGTCACCGACTCCAGCGCCGGCTTGATCGGGGCGATGTCGACGCCCGAACCGACGACGAACAGCCCGTCGGGCGCCAGTTCCGTCTTCTCCAGGCCGGCGACCATCCCGGTGAGTTGCGTGATGGCGTCGTCGTAGGACTCGGCGTAGATCGGTCGCCTGTAGACGTCGGCGATGGAACCGTCGGAGGTTTCGACGATGGCCAGCGTCGCGGTGTCGGGCTCCACGTAGAGCACCGCGGTGCGCTCGTAACCCACTGCGCCACCGACATTTTGGGCCAATGCCGCCGCGGCCAGGAACGCCGACACCAGCATGACGTTCTCGATCTTGTGGGCGGCCAGCGCGTCGCGCAACGCCGCCGCCTCGAGTTGGTCGGTCCACGTCACGCCGATTGCAGATAGCTCCAAGCCGGCATCGGCGGCACCCTCGCGGGTGCCAAGAATGGCGGCGACTACTCGATCCGGCGCGCTCGCGGTGGCCGCGTCGTTGGCCGCGGTGACGTCAATGCCGTCCTCTTCGACCGTTGCGCCGTCGGCGTTTTCCCCCTCTAGCACCACCATCTGAATCGATGCCGGTGCCATCGACACCCCGAGCACGATATCCAATAGAACCCCCTCCAAAGTCTCGCTAGACGAAGCCATGGTCGAGTGGGCAGTTACCAAGGCCCCTACATCATCGCGCAAAATCGCTGTGGCGTCGCGCTGTCGTACCTATGTAGAACGTATGAAGTTCTGGTACGACCTCGACGGCGTCGGCCCCCGCTGACCCTGATATTTCGACCCTACGCGTGAGCTGCCATAAGGGTGCTCCGCCGGGCTCGTCAACCGCAGGATGCACAGCTGGCCGATCTTCATGCCCGGCCACAGGGTGATCGGCAGGTTCGCGACGTTGGACAGCTCGAGCGTGATGTGCCCGCTGAAGCCGGGGTCGATGAAGCCCGCGGTCGAATGGGTCAGCAGGCCAAGACGTCCCAGGGATGACTTGCCCTCCAGGCGTCCGGCGAGGTCCTCGGGCAGGGTGAACAGCTCCAGCGTCGAGCCGAGCACGAACTCACCAGGATGCAGCACGAACGGTTCGCCGTCGACTGGTTCGACCAGGGTTGTCAGTTCGTCCTGCTGCTGCGCGGGGTCGATGTGGGTGTAGCGGGTGTTGTTGAAGACGCGGAACATGCAGTCGAGGCGGACGTCAATGCTGGACGGCTGCACCAACGTGTCGTCGAACGGGTCGATGCCCACCCGGCCGGAGCTGATTTCGGCCCTGAGGTCTCGATCGGAGAGCAGCACGCGATGAGCCTAGCCGCTGCCAGCTACCGGCCGCCCTGCCTCAGCGGAGGTACATCTCCCCACCCTTGGGGTATCCGCCTCCGGTTGTCGTGACGTGGACGTGGTCATAGTGGCCGAGCCTGCTCACCTGCGCGCCGGTGGGCGTGTAGTAGACCCCGCGCCAGATCGCGTCCTGGATCCCGAACCGATCCGCGTTGCGCAGCACGTACGCGACGATCTGGTTCCCCAGCGCGATGCCCTCGGAACTGCCGGGGTCGGGGATCATCACATCGATCGCCAAACCGAGCGGATGCCACGGCAGCGGGTCAGGCCGCACCCCTCCGATCTGGTGGATCTGGGGGAACGTCGCGCTGATGCTGCGGGCCACCAGAATGGTCCTGACTTGCAGGCCCTGTTCCGGGGCGATGCCCACGGGCAAGAAACGCGAGCGGGTGTGGTACCTCGATGCCGCCAGCTCGCCGTCGGCGAAACCGGCGCCTTTACGGGACATATTCACGGGTGCCGCGACGATTTGCAGGCAGCACGGTGCAATGTCGCTGATAACGGGCTTGGCCTCGACATGGGTGGGCAAAGGGCGGACATCGCCGGCCGCCGCGAAGAACAGGGCCGCGGGAGCAAGCATGCCAGCCAGCACTACTGGTGACTTTCGCCGCTTCTTGGCTAATCGGTGCCGACCCACGCAGAGCACATTACGGGCAGATCACGGAATAATAAACATCGAATACCTAAGAGCCGGGGATAACGCGGACGGTATTCGGTTTCCACACAAGGACGGCGTGGTGCATGACGTCACCCGCCCGCTCTGGGCGTGAGACGGTCGAGGCAGCGGGGTTGCGGCACATCAAGCTGCACGCACCCCTACACACCTGCGCGACCCTGAGGCATCTGCAGGGCGTGCCGGTGGCAGTGATCGGCGTGGATCGGGCACAAGGACGCCAGCCTGACCATGCGGCGGTAGGCTAACTCGCAGTTTGCTGCCCTGCAGGACGCCGGAGCGGCGTTTGGATCGAGTTGTGACGGCATGTGACGCTGAACTTCGAGGCCGCGCTCGAAGCTTTTAGACAGCCAGGCATCGCCCCGCGAGGTCGCCGTCTACCGCGCATTTTTGCTAGGTGCGCGGTCGGCCTTTGGGGGCTCCTGATGCTTTTTTGCTCGGGGCTGTCGGACCGGGGGCGGGTATTACTTGGGCTCCGGCCAGCAGGATGTCTTCTACTTCATCCGAAAGTCTGGTGTTGAGCCAGTTCAGATGCGTGCAAAGACCATCGAGACTGGGGAATAGGGAGGCCTCGTTGACGGCCAGCCGGTCGAGACGGCCTCGTATCAGGGGGAAGCACTGTGCGGGGATGTGTACTCGCTTGATCCTGCCCTTGTATTGCGGAAGTTGGTCCAGCGCGCTGAACTCGTCGAGTTCGTTCCAAGCAGTGACGGAGTGCCAACCAGACTGGGCCACGATTCGTGGGTTCAAGTTGGTCGGCTGGAAGAAGCATGTTTGTGTGACTTCATACGGAGAGCTATCTCGGTTTTCCTTAGGTAAGAAATCTTTTTCTTCCGGCGCGAACATGAACACCGCACCGGGTTCACCTTCTGCGGGTCCACGAACCGCGAACCAGAGCGCAACCAATGGGTTAGTTGACCAATCGAGCAGTCTTGTAGCGAGGCCGTGGTGTCGGGCAAGAGCCAATACATCCCATTCGTCTTTCACGTCTCGACTCAGAAAAGGTAGGTACTGCCTGTGGAACGCATCCATCAGAGACTTCTCAATCTGCTTCAGCGTGGACGTTCGGTGGCGTCTTCTTATCCGCGCCAGCGTCGGCTGAAAGTCCCAGCTACTGCACCTCTGCCCTCGGAAAAGGATGTCGTCCCTATTCGAAAAATCGAACGTCGCATCTACGAACGCCGAAATGCTGTCCACGGTCGTGACGTCGTCCGCTGTCTTCTTAGCCATGCCGTAGTGGTACCGCCCGAAGCCGATTTTCGGGGCCTTTCCGCAATCATTTTCGCACTTTCACAATCAACTGCCATACTGCTGGAAATCGCGCTGATCGGTGTGGAACGGATGCGAGGACGCCCAGCCTCACCACGCGGCTGTATGCTCACTCAGTTTGCTGCCCTGCAGGACGCAGCAGCGAGTTTGGATCGAGTTGTGACATCATGTGACACTGAGGTCCGAGACCAAGCCCGCTGAAAAGCGTTTACGCAGGTCAAGACCGCCTCGCCGATGTAGTTCAATGGCAGAACATCAGCTTCCCAAGCTGAATACGCGGGTTCGATTCCCGTCATCGGCTCCAGCTCCCCCACCTCGGCGAGGAAACGGCGACACGTCCGACGGGGACCGCCGCGAGTGGTTCATCACCAACGACAACTTCTTCATCGGGTAGCAGACGGCGCCAACCGCTTTGCCAGATACGGCGCCGTGCGACTGTGCTTCGCATGTGCCACCTGGTTGGGCGGGCCGGCCGCAACGACCCGACCGCCGTCGCTGCCGGCTCCCGGTCCCAGGTCGATCACCCAGTCCGCGCCCGCGACCATCCGCATGTCGTGTTCGGCCACCACCACGGTATTGCCCGCGTCGACCAGGCGGTGCAGTTGACGATCGAGCAGATCCACATCGGCGGGGTGGAGCCCGGTGGTCGGCTCGTCGAGGACGTAGAGGGTGTGCCCTCGCCGGGGTCTCTGCAGTTCGGAGGCGAGCTTGATCCGCTGCGCCTCGCCACCTGACAGCTCGGTCGCGGGCTGTCCGAGACGGAGATATCCGAGTCCGACCTCTCGCAGCGTGGTCAGGCTCCGCGCCGCGTTGGCGACGTCGGCAAGAAACTCCGAGGCCTCATCGACGGTCATCGCGAGCACGTCGGCGATCGTGCGGTCGCGATAGCGCACCTCAAGCGTCTCGTCGGAGTAGCGCGCTCCTTGACACGCCGGGCAGGTGCCGTATGTGCCCGGCAGGAACAACAATTCGACCGACACGAACCCCTCCCCCCTACAGGTGGGGCAGCGGCCTTCGGCCACGTTGAACGAAAACCTGCCCGCTGTCCAACCGCGGCGGCGCGCCTTCGGGGTCGCGGCGAATTCGCGGCGCACGGCGTCGAACAAGCCGGTGTAGGTCGCCAGCGTCGAGCGCGGCGTGCGTCCGATCGGGCGCTGGTCGACTGATACCAGCCGGTTGATCTCCTCGACGCCCTCCGCCGTCACACCCGCACTCGCGTCGTGATCGAGATCGACGATTTCGGTGTCGGCTTCGTCGTCGTCGGATTCGGCCGGCTCGGCTGCTCGTCCCGCGCCGAGATGTCCGTTCACGACATCACCGAGGACCTTGACGACGAGCGTCGATTTGCCTGAACCGGAGACTCCGGTGACCGCGGTGTACACACCAAGTGGCAGGTCCACGTCGAGGTCTCTCAAATTGTGGAAGCAGATCCCGCGCAGCCGCAGCCACCCGGACTGGGTGCGGATTTGCCGAGACGGCGGCCTGGCCTCGTCAAAAAGGTACCGACGAGTGACCGACCCCTCGATGTCGGCGAGTCCCGGCACCGGCCCGCTGTAAAGCACGCACCCGCCAAGCTCCCCCGCCCCAGGTCCAACGTCGACGATCCAGTCGGCACGGCTTACCACGTCCATGTCGTGCTCGACCACGAACAACGAATTGCCCGCGCGCCGCAGGCGATCGAGCACGTCGAGTAGCGGTTCGGCGTCCGCGGGGTGCAGTCCAGCCGACGGCTCGTCGAGCACGTAGAGCACGCCGAACAAGCCGGCGCGCAGTTGAGTCGCCAGCCGCAACCGCTGCAGTTCGCCGGGTGACACGGTCGGAGTACGGCGACTAAGCGTGAGATAGCCGAGGCCGAGATCTATGAGTACCTGCAAACGTGCGACGAGATCGGCGGCGATCATGGTCGCCACGTCCGTCAGCTCACCGGAGTCCGTTGACTCGTATGCGGCGGCGGCATCGGTCCGAGAAGCCGTCGGGCGCAACGCTTCAGCAAGGGCGGCCAACGGCATCGCCACGTATTCAGCGATGGTGCGCCCGGCGAAAGTCACCCGCAACGCCTCGGGCCGAAGCCCGGAACCGCCGCATGTCGGGCATTCGACGCTGTCGACAAATTGCAGCACCCGGCGGCGCATCATCGCGCTATGGGAGTTGGCCAACGTGTGACGGACGTGGCGTTCTGCGCTGGAGAACGTGCCGTTGTAGTAATAATCGGCCTGCACGGGGTGCTGGCTGGGATCGATTTCGACAGTCGGCTGCTCATCGGTGAACAAAATCCAATTGCGTTGGCGCTTAGGGAGTTTCCGCCATGGCTTGTCGATGTCGTATCCCAGCGTGACGAGGATGTCGCGTAGGTTTTGGCCCTGCCACGCGCCCGGCCATGCGGCAACGGCGCCCTCGCGGATGGTCAGCGACGGATCTGGTACCAGCGTCTCTTCGGTCACCCGATGGATTCGTCCCAATCCGTGGCATTCGGGGCACGCGCCAACGGCGGTGTTCGGGGAGAACGCGTCGGAGTCCAGTCGTTCCATGGCCCCCGCGGGGTAGGTTCCGGCGCGGGAAAACAGCATCCTCAGCAGATTCGACAGCGTGGTGACGGTGCCGACCGTCGACCGCGATGTCGCCGAACCCCGACGCTGCTGCAATGCGACGGCGGGCGGCAGTCCGGTGATGTCATCGACCTTTGGCGCGCCAGTGGGCAGTAGCAGGCGACGCGCGTACGGAGCAACCGATTCGAAGTAGCGGCGCTGGGCCTCGGCATAGATGGTGCCGAAAGCCAACGACGATTTGCCGGATCCGGAGATCCCGGTGAACGCGACCAGCGCATCACGCGGCGCCACGACGTCGACACCCCGCAGATTGTGGACCCGCGTCCCGTATACGCGCACACAAGGGTCGATATCGTCCGCGTTGCTGTAGGACATTTCTGTCATCGTGCTCAGACAAGTACCCGTGCTGCAGCTTCGCAAGCATGGTGTTTGCTGCTCTACCACGACGGTCGACGGCAAGGCCGCGCTGGTCGTTCACGCTGCCCCCAGCGCGGAGGCCTCGAGGACCTGATCAACTTCCTTGGCCAATCCGATGAATACGCCAGCGACCACGGCGATTTCGATGCCATCATGCAGTCCTGGACGTGGTCCACCTAGTCGGCCAATAACCTAAGTGAGTCGATTGACATGGGACGCCTAACGCGCGTATGCCTCGCTATTGTCGGCGGGGCCGCTGGGCTCGGCGTGGCCTACACGCTGCGCCACGTGGCGGGGCAGGGTGGCTTGGCGGCTGGTCTTCTACTGATGCTTATCGTGGGCTATTTCAACGAACGCCGGAAACGTAATACCCGCCAACGCCCCGACAACGACAACGACCCTTAAAAGACTCCACCTAACGATTTCGACGACCGCTCCGCGAAAGACCCATCGCTCGGTTGAAAGTGCCGTGGTACGTTCCAGGCTGTTGGACCCGGGGGGTGCGGAGGCTCACGATGGTCACACGGCGATGGAACCAATCGGACGAGGCCAAGAGCAGCTACGTCCAGGAGCTGTTCTCGGCGCTGGCGTCGCGCTACAACGTGATGACCGATCTTTGGACGCTCGGGCTTCATCGCCTCTGGAAGCGGCAAGCCATGGAACTGTGCGGCCTGCGGACCGGCGAACGAGTGCTGGACGTTGCCACCGGGACGGGCGACCTGGCGTTCCTGGAGGCGGCGGCAGTCGGCCCGGAAGGCCAGGTGGTGGGCGTCGACTCCTGCGCGGCGATGCTTGAGGTCGCCCGGGGGCGGGAGCGCGGGGCCGTCGACTTCCAGGAGGGCGACGCCACGGACCTGCGGTTCCCGGACGCGTGCTTCGACGCGGTCACGATCGGCTTCGGGCTGCGCAACGTTGCCGACCAGAGCCAGGCGCTGCGCGAGTTCCGCCGCGTGCTGCGGCCGGGCGGCCGCCTGATGGTCCTCGATTTCAGCAGGCCGGACTCGAAGACGATGAAATCCGTGCACGACCTGCTCTACTTCCGTGTGATGCCGGCGGTGGGCTGGGCCGTGGCCTGGCATCGCGACGCCCACCATTACACCGCCGATTCGATCCGCAGCTGGATGTCGCGGGACGGGCTGCGCGACGCGATGCGGGAAGCGGGCTTCGTCGACGCCCGCTATGTCTCGCTACAGACGGGGTTCGCCACAGTACATCTCGGTACGCGCGCGGCAAGCGACGCCTAGCGTCCGAGAAGTCTTGGCTGGCAACGATATTCGTCAGAATCCGAAAGCTGTCCATCGGGGCCGGCACGGTGGCCCGCGGGCTCGACGGTGAAAACTAGGCAAGAGGATTCTGATCGTGGTAAGTGAAAGCGCGGCGGCGACGACGAAAGACGCTGGCATCAGCACGATGTCGCGGGGTCCGGCCGTGTTCATGGTGGCCGCGCTGTCGCTGTCGGTGACGTCGTTCACGCTCAACGCCACCATGCTCGGCCCGGCGATCCGGGACATCAACACCCATCTCGGGCCCCACGCGTACGCGTCGATGTCCGCCTACTTCTACCTCGCCGGGGCAATCGCCAACGTGGTACTGATTCGGTGGAGCGACTTCGTCGGCCGCAAGCGCGTGCTCGTCGGAATCCTGTTCCTGGTCTGCGCCGGAACGCTGTTGTGCATCCTGGGGACATCGCTACCCGTCGTGATGGTCGGCCGGGTCCTGCAGGGAAGCGCCAACATCACCTACGGCCTGGCGTTCCTGATCATGCGCGAACACCTCAGCGGCCCGGCATTCGGCGTCTGCTGCGGAGTCATCTCGGCGATCAGTGCCGGGGTGGCCGGCGTCGACGCGCTGCTGGCCGGCTTCATGGTCGACCATTTCGGCTATCGCTCTATCTTCGGTTTGACCCTGGTGTTCGGCATCGTCGCCGCCGCATTCTGCTGCGTGGCGGTACCGGCGGACGAGCGGGATCGGGCGGCCCCGGGCCGGATGGACTGGGTGGGAGCAGTCCTGATCGCATTGACCGTCGCAGGGCTCGACCTGTACTTCTCCCACGGTGACCAGATGGGCTGGGCGTCGCCGCTCTTGCTCGTGTCGATCGGCACCGCCGGCGCCGCCTTCGTGGGGCTCGTCGTGGTCGAGAAGCGAGTGGCCCAACCCCTGATCCACATCGACCAGATGGCCTCGCGCCACGCCTGGCCGTTGATCGCGGTGACCATCCTGTGCTTCGCGTCGTTCATGGTGGTGCTCAACTACATCGTCCCCTCGATCGCCGAGAACGACCACATCGGCTTCGCCGCCAGCGGGCAGCTGACCGCGTTGCTGTTCATCACTCCCGGCGCGCTCTCCCAATTGGTGGTGTCGCCCCTGGCCGGACGGCTCTCCGCCAAGGTCGGCTTCGTGACGGTGTTGCGGGCGGGGCTCGTCGCCGCCGTAGCCGTCACCGCGCTGCTCGCGGTGTTCGCGCTCGACAAGCCGATGGTCATCGGACTCATGGTGGCGCTCGGGGTATCGCTGGCGGTCGCGCTCACCCCGATGAGCGCGCTGGGCGTGCTGCAGGCCCCGCCCGACGAGCCGGGCTCGCTGCCCGGGATCGCCAACGCCTCCTACGGCATCGGCAGCGCGCTCGGGTTCGCCTGGGCCGCAACGGTTGTCGGCGCGGGCACCCAGGCGGGTTACCACTTCGCATTGTGGATCTGCGTCGGCACCGGCGTCCTCGCCGTCGTCGCCAGCTTGATCCTGAAACCGCGTAACGTCGGCACCCTCACGATGGCCGGTAGCGGCCGTGCTCCGTGACGACGGCGGTGATCAGATCGGCCGGCGTCACATCGAAGGCGGGGTTGAAGGCGTCCGCGTCCGGCGGGGTGATCGCGATGCCGGCGAACGTCCTGAGTTCGTCGGGCGCGCGTTCCTCGATGGCGATCTCGGCGCCGGTGGCCAGCGACGCGTCGATCGTGGACGAGGGCGCGACCACCACGAGCGGCACGTCGTGATGACGCGCCGCGATGGCCAGGCCGTAGGTGCCGATCTTGTTGGCGACGTCGCCGTTGGCCGCGATCCGATCGGCGCCGACGAGCACGCAGTCGACGAGGCCGCGTGCCATCGCCGCCGCCGCGGCGCCGTCCGGCTGCACCCGGTAGGGTACGCCCGCCTGCGCCAGCTCCCAGGCGGTGAGCCGGGCGCCCTGCAGCAGCGGGCGTGTCTCGTCGACGAGCACCGATTCGATCAGCGCGCGCTCGTGCAGGTGCCAGACGACGCCGAGGGCGCTGCCCCAGGCCACGGTGGCCAGGTGGCCGGCGTTGCAGTGGCTGAGCAGCCGCAGCGGGCGGCGCTCGCACAGCTCCAGGACGATCTCGGCGGCGTGGGCCGATGCGGCGCGGTTGAGGCGTTCGTCCTCGGCGAGGATTTCCAGCGCCTCGGCGAGCACGGATTCGATTCCCCCGTCGAGCTTTTCGAGCGCGCGCGCGACTCCCCAGCTGAGATTGACGGCGGTCGGCCGCGCCTGCGCGACGCGTCCGGCCGAGGCGCGAACGTCGCCTCCCTCGCGCGCGGCGAGCACGACGCCAAGGGCGCCCGCCGCGCCCAGCGCCGGTGCTCCGCGCACGGCCAGGCGGCGGATCGCGTCGATCAGCTCGTCGACGGTGCGCAGGATCAGCACGCGATAGTCGGCAGGCAGCGCGGTCTGGTCGATGATCGTGACCGCGTCGCCGTCCCAATCGATGGTCCTGCGCACGAGCCGACCCTAGCCCGCCGGGCTTGCGCTTCTTAAGCCCTACATAACTTCGGCAGGATCCTGATACAGCTTCCCGGGCGACGATCGGTTAGCGGGTCGAAGTGTTGGGAGGCGTGCGGTGGATATCGTGCTCGGCGTCTCGCTGGCGCCAGATTCGGTCCAGATGGTGCTCCTGCAAGGCGAAAACGCCGATGGCGCAACGGTGGACGAAAAGGGCTTCGTCGTCACCGCCGCCGACGATTCGCCCACTGTCAGTGCGTCCGATCGGGCGATCGCCGCCATCCTGGGTACTCGCGACGACGCGGCGGATGCTGGTCTCGACCTGTCCGCCATCGGGGTGGCATGCACTGATCAGCTCGAGGCGAACGCGGTACGCGACGCGCTGGCCGCCCACAAGCTGGAGAACGTGATGCTGGTCTCGGCGTTTCTGGCCGCGACCTCGTTGGCCCAATCCGTAGGCGGCGCAATGGGTTACGAGCGCACTGCGGTGCTTTTCGTGGAGCCCGACACCGCAACGTTGGCCGTCGTCGAGACCTCCGACGGCGCCATCGCCGACCTTCACAAAGAGCAGCTGAATACCGGTGAGAGCACTACCGCAGAGCTGATGGAGATGGTCGCCGGGCTCGACGAGCTGCCGGCGCGCCCGGGCGGCGTGTTGGTGGTCGGCTCCGGCGTCGACGTTTCCCCGATCAAGCCGTGGCTGGAGGAGGCGACGTCGCTCAGCGTGAGCACTCCGGAAGAGCCGGAGACTGCGCTGGCCCGCGGCGCGGCCCTGGCGTCGGCGAATGCGTCAATGTTCGCCTCGTCGACCGCCGCGCTGGCCTATGCCCAAGACCCGGGCACGGGTGCGGTCGAAGCGAGCGCCCTGCCTGAATACCTGAGCCTCGCCGATGCCGAGGGGGGCGACGGCGAACTCGCTTACAGCGCTGTGGCCGATGACGAGGCCGGTGCCCCGACCGTCCTCATCGACGCCGCCGCGGCGGGCCCGCGCGGGCCCAGATCTCGCCCGGGCCTGCTGGTCGGAAGCGCGGTGGCGGTGGCCGGCTTTGGCGCGGCGCTGGCGCTGGAGATAGCCCTGGTGGTCGGCGTTCACACGACCGTCGGCTTGCTGCCCGCTCCGGTGCAGAATTTGATCGCCCCCGCCGAGCAAGTGCTCGCGCCGGTGCCCGGGGCGCTGGCGGCCACCAAGGTGGCCGCGCCCAAGCCGCTCAGCCCACCCCCCAGCGCATTACCGGTGGCGGCTCCGCTGCCCGCACCCCCGGTGCCGGCGGCTCCCGCAGCCCCGGTCGCCCCGGCTCCGGTCGCTCCGGTTCCGGTGGCACCGGTTCCGGTGGCCCCGGTCGTGCCGGTGCCCGTCCTGGTCCCGCCGATAGCGCCGGCTCCCCCGCCGCCGGTCCGGGTGCCCGACCCGCCGGTGAGCCCGCCCGTGGTCCGCACGCCGCCGCACCCGTCGGCGCCCGCCGGACCACCGCCGGTCCACGTGCCCCCGCCTCCCCACCAAGCTCCCCCGGTGCCGTCGCCTCAACCCGGCAGTGGCGGCGCGCCTCCCGGCAGTCCAGGGCACAGGGGGCCTGGCGACGGTCCAGGCCCGATCCACGGGAGCCCGGCCGGGCCCCCTCCCGAGGCCGGCGGTCCCGGCCCCAGCCATCCGAACCCCGGCGGTGCCCCGCCCGAGGGCGGCGGTCCGCCCGGCGAAGGGGCTCATCCCGAACCCCACGCGGGCGGCGGGCCCGTGGGCGGCACTGAAAGCCCCGGCGGCAGTGGGCCGTTGAGTGGTGGCGGTGAGTCCGGTGGCGGCGGCCACGGCGGCGACGTCGGCGGCGGTGGCGGTGGTGTCTCCGCCGGCGGCGGAGGTGTCTCCAGCGGTGGCAGCGGCGCCGAGACCGGTGGCGGCGGCAGTTCGGGTGGCGGCGGCAGCTCGGGTGGCGGCGCCGAGACCGGCGGGGGCCACCACTAGCCAGCCTCGCGGGCCGGCCCCAACCGCCGGTCGCGCTGTCGGGTTAACGCTTTTCAAACGCCGCACATTTGTCGCGCGCCGCGGTTGGAGAACTGCTTTCATATATGGGCGGGGGCGGCACACAGTCAGCGAAGAAGGAGTTATGGCAGCACAGAGGCTCTATGGCAAGTTCATCGGCGCAGCGCTTGCAGTTGGCCCCCTTCTGACCGCCAGCATTGTGTGCGCCGGCCCGGCACACGCGGATGAGGTCTCCTATCTCAACCACCTGCACGCCGTCGGTATCCAGGACCTCGACGGGGGTGACCCGGCGCTGGTGCAGACCGGCTGGAAGATCTGCCAACAGCTCGCCTGGGATACCCCGCCGTCGCAGCTGCAGTCACTGGCGCTGCAAAAGTCCGCTCAGGACCTGGGCCCCAGGGCGCTCACGCCGCGACAGGCGGACGCCCTGATCGATTACGCCATCGTGGACCTGTGCCCGCGCGCGTAGCGTCGACCTGAGCCGGCTCAGCGCCGAGCAACCGGCCGAAACACCGGCAGGACCCGGTATTTCGCGCTGAACCTGGCGTGGTCGTACTCGTCGCCCACCTCGCCGTCGTGGGCGATGACCGTGGGGCCGTCGACGGCGGAGAAGCTGAACTCGGGCACCTGCAGCTCGTGATACAGCGGGCTGCGCAGCAGGCGGCCGAGGGCCAGCGCGGTCAGGATCCTGGTTCGGGCCCACGGCCGCCCGGTCTCGAGGATGCGCACGTCGATCAGGCCGTCGTCGATGCGGGTGCGCCGCGACGGTGCGAATCCCGTCGGCAGATACACCGAGTTGCCGAGGAAGAGCAGCGACGTCTGCAGGGTTTTGTTGTCGTAGCGAATCCTGACCGGCTGGTCCTTGCGCAGCGTGTGCAGCATCGCGTAGAAGCTCGCCACGGGCTTGCCGACGCGCTTCTCAAGCTTCTCGCGATACCGGACGAGGGTCGGGTACGCACCGATGCTCGCGGTGTTGAGCACCATCCGGTTTTCGTTGAGGCACACCAGGTCAACGCGGGACACGCTGCCCGTCCGGATGGCTGCCACCGTTTTGGCGACGGTGTCGCAGCCGATGTCCTTGGCGAAGTGGTTGAACGTTCCGGCGGGGAAGACCGCCAGCGGCAGACCCGTCTCGATGGCGACCGACGCGGCGGTCGCGACGGTGCCGTCGCCGCCGCCGACGGCAAGCACCTCGGCGCGCTCGGCGGCGCGTCGCAACGCCACCTCGAGGTCGTCGCCGGGACCCAGTTCAACGATCTCGGCCTTGGGCAGCTCGGCGCGGACCTCGTCGACAACGCGCGAGCCCGTGCCACTGCCGGATGCCGGGTTGATGACCAGGACCACGCCGGCGCCGACGGGCCGTGGGGGCGTGTCGACGACGAACGGTTCGGTCTTGGGCAGGGTGGTTTCGACGAGCGGGGGGACGACCCGGCCACCCAGTACGGCGAGCCCGGCGCCGATGCCGAAACCGGCGAGGACGTCCCCGGGGTAGTGCGCCCCGGTAGCCACCCGCGACAGCCCGACCATGCCGGCCAGCAACGCCAGGACGAAGCCCAGCGGCGGATTCTCCAGGCCCACGCCGACGGCGAACGCGGCGGCGCTGGCGGAGTGTCCCGACGGCAGGGAGTTGGACACGGGACGGCGGCGGACCCGCCTGATCAGCGGCACCGAGTCGTAGACGGGCCGCGGACGCGGCCGGATTCGCTTGGCGACCTGGTTGGTGACCAGGCTGGTGGCGCCGAGCGTCACGACGCCGCGGGTCGCACCGCGCTGCGCGGAGGGCTTGCCCGACGCCAGCAGCGCCGCGGCGATGGCCAGCCACAGCTTGGAGTGGTCGGCCGCCCGGGTCAGCCGCGGCATGACCGTGTCGAGCAGCGGGGTGGGCGTCTCGGCGATCGTCTCGAAGAGTTCCCGATCCAGCGTGCCCAGCCCGCGAGTGATCTGCTTGATGCCGCGCGCGCGTCGCCAGGGCCGCCTGTCCATCGCCTACACCTTAAATTGACAACCGTGCGCGCAAACGACTACTCGGCGGCGTGGCTGCAAAACGCCCAACGCCGGGACGTGGCCACCGACGTCGTCGCCGAGATCGCCCGGCGGCACGGCATCGCGCCGGACAGCTTCGCCGTCCTGGCGGGGCTCGAGGAGATCGAGGACCCCCACGGCAAGTCCTACTTTGTGCTGGCCCGGGGCATCAGCGGGGACGACGCACGCACGGCGACGCTGATGACCTACGTCCTCAACGCGGGAACGGACTACGGCAAGCCGGGCCAGCGGCGCGCAGACTTTGCCGAGACGCCCTACACCGCCGCCGAGGTCGCGCGAATCATCAACCGGCAGAACGCAAACCGCTGGAGTTACTCCCGCGACGTCAGGTTCGTCCATCGCAATGGGGGCCGCCTGGTGACGACCCCGAACGGAATTCTCATGGGTGTCGGCGGCAATTGGATCCAGCGGCAGTTCAGCCGTCGGGGCGGCACCACCTGGGGCGACATCTTCATGGTCAACGTGGGCAAGCTCGCCGACCCCGCGGAGCGGCTTCGCCGGATCATCCGGTCCGGGTACGCCTGGCAGCACCTGGATCTGGACCGGGTGCTGCACCACGAGGAGCGGCACTGCCGACAATGGGCGGCCAAAGGCTATGGCGGCATGCTCAGGGGCTACAGCTGGGAGCTGATCCGCGAGCTGGTCTTTGGCGAGACGAACCGGCTCGAGGCCGACGCGGGCCTGTCCGACGGCGGCTACCGGTGATGCAAAGCATCAATTCCGTGGTAGAGCACCAGTAAACCGATCGCGACCAGGATTCCTGCCATCAGCGCGGCGTTGTTCCTGTCCATCCAATCCTTGAGGCGTGCCATCGCATCGTCGAGGCGGTGACCCGCGGCGGCGTAGGCCAGTACCGGGACGGCAACCGTCGACGCGGCGACGGCGACGAAGATCGCCGCGGCGATCCAGTAGCCCACGACGTCCAGCCCGCTGCCGCCGATCGCCAATCCGGCCGGGACGCAGATGAGCAGCACGTCGGGTCGTATCACCACCAGCGCCACCGCCGTCAGTGCCGCGCGCGCCGGGGTGATGGTGGCGAACGAACGCATCCAGGCCGGCGATTCGCTGTGGCCATGCCGGGTGAACCACCGGTAGACGCCGTACAGAATGAGCGCCGACCCGAGCACCACGCGCAGCCACGACGACCACGTCGGCGGCGACTTGTCGAGGCCGCCGAGCAGGCCGGAGGCCTCGACGGACAGCGCCGTCACCGCGGCCAGGCCCAGCACCCAGCCGGTCAGGAACGCGAGGCCCGTTGGCCTCGGCCGCGGCGCCTGCAACACCAGCACCGCCGGGATCACGGTGATCGGTGACAGCGCGACGACCAGACCTAGCCCGATGACCCCGGAGAGCACCGAGCCCAAACTTCCTGCCACGGGCAGCAATCTATCGTGCCGTGCTACCGCAGAGCGTGAATTCCGTTGTAAAGAACGAGCAAACCGATCAGCACCAGGATGATCGCGAGCATGGCGGCGTGGTTTTCTTCCATCCACACCTTGAGCCGCTCCAGCGCGTCATCCAGGCGGCCGCCGGCACCGACGTAGGCCAGTATCGGTGCGGCGACCGTCGACGAGGACACGGCGACGAAGATGGCGCCGGATACCCAGCCGGCCGCCGGGCCGAGCCCGCCGGTGCCGATGGCCAGGCCGGCCACCGCGCACAGGATCAGCACCTCGAGTCGTACGACCGTCAACACCACCCCGGTCACGCCCGCGCGCAGCGGAGTCAGTTTGGAAAAGGAACGCATCCACGCCGGGGTCTTGCCCTGGCGATGGCGGGTCAGCCAGCGGCCCACGCCGAACGCGATGAGCGCCGACCCCAACACCACGCGCACCCAGGACGCCCAGGTCGGTGGGGTCTGGTGCAGATCGCCCAGCAGGTCGGAGGCCGCGACGAATGCCGCGGTGAGGGCGGCCATGCCCAGCAGCCAGCCGCCGAGGAAGGAGAGGCTGGCCGGCCGCGGGCGGGGCGCGTGCAGGACCAGCACCGCCGGAATGACGGTGATCGGTGAGAGCGCGATGACCAGCCCGAGCGGAATGAGCTTGGTCAGCACGGAAAGCAAGTTGTCGTCCACGGGCAGCAATCATCGCATCGCCTAGGCTTTCCGGCGCAGCGTCCAGGCCGGGACCCAGTGCGTCACGGTCTTGCGCTTCGACCCGTAGGCGATGGGGTAGGTCACCAGCCCCCACCAGTCGCCCTGCTCGCAGATGCCCCAGCAGCTGAGCCGGCCCTCGACGACCTTGTGCAGCTGCAGGCCGTTGGGCTGATACCGCCCCGAGCGGTGCGGCTGCCGGGGGAAGAGCACCGTCAGGTCGACGAGCACCGCGATCGGCGGGCGCACCACCCGGAACGGGCTGCGGACGGGCTGACCGTTGTATCCGATCGACGCCAGCTCGCCCATTTATCGATCATACGTTCGAATGCCTGGCCGCTTGAGTCCTTCCATTTTCAGATGGCGCCCCGGCCGCACCGATACAGTGACGGCACCGATACCGAGGGGAAGATCCGCATGAAGACGCTGGTTGCTGCCGGGATTCTGGCGCTGACGGGGTTGCTGACCATCGCCGCCGGTGTGGCCAACGCCGACGAGGTGGAAGTCGATGGCAATTACTCCAGCCAGGCGGGTTGTCTGGCCGACGGCCCGCATGTTGAGCTCATCACCAACGACCACCTGTACACCCACTTCGATTGCCGCTTCGGTCCCGACGGCTTCTGGCACGTGTGGCTGAGTAACTGACACAACGCCGCGGTCCGCGTCTGGCAACATAGCGGGCGGTGAGCGTCTCCGATACCGCCGAGTCACGGCATCTCCGCGGCGGCCCGCTGGCACTGCCGTCGGTCGCGCTGGACGCGCTCGTCGTCGGATTGCTCGCCGCGGCAATCAGTCTCGCCGGCGCCGCTCGCCCGTCGTTCTGGTACGACGAGGCCGCGACCATTTCGGCGTCCTACAGCCGTTCGTTCGGCCAGCTCTGGCGCATGCTGGGCAACGTCGACGCCGTCCACGGCCTGTACTACGCGCTCATGCACGCCTGGTTCCAGATCTTCCCGCCGACCGAATTCTGGTCCCGCGTCCCGAGCGGTTTGGCGGTCGGCGGGGCCGCCGCCGGAGTGGTTGTGCTGGGCAGGCAGTTCTCGTCTCGCTCCGCCGCCCTGGCCTGCGGAGCGTTGTGCGGCATCCTGCCCCGGACGACGTGGGCGGGTATCGAGGCCCGCCCCTATGCCCTGTCGATGATGGCGGCGGTATGGCTGACGTTGTCGCTCGTCGTCGCGGCGCGCCGTAACACCGCCTGGGCCTGGGCGTCCTACGGCGCCGCCCTGGCCCTCTCGATCGTGCTCGACGCCTACCTGGTGCTGCTGGTGCTGGCGCACCTCACCTTCGTGTGGTCCTGCCACCGCGCGCGAAAAGTCTTGGTGCGCTTCGCCATTACGTCGGCGGCGGTCGTGTGCGCCCTGGCGCCGTTCCTGGTGGCGGTCGCGGGGCAGTCGCATCAGATCCGTTGGGTCCCACCCATCGGGCACCGGACGATCGAAGACGTGGTGGTTCAGCAGTATTTCGAACGCAGCCCGCCGTTCGCGGTCTTGTCGGCGCTGGTGGTCGCGGCGGCTATCGTGTTGTGGCTCAGCAGATCTGCGCGGCTCGCGCAGGGAGATCGGCAAATGCTGATCATTGCGGTGGCGTGGCTGGCGATACCGACCGCCCTGATCGTCACCGGGTCAGCGCTACTGCACCCGATCTACACGCCGCGCTATCTGGCCTTCACGGCGCCGGCGGCGGCCCTGATCCTGGGGGTCTGTACGGCCGCCGTGGCCGCCAAGCCATGGACCACCGCCGCCCTGGTCGGCCTTTTCGCCGTCGCCGCCGCGCCGAATTATGTTCGGGCGCAACGTAACCCGTACGCCAAATACGGAATGGACTACAGCCAGGTGGCCGATCTGATCACCGCGAAGGCGGCGCCCGGTGATTGCTTGCTGGTGAACGACACGGTGACGTTCATGCCCGCCCCGATGCGCCCGTTGCTGGCGGCGCGCCCGGACGCCTACCGGAAGCTGATCGACCTCACCCTGTGGCAGCGGGCGACGGACCGCAACGACGTCTTCGACACCAACCTCATCCCGGAGGTCGTCGCCCAGCCGCTGAGCCATTGTGGCGTCGTGTGGATCATCACCCAGGCCGACGAGTCGATGCCGGCCCACGAGCAGGGTCCGGCGCTGCCGCCCGGCCCGGTCTACGGCCCGACACCCGCCTTCGCGGTTCCGCGCGAGCTGGGTTTCCGGCTCGTCGAGCGCTGGCAGTTCAACCTTGTTCAGGTGATCAAAGCGCAGCGCTAGTCACCAGATGCGGATGTAGTCGACGAGCATGTCCGCCGGGTAGGTCCCCGCGGCGGGATCGCCGGCGCCGACGCCACCGACCGCGAGGGTGAACATGGGGGTCATCCAGTAGCCGGGGTTGTTGAACGGCCACCGGAAGTCGTCGGGGGCGCCGCCGTGGACGTGGATGGGCTTGTTCGGAACGCTGAAGTACTGTGCCCCGTCGCGCGCGAACTGGAAGCCGTCCTCACCCCAGTGCATTCGCCACGTGTGCCAGCCGCCGTCCACCAGGCCGGGAATCGATTTCCCCTCCCAGGTCTTGCCGTTGGATGCCGCGTGAACGGTCGTTCCCGGGGGCCACGAGCCGTTGCCGTACCACTCGAAGAGGTCGACCTCGCCGTCGGGCAGCGGGTCCTCGTTGACGCCCCAGAACGCAGACCACAGGCCGGGGTCCAAGCAGTTCAGCTTGATCTTCGCTTCCCAGGTTTGATTAATCATGCTGCGGAAGTTGCCCCGCAATTTGGCGCCGTAGTAGGTGTCCCCCTCCTGGGTGGCGCGCAGGACGAGATTGGAGTTGCCGTCCTGGAATACGTTTCGGCGGTCGTCGCGGTATATCCCGGCGACCGGCGGGAACACGTCGTCCTGCCAGGTCTGCACCGTCCACTTCCCCGGATCCGGTGCCGAGCCGGCCGGGCCGTCGAACTCGTCGGAGAAGATGTAGCCGCCGGGACCGGCCGACGGGGCCTCCGGCGGTACCGGGAGCGACGGGTTGGCCAGTGCCTCCGGGATGGGGGCCGCGGCCACGGCCGCCAGCATGCCGAGCCCCGTAGTCAGCAACATGCTGCGACGATCCATCTGCACTCCCCAATCGTTGATGGGCCGGGACCTGCGGCCCGGAACGAACTCCCCTAGGCAACTCTCGCAAACGGTGTTATGAAACCACGCGCCGGGGGCGGTGCGCATCTCGCCAGACCGTGCGGACCCCATCCAATTTGGCGGATTAACGGCTGCTAGCGGGCCGGATCCGTGCCCGCCGCATAGAGCAGTCGCTTCAGGTGACGCTGTTCGTCGGCGCTGAGCCGGTCCAGGATCCGTTCGTCGGCCGCGCGCACGGCGGCGTCCGCGCGCCTCAGCAGCGCCTTGCCCTCGCGGGTGAGCCGGGCCGGCATCGCCCGTCCCGCCGGCGCCGACGCCGGGCGGGCCAGCGCCCCGCGCTCCTCCAGCGCGCGCAGCACCTGGTTGGCCGCCTGCGCCGAGACGTTGGTGCCGCGCGCGAGCTCGGCGCTGGTGAGCCCGGGATGCTTCGACAGAATCCGCATGCACACAAACTCGGCCAGCCCGAGGCTCAGCGGCTTGAGCTCCGCGGCAACCTGCGGCCGCAGCGTCGCCATCACGCGGTACAGCAGAAATCCCAACGGCTCTTCGTGGGCATGGCTCATGCCCTAATGCTGGCATGCGACCAGCGGCTTCCGGCAGGCAACCATCAATTTCCTTGACATCCTCGGAGTCGGTGGTATCAAGGAGCTTGATAGTCACTGATGTGGAAAGGAATGACAGAGATGTCTGGTGGATTTTTCGGCGGCGGCTTCGGCGGTTTTGGCGGCCCCGGTTTCGGCGGGCCCGGCTTCGGTAGTCCCGGTTTCGGTGGTGGTTGGGCCGAAAAAGGCTGGGGACAAGGCGGATTCGGTGGGGGGCCCGGCGTCAAGGGTGGGTTCGGCCACGGGCGGCGGCCCTTCCTCAAGCGCGCCGCGTTCGTCACCGCGGCGCTGCTGCTCGACGGACCGGCGGATGCCGCGCAGGTCGTGCAGCGGGTGTCCGACGCGACCGAGGGTGCGTTCACGCCGCCGCAGGACGTGGCGGAGCTCGCCATCGGCCTGCTGGCGGGCCGGGGTGTGGTCACGGTCGACAACGGCGTCGCGACGCTGACCGAACTGGGGCAAAACCTGCTGGCCTGGCGGGGTGTCAGCAGCGAGACCGCGCACGCCTTCCTGGGGCGGGCGGCCAAGTTCGGCGACGTGTTCAAGATCCGCAGGGAGCTGTTCGAACTCGCGGGGCTGGCCCGCACGATCACCTGGACCGGCACCGACGAGCAGAAGCAGCAGCTCGCCGAGACCCGGACCAAGGTGCTCGAAGCCCTGACCGAGGCCAAGAAGGCGCTGCACCGCGTCCTCGGCGAAGGCTAACCGGAAGCGGGCTCGCTCAGCTTGACCAACATCTTGCCGATGTTGGCCCCGGTGAAGAGGCCGTTGAGGGCGTCGACGCACGACTCGACGCCCTCAAAAACGGTCTGGCGCGCCTTGATTCGGCCCTCGCTCTCCCATTGGCGAAGCGCGGCGAACGCTTCGTCGAAGCGGCCCCAGTCGTCGAGGGCGTTGAACCCCTGCATCGACGCGGTCTTGGCCAGCAGGTTGACGTAGTTGGCCGGTCCGGGGTGCTGGCCGGTGAGGTAACTGGAGATGACGCCGCACAGCACCACCCGCGCCTTGGTGGCCAGCCGGCCCAGCACCGCGTCGAGGATCGGCCCGCCGACGTTGTCGAAATAGACGTTCACCCGCCGCGGGCAATGCTCTTTGAGCGCCGACGCCAGGTCGTCGTTCTTGTAGTCGATGCACGCGTCAAATCCGAAGTCCTCGACCACCGCCCGGCACTTCTCCGGGCCTCCGGCGATGCCCACCACCCGCGCGCCGGCGATCTTGGCGATCTGCCCGGCCACCGACCCGGTGGCGCCCGCGGCGGCCGACACCACCACCGTCTCGCCGGGCTGGGGCCGGCCGATGTCCATCATCCCGATGTAGGCGGTGGCCCCGGTGGGGCCGTACACCGACATCACCGCCAGCTGGTCCACCGTGCCCTGGCCGGGAACCGGTGTGCTGAAGACGTCGTCGCGGATGATCACGTACTCCTGGAAACCCGACAACGTGGTGACGACGTCGCCGATCTCGAAGGCGTCGCAGCGCGTCGCCACCACCTCACCGATCCCGGCGGCCCGGATCACCTCGCCCAGCTGCACCGGCGGCAGGTAGCCCGGCTGGTCGTTCAGCCAGGTGCGGACCGCCGCGTCGAGCCCCACATAGGTGGTTCGAAGGAGCGCCTCGCCCTCGGCGGGCTCGGGCGCCGGCCTGGTGACGAACTCGGTGTCCTCGGGCTGGACCAGACCAGTGGGGCGGCGACGCAACAGGATTTGGCGATTCGGCAAATCGGGCACGGTGCTGAAACTACCCATTCGACACGTTCGGGTGGGAGCATCTGTCCATGAACTCGCAGGATGACCCGGAAGAGCGCATCCGGGAACTCGAGCGCCCCCTGGCCGACGCGGCGCGCGCGTCCGAGCCCGGTCAAGCGCAGCCGCCCGGGGGCTACCCGTATCCGACCGCGCCACCCGGCCCGCCGCCCCCAC
>NZ_LZIC01000020.1 GCF_001667185.1 Mycobacterium sp. 852002-50816_SCH5313054-b | reverse complement strand
CGTCCGGGGCCGGCGGCGGGGGCGGGTCGGGGGCGAGCCCGGCGGGGGGAACGTTCGGGTCAAAGCCCATCGGTTCCGCGGTGGCGGTGGCGGAAGGCAACGTCACCAGGGTGCCGCTGATCGCGGCGAGGATGAGCGTCTTGCGGACGTTCTTCAAATTTCTTCCTTTCGCGGTGCGCGCGCCAAAGCAGACCCACCGGAGTGGGTCGAAGGTCGTTGATTGGTGCTCGAAGGTGCTCTGGGACGTGCCGTCTCGTTCAGGCACGCCAGCGGCGGGCGCTCGATCTGCCCGGCGAGGTACAAACCCCGGGCCGCGACGCGGCTCTGCCGCCCGCAGCCCCGCTCACACGCGGGTCCGTGATTCGATTGTCGATTACTTTTCCGTTAACCCGTTTTCGGGCTAACACGGACCGTACGAAACCCGGCGGCGTTCGTCATCTTCAGAAAACGGATATCTCGGTTCGGTAACGAGCCGATCACGCCGCGATCGCTTAATCATCTCTGCAGGTCAACCGCGCCTTTTCCGGCGGTGCCCAGCCACCGGCTGAACAACCAAATCGTGAGCCGAATCACGGCGATTTTGTGAGCTGGCACACGCGCCTTCGAGACCGGGGCGCGGCTGCGCGGCCCCGTGGCCCACTCCCCGGCGCCGGGGGCGAACCGGCGCACAATACAACAAGATACGCACGCTTGCCGAGCGACGCGCCCGACGTGAACGAGATTCGATCCCGTTAAAAGCGAACAAGGCAGTGCCGCAAGGCATTTCGTTCAACTCAGACGGGATACTCGCCACTCCAATGACTTTCGCATCAGACTGGCGATTTGCCCGCGGCCGGATGGCATTCCGTGGCGGGAAATCGCCGGGGTTTCCCGGCACGCAACCGAATGTCGCGCTGCGCCAAGGCCATCCGAGACCCGCAACCCCAAGCGACCCCGGCCTCGCTATCGGCGGACAATCCCAAACGGATGCGCAAATGGACGGCGCCAATTATTCAATATATAAAGAATGGTTGAAATCAATTAATTAATCGGCCGCGGGGACCAATTAAAAATGCGCGCGTTCGCCCTCAGGCGCCGGGCCGCACCACCGCGCGAAGTTCGGCGTCCGTGTTGACGTTGGTCAGCGGGCGCGAATCCGGCAGCACAATCTGCTGGGCGTCGGAGGCGTCGATCAGGGCGCTCATCTTGCGCTCGCCGGCTGCGACCAGCGCCTCGATCCGATCGGCCAGATCGGTGCGGTACACCGCCGTCAGGTAGTGGCTGCGACCGTCCCACGGCAACACCACCTCGGCATCGGTCTCGGTGGCGAGGCGGACCAGATCGTCGATCACATCGGCGTTCAGCAGCGGCATGTCGACGGCGCAGACGAACGCGTACCGCGCGCCCGCCTCCGCGGCGGCGCGCAGTCCCCGTCCGGTTGCCGGCAGCGGTCCCAGCCCGCGCACGTCGTCGCGGATGACGCGGGCCTGCAGCGCCGGCAACGGCTGTCCCGGGGCGGCCATCACGAGAACCGGTTCGCAGCGCTGCGCGACGATGCCGACCACATACTCAGCCATCGTGGCGGCTCCCCCGGGGCCCGGCAAGGTCGCCTTGTCGCGGCCCATGCGCCGCGACTCTCCCCCAGCGACTATTACCCCGGCCAGTGACACTGCGTCGGGCATCTGCTCGGCCACGTCAGTCGACGGTCCAGGTGTCGCGCCCGGTCAGCAGCGACTGCAGGGCGGCGGAATCGAACGGCTTCGATGCCTGCGCGGCGCGGACCTGGGAGCGAGCCGCGTCGTCGTAGGTGGCCCGGCTGATGTTGCGGAAGATGCCCAGCACGGTGTGGTCGAGGTTCTGATCCGACAGCCGCGACAGCGCGAACGCGTAGGCCGAGTCGTCGGCGTGCGCGTCGTGGACGACGATCTCGTCGACGCTCACGTCGGCGGTCTTGGCCACCTCGAGGCTGAAGCCGGACTTCACCACGCAGTATTCGCCGTTGGCGCCGAACACAATTGGCTCGCCGTGGTGGACGTTGATCACCCGCTCCTCGGCGCCCTCCTTGCGCAGCGCGTCGAACGAGCCGTCATTGAAGATCGGGCAGTCCTGCAGGATTTCGACGACGGCGGCGCCCCGGTGTTCGGCCGCGGCGCGCAGTACCTCGGTCAGCCCGGTGCGGTCGGAGTCCAGCGCGCGACCGACGAAGGTCGCCTCGGCGCCCAGCGCCAGTGACACCGGGTTGAACGGCTGGTCGAGCGAACCCATCGGCGTCGACTTGGTGACCTTGCCGACCTCGGACGTCGGCGAGTACTGGCCCTTGGTCAGGCCGTAGATCCGGTTGTTGAACAGCAGGATGGTGATGTTGACGTTGCGGCGCAGCGCGTGGATCAGGTGGTTGCCGCCGATCGACAAGGCGTCACCGTCGCCGGTCACCACCCACACCGAAAGGTCCTCGCGGGCCAGAGCCAGACCGGTGGCGATCGCCGGCGCGCGGCCGTGGATCGAGTGGAACCCGTAGGTCTCGAGGTAGTACGGGAACCGGCTCGAGCAGCCGATGCCGCTGATGAAGACGATGTTCTCGCGGCGCAGCCCCAGTTCGGGCAGGAATTGGCGGATGGTGTTGAGGATGACGTAGTCACCGCAGCCCGGGCACCAGCGCACCTCCTGGTCGCTGGTGAAGTCCTTGGCCTTCTGCGGCTGGTCCGTCGTCGGAACCCCGTCGTTCTTGGTCAGCCTCGGGGTGACCCCGAGGTCTGCGCCAACCAGGTCGGTCATTCGCTAGCTCCCGCTCCAACCGTTGCTGCCGCCATTCTGGCGACCATTTTCTTGTCTTGCTCGACTTCGGCCAGTGTGCCGCCGAGCGCGGCGCGGATGAGGCGCCCGATCTCGTCGGCGAGAAACGCGACACCCTGAACCTTAGTGACGGACTGCACGTCGACCAGGTACTTGCCGCGCAGGATCAGCGCCAGCTGGCCCAGGTTCATCTCCGGGCACACCACCATCGGGTAGCGCCGCAGCACGTCGCCCAGATTCGGCGGGAACGGGCTGAGGTGGCGCAGGTGGGCGTGGGCGACCTTGATGCCCTTGCGCCGCGCGCGCCGGCAGGCTTCGCCGATGGGACCGTACGAGCTGCCCCAACCGATCAGCAGCAGTTCGGCGTCCCCGGTCGGGTCGTCGACCTCCAGGTCGGGGACGGCGATGCCGTCGATCTTGGCCTGGCGGATGCGGACCATGAGGTCGTGGTTGACCGGCTCGTAGGAGATGTTGCCGGAGCCGTTGGCGGCCTCCAGGCCACCGATGCGGTGCTCGAGCCCCGGCGTGCCCGGAACGGCGAACTGGCGGGCCAGCGTCTCCGGGTCCCGGTTGTACGGCTGGAAGGGCTCGTCGGGTTTGGCGAAGGTGTGCGTGATCGGCTGCAGCGAGCTGACGTCGGGGATGCGCCACGGCTCCGAGCCGTTGGCGATCGCGCCGTCGGACAGCACGATCACCGGGGTGTGGTACGACACCGCGATGCGCACCGCCTCGATGGCGGTCTCGAAGCAGTCCGACGGCGACCGCGGCGCCACCACCGCGACGGGCGATTCCCCGTTGCGGCCGTACAGCGCCTGCAGCAGGTCGGCCTGCTCGGTCTTGGTGGGCAGCCCCGTCGACGGACCGCCCCGCTGGACGTCGATGACCAGCAGCGGTAGCTCGGTCATCACCGCGAGGCCCAGCGCCTCTGACTTCAGCGAGATGCCGGGTCCGGACGTGCTGGTGACGCCGAGGGCGCCACCGTAGGAGGCGCCGATCGCCGCGCAGATGCCGCCGATCTCGTCCTCGGCCTGGAAGGTGATCACGTTGAAGTTCTTGTGCTTGGACAGCTCGTGCAGGATGTCCGACGCCGGCGTGATCGGGTAGCTGCCGAGGACGACCTGGATGCCGGCCAGCTGACCGGCGGTGACGATGCCGTAGGACAGCGCGGTGTTGCCGGAGATCTGGCGGTATTCGCCCGACGGCAGGGACGCCCGGGAGACCTCGTAGGTGGTGCCGAACGCCTCGGTGGTTTCGCCGTAGTTCCAGCCCGCCTTCAGCGCGAGCACGTTGGCCTCGGCGATGTCGGGCTTGCGGGCGAACTTCTCCCGGATGAATTTCTCGCTGGCTTCGATCGGCCGCCCGTACATCCACGACAAGAGGCCGAGCGCGAACATGTTCTTGGCGCGCTGGCCGTCCTTCTTCGACGCCCCGATCGCCTCGACGGCCCCGAGCGTCAGCGTCGTCATCGCGACGGACTGCACGACGTAGTCGGACAACTCGTCGGACTCCAGCGGGTTCGTTATGTAACCCACCTTCGTCAGGTTGCGCTTGGTGAACTCGTCGGAATTCGCGATGACCATGCCGCCGCGCGGCAAGTCGCCGATGTTGGCCTTCAGCGCCGCGGGATTCATGGCGACGAGGACATCGGGGCGGTCGCCGGCGGTCAGGATGTCGTAATCGGCGATCTGAATCTGGAAGGAAGACACCCCGGGCAGCGTGCCTGCGGGGGCACGGATCTCCGCGGGGTAGTTCGGCTGGGTCGCGAGGTCGTTTCCGAAAAGCGCCGCCTCCGAGGTGAACCGGTCGCCGGTCAGCTGCATGCCATCGCCGGAGTCTCCGGCGAATCGAATGACAACCTGTTCTATACGTTGACGGCCGGCCGACCCATTCCCAGAGGAGCCATTATGAGAATCAGACCCGGCTCCGCTGCCGTTCGGATCCACGTATCCGCCTTCCATTCGTTACCCGGATAGGCACTGCGCGCTGGAGCTTTAGGTTACGCGCCGTAGAGACCGCTCCTGCGCGCCGAAGCTTGTGTGTCACTAGTAGTACCAATTATGGCACTCCTTTTAGGCGAGCATGGGCGTCTCGAAAGCGTTGCATGCAGCGGCTTTGCCCCCAACGCCGAAGTCAGCGAAGGGCAGCGGTGCGGATAATGCAAAACTGTGGTATTGGTCACGTCCGCGGTGCGGACGGGGTACCGCGCTCTTGCGGGGCCGTCTCGGTCATCGCCACGAGATACAGGACGAAGCCCGCGGCGGCCAGGGAGCCGAGAAACGGTGGGGCAACAGCGCCCCGAGCACACCGCCCCCGCGCCGTCGAGCGGTTGGACGCCGACCAGCCAATAGGACTTGCGCTAGGCGGTCTTGTCGCGCCGCTCGCCGCGCGACGGCTTGCGCGGCACGATCGTCGGCAACACGTTGTCCTGCACGGTCTCCTTGGTCACCACGACCTTGGCGACGTCGTCGCGGCTCGGGATGTCGTACATCACCGGCAGCAGGACTTCCTCCATGATCGCCCGCAGGCCGCGGGCGCCCGTGCCGCGGTGGATCGCCTGATCGGCGATCGCCTCCAGCGCGTCGTCGGTGAATTCCAGTTCCACGCCGTCCATTTCGAACAGTCGCGTGTACTGCTTGACCAGAGCGTTCTTCGGCTCGGACAGGATCTTGACCAACGAATCCATGTCCAGGTTGGTGACCGACGCGACGACGGGCAGCCGGCCGATGAATTCGGGGATCAAGCCGAACTTGATGAGGTCCTCGGGCATCACGTCGGCGAAGTGGTCGGTGGTGTCGATCTCGGCCTTGGAGCGCACCTCGGCGCCGAAGCCCAGACCGCGCTTGCCGACGCGTTCGTAGATGATCTTCTCCAGCCCGGCGAACGCACCCGCGACGATGAACAGCACATTGGTGGTGTCGATCTGGATGAACTCCTGATGCGGGTGCTTGCGGCCGCCCTGCGGCGGAACCGACGCCTGGGTGCCCTCCAGGATCTTCAGCAGGGCCTGCTGCACGCCCTCCCCGGAGACGTCACGGGTGATCGACGGGTTCTCGCTCTTGCGCGCGATCTTGTCGACCTCGTCGATGTAGATGATGCCGGTCTCGGCGCGCTTGACGTCGTAGTCGGCGGCCTGGATGAGTTTGAGGAGGATGTTCTCGACGTCCTCGCCGACGTAGCCGGCCTCGGTCAGCGCCGTGGCGTCGGCGATGGCGAACGGCACGTTGAGCATCTTGGCCAGCGTCTGGGCCAGGTAGGTCTTGCCGCAGCCGGTGGGCCCGAGCATCAGGATGTTGGACTTGGTCAGCTCCACCGGCTCGGACCGCGAGTCGCGGCCGCCCTTCTCGCCGGCCTGGATGCGCTTGTAGTGGTTGTAGACCGCGACGGCCAGCGTGCGCTTGGCGGTGTCCTGCCCGATGACATATCCCTCCAGGAATTCCCGGATCTCGGCGGGCTTGGGCAGTTCGTCGAGCTTGACGTCGTCGGCGTCGGCGAGCTCCTCTTCGATGATCTCGTTACAGAGATCAATGCACTCATCGCAGATGTACACACCGGGGCCGGCAATGAGTTTCTTTACCTGCTTTTGGCTCTTCCCGCAGAACGAGCACTTAAGCAGGTCGCCGCCGTCTCCGATGCGCGCCATGGTGCTGAGGGCCTACTTCCTGTTCGCCGTCCGTCTTGCTGTCCCGCATGTGTTTCCCCGACGCTACCCGCTTGCTCGGGCCCCCCGCGACCATTACCGCCGAATCGCGTCTTTGATATTCGAGGGAGTTCCTGGGACGTTCATGCTCTTCCGTCTGAATGAAACATATAGCCAGACGGCCCCCCTCACTCGCCGAGACGCGCAATCCGTGCCTTGGCGTGTCGCGGTCGTTACCCGAGCGAGTCCGGTCCGCTGCACCAACCCTACATTTACCGAGTGGGATTGGCAGTCGGGTTTTCCGGGGGCCGGCGAATCCGTACTGATCAGCGACGGCGGCCCGGCCGCCGAGCTGGAGCACGCGGGTGGGGGCGCCTCTCTGGGCGAGTGCCCCAGTTCGGCGAGGCGTTACGCCGTCTGCGCGGAGAGCTTGCGGTACTCGAGAACGGTGTCGATGATCCCGTAGTCTTTGGCCTCTTCCGCGGTCAGGATCTTGTCCCGGTCCGTGTCCTTGCGGATCGTCGCGGCGTCCCTGCCGGTGTGGTGGGCCAGCGTGGTCTCCATCAGCGTGCGCATCCGCTCGATCTCGGCGGCCTGGATCTCCAGATCGGAGAACTGTCCCTGGATCACACCTGACAGCGAAGGCTGATGAATGAGCACGCGCGCGTTGGGCAGCGCCATCCGCTTGCCCGGCGTCCCCGCCGCCAGCAGCACCGCCGCGGCCGAGGCGGCCTGGCCCAGGCACACCGTCTGGATGTCGGCGCGCACGTACTGCATGGTGTCGTAAATCGCCATCAGCGACGTGAACCCCCCGCCGGGCGAGTTGATGTACATGGTGATGTCGCGGTCGGGGTCCAGCGACTCCAGCACCAGCAGCTGCGCCATGATGTCGTTCGCCGACGCGTCGTCCACCTGGACACCGAGGAAGATGATGCGCTCCTCGAACAGCTTGTTGTAGGGGTTCGACTCCTTGACACCGAAGCTGGAGTGCTCGATGAACGACGGCAGGATGTACCGCGCCTGGGGCTGGGTTTCGGGGTTCATTGGGCTTCTCCGTTGGTGATGTGGGCGGCGCGGGTGATGATGTGGTCGACGAACCCGTATTCCAGGGCCTCCGGGGCGGTGAACCAGCGGTCGCGGTCGGAGTCGGCCTCGATGCGCTCGATCGGCTGGCCGGTGAATTCGGCGTTCAGCCGGAACATCTCCTTCTTGATCACCGCGAACTGCTCGGCCTGGATCGCGATGTCGGCCGCGCTACCGGTCACCCCGCCCAGCGGCTGGTGCATCAGGATGCGGGCGTGCGGCAGCGCGTAGCGCTTGCCCTTGGTGCCCGCCGCCAACAGGAATTCACCCATCGAGGCGGCCATGCCCATCGCGTAGGTGGCGATGTCGCAGGGCGCCAGAACCATGGTGTCGTAGATCGCCATTCCGGCGCTGATCGATCCCCCGGGCGAGTTGATGTAGAGCGAAATGTCCTTGGTCGCGTCCTCGGCGGCGAGCAGCAGAATCTGCGCGCACAGCCGGTTGGCGATCTCGTCGCTGACCTCCGAACCCAGGAAGATGATGCGCTCGGAGAGCAAGCGCTCATAGACGGAGTCCGTGAGGTTGAGACCCTGCGAGTTCGAACGCATGTCAGTCACGACTGGGTTACCTGCTTTCTCGAGTTCTTCTATGCACCGACCCTAGCCAACCGTCCCGCTGCGTGGCGGCCGCGGCGCCCCTGAAGTGGGCGCGTTCGCTCACAGCGTCACGGCGGGTCACTCCGCTTCGTCGTCGGGGGCGTCCGCCCCCTCCGCCTCCTCGGCCACGTCGACATCCTCGGCCTCGTCGGATTCCTGCGGGCGCTTGCCGAAGAACTCACTGGTGTCGACGGTGTTGCCGTCGGTGTCGGTGACGGTCGCCGCCTCGACCGCGGCGGCGACGGCCAGCCCGCGTCGCACGTCGGCGAACATCGCCGGCAGCTGGTTGTTCTCCTGCAGATACGCGAACAGCTGCTGCGGCTCGATGCCGTACTGCCGGGAGGTCATCACCAGCCGCTCGGTCAGGTCGTCCTGGCCGACCTGGATTTCCAGCTCGTCGGCCAGCGCATCGAGCAACAGCTGCTTCTTGACGTCGGACTCGGCGGCGTTGTGCGCATCGACCTCGAACTGCTGGCGCGACTTACCCTGCTCGTGGAGCGCCTCCGCGAGCTTGGCTTCGTCGTGGTCGAAGCCATGCAGCGCGTTGTGCACGGCGCTGTCGACCTGGGCCTTGACGACGGACTCCGGCAGCGGCACGTCGACCTGCTCGAGCAGGGCGTCGATCGTGGCGTCGCGGATCTGCTCCGCCTGCTGGGCGCGCTTGACGCGGCCCACCTGCTCGCGCAGGTTGGACCGCAACTCGTCGATGGTGTCGAATTCGCTTGCCAACTGGGCGAACTCGTCGTCGGGCTCGGGAAGCTCACGCTCCTTTATCGACCTGACGGTCACGGTGACCTGCGCGTCCTTGCCCGCGTGCTCGCCGGTCGCCAGCTGCGCGGTGAATTCCTTGGCCTCGTCGACGGACAGGCCGACCAGCGCGTCGTCCAGTCCCGCGATGAGCCGGCCGGAGCCGACCTCGTGGGACAGTCCCTCCGCGGCCGCGCCCGGCACCTCCTCGCCGTCGACCGTGGCCGACAGATCGATCGAGACGAAGTCACCGTCGGCGACCGGCCGCTCGACGCCCTTAAGGGTCCCGAACCGGGCGCGCAGCGACTCCAGTTCGGCGTCGACGTCGTCGTCGCTGACCTCGATCGGGTCGACCGAGACCTGCAGCGCGCTCAGGTCCGGAAGGGCGATCTTCGGGCGGATGTCGACCTCGGCGGTGAACGCCAGCTCCTCGCCGTACTCCTTCTTGGTGACCTCGATGTCGGGCTGTCCGACCGGGTGGACTTCCGCCTCGGCGACCGCCTGGCCGTAGCGGGCGGGCAACGCCTCGTTGACGACCTGGTCGAGCATCGCCTCACGGCCGAACCGGGCCTCGAGCAGCTTGGCCGGCGCCTTGCCGGGCCGGAACCCGGGCAGCCGGACCTGCTTGGCCAGCTCCTGGTAGGCCCGCTGGAAATCGGGCTCGAGTTCGGTGAACGGCACCTCCACGTTGATGCGCACCCGAGTGGGGCTCAACTGCTCGACGCTGCTCTTCACGGGTTTGCTCCTCGGTGTTCGGTGGATCGGGCCAGTGTGGTCGGGGTGACAGGATTTGAACCTGCGGCCTTCCGCTCCCAAAGCGGATGCGCTACCAAGCTGCGCTACACCCCGCGCTGACCTCGAAATCCTACGGCCCGGGGGCATTGGCCTCGCAGGGGACCGTCAAGACCAGTGGGACCTCACGGAGGCATCACGAAACCGCTTCGATTAGATTTGAAGTTCGCCGCCAGATACAGTCTCGCTCGACTAAAGCTTGCGGGCGTAGCTCAATGGTAGAGCCCTAGTCTTCCAAACTAGCTACGCGGGTTCGATTCCCGTCGCCCGCTCGGGTAACTGCCTGTCCGACAGGGGGGCCATGAGCCACGCCGACATCTACGGCTCGTGCGCGTCGAAATTCGTCGGCGTCCGCGATGCGTTCGAGCGCAACTTCGAGCTGGGCAAAGAGGTCGGCGCAGCCGTGGCGGTGTGGGTCGAGGGAGACCTCGTCGTCAACCTCTGGGGCGGCTGGGCCAACGCCGCCGGCACCCGGCCCTGGCGACAGAACACCCTGACGACGGTGCTGTCCGGCACCAAGGCCCTCTCGGCCACCTGCGTGCACCAGCTGGCCGACCGCGGCGAGCTGGACCTGCACGCGCCGGTAGCACGCTACTGGCCCGAGTTCGGGCAGGCGGGCAAGGAAGCCATCACGCTGGCCATGGTGATGAGTCACCGCTCCGGTGTCATCGGCCCGCGCACCAGGATGCGCTGGGAAGACGTCGCCGACTGGAACTTCGTCTGCGAGCAGCTCGCCGCCGCCGAACCCTGGTGGGAGCCAGGCACCGCGCAGGGCTATCACATGACCACGTTCGGCTTCATCCTCGGCGAGGTGTTCCGCCGCGTCACCGGGCGCACCATCGGCCAGTACCTGCGCACCGAGATGGCCGAGCCGCTGGGCGCCGACGTCCACATCGGCCTGTCCGCCGCCGAGCAGCGCCGGTGCGCCGAGCGCGTGAACAAGCCGCACGCCAGGGACCTGCTGGCCGAGGCGCAGGCCCCCGGCTACCCGACCAGCGTGGCCGAACACCCCAAGGCGGGGTTGTCCATCGCGATGGGATTCGCGCCCGACGACGAACTGGGCTCGCACGACCTGCGGTTGTGGCGCGAGCTGGAGTTCCCCGGCACCAACGGCCAGGTGTCGGCGTTGGGCTTGGCGACCTTCTACAACGCGCTCGCGCAGGAGAAGCTCCTCAGTCGCGAGCACATGGAACGGGTCCGGGTCTCGCAGGGCGGTTTCGACACCGATCTGGTGCTGGGACCGCGCGTCGCCGACCACGGCTGGGGTCTGGGCTACATGCTGAACCAGCGCTGCGTCAACGGACCGAACCCGCGGATCTTCGGTCACGGTGGGCTGGGCGGCTCGTTCGGGTTCGTCGACCTGGAGCACCGGATCGGCTACGCGTACGTGGCGAACCGTTTCGACGCCACCAAGTCCAACGCGGACCCGCGCAGCCTCGCGTTGAGCAACGAGGTCTACGCCGCGCTGGGCCTCATCGAGCCCGTCCAGGCTTGATCACTTCTGGCAGGCCGGGCACCAGAACACGTTTCGGCCCTCCAACACTTCCGTGCGGACCGGCCCACCGCACACCCGGCACGCCTCCCCCGCACGCCGGTAGACGTACGTTCGCGGCCGCCCGGGGCGGTACGACGGCGGGCCGTGGTCGTGTTCGCGCAGCACCACGACGATCTTGCCGCGGCGCAAGCCGACCTTCATCAACGCCACCAGATCGGTCCACGCCGCGTCGAACTCCGCCTTCCCGATCCCCCGGCCCGGCCGGAACGGATCGATGCGGTGGCGGAACAGCAGCTCGTTGCGGTAGACGTTGCCCACGCCGGCGATGACGGTCTGGTCCATCAGCAGCGCCCCGATGGGCCTGCGCGACTTGGCGATTCGCGCCCACGCCCCCGCCGGGTCGGCGTCGCTGCGCAGCGGGTCGGGGCCGAGCCTGGCCAGCACGTCGCTGACCTGACCCTCGTCGATGACCTCGCACACGGTAGGGCCGCGCAGGTCGGTGCCGTAGCCCTCCCCGACCATCCGCATCCGCACCTGCCCGACGGGTTCGGGTAGCGGCGCGCCGTCGGGGCGCTCCCACTCGGTGAACGCGCCGTAGAGGCCGAGATGCACGTGCACGATCGGGCCGCCGTCGTAGTGATGAAACAGGTGCTTGCCCCACGCGCTGGTGCCTCGCAGCACCCGGCCGTCCACCACCGCCGCCGCGAACCGGCCCTGCGGGCTGGAGACCGCGACCGGTGCCCGACCGTATCGGCGCTGATGCAACCGGGCCAGCCGGTGCAGGGTGTGCCCTTCGGGCACCTTCAGCCCTGGGCGCCGGGCACCGGCGGCGCCTGGTGGGTGCGTTCGTACTCGGCGAGGATGTCGATGCGGCGTTGGTGGCGTTCGGCTTTCGACCACTGCGCACCGAGGAACGCGTCGACGATCGCCAGCGCCTCGGCCACGGTGTGCATGCGGCCACCGATGCCGATGAGCTGCGCGTTGTTGTGCTCGCGGGCCAGCGTCGCGGTCTCGACGCTCCACGCCAGCGCGCAGCGGGCACCCGGAACCTTGTTGGCCGCGATCTGCTCACCGTTGCCCGACCCGCCCAGCACGATGCCCAGGCTGTCCGGGTCGGCCACGGTGCGCGTCGCGGCGGCGATGCAGAACGCGGGGTAGTCGTCCTCGGCGTCGTACGTGTAGGCGCCGCAATCGATCGGCTCGTGCCCGGCCTGTTTGAGGTGGGCGATGACCTGCTGCTTGAGCTCGAATCCGGCGTGGTCAGAGCCGAGGTAGACGCGCATGGCCGCAATCCTTACACGGGCTGGTCGCCGCGGCGATCGCAAGGGCGGCGAAGTCGGGCGCGGCGGGTCGCCGCCCGACGATCTAGTCGAACTCGGGCTTCTCGGTGCGGGTCCGCTTGAGTTCGAAGAAGTGTGGGTAGGACGCGAAGGTCACCGACGCGTCCCACAGCTTGCCGGCTTCCTCGCCGCGCGGGATCTTCGACAACACCGGGCCGAAGAACGCCACCCCGTTGACGTGAATGGTCGGCGTGCCGACGTCGTCGCCGACGGCGTCCATCCCGGCGTGGTGGCTCTTGCGCAGCGCGTCGTCATAGTCCTCGCTGTGCGCCGCCTCGGCGAGCTCCGCGGGCAGGCCGGCGTCGGCCAGCGACAGCTTGATGACCTCCTCGAGGTTCTTGTTGTCCTCGTTGTGGATCCGGGTGCCCATGGCGGTGTACAGCGGGTCCAGGACCTTGGCGCCGTGCGCCTGCTCGGCGGCGATAGCCACCCGCACCGGCCCCCACGCGTGCTTCATCATCTCGCGGTAGTTGTCGGGCAGGCCTTCGCGGTTCTCGTTGAGGATCGCGAGACTCATGACGTGGAAGTGCACTTCGATGTCGCGCACCTTCTCGACCTCAAGTATCCAGCGCGACGTGATCCAGCACCACGGGCACAGCGGATCGAACCAGAAGTCGGCTCGGTTCTTCTCGGGCATAGCGCAGTCCTTTCGTCGGTCAAGACACCTTCAGCACAACCGTAGGCCTCTCGCGGCTGTTCCCGGCCTGCTCGGCACGTAAGTTGGACGCGTGGTCCTTCCTAACCTCACCCGCGACCAGGCCGTCGAGCGCGCCGCCCTGATCACCGTCGACAGTTACCAGATCAGCCTCGACGTCACCGACGGCAAGGGCGCGCCCGGCGAACGTACCTTCCGCTCCACCACGACCGTCGTGTTCGACGCGCTGCCCGGCGCCGACACGTACATCGACCTCGCCGCGGAGACGGTGCGCGGCGCCACCCTCAACGGCCGCGAACTCGACGTGTCCGGGTATGACGAATCGACCGGTGTCCCGCTGCGCGCGCTCGAGAAGCGGAACACCCTCGTCGTCGACGCCGACCGCCGCTACTCCAACACCGGCGAGGGACTGCACCGCTTCGTCGATCCGGTGGACGACGAGACCTACCTGTATTCGCAATTCGAAACCGCCGACGCCAAGCGCATGTTCGCCTGCTTCGACCAGCCCGACCTCAAGGCGACGTTCGACGTGCGGGTCGTCGCCCCCAAGCACTGGAAGGTGATTTCCAACGGCGCGCCCCACTCGGTGCAAGACGGCGTACACACGTTTGCCACCACGCCGCGGATGAGCACCTACCTGGTGGCCCTGATCGCCGGCCCGTACGCCGAGTGGAAGGACGCCTACACCGACGAGCACGGCGAGATCCCGCTGGGCATCTACTGCCGCGCCTCGCTCGCGCCGCACATGGACGCCGAGCGGCTCTTCACCCAGACCAAGCAGGGATTTGGCTTCTACCACAAGAACTTCGGCCTGCCCTACGCGTTCGGCAAGTACGATCAGCTGTTCGTTCCGGAGTTCAACGCCGGAGCCATGGAAAACGCCGGGGCGGTGACCTTCCTCGAGGATTACGTCTTTCGCAGCAAGGTCACCCGCGCCTCCTACGAGCGGCGCGCCGAGACGGTGCTGCACGAGATGGCGCACATGTGGTTCGGGGACCTGGTCACCATGACGTGGTGGGACGACCTGTGGCTCAACGAGTCGTTCGCGACCTTCGCATCGGTGTTGTGCCAAAGCGAGGCAACCGAATTCACCGAGGCCTGGACGACGTTCGCCACGGTCGAGAAGTCGTGGGCGTACCGTCAGGACCAGTTGCCGTCGACGCACCCGATCGCCGCGGAGATCCCCGACCTGGCCGCCGTCGAGGTGAACTTCGACGGAATCACCTACGCCAAGGGCGCTTCGGTGCTCAAGCAGCTCGTCGCCTACGTCGGGCTGGAGCACTTCCTGGCCGGGCTGCGCGACTACTTCCGCACGCACGCCTACGGCAATGCCACGTTCGGCGATCTGATCGCCGCGCTCGAGCAGGCGTCCGGCCGCGACCTGTCCGACTGGGGCCAGCAGTGGCTGAAGACCACCGGGCTGAACACGCTGCGACCCGACTTCGACGTCGACGCCGACGGCAGGCTCACCCGGTTCGCGGTGACCCAGAGCGGCGCCGCGCCCGGTGCGGGTGAGACGCGGGTGCACCGGCTGGCCGTCGGCATCTATGACGACGACGGCGCCGGCAAGCTGGTGCGGGCGCACCGCGAGGAGCTCGACGTCGAGGGGCTGCAAACGGAAGTGCCTGCGCTGGTGGGGGTTTCGCGCGGCAAGCTGATCCTGGTCAACGACGACGACCTGACCTATTGCTCGCTGCGGCTGGACGCCCAGTCGCTGCAGACCGCGCTGGAACGCATCGCCGACATCGCCGAGCCGCTGCCCCGCTCGCTGGTGTGGTCGGCGGCGTGGGAGATGACCCGCGAGGCCGAACTGCGCGCCCGCGACTTCGTGGCACTGGTCTCCGGCGGGGTGCAGGCCGAAACCGAGGTGGGGGTGGCGCAGCGGCTGCTGCTGCAGGCCCAGACCGCGCTGGCGTCCTACGCCGAGCCGGGGTGGGCGCGCGAGCACGGCTGGCCGCAGTTCGCCGACCGGCTGCTCGAGCTGGCGCGCGCGGCGCAGCCCGGATCGGATCACCAGCTCACGTTCGTCAACACGCTGTGCTCGTCGGTGTTGTCGACCCGGCACATCGTGGTGCTGGCCGACCTGCTCGACCACGACCCGGCCGACCTCGGGCTGGCGGGCCTGCAGGTCGACACCGACCTGCGTTGGCGGCTGGTGACCGCGCTGGCCGCCGCCGGCGAGATCGACGCCGACGGGCTCGCGACGCCTTTCATCGACGCCGAGGTGCAGCGCGATCCGACCGCCGCCGGGAAGCGGCACGGCGCCCAGGCGGTCGCCGCACGACCTCAGCTGCCGGTCAAGGAGCAGGCCTGGACCACCGTGGTCGAGGACGACACCCTGGCCAACATCTCGGCGCGCTCGATGATCGCCGGCATCGCGGCGCCCGGACAGCACGAACTGCTCAAGCCGTTCACCGCGCGCTACTTCGACGCGATCGCCGGAGTGTGGGCGCGGCGATCCAGCGAGGTCGCCCAGACGGTGGTGATCGGGCTGTACCCCCACTGGGACATCAGCGAGGCCGCCATCGCGGCCGCCGACCAGTTCCTCGGCGACCCGGACATTCCGCCGGCCCTGCGGCGCCTGGTGCTGGAAGGCCAGGCCGGCATCAAGCGGTCGCTGAAGGCGCGGAAGTTCGACGCGTCCTGATCGAGCCTGCGCTCAGCGCGTCGAGACGGAGTTAACCCTCGCTCGGGTTGCAGTCTCGGCGCCGGAAAACTAGGCCGGTGAGATCCCCGCGCTCAGCACGCGGATGGCGCTGACCAACCCGTCGACCAAATGGCCCTGCTCGAACGCCGACGAGGCGGCGGCCACTCCCAGCGGCGCGGCCGACTCGGCGCCGCGGCCCCTGACCGCCGAGCCGTAGACCACCTCGATGGCACACTGGCCGGGCGAAACCGCGAGCAACACCGCGTTGTCGGGTGTCGGCACCTGGGCCAAGATTTCGCGGGCCCGCGCGGCGGTGTCGCTACCCAGGTCACCCAGGTAGATGGCGAACCGCGCCAGCGACGCCCGCGAGCCGTACTTCAGCGCGTCGTCGATGGCGACCAGGTCCTTGGTCGGGAAGGGGTAGTGCACCGACAGCTCGCCGGGCTCGGTCACGCCCGAGACCCGTCCGCTGGTGGTGATCGCCGACCCCCTGGGCAGCCCGCTAGGCTCGATCGTTGCGACCTCACCACGTGCCACTGGCGCCACCTCCAACCGAGAACTCCGCCGCACCGTGTCCGCCGTGGGCACGGCCGACGTCCTCGTCGGTCGCGGCCCACAGGATCGGCGGGTGGGTCCACTTCTCCGACATCTGGTAGGTCGCTGGGTGGGGTCCCTTGCGCCGCCAGATTAGCAGGGACAGCAGGGCAACCAGCGCCAGCGGGATTCCGATGAAGTACAGGTGAATCTCTGCAAGGCTCACGACGCAAACCGTATCCCACCGGGTGAGCTGCCCGCACACGCGGACACGGGATCGCTCAGGCCGCGCCTTCGTCGAGGTATCGGGCCCAGGCCGGGTCCAGTTCCTTGACCGTCGACAGCAGGCGCCAGTGCTGCCCCGTCGGCGGCAGCGGCGCCCGGCGCAGGGTCCAGCCGAGCTCGGCGAGCAGCTTGTCGCCCTTGCGGTGGTTGCAGGTCGAACAGCACGCGACGCAGTTCTCCCAGGAGTGGTCGCCGCCGCGGCTGCGGGGCACCACGTGGTCGACGGTATCGGCCTTGGCCCCGCAGTAGGCGCAGCAGAAGCGGTCGCGGTGCATGAGCGCGGCGCGGGTCATGGGCACGCGGGCCCGATACGGAACCCGCACATAGGACCGCAGCTGGATCACCGACGGCACCACGATCGACCTGGTCGCGGAGTGGATGACCGGCCCCGCCGGGTCGTCGTGCACCACGTCGGCCTTGCCGCAGATCACCATGACAATGGCCCGCCGCATGGGCAGCGCGGTCAGCGGCTCGTAGGTGGAATTCAGCAGCAGCACCCGTCGGCGACTCCAAATCGAGGCGCTCTCGTGGCGGGTGGGTGGATGGGTTTCGACGCTATGCAGGCCCGACGCGGTCGGGGGCCCGGTCAACCCTGCCGCGGCACCGGAACTGCGGTGGCTGCGGCGTCTCTTGCCATGCGCCATAGATCCTCCGCGGAATAGTCCACCATGATTCGCCGCCAAACGCACCCTTATTGCTGGTGCGCGCCGTGTCGTTCCGGTGAACAGCCGGGTAGGCCCGACCTTGCCGCCGGGGCGATGCACCACAATGGAGGCGATGGATCAGGTGAGCTTTTACGACGCCGTCGGCGGTGCCGAAACCTTCGATGCGATCGTGTCGCGGTTTTACGCGCAGGTGCCGGAGGACGAGATTCTCAGTCAGCTGTATCCCGCGGACGACCTCGAGGGCGCCGAGGAGCGGCTGCGGATGTTCCTCGAGCAGTACTGGGGCGGCCCGCGCACCTACTCCGACCGGCGCGGGCATCCGCGGCTGCGGATGCGGCATGCCCCGTTCCGGATCACCCCCATCGAGCGCGACGCCTGGCTGCGGTGCATGCACACCGCCGTCGCTTCCATCGATTCGCAAACCCTGGACGACGAGCATCGGCGCGAGTTGCTCGACTACCTGGAGATGGCCGCGAACTCACTGGTCAATTCATCGTTCTAACAAACCGAACGGAGCAGTATGAGCCACGAGCCGTGGTGGTCAAACGCGGTCTTCTACCAGGTCTATCCGCGGTCGTTCGCCGACAGCAACGGTGACGGGATCGGCGACCTGGACGGGCTGACCGCCCGGCTGGAAGACCTGACGTATCTGGGTGTCGACGCGATCTGGCTCAACCCGGTCACCGTCTCGCCGATGGCCGACCACGGCTACGACGTGGCGGACCCCCGCGACATCGACCCGGTGTTCGGCGGGATGGCCGCCATCGAGCGATTGATCGCGGCGGCACACCAGCGCGGCATCAAGATCACGATGGACGTGGTGCCCAACCACAGCAGTTCGCAGCACCCCTGGTTTCAGGCGGCGCTGGCCGCCGGCCCGGGCACCGACGCGCGGGAGCGCTACTACTTTCGCGACGGCCGCGGTCCCCTCGGCGAACTGCCGCCGAACAACTGGACGTCGGTGTTCGGCGGGCCGGCGTGGACGCGGATCGTCGAGCCGGACGGCAATCCGGGCCAGTGGTACCTGCATCTGTTCGACGCCGAGCAACCCGATCTGAACTGGGAGCATCCCGAGGTCTTCGATGACTTCGAGAAGACGCTGCGCTTCTGGCTGGAACGCGGCGTGGACGGCTTCCGCATCGACGTCGCGCACGGGATGGCCAAGCCGTCCGACCTGCCCGATGCCAAGGACGACGTCAAGGTGCTGAGTCACAGCGATGACGATCCGCGCTTCAACCACCCGAGCGTGCATGAGATCCACCGCGGCATCCGCGCGATCGTCGACGACTATCCCGGCGCGGTGACCATCGGGGAGGTGTGGGTGATGGACAACGCCCGCTGGGCCGAGTACCTGCGGGCCGACGAGCTGCATCTGGGCTTCAACTTCCGGCTGACGAAGATCGACTTCGACGCCACCGAAATCCACGACGCGATCGACAACTCGCTGGCGGCCACCGCCCTCGAGAACGCCACCCCCACGTGGACGCTGTCCAACCACGACGTGGGCCGCGAGGTCACCCGGTACGGCGGCGGCGAGGCCGGGCTGCGCCGGGCGCGGGCCATGGCGATGGTGATGCTCGCCCTGCCGGGCGCGGTGTTCGTCTACAACGGCGAGGAATTGGGGCTGCCCGATGTCCTCGACCTGCCCGAGGAGGTGCTGCAGGACCCGACGTGGGAACGCTCCGGGCATACCGAACGCGGCCGCGACAAGTGCCGTGTCCCGATTCCGTGGTCGGGTAATGCGCCACCGTTCGGGTTCTCGACCACTGGCGACACCTGGCTGCCGATGCCCGCGGACTGGGCGGCGCTGACCGTCGAAAAGCAGCGCGACGACCCCGACTCGACGCTGTCGTTCTTTCGGCGTGCGCTGGAAATACGCAGGGAGCGAGCCGAATTCACCGGTGACGGCTTGGATTGGCAGGCGGCGACGCGCGACGCGCTGATCTTCCGGCGCCGCGGCGGGGGCCTGCTGTGCGCGCTGAATGCCGGCCGCCGCGCCATGGCGTTGCCACCGGGAGAGCTCATCTTGGCCAGCGCGCCGTTGGTCGACGGCAAACTGCCGCCCGACGCGGCGGCCTGGCTCGTCTGACCCCAGGCGCGTCAGCGCAACACCAGCGCCGCGTGAGCGCGGCGCCGGTACACCGAGCCGAACCTGGCGTCGACGCGCAGCCACGACGGCGATATCCGCACCCGCACCAGCTCGTCGGCGGGAGCGCCCTCAGCGGGCGACTGCGGCAGGAAACCCATTGCGGTCAAGGCGAATACGCAGCGCATCGGAAGCCCGACGCTGACATCGGCCGAGCTGACCCGGATGACCTCCTGGTCGAGCAGCGAGACCGGCGGACCGTGCGAACTGCCGCGCTCCTTGGCGAGTCGCGCGCCGCGCTGCGCCAGGTCCAGCAGCACCTGGGCCGGCAGGTCGTCGAGGTGAGTGAAGCCTGATTCGGGGGGCAGCGCGCCCCGCCACGCCGAGTCCATCGCGAAGCCCGGATCGACGTAGCCCGAGGCGTCCATCGCCGACAGGCCGCGAGCCAGCGCGTCGGCGGCCACCGACAAATCGTCGGGCCGCACCCTACCGACGACCACCCGGCTGGCCAACACATCGAAACCCGTTGCCACCCAAGCGGTCAGCAGCCCGGCCGACCGGGCGCGCAGCCGGACGACCGCGGCGTCGTCGAGGCGCATCGCGTGATCGACGAACGTGGCCAGGTCCCCGCGGTGCGCGGCGTCACGCAACCACAGTCCGCGCTCGACTGTTAGTCCCTCAGCCATCGTTGCAAATACTCCCGGTGGTGCGGCGAGAGTCGCACCAGCCGCTGTTCCTCGATATGGACAGCGGCCAACTGTGTCTCGGCGATGACGGCGGGCTTCGACGCCGGGTCGGCGTTGACCGATCGCACGTCATAGCCCAGCGTGAAGTCCACCGTCCGCACCCGTTTGGTCCAGATGGTCACCTGCAGAGGTGAATCGGTCAGCCGCAGCTGCCCTCGATAGGTGACCCGAACGTCGGCGATCAGCAGCCCGATGGTCGTGATGTCGGCCGCGAACGGCTCCTGGAGGAACAGCACCCGCGCCTCCTCGAGGATGGTGACCATGGTGGCGTGGTTGATGTGCTGGTACATGTCGATGTCCGACCAGCGCACCGGCACCGGCGCGACGTACCCGACGCTCAACTCGACGATCCCCGTCCGCTGGTGCGGGTCATGCGGCGAATCTGCCGGGCCGCCACCGATAGCGTCGCGAGATCCTTTGCCCCGCTTTCCTGAATCTCGCTGAGCGTGCGACGCGCCCGTTCCACCCGCGACGCGCTTATCTGTTCCCACTCACCGATCTTCTCCTCGCCGCTTTCGTCGGGCTCCCCGACGGCCAGCACGTCGAAGGTCAGCGACCGCAGCGAGGAGTAGATGTCGTCGCGAATCGCTAAGCGTGCCAGCGATTGCCAGCGGTCGTGCCGGGGCAACTCGGAGACCGCGGTCAGCAGGCCGTCGGTGCCCAGCCGGTCCATCAGGGCGAAATAGGTGTCCGCGACGTCTGCGGTCTCGATCTCGGTGATGTCGCCGACGTCGATGATGTCGAGCAGGCTGAAGCGGTACAGGCCCGCGGCGACCATGTACGCCAGGTCTTCCGGGGTGCCCTCCGCCGCGAATTCCGCCGCTTCCTTTTCGACGATCGCTTTGTCATCCCCGCGCAGCCACTGCGACATGCGTGGCGTGAGTTCCTTGACCTTCGCGGCGAATCGGTTGATTTCGGCGCCCACGGCCAGCGGCTGCGGACGGTAGTTGAGCAGCCAGCGGCCGGCGCGATCGATCAGCCGCCGGGTATCCAGCGTGAGGCGGTCCGACAGCGCCACGGGTATGTCCGCCGCGCGGATGTTGCGCCAGATCTCGCTCACCCCGAAGATGGCGTCGGTGGCGACGTAGGTGCGCACCGCGTCGATCGGCCCGACGCCGACGTCCTCGTTGATCCGGAACGCGTAGCTGATGCCCGCGGCATCGACCAGATCGTTGATCAGCATGGTGGTGACGATTTCCCGGCGCAACTGGTGGGTCCGGATCTCCGGGGTGAACCGGTGGCGCAGCGGCTTCGGGAAATACAGCGGCAGCCGGGACGCGAAGACGTCCTGCTCCGGAAGCTCGGTGGTGAGCACGTCCTCTTTGAGCGCGAGCTTGACGTGAGCCATCAGGGTGCACAGCTCGGGAGAGGTGAGCCCGATGCCGACGTCGGTGCGGCGATGGATCTCCTTTTCCGACGGCAGCGCCTCCAATTCCCGGTTGAGGCCGCGGTCTTCGAGGTACTTGATCTGCATCGCGTGCACCGGCAACAGGCTGGCCGCGTTGGCGCGGCTGGTGCCGATCAGGTCGTTCTGGTCCTCGTTGTCCTTGAGCACCAGCTGCGCGACCTCGTCGGTCATCGACTCCAGCAGCTCCTTACGCTCCCCGGCCTCGACCTTGCCCGCGGTGACCAGCGAGTCGATCAGGATCTTGATGTTGACCTCGTGGTCGGAACAATCCACGCCGGCGGAGTTGTCCATCGCGTCGGTGTTGATGCGTCCGCCGGACAGATCGAACTCGACGCGCCCGAGCGCGGTTACCCCGAGATTGCCGCCCTCGCCGATCACCTTGGCGCGCACCTGGTTTGCATTCACCCGCACCGGGTCGTTGGCGCGGTCGCCGACGTCGGCGTCTGACTCCGATTCGGCCTTGATGTAGGTGCCGATGCCGCCGTTGAACAGCAGGCCGACCGGCGCCTGCAGGATCGCCTTCATCAGGTCCGGCGGCGACATTTCGGTGGCGTCACCGTTAATGCCGAGGGACTCGCGGACCTGCGGGCTGACCGGAATCGCCTTGTGCTCACGGCTGTACACCCCGCCGCCCTCGCTGATCAGCGATTTGTCGTAGTCGTCCCAGCTGGACCGCGGCAGCTCGAACATCCGCTTGCGCTCGCGCCACGACGACGCCGCGTCGGGGTCGGGGTCGAGGAAGATGTGCCGGTGGTCGAAGGCGGCGAGCAGCCTGATGTGCTCGCTGAGCAGCATGCCGTTGCCGAACACGTCGCCGCTCATGTCGCCGACGCCGACGACGGTGAAGTCCTCGGTCTGGGTGTCGACGCCCATCTCCCGGAAGTGGCGCTTGACGGCCTCCCAGGCGCCCCTGGCGGTGATGCCCATGGCTTTGTGGTCGTAGCCCACCGATCCGCCGGACGCGAACGCGTCGCCCAGCCAGAACCCGTAGGACTTGGCGACGTCGTTGGCGATGTCGGAGAACGTGGCGGTGCCCTTGTCCGCGGCCACCACCAGGTAGGCGTCGTCGCCGTCGCGGCGTATCACCTCCGGGGGCGGGCTGACCTTTTTCGTTGCGTGGTCGACGTTGTCGGTGACGTCGAGGAGCCCCGAGATGAACAGCTGATAGCAGGCGACGCCCTCGGAACGGCTGGCGTCGCGGTCGGCGGCGGCCTCGCCGGAGGGCAGCGGCGGCCGCTTGACGACGAAGCCCCCCTTGGCGCCGACCGGCACGATGACGGCGTTCTTCACCGCTTGCGCCTTGACCAGGCCCAGGATCTCGGTGCGGAAATCGTCGCGGCGGTCCGACCATCGCAGCCCCCCGCGCGCCACCGGTCCGAACCTCAGGTGCACGCCTTCCACCCGGGGCGAGTACACGAAGATCTCGTACTTGGGCCGCGGCAGCGGAAGCTCGTCGATCAGCTGCGCATCCAGCTTGAGCGCCAACACATTACGGGCCCGCGCCGAACCCTCGCGCGTCACAAAGTAATTGGTGCGCAAGGTGGCCTGAACCAGCGACGCGAACGCGCGCAGAATGCGGTCGGTGTCCAGGCTCACCAGCGCATCGATGTCCGCGGCGACGGCGGCGGCGGCCGCCTGCGCGTCGCGACTGGTCGGCGATCCCGACACCCTGGGGTCGAACAGCGCCTCGAACAGCGTGACCAGCGACCGCACGGTCGACGGGTGATCGTTGAGCACCGATTCGATGTAGGACTGGCTGTACGGAAAGCCCGCCTGCCGCAGGTATTTCGCGTAGGCGCGGATGAGCACGACCTGCTGCCAGGTCAGCCTCGCCCGCATCACCAGCTCGTTGAACCGGTCGATCTCGACGCGGCCCTGCCAGATGGCGGTGACCGCGTCGGCGAATCGTTCTGCGGTGGAGCTACGTTCGGCCACCGACGTGGCAAACGGGATCGTCGGGTGCGGCTGGATCTTGAACTGGTAGATCCACACCGGCAGCCCGTCCGGCCGGGTGACGGTGAACGGCCGCTCCTCGAGCACGACGACGCCCATGCTCTGCAGCATCGGCAGCAGCTGGCTCAGCGACGCGGTGTGCCCGCCGAGGAACCAGGTCAGCTGGGCGGCGCCGTCCTCGCCGCGGTCGGAGAACACCAACTTGACCGAATCATCGGACAGCTCATTGATGATCGCGATGTGCTCGATGGCGTCCTCGGGTGTGATGGCCTGCTTGTACACCTCGGAGAACGCGATCGCGTAGTGCTCGGCGTCGCCGTGCGCGGGCGTGCCGGCCGCGGTGGCGGCGATCAGGCGGTCGCCCCAGGTTCGCGCGGCCTCACTCAGCAACCCCTGGAGCCGCACGCGGGTCTCTTCCGAAACATCAACCGGTGCATCGGATTCGGGCAGCCGGACCATGAAATGCATCAGCGCCCAAGGCGATTCACTGACGCGAGCGGTGAATTCCAATCGCGTGCCGCCGAATTCGCGGACCAGGATGTCCTCGATCTGCAACCGCACCGGGGTGGTGTAGCGGTCGCGGGGCACATAGACCAGGCACGAGACGAAGTATTGGAGCCGGTCGGCGCGCAGGAACAGCAACGCGCGCCGCTGGGTTCCAAGATCCACCACCGCCTCGGCCATCGCCAGCAGCCGATCGGCGCTGAGCGTGAACAGCTCCGAGCGTGGAACGGTCTGGATGACGTCGAGCAGCAGCTGGCCCGGATGGATGGGGTCGCTGTCGGCCATCGTGAGCGCGTCGCGGACCCGACGCGAAATCATCGGGATTTCCAGGACGTCGGCGTTCATGGCCGCGACGGTGAAGAGTCCCACGAAGCGGTGCTCGATGACGGCTCCCCCGTCGCCGTTTTCGCGAACGGCGATCACGTACGGGTAGGCGCCGTAGCGCAGGTAGCTACCGACGACGGACTGCGCCAGGACCAGCAGGTGGTCGTCGTCGGTCAGCCGGGGCCGCGTCCCGGTGCGCGTGCGCAGCACCCCGAGGCCGGGTGATCCGTCCGGGGAAATCACGGTGTCGTGCACGTGGCAGCGCTGGTAGCCCAGCAGCAGGAAGTTTCCGTTGCCCAGCCAGCGCAGCAGCTCCGCGACGTCCTCGCGGTCCGGCGCCGCATAGCGGTCGTCGGCGTTGGTCTGGACCGCCGCTTCCAGATCGCCCAGGGCGGCGATCATGGCCGCGGCGTCGGTGGCGACCTGCTCGACGTCCGTTAGCACCTTGGGCAGCAGCCGCTCCACCTCGGCGAGGGCCTTGCCGTCGACCGACGGCGACAGCGGAACGTATATCCAGGCCTCGCCGTCGAATTGCGACGTGCCGGGCGCTATGGGTTCGACGCTGAGCAGGTCCCCGGTCGGGCTGCGGTGGACGTCGAACACCGGGGTCATGATGCCGCCGTAGCCGACGCCGAGCCGGTGCAGCAGCACCGTGACGGAGTCCAGCAGCATGCTGCCGTGGGCGGTGACGACCTGCAGGGCGGGCCCGAATCCCTCGGGATCGTCGGCCGGGTGGACGCACACGCAGCTTCCGCGTTCCGGGCGGCACTCGCCGAGCCGATAGTGTGCGCGCAGCATGGCGGGGGTCACCAGGGCCGCGGGGTCGACGTGAACGGATCCCGCGGCGCCCGCTTCGTCGCCGCGCGGACCGCGGTAGCTCTCGATGTAGGCGTTGGCGATCCAGTCGGGAACGTCGTCACTCTTGCTGAACGTGGTCCACGGCTTGAGGTCCTGCTTGGCACCGGGATCGATCGCCATGCCGATTGCTCCCAACTCGCATCGTCGCGGGGCTCTGCGTCCGGTTGCCCCGCTGCTTAGCGGGGCAGCCCTGACACTAGTCGCGGGTCAGCTTGCGGTGGGTCACTCTGTGCGGCCTGGCGGCGTCGACGCCGAGCCGTTCCACCTTGTTTTCTTCGTACGCGCCGAAGTTGCCCTCGAACCAGAACCACTTGGCCTCGTTGTCCTCGTCGCCTTCCCACGCCAGGATGTGCGTACACGTGCGGTCGAGGAACCAGCGGTCGTGCGAAATCACCACCGCGCAACCGGGAAACTTCTCCAGCGCGTTCTCCAGCGAGCTCAGCGTCTCGACGTCCAAGTCGTTGGTCGGCTCGTCGAGCAGGATGAGGTTGCCGCCCTCCTTCAGCGTGAGCGCGAGGTTCAGCCGGTTGCGCTCACCGCCGGACAGCACCCCGGCCGGCTTCTGCTGGTCGGGACCTTTGAAACCGAATGCCGACACGTAGGCCCGCGACGGGATCTCGTTCTGGCCGACCTCGATGTAGTCCAGCCCGTCGGAGACCACCTCCCACACGGTTTTCTTCGGGTCGATACCGGCGCGGGACTGGTCCACGTAGCTCAGCTTGACCGTCTCCCCGACCTTGACCGTGCCGCTGTCCGGCGCCTCGAGCCCGACGATGGTTTTGAACAGCGTGGTCTTGCCGACCCCGTTGGGGCCGATGACCCCGACGATGCCGTTGCGCGGCAGGGTGAACGACAGGTCCTTGATCAGGGTGCGACCGTCGAAGCCCTTGTCGAGGTGTTCCACCTCGACGACGACGCTGCCCAGTCGCGGTCCGACCGGGATCTGGATTTCCTCGAAGTCGAGCTTGCGCGTCTTCTCGGCCTCGGCGGCCATCTCCTCGTAGCGCTGCAGGCGCGCCTTGCTCTTGGCCTGGCGCGCCTTGGCCCCGGACCGGACCCAGGCCAGCTCGTCGGTCAGCCGCTTTTGCAGCTTGGCGTCCTTGCGGCCCTGCACCGCCAGCCGCTCGGCCTTTTTCTCCAGGTAGGTCGAGTAGTTGCCCTCGTAGGGGTAGGCGCGGCCGCGGTCGAGCTCGAGGATCCACTCGGCGACGTTGTCCAGGAAGTACCGGTCGTGGGTCACCGCCAGGATTGCGCCCGGGTAGGCGGCCAGGTGCTGTTCGAGCCACTGCACGCTTTCGGCGTCCAGGTGGTTGGTCGGCTCGTCGAGCAGCAGCAGGTCCGGCTTGGACAGCAGCAGCTTGCACAGCGCCACCCGGCGGCGCTCCCCGCCGGACAGGTTGGTGACCGGCTCGTCGGGCGGCGGGCAGCGCAGCGCGTCCATCGCCTGCTCCAGTTGGGAGTCGAGGTCCCACGCGTCGGCGTGGTCGAGGTCCTCCTGCAGCCGGCCCATCTCCTCCATCAGCTCGTCGGAGTAGTCCGTGGCCATCAATTCGGCGACCTCGTTGAAGCGGTCGAGCTTGACCTTGATGTCGCCCAGGCCCTCTTCCACGTTGCCGCGGACAGTCTTCTCCTCGTTCAGCGGCGGCTCCTGCTGCAGGATGCCGACGGTGGCGCCGGGGGCCAGGAAGGCTTCGCCGTTGTTCGCCTTGTCCAGACCGGCCATGATCCGCAAGACGCTCGACTTGCCGGCGCCGTTGGGCCCGACGACACCGATCTTGGCGCCCGGGAAGAAGCTCAACGTGACGTCGTCCAGGATGACCTTGTCGCCGTGCGCCTTGCGGACCTTCTTCATCGTGTAGATGAACTCAGCCATGCCGCGGTTGTGCCTTTCTGGTCTTTGAGAGAGTTCTCGCGGACCATCCTAGGCACCGCGCGGGAGGCGGGATCCCGCAGCTAAGCCGACAGCGGCAGCGGCCCCGTTTCGGCGGACTCGGCGCTGTCGCCGGCGTCGGCGTCCTCACCAGCGGCGTCGGTCGCGTCCGCCGCGGGCGCGGCGGCCTCCCCGGCGGTCGGGCCGGTATAGCCCGGCCGCTCGATGCGCACGATCGCGCGGGACACATCGGGTCCGACGGAGGTCGCACGCATCTCCAGCGACGAGCGGCGGTTGCCATCACGGTCTTCGTACTCGCTGGTGTAGACGTGGCCCACCACGATCACCGGTGCACCCTTGCCCAGCGCGGCGCCCACGCCGGTGACCAACCTGCCCCAGCAATTGACATTGATGAACAGCGAATTGCCCGGCTCCCAGCCGCCGTCCGCGGTGCGCCGCCGGGAATTGCTGGCGACGCGAAACTTGATGACCTCCTGGGTGCCGACCTGTCGGCGTTCGGGGTTGTTGACGATGTGGCCGACGACCGTTAGCGGTGTTTCAAACATTGACTCAATTTCCTTTCATTCGCAGTCAGCGCTCGTGTCTGGTGGCCATTCAGCCCGGCTGCGCCGACAGGTCACCGGCATCCCGCTGGCGACGAGGCGACCCTGTGGAGAGAGTCGCGACTGTGCACAAGGGCGCGCTTTCGGCGTGCCGGCGCGCGAGCGTAACCGCACTGCGAACATTCGCCGGGGATTTCGCAGTGGCGTTACGCTCGCGGACTCCCGCTACGCCCCGGCGTTTCCCCGCGCGCCAGTTGCGCCAGCATCGCGTTGTAGGCGGTCAGCTCGGCGTCGTCGTCGAGTTCGGCCGCCCGGTCCAGCCGCCGGGCGGTGCGCCTGTCGCTGCGCGCCCACTGCACCAGCAGCGCGATCATCACGACCACGAGCGGCACTTCGCCTGCGGCCCAGGCGATTCCGCCGCCCAAGTGTTGATCGCCGATCAGGTCGGTGTGCCAGGGCAGGCCGAGCGAGCGGTAGTAGTCGCCGCCGAGCACCTGTCGGGTGCCCATCAGCACCACGCCGAAGAACGCGTGCAGCGGCAGCGACGCGAACACCACGCCGACCTTGGCCAGCGGCGGGATGGGCCGCGGCGTCGGGTCCACCCCGATGACGACCCAATAGAACAGGTAGCCGCTGAGCAGGAAATGCACGTTCATCGCCAGATGCCCGGCGTGACTGCTCACCGTGGTGTCGAAGAGGTTGGACAAATACAGCCCGTAGAAGCCGGCGACAAACAGCACGGTCGCGACCACCGGGTTGGTCAGGAACCGCGACAGGCGGCTGTGCAGCGCGGCCAGCAGCCATTCCCGCATGCCGGGCGGATCGGCGCGGCCGGTGGCGGGCAGCGCCCGCAACGCCAGGGTGACCGGGGCGCCCAGTACCAGCAGAATCGGCACCAGCATCGACAGGCCCATGTGCGCGACCATGTGCATGCTGAACATCGCCGGCATGTACCGCCCGACGCCCGACGAGGTCACGAACAGCAACGCCAGGCAGCCCAGCAGCCAGGCCACGGTCCGCCCCGGCGGCCAGCGATCGCCGCGGCGGCGCAGCCGCACCACCCCCGCCACGTACAGCGCGGCGAGGACGATGGCGGCGGTGCCGAAGATCAGGTCGAAGCGCCAGTCGAACAGGATGCGCGCCACGGTGGGCGGGCCGTCGAAGTCGTAGCCGATCTCGGCTTCGGGAATCGTGGGCGGCCGGGCTGGAGGCGGCGGCGGTGGCGTCCGGCCCAGCCCGACGGCGATGCCGAAGGTGAGGCCGAATACCGCGGCCTCGATCAGCGCCAGCCCGACCAGCGCCCTGCGCGCGCCCGACCTGCTCGCGTCGGCCTGCAACGCGGCTACCGCGGAGCGACGCTGGCGCCACCCCAGTACTCCCAGCGTGCACAGCGCGACGAACTTGGCGACCACCAGCCGCCCGTACTCGGTGGTCAGCAGGTCGGACGGCAACACGCGCACCAGGGCGTTGACCGATCCGCTCAGCGCCATCGCGACCCAGCACCATAGGGCCACCATCGAGAACCGCCGTGCCGCCAGCCCGGTGTGGTCGCCGCGGCGCAGCGCGTGTGCGAGCAGGGCGAGCAGACCACCCGCCCACAGGCTGGCGGCGACGAGGTGGATCAGCAGGCTGTTGGTCGCGAGGTCGTGCGAACCGCCGGCCGACGAGTGACCGGTCAGCCCGAGCGGAAGCAGCGTCACCAACGAGGCGGCGACCAGCGCCGGCGTCCAGGACCAGCGCAGCACCGACAGGCTCGCCAGCGTGACCACCGCGGCCACGATCGCGGTCCAGCGCCAGGCGGAGGCGGTGTTGACCAGGCCGGCCAGCGACCAGATGGTGCCCGGGTCGAGGTCGGCCAGCCGATGACCGGATACGTCGGAGATGGTCAGCGGGACCAGCAGAGCGGCACACACCGCCCAGGCGCCCAAGGCCACCGTCCCGGTGCGCAGCGCGCGGTACCCGTCGGCGTCGAGGACCCCGCTGGTCTGCGGCGGCACCAGGAACGCGGCGAAAAGAAACGACCCGACGGCCAGGACCGCGGCGATCTCCCCCGCCGCCCGGATGAAGGGCAGCCCCAGCGTGGTGGCCGGGCCCGGATCGGGTAGGCCGGTGGCCGACAGCGCGTCCGCCAGCGACAGCGCGCCGATGCCGGCGGCCGTGCAGCCCGCCAGCACGGCGACGCCGATCAGCACCGGCCACACCAACGCGCGGCGCACGGCTACAGGCTGGTCGACCGTCATGCACCCAGCGTATGGGGCGCACCGCGCCTACCGAGCCTGGCTGTCCAGACGGGCTTTGGCCTCGCGGGCGACGAACTGCGTCCGCGCGATCCGCCCGACGTGATCGGAATCATGCAGGATGTCCCGCATTTCCCGCCGGAAGGCGGTCCGCCGGTCGGCGAGATCGTCGGCGGGCTCGATCAGATCCTGGTCGACCACCACCTGATACGCGGTGGCGAACAGCAGCGTCGACACCGATTCGCTGCTGCGGACGCGGGATTGGGCGACATGTTGCCGGCCCACCCCCAGCGCCAAGGCCGTCAACTCCTTTTGGGCGACGCCGGCCGGCGCGTCGCGCAACACGTCGGCGACGATCTCGTACGCCTCGAAGAACACCCGCAACATTGCGTCCGACATCAACGGGCGCTTGGCGAACAGCATCGCGTCGATCTCGTCACCGCCGGCGGCGACGTGGGCTTCCCAGTCGTCGTGCCACGTCATCTCTTCGGCGATGTTGTCGCGGAACGTCGCCGAGTCGGCGAAATAGAAATCGAACTTCAACAGATCGCGCAGCCGCATCGCTTGCGTCCAGAAGGCCTCGAGGCGATCGCCCTCCGCTCGTCTGGCGTACGCGAGCGCGAGTTCGACGATCGAGGTCTCCAAGAAGGCGTGGATCACCGAGTTCCGGTAGAACGCCGCGGCGTGTTGCTCGCTGGGCCCGATGAGCCACACCGGCTCCCGGCCACCGTCGACCCGGGTGATGGGGTGCCCGTTGGACAACGTGTCGACGGCGGCGAGCACCCCGTCGCGGGTGCGCAGCCGCAACGCGCTCGTCGACATCGGGTTGTGCTTGCGCTCGAGATAGTCCAGCGAGTCCTGCAAGGTGTGGTGCAGCTGACCGAGCGTCAACGCCGCGCCGCGGGTGGTCAGCAGCAGCGCGCACACCAAACCCGTCGCCGTCACGGGCGTCGCCTGCAAGATCCGCCATGCCACCTCGAACGACATCTTGTGCAGTGCAAGCCGTTTGGCGTCCGGATCCTGCGCGAGCGGGCTGTGCGGCGGACCGAGGTACTGCCGCATCGAGACCGCCTCGGGGAAGCGGACATAGATCTTGCCGTAGTTGCGTTCGCCCTGCGCCCTGATGAAGTTGTAGAGCCATACGGCGCCTTCGGGTGTCTTCTCGCCGCCGCGGGCGTAGGCGGCGTATTCGGCCGTCTCGTGCAGCTGGTCGAATCCGATCGACACCGGCTGCAGCAGGATGTCTTCGCTGCGGCCGTCCAGGTATGCGTCGGCCACATAGGACAGCAGACCGAGCTTGGGCGGCAACATCTTTCCGGTCCGCGAGCGCGTCCCTTCGATGGACCAGCTCAGGTTGAAGCGTTTCTCGACGATGTAGCCGACGTACTCGCGCAGCACGTACTTGTAAAGCGGGTCGCTGCCGATGTTGCGGCGGATGAAGATGACGCCGGAGCGGCGCATGAGCGGCCCCATCACCCCGAACGACAGGTTGATGCCGGCGAACACGTGCACCGGCGGGAGCCGGTTCTCCTGCATCGCCACCGGCACCACCGCGCCGTCGATGTAGGAGCGGTGCGAGAACAGCAACACCGCGGGATGGGTTTCCAGCGCGGCGCGCATGGCGGCGATTTGATACTCGTCGTAGTCGATGTCGGGATCGAACCCTCGGCTCAGTGCCCTGCCGAGGACGCCGACGAGGTCGACGGACACCCGGCTCCAGCCGGTGGCGAGCTCGTCGAGCATCTTCGCGGCTTCCTCGACGGTGGCGCCCGGGATCCTTTTCAGGCCCGCGCGAAACCGCGTGGATGCCAGGATTTCCGGTTTGACCAGCCGCGGCGACTTGTATTGCGGTCCAAGGATTCGGTATTCGGCGCGTTCCAGCGCCAGGATGGCGCGGCGGGTGACGAAGTGCGCGAAGTCGTGCTTGTGGTCACCGACGGTGGTGTCGCGCCACTGCTGACGGAGTTCGGAGACCTTGGCGGGTTCGCCGGCCACTACCCGCGCGCGTTGCGGATCGTCGCGCGCGATGCGTCGTTGCTGACGCTGGTTGGGGTGGTAGGGATCCTGGCCGGGAAGCAGCCCGGCCAACTGGGCGACCCTGCCGCGCTGGGCCGGCGGCAGCCAGAACACGCGCACCGGCACGACCGATCGGTCGTCGTTCGATTCGGATTCGAGCCGTTCGGCAAGCTCGGACAGCGCCGTCGGCGCCGCCTCGGGTTGCGGCAGCGCCAACACCTCGAACGTGGCCCCGGAGTTGCCGGCGCGCTGCTGGCCCACCCAGCCCATGACCAGCTCCCTCTCGACCGGCGAGGTCATGGACGCCAATATCAGCGAATCTTGGGCGGCGAGGATCGCGCTGACATCCGCGGCCGGTTTGGTCACGGCCGCCCTCGAGGCTGTTGTGCCTCACCGTCTTTCAGCGCGACTTTGGACGCGTTCGTGTTGGCCTTCGCCGGCTTGGCCTTGGGCGCGGCCTTCTTCGCCGCCTTCTTCGCGGGCGCTTTCTTCGCGGGGGCTTTGGCCTTTTCCGGGGCCTTCTTCGGAGCTTTCTTCGCCGCCTTCTTCTCGGCGTGCAGATCGACCCCGGGCAACTCGTCGACCGGCCAGTTGGCCAGCGTGTCCAGGTACAGCTGACGCACCTCGGCGATGCGCTCCGGCAGGGTCTCAATCGTCCAGTCCCGCACCGAAATCGGGGGGAACACCGCGACGTCGACCGTGCCGGGGTTGATCACGGTGGAGTTTCGGGCGGCGACGATCTCGGCGTTGCGGATGACGATCGGCACGATCGGGATGCCCACCGCCATCGCGATGCGGAAGGGCCCCTTCTTGAACGGCCCGACTTCGGTGGTATCCACCCGAGTGCCCTCCGGGGCGATCACGATCGAAAGCCCTTTGCGGGCCCGGTCTTCGACCGTGTGCATCGTCTCCACCGCGGCGACCGGATCGTCGCGGTCGATGAACACGCCGTCGAGCAGCTTGCCCAGCGTGCCCATGATCGGGTCTTTCTGCAACTCCTTCTTGCCCACGGCGACCCAGTTGTCGCGCACCAGCGCGCCCGCGATGACGGGGTCAACCTGGTTGCGGTGGTTGAAGATAAACACCGCCGGGCGCTGCGCGTTGAGGTTCTCCTCGCCGATGACGTTGAGCTGCACCCCGGCGATCGCCAGTGACAGCTGGGAGAAGGTCGAGGTGAAGAAGTTCACGCCGCGACGCCGGTTGCGGGTCAGCACGCCGATTCCCACCGCGCCGGCGGCGACCGGGAACATCGAGCCGAAGCCGGCGAGCGTTCGTATCTGGCGCCGCAGGCCCAGGCGTCCCCGGCTGTCGAACCGCAGGATCGGCCAGCCGCGGCGCTTGGCCACGGCGGCCATCTTCCCCTCGGGGTTGGTCGGCCTCGGATTACCGACCAAATACATCAGGGCGACGTCCTCGTCGCCGTCGGCGTAGAAGTAGCTGTCCTTGAGGTCGATGCCGTTCTCGGCCGCAAAGCGTTGCACGGCAGCGGCTTTGCCCGGCCCCCACAGGATCGGCTTCTGCACGCCGCCGGTGAGCATCCCGTCCTCGTTGGTCTCGAACTTGTTGGTGAGCATGTTGGAGATGCCGAGGAAGCGCGCCACCGGGTTGACCTGGATGGTCAGCGCCGACGAGCTGAGCACCACGGTGTGGCCGCGGGCCACGTGGGCCCGCACCAGCTCGCGCATTTCGGGATAGATCCGCGACTCGATCCGTTGCACGAACAGCCGTTCGCCGATCTCCTCCAGGTCGTCGAGCAGGCGGGCGGTCAGCGCGGCGGCGGCCTTGCCGATGAGGTCTTCGAATTCGATGCGGCCCAGGGTGTGGCTCAGGCCGGCCTGCACCATGCTGAGCAGCTCCCCCACCCCCATGTCGCGGCGCAGGAGGCGCTCCTGGGTCAGGATGACGGCGGTGAAGCCGGCGACCAGGGTGCCGTCCAGGTCGAAGAACGCGCCGATCTTCGGCCCCGGTGGGCTGGCCATGATCTCGGCGACCGAGCCGGGCAGCCGCAAGTCCTGCCCCGGCTTCGGGGTGCCGCGCTCCTGGGACGGGCTCATGAGCCCGCCGCCGATCGCGACGAAACGGCCGGTTCGATGAACGAGGCGGGCACCGCGCGGGGCACCGGGTCGTCGGCCAGCGCCAGGATCTCGTCGAAGCCCTCCAGCAGGCACTGGGCGAACAACGCCTCGTTGCGCACCGCCGCCCTGTCGTAGCGCACGGTGATCGTGCACCAACCGCCGCGCGAGATCAGCACCACCATCATCGCCACGCCGGGCAGCGGTCCGATGCCGTACTGCCGCAACACCTTTGCGCCGGCGATGTAGGTGTCACCCGGATAGACCGGGACGTTGCTGGCCTGCACGTCCGAGCCGATCACCGAGCCGGTCAGACCCTCCAGCACCGCCGTGGGCAACACGCTGAGCACCGGCGCGATCGATCCGACGATGTTCATGGCCGGCTCGTCGCGCCGCTGCGTCATCTGGGCGCGGATCTTCTTCATCCGCGAGACGGGGTCGGCGGTGCCCAGCGGCGCCGCCAGGTTGACGCCGGTGAACCGGTTGCCGCCGGCGGTGTCGGCGTCGGCCCGCAGGCTGACCGGCACCGCCATCGGCAGCGTGCTGATCGGCACACCGAGCGCCGTGTGGTAGCGCCGCAGGGCGCCCGACAGGCCGGCGAGGTAGGCGTCGTTGATCGATCCGCCGCCGGCCTTGGCGGCCTTGTGCAGGTCGGCGAGCGGGATGTCGATCGCCTCGGTGCGGCTGGCCAGGCTGCGCCGGCGCAGTAGCGGCGACGGCTCCGCGGCACGGTTCATCACCCGCATGCCGGATATGGCATAACCGACGGCGCCCCCGACCGTGGACACGGGATCGAGCACCGCCTTGCCCGCCGCCGACACCGCCCCGGCCACGGCGCCCACGACGCCGTTGACGATGGCGAAGGGCAGGCGGTTGATGCCTTGCCGCATCAGGTCGTTGGGCGTCAGGTCCTGCGGAATGGGTTGCGGGGGCGTCGCCCTGGGTGGTGGGTCGCGCTCGAGGTCATAGATCTCGGCGAACATCTCGACGCCACCGACGCCGTCGGTGACGGCGTGGCTGACGTGCAGCAGCGTCGCGGCCTTGCCGTCGGCCAGGCCCTCCACCAGCGTGGCGGTCCACAGCGGCCGCGAGATGTCCATCGGCGACTGCAGGATCAGCTCGGCGAGGTCGAACACCTCGCGCAGCGTGCCGGATCCGGACACGCGCACCCGGCGCACGTGGAAGTCCAGGTTGAAGTCGGGATCGACCACCCAACGCGGGGATGCCGTCGGCAGCGTCGGAACGACGACCTTCTGCCGCAGCCGCAGCACCCGCCGTGAGGCGTTTTCGAATCGGGTGCGAAACCGATCCCAGTCCGGCGTCGAATCGAGGAGTTCGAGCGCCATGATCCCCGACCGGGTCCGGGGATTGGCTTCACCCCGATGCATCAGATAGTCGACGGGTCCGAGCTCGTCGGACAACTTAACGGCCCCGACGGACTTAGCCATGATGAACTCGACGCGCCAACGTTGTCACCGCCGACCAAGCCTCCTGCCTCGGACCCGCGTACCGGATTGCCCACCCAACGCTAGTCGGGATGCCGCGGGGGTGAAAGGCGCGACCCGCTGCGCGAAACGTGGCGCCCGCTCAGCTGGCGGACGTTGTCGGCATCGGCACCGAATCCGTCAGCGGGTAGGCGCGGCGCCCGTAGACGACGCCCAGGAAGTCGGCGACGGCGCCGGCGGCCAGCTGCGATCGGACCGTCGGGGTGATGTCGAAGGCGTGGTGGGCGTTGGCGAGTTCGGCATAGGCGACCGTGGCGGCACCGGCGTCGCGCAGCGCGGCGCAGAAGGCGCGAGCCTGGCCGCTGGGCACCAGTTCGTCCTTCTCGCCGTGCAGCACGAAGAACGGCGGCGCCTCGTTGTGCACGTACGTGATCGGCGACGCCGACCGGAACCGGTCGGGGTTTTCGCTGTAACGGGTCTTCAGGACGAACTGCTCGAGGAACGGCAGCATCAACTCGTGCATGTTCTCGGCGTCGGTGAAGTCGTAGACGCCGTAGTACGGCGCGACGGCCTGGACGGTGGTGTCGGCGCCCTCGAAGCCGGGCTGGAACGTTGGGTCGTTCGGGGTGAGCGCGGCCAGCGACGCCAGGTGCCCGCCCGCCGACCCGCCGGTGATCGCGATGAAGTCGGGATCGCCGCCGTAGTCGGCGATGTTCTCGCGGACCCACGCGATCGCCCTCTTCACGTCGACGAGGTGCGTCGGAAAGGTGCAGCGCGGGCTCCTGCTGTAGTTGATCGAGACGCAGATCCAGCCGAGTTCGGCCATGTGGCTCATCAGCGTGTAGGCCTGATGGCGTTTGCCATTGACGGACCACGCGCCCCCGGGAACCTGGATCAGGACCGGTGCGCGGCGGCCGGGCGCCATGTCGTGACGCCGCCAGATGTCGAGCAGGTGTTCGACGCCCCCCGGACCGTAGCGGATGTCTGAGGTTTGCGCCGCGTAGCGGGAGTGCCGCCCTTGCCTGCGCAGGAGACCCCCGTGCGAGGCGCACTCGGACGGGGCGCAGGCGGGGTGGCGCACCAGGTCAGGGAAGTCCGGCCCGAAGCACCCTTCCAGGGCTGCGGTGAGGGCCTGATCGGCTTTCTGCGCGGCCCACGAGGTGCCGACGCGGCCAATGGCCGGCGGCGTGACCCGCGACAACGCGTGGCCGGTCACCACGTGCGGGGGAAATTCGGTGGAGAGCCAGCCGGCAACCCAGCCGACCGCCGACGGCGAACCACGCAGCAGCAACGCGCCGGCTCGGCAGGTATCCCTGGCGTCGGCCGCCAGGCGCAATGCCTGCGTACCGGCCTGCGAGCACCGCGAAGTCAGGTTCAAGGCCACGCTCATTCAACGCACCCCTCGACGTTATGCACACGCGTCGTTGCGGTTAACGGCTGTTTATCAACCGATGTTGTACGTGTGTCGAGGCTCACACGATAACCGATAAGCGCTCCGCTGGAAGACTTTTCGGGCGCGTCGCGCTCGGCGAGTCCTTCGGGCGTGTCGCGTTCGATAGACTGACCTGCACATTGCCTCCGTAGCTCAGGTGGATAGAGCAAGGGCCTTCTAATCCCTAGGTCGCACGTTCGAGTCGTGCCGGGGGCACTGCAAGCAAGATTTTGCGGCGGCGGTGGCCAGCTCAGAGCCCAGGCAGGCTGGGCGTGGCCCTTAAGTCACCCGTCAGCCGCGTCGGCGGCGGCGATCAACGCGCTGCCCAGCATCCGCGCTTCGGCGGGCGTGACGACCGGGGTGCAGGCGCCGTCAATGATGATCTCGCGTTCGGCGTGCCCATCGGCGTACTGCCGCCCGACAACGGACACCACGATATCGCCGACACCGGCGCATCGCCCGTGGTTGGCGACCCGGATGATTCGCCACTCCGGGCCGTCGAACACCCTGAAGGCCGCCTCGATGCTCTCCCATTCGTCGACCCAGGTTGCCCCGCTGGGCGCCGCAAGGTCGGTGGCTAGATGGTTGACGAGATCCCGCGCGCGGGCTGTGGTCATGGTTCCGTTCTCCTTGAGTGGTGTAGTCAGTTGACTACACCACAGCACGCGTAGTGTAGTCAACCGACTACACTCAAGTATCTTCGTGTGCGCTCCGTGATTGTGATCACGCTGCCGGGAGGGAGAATGACGGCCATGAACGACACGGACAACCTCGCTATCGATGTATCGCTCTTCTGCCCGGCACACCACCACGTCGGCAACCTCAGGAAGTTTGCGGCCGAGATCGGCTACCAGCCGAGGGGTGGACTGGTCGGCGCGTGGCCGCCGCACCGGTCGGATTCGTGGTGGGAAGTCCGGTGTCCCGACGGCTGCCCCGGTGTGTTGGGCGGTGCCGTGGATCCCATCCGCCAAGAGGTGACCAGGCTCGCCGATGACCCTAAGCGGACGACGGCTCACTACACGCTGAAGCAGGTGGGTTGAACAGGCAATGAATCTCCCGGCAACATCGGCGGGTACCGTCTAGCCGCGGCGGCGCCACAGTGGTTCGATCGAAATCGAAAGAGATGCAACGATTTCAGGAGAATTCATGGCAACTCTGCCAGTCCAGCGTCAACCCAGAACCCTCGTGCCCGATCTCTCCGAGCTCTTCAGTGGTAGTCCCCTGTTGGCCGGCCTTCGCCCGCTCTTCGACCGCAACCTCCTTCGGGTCGAGGACGAGATCGACGACGGCCGCTACGAGGTGCGCGCCGAGATTCCCGGCGTCGACCCCGCGAAGGACATCGACATCACCGTGCACGACGGGATGCTCACCATCAAGGCCGTGCGCAGCCAGGCTGTCGAATCCCGCGGCCGGTCCGAATTCAGCTATGGAGCCTTCGCTCGCTCCGTCCCACTGCCGGCCGGAGCCGACGTCGACGACGTCCGTGCCACCTACGAAAAGGGCATTTTGGCGATCTCGGTACCGGTGCCCAATGGTGCGCCGGCGGCCAAACGCATCGAGGTCGAAACTCGGGAGTGATTTCGCGACCGCTGCGCCGCGAATCAGGTTGGGGGCGGGGCGGGCTGATCGGGAGAAATCGCCCCGTTGCAGCCGCCCGGCGGTGGCGGGCCCGGGAGGGGTTCGTCGCCGCCGACGCAGTCGTAATAAAACTGAGGGCCGACGATCCAGGTCTTCATCCACTGGTGCCAAAACGACCCGTCGGGGTACTTCTCGCCGTCGCACACGGCCAGATTGCCGTAACCCCAACGACCACCCGGGCAGAAGCCCTTCGTCATGTCCGGCTGGTGCGGGTCAGGCGGGTCAGCTGTGGCAACCGCGGTGGAAAACACACACGCCGCGGCACAACCCACGATCGCAGCGCCAAGGCGGGTGAGCGTGAACTTCATTCCGACTCCCTTAACCGTTGAATCAACACAGACAATCTGAAACCAATTCGTTCTGATCAAGAGTCGACAGTTAGCTACGAGCTTCTTTGGGTAGTTTACGACGCCGCGGATTGGCGATGTCAACTCTGCGTGACCCCAGAGCGGGCCATGAAGTCAGTCCTGTTCAGAGCCGGTTGAGGAAAAGGTATATTTTCGGGTGCTGCCGGACGGCTCGTGTTGCGGTGAGGCGTGTCCTCACGGCTAGGGCCTTTGCCATGCCGCGGACCTGTCGAAACCCATTGTTGGGCGCAATGGCCGCAGGGAAACAATCGGTCTTCCAATTCGCCTCGAAACGCCCCAGTGACAAAGCCGATAGACGTCTGAGCAATCTGCAGTCGAGACTGTCGCCTCGTCGCTGGTTGGAAAAAGTCTCACAAAAAGTGTCCGTGTGAGACCCGCGTGACGCTCCTACCCGTGAGCGCGGCCCGCTCGGGTCGCAACCCACGACGGAAACGGAGCACGACATGAACACCACCCGCGGCCTCGACGTGGTCGCCCCCGCGGCGCCAAAACAACGGGCCACCGGGCGCCCCGCACTGGTTGAACATCTGCGACGGCTGCGCGTGAACGCCGCGCTCTTCGTGAGCCTGGCCCGGGAAGCCGGCATCGACACCGCCGACAGCGAGGGCACCAATACGATCGCCTGCATCGTCGGCAGCTCGAGTACGGCGCTGCGACTGTCGGGCGCTTTGCTGCGGCACGGCATCTATGCCGACGCGGTCCGTTTCCCCGCCGTACCGGAAGACCAAGCGCGTCTGCGCTTCTTAGTGACCAGCTGTCACACATCCGAACAGATCCGCTTCACGGTGAACGTCCTGGCCGAGGAGCTGAGACTGCTGAACGCAAAGGGCTTGCGGGACAGCGATTTCGGTGAGCCACGATGAGAAATGCGACTGCCATGCGGTTGTTCTGCTTTCACCATGCCGGAGGCGGCGGGTTGGCATTCAACGCCTGGAACAAGGCGCTGAGCCCGGCCGTCGAGGTGATTCCGGTCGAGGTCACCGATCGGCAGCGCTTCACCACGCTGCGGCAGCTCGTCGACGAGGTGGATGATCAGCTGCGATCCGCCCTCGATCAGCCACATATCTTCTTCGGCCACAGTTTCGGCGCCCTGCTGGCATACCGGTTGGCGTGCATGCGCGCGGCGCAGGGTTCTCCGGTGCCACGGGCGGTGTTCCTGTCCGCGTACGGTGCGCCACACGTGCCGCCGCCACTGCATGTCGTGGATCTACTCGACGACCAACAGCTCGCAGCGCTCCTCTGCGATCTGGGCGGACTGCCTTCGCAACTGACGCGCTGGCCCACGCTGCACGAGCGGGCCCTCACCGCCACTCGACACGACTTGCGGTTGTGCATGACGGACGAGGAAGGCGACACCGCGGAACTGCCGTGCCCGATTCATGTCTTTGGCGGCAGCGAAGACCCGCTTGTGAGTGAAGCCGACTTGCGCGAATGGCGTTCGCGCACAACGGCGGATTTTTCGGTGCAGATCCTTCGGGGCGGCCACTTCTATCTTCGTGATCGGCAGGCGCTGTTTGCGACGCTGCGTCCGCTGATGTCGACGATCGCGGCCTAAAGCCTGCCGGCGACGAAGCCGGCGGCCTGATCCACCAGCCCCGAGCCGATGTAGGAGGGCTGCAGATGCGACGGCCAATTCGTGCCTCTCCCACAGATGGGGTCGCCGCCGGCGCACTGGTCGATCGTCTTACCGGCGAACGCGGGGGCCACCCCGTGGGTGCCGTTACCGAACAACGCGACCGCCGCGACGTGTTGATCCGCGCCCGGCGGCAGCCCACCCCACATCGCGCGGTCAACCACCTCCGCACCCAGCGAATAGCCGCCCAGCACTATGCGGGTGTTCGGACAACTTCTGGCCATCGATTCAACGTGCGCGCCGATATCGTTCGCTCCGCTGCCGGTGGTGATGTTGGCGGGGTAATTCACCCCGTACACGCCGACCGACATCCGCGTCTTGCCGCGCAGCGAATTGACGAATGCGTCGCCGACTGCGCCGACGCCGGGCGGCTCCTCTCGCCCGCGAGCAAAGACCACTTCGGCGTCGGGGCACGCCGCCGATGCCGCCGGGGCCCCAACCAATGCCGCCGCGAGCAGGCCGGCGACCGCCAGGCTGAGGACACGATGCGCGCCTGGTGTTATCGCGACAAGCCTCATGACGCGATATTACGGACTTATTCTTTGCGGGCCACCGAGGCGTTTATTGGTTGCAATTAGCCAGTGGTCCGGGGTGTTGTGCGGGAGCCGTACGTGTCAGCATGGGAACGTGAGATCCCGCCAACTCGCTCGTTTGCTGGGTGCCACCGTCGTGACCACCTCGACAACACTGCTGAGCCATATTTCCCCCGCCTCGGCCGCCCCCTGCCCGGATGCCGAGGTGACGTTCGCCCGCGGCACCGACGAGGCACCCGGTGTCGGTGCGGTCGGACAACAATTCATCGATGCGCTGCGCTCGCAGGTCGGGGGCCGCTCCCTCGGGGTGTATCCGGTCAACTACCCCGCCGGCGACGATCTCGCCGCATCCGCGTCCGCCGGCGCCGTCGATGCGCACGCTCACGTTCGGTCCATGGTTGCGACCTGTCCGAACACGAAGCTGGTGCTCGGCGGATATTCCCAAGGGGCCGGCGTGATAGATCTGACCACCATCTCTCGCGCACCCATTGCGGGCTTGGTCCCCGACATACTCACGGCGGACGAGGCGGAACATGTCGCGGCACTCGCCCTCTTCGGGAATCCGACGGGCAGATTCTTGGGCGCGCCCGTAACGGAACTCAGCCCCTGGTATGGGGCGAAGACCATCGACTTGTGTGCGCCCGGCGATCCGGTGTGCGCTCCAGGCCCGCTGCTGACGCTGCCGACGCATGACGAGCTGTTCTCTCCCGAGCAGCTGTCCTATACGCACAACGGAATGCCCGGTCAGGCAGCGACTTTCGTGGCGGGCCGCCTGTAACGTCTGAGGGCCGTTAGGGTGCGAGCCTGACAAAGCCCGGCGATGGATCCGGCTGCACGGCGCCGGCGCTGCCGCCGGTGTTACCACCGCCATTGCCGCCGGAAGCACCACCCGGCTGAGGACCGACCGCAGGGGGCGGCGGCTCTTGTGGTGGAGGCTCAGCCACCTGTTGCGGTGGAGGCGGCTGCTTTTGCGCCGGAGGTGGCGGTCGTTTCGGTGGAGGCGGCGCCGCCACCGGCTGGCGCGGCGCCTGTATCTGCGCCGCGGGCGGTGGTGTCGGAATCTGCGGCGGGTTCGGATCGGTGATCTCTCCGCAGGGAACTACGACGAGCCGGCGCGCCGACGCCTCCCATCCCGTGCGATTGGCCCGGATCGACGCGATCTTGCCCTGATTGTGTGGGCAGTACGCGCCCACTGCCGCAGCGATGAAACGCGCCTCGGTGCGCGCGAGTCGGCCGGGGGCGTATTCACGCTCGGACGGATCGATGCCGAACGCGTTGTTCACCATCGCGTCAACGAGTCCGGCCGCCGGCATGCCGGCGTCGAGCGTGCGACAAACGTCATGGGCGGTGTCGATGAGGTTCGGCACACCCTGCACGGCAGGGATGCCCTCTTGATCGAGCAGCGCCAAGAACCGGTCGTCTTGGTTTGGGTCGGCCGTCGCTGCGCCCGCGCGCAGAATTGCAGCGCCAGTGAGCAAGGCGATGGCCGTGATCAGGGCACCGGAGTGGCCGGTGGTGCCGATGGACATGGAGGGGCGTCCGTTCTGGATAGGGCCGTCATCCGACGGCGTATTGGCATCTACACCGCGTGCGTGCGCCGCCCCTCCGGTTCCACGGCGCACTGCCATGCATCGAATCCGTTTACCTTACGTTCACCTTTTGTTCACCATGAATTTCCATGATAATTCAACACGATTCCGCGGTAAATAGCCGATTTCTCCAGCCGAGCCAGATCAGCTCAAACACACTGTGGCGCAAGAGCGGTGCTACACCCTCAGCAGTCGATCTCGGCATCCAAATCGAATTCGGCGAACGCAGCCGAAACGCTCCCGCGCAGGTCTTCTTTGGTATTCGGCCGGTCCAGCAGATAGGCGGAGATCCTGATAAACATCTTCCCCTGGCCCCGGCCCGAACCCAGGAACAGTTGTCCGCCCATGGCCTCAAGCGTGCTCTTCTTGATATCGGGCTCGAGGTTTCTCAGGTACGCGTAGTCGGCGTCAGTGCCGTCGGGCCGGTTCGCCGCCGGGGACAGATCACCGACGTTGGAGCACGTGACGGGAAGGGTGGAACCACCGGCCGCCATCCCCGCGACCTTCCTGGCCGCCCACACGGGTGTCAGCGCCGCGAGCGGCAGCGGTGCCAGCCACTCGTTGTCGGGGTCCTCCATCGCGGCGAGGATTCCTTGCGTGATCTTGGCCTGGATCCCGGCGAGGTCCGTCGCCGCCCGCGTGGGGTCGACCGTGACGTCGACGCTCGTGAGCGCATTGCCGCGGGTATCGTCCTCGGTCCGTAGCGATACCAGGAATCGCAGGGTGACCGTTCCGTCGTCCTGGACGCGCCCGACCCGCACCGCGAGCCTGCACGCGATTCCCGCCACCAGTGAGTTACTGCTTGCGCCAAGATCTTTCGCGCGAGCATCCCATTCCGCCAGGTCGATGTAGGCGGTGAGCGCCGGCACCTCGACCGTCTGATCGCCATTGGACGTTTTCGGGGACGGCGGCGCCGCCTTCATCGACGATCTGAGCTCTTGGCGGTCGCGCCGGGCCCGTCGAGCCACGGCGCCCAACGCGTGCGCCACGTCGGGCAGGTCCTTGACCGTCTGCCGAAGATCCTCACGCAAAGCCCGCCCCAGCGTGCGCGATCCCGCAGGCGGATAACCGAATTCGCGTACCTTGCCCTCGGCGGCGTCCTCGATCGCCTGGCCGAACGCGATCGCGTCGACGATCGTGTGGGACGCCACCAGACTGACCGCGGTCCCATCGTCCTCCAGCGGAAGCACCCCGAGATGCCAGCCGGGTCCCCACTCCGGGTCAAGAGGAAGGCGTGCCCGTTCGTCGGCCCACGCGTTCACCTCGGCGCGCGGCCGCGGCGTCGAGGCGAAATCGATGTCGGCCGATGCCGGAGCCATGACCCAGCGGTCGCGCGCGAACGGCAACGCGGACCGTTCGATCCTGCGCCCCAGCAACCCGCGTCCGAGATTGCGGTGAAAACGCCGCAACCCCTCGACGTCGACGGGCCGGTTGTAGATCCACGTGACCTGAATCAGCGCGCCGTGCACCGCTCGCAGCGCGAGAAATGCCGCCTGGTCCAGATATGCGAGCCTATCGTCCACCGGCTCAACGCCATTCGTGCTGACCTGAACCGCCGGCACTGCGGGCGCGGCGGTGTCGGTGAGCAGGCCGGCCAGGTGGGCCGCGAGCGCCGTGGGGCTCGGGTGGTCCAGCGCCAGGGTCGCGGGGAGGACGAGGCCGGTGCGCTGGTTGAGGGTGTTGCGCAGCTCCAGGGCGGTCAGCGAGTCGATGCCGAGATCCTTGAACGGACGGTCGGGATCGAGGGTGGCGGGGTCGGGGTGGGCCAACACAGCGGCGGTGGTGGCGGTGACCATCGCGGTGAGCGTGTCGAGCCGTTGCCGGGGAGTTTCGGCGGCCAGCCGGGCGGCCAGTGTCCGGGGGCTGGCGGTGGCGGCTCGGGGCCGGATGTGGGTCAGGGCGGACAGGATCGGGTCCAGCGTGTTGTGGCGCGCCTGGCGGGTCAACGCGCCGGTGTTGAACGGGCTGGCGACCACGTTGGCTCGCTGACTGGTCAGCGCGGCGTCGAAGAGGGTCAGGCCGTGCTCGCTCGTAATGGGGGTCAGACCGGCGGCGGCCAATCGGGTCAGGTCGCCCGTGGTGAGATGGGCGGTCATCCCGGACGGGGTTTGCCAATAGCCCCACGCGACGCTGGTGGCCGCACGTTGGGTGTGCTGGCGACGGCGGGCCAGCGCGTCCAGGAATGCGTTGGCGGCAGCGTAATTGGCCTGTCCGGCGCTGCCCAGTATTCCCGCGGCAGAGGAGAACAAGACGAACGCGGCGAGGTCGCGGTCGGCGGTGAGGCGATCCAGATGCCAGGCGGCGTCGGCTTTGGCGACCAACACCGCATCGAGTTGCTCGGTGCTCAGGTCGGTCACGACGGCGTCATCGAGGACGCCGGCGGCGTGGATGACCGCGGTCAACGGGTGGCCGTCCGCGACGGTGCCGAGCGCCGCGGCCAGGTCGGTGGGATTGCCTGTGTCACAGGCGATGATCGAAACCTGGGCACCCAGCCCGGTCAGACGTTCGTGCAGTTCGCCCGCCCCGGGAGCGTCGGGGCCGCTGCGCGACAGCAGCAGCAGATGCTGGATGCCGTACCGGGTGACCAGATGCTCGGCGAACAGCGCGCCCAGCATCCCGGTGCCACCGGTGATCAGCGCCGTGCCCTCGGGATCCAACACCGGGGGCGGGATCAGGACGATCTTCCCGGTATGGCGGGCCTGGCTCATGTCGCGGAAGGCCTGGGGCGCGTTCACCAGACCGTAGCTGGTGGTGGGCAACGGCTTGAGCGCACCGGCGTCGAACAGCTTCATCAGGGCCGCCCAGGCCGGTTGCAGGGATTCCGGTGGCGCACTGGACAAGTCGTAGACCTGGTAGTCGACTCCGGGATGGGCTGCGGCGATGTCGGCGGCGACGCGGATGTCGGTCTTGCCGATTTCGACGAAACTGCCTCCGCGGGGCAGCAATTGCAGCGAAGCGTCGACGAAATCCCCGGCGAGGCTGTTGAGTACGACGTCCATGCCCTGCCCGTCGGTGGCCGCCTTGAAGGTGTCGACGAAATCCAGCGTGCGCGACGACGCGATGTGAGCCGGGTCGACCCCTAGCCCGGTCAGCACGTGCTGTTTGTCGGGGTGCGCGGTCGCGAAAACCTCGGCACCCACGTGGCGGGCGATCTGGATGGCGGCCTGCCCGACGCCGCCGGCGCCGGCGTGGATGAGCACCCGCTGTCCGGCGGACAGCCCGGCGATCTCGACCAAAGCGATGTAGGCGGTCAGATAGACGATCGGCGCGGATGCGGCCTGGGTGAACGACCATCCGGCCGGGACGGGTACCACCATGCGCTCGTCGGCGATCGCGGTGGGCGCGAACGCGTTGTGCGGGAACAGCCCCATCACCGCATCCCCGCGACGCACCGATGCCCCGGGCGCGGCTTCCAGGACCACCCCGGCGGCTTCGCTGCCCAGGCCGTCGTCGGCGATGGCGCCCAACGCCACGACCACGTCCCGGAAGTTCAGCCCGGCGGCGCGTACCTGGACGCGAATCTGCCCCGGCGCCAGCGTGTTTGGTGGGTCGGTGGGGAGCAGCGTCAGGTTGGCCAGGTCACCCTTGCGGGCGGTACCCAACTGCCAGTCGGGCGTATCCGGCGGCGCCAGGATCGGGGTGCGGGCCAGGCGGGGAATGTGGAGCGCCCCGTTGCGCAGGGCCAGCTGCGGCTCGCCGGCCGGTCGAGCCGAGGCGATGGCCGCCAGCATGTCCCCGGAGCCGTCGGTGTCGAGCAAGGTGATGCGGTCGGGGTTCTCGTTCTGGGCGGTGTGGATCAACGCCCAGGCGGCGGCGTGCGCCGGATCGGGAACGCCGTCGTACGCGCCGATGCTGACTGCGCGACGGGTGACGACCACCAGGTGAGCGTGGGCGGCGTCGGGCCGGGCCAGCCAGCCCTGAAGCTGGGCCAGGACGTCGCGGGTGAGGGTGTGCGCGCGCCGCAGCGGATCGCGTTCGTCGGCGTGCGGCAGCGGCCAGATCACCAGCTCCGGGGGCGCCGTCACCGAGGCGAGGTCGTTATCCGCCCACGCCGGTGGCTGGGACGTCGACGCAGCGGCCAGCTCGGGCGCCGGCGGCCAGGTCAGCTCGAACAGGCTGTCGGCTAGCCCGGCCATCGAAGGCCGCCCGATCTGGTCGGAGACGGCGCGCAGCGTCAACGCGCCGATGGTGATCACCGGCGCGCCGGTGGGGTCGGTGGCGCGCAGCTCGAACGTGTCCTCGGCGGTGCGGGTCAGCTGCACAAGGAGCTGGCTGGCGGCGGTGGCATACAGGGTGACCCCGGTGAACGCGTACGGCACCCGCAGCGACGCCGGGTCCGCCCCGTCGGTGCGGTCCAACACGGCGGCCAGCGGGTGCAGGGCGGCGTCGAGGAGGGCGGGGTGGATGCCGTAGCCGGCGACATCGGTCCCGGCGGGCAACGCCACCTCGGCGTAGACGACGTCGGGCCGGGCCGGGTCGGCGCCGATGCCCCGCACCGACCGGAACGGACCGCCGTAGTGGTAGCCGCGCTGGGCCAGCCTGTCGTAGAAATCGTCCTGGTCGAGCGCCTCGACCCCCGGCGAGGGCGTGGGCGGGCCCGCGGCGGGCTGATCGGCGCTCAGCGCGCCGCTGGCGTGCAGCGTCCACGCGTCGGCAAGTTGACCGCCGGTGCGCGAGTGCACGGTGAACGGGCGCCGCCCCTGCTCGTCGAGCGGTTGCACGAGGATCTGCAGATCGGCCGGGGCCTGCTCCGACAGAATCAGGGCGGTATGCAGGACCAGCTCGTCGATCGCCGGGCAGCCGGCCAGCTCACCGGCCCGCAGGAGCACCTCGACGAAGCCGGTCGCGGGGAACAGCACGGTGTCGTTGACCTGATGGCCGGCCAGCCAGCCCTGGGTGCCGGTCGACAGCCGCCCGCTGACCATGAACTGGTCTTGGTCGGCCAGCCCGACGACGGCGCCCAACAACGGGTGTTCCGCGCGGTCCAGCCCGAGGCCGCCGGCGTCGCCGGCCGGAGTGGGGGCCAGCCAGTAGCGGCGGTGCTCGAAGGGGTAGGTGGGCAGGGCGACGGTGTGGGCGTGGGGGTAGAGGGCCGTCCATGATGGGCTGTGGCCGTGGTTGTGTAGCTGGGCCAGGGTGGTGGCCAGGCTGTCGTGGTCGGGGCGGTCGCGGTGCAGGGTGATGATCACCGATGATTGGGTCCGCCCGGCGGCCTGGGCCAGGGTGTCGGTGAGCGCCGGGGCGAGCACCGGGTGTGGGGAGAGCTCGACGAAGGTGCATTCGCCGGCGCCCAGGCGCTCAAGGACCCGGTCGTGGAATCCGACCGGCTCGCGCAGGTTGCGATACCAGTAGTCGGCGTCCATGGTGGTGGTGTCCAGCGGTTCGGCCGAAACTGCTTGTCCCACGGTGGAATACAGTGGGATGCGTGCGGGTACCGGAGTCAGGCCGGCCAGCCCGGCCAGCAGGCGCTCGCGTGCCGGTTGCACCTGAGCCGAGTGCGAGGCGTAGTCGACGGCGATGTGGCGGATGTGCAGGCCGTCGCGCTCACCGGCCGCGGCGAACTCCTCGAGCGCGGTGGGGTCGCCGCTGATGATGGTGTGCGAGGGGCCGTTGATCGCCGCGATGCTCAGCGCTTCGCCCCAGGGTTGCAGGCGTGGCTGCAGTTGTTCGGCGGCCAGCAGCACCGACGCCATGCCGCCGGTGCCGCGCAGGTCGCGCAGCGCCTGGCTGCGCAGCGCCACCACCTTGGCGGCCTCGGGCAACGCCAGCACCCCGGCGATATACGCCGCGGCGATCTCGCCCTGGGAGTGACCGATCACCGCGTCGGGAACAATGCCGTAGTGGCTGAGCACCTCGGCGAGCGAGACCATCAGGGTGAACAACACCGGCTGCACCACCTCGACGCGCTCCAACCCCGGAGCGCCCGGGTCCTGGCGTAAGACGTCGCGCACCGACCAGTCGGTGAACGGGCGCAACGCCTCATCGCAGGCGTCGACGGTGGCGGCGAACACGCGGTGGTGTTCATAAAGCTGCCGCCCCATGCCCGGGTACTGGGCACCTTGGCCGGGCAACACGAACACGGTCTTACCCCGCAGGTGAGCCAGGTAATGGTGGCGGGTCAGCTGCGGGTGCGGCCCGCCGTCGCGCAGGGCATCCAGCGCCTCCAGCAGCCCTTGGCGCGGGTCAGCACTCTGTGCCGATCCGGTGATGGTCGCCCGATACGGGTGGTGGGTGCGGGTGGCGCCCAGGCTGTAGGCCACCTCGCTCAGATCCAGCTCGGGGTGGCCGAGCAGGTGTTGGTGCAGCCGGTCGGCCTGCGCGCTCAACGCCGCGCCGGTACGCGCCGACACCGCCCACAACGCCACCCCGAACTCGACACCCTCCTGGGTCGCCCGGTCCGGTTCGATCTCCGGGGCCTGTCGCAGGATCACGTGCGCGTTGGTGCCGCTGATCCCAAACGACGACACCGCCGCGGTGCGCAGATGATCGGTGACCGGCCACGGCACCGCCTCAGTGAGCAGGCGCACCGTGCCCGCCGACCAATCCACGTGCGGGCTGGGACGATCAACGTTCAGCGTCGGGGGCAGCATGTCGTGCTGCAGCGCCTCGATCATCTTGATCATCCCCGCCACACCGGCAGCAGCCTGAGTGTGCCCGATGTTGGATTTGATCGACCCCAACCACAACGGCTGCCCGGCATCACGGGCGGTGCCGTAGGTGGCGAGCAGAGCGCCGGCCTCGATCGGATCACCCAGCGAGGTGCCGGTGCCGTGGGCCTCCACCACATCGACCTGATCAAGCCCCACACCGGCGTTGGCCGCCGCCTGGGCGATCACCCGCTGTTGGGCGGGCCCGTTGGGGGCGGTCAACCCGTTCGACGCGCCGTCTTGGTTGATCGCCGATCCCGCGATCACCGCCAACACCGGGTGGCGGTGGCGCTGGGCATCGCCCAGCCGCTCCAGGACCAGCACCGCGGCCCCTTCGCCCCAGCCGGTGCCATCGGCGTCGGCCGAAAACGCTTTACAGCGCCCATCAGCGGCCAACCCGCGCTGGCGGGCGAACTCGGTGAACACCGACGGCGTCGTCATCACCGTCACACCACCGGCCAGAGCCAGAGTCGACTCGCCGTTGCGCAGCGACTGACACGCCAAATGCGTGGCCACCAACGACGACGAACACGCCGTGTCGATCGTAATGGCCGGGCCCTGCAACCCCAACGCGTAGGCCACCCGCCCCGACGCCACACTGGTCGACAGGCCAGTCAGCGCATACCCCTCCACCC